>JBGUJU010000172.1:0-40450 GCA_045114065.1 Sodaliphilus sp.
TATTTATATGCGTGCAAAACTAGCAGATCCGGCCTTTGGAGCCCAAAAAGCAAAAAACTAGACGGAGCACGACTAATGGCGAGACCTAGAAAACCTACCGCGGTAAAACGCCTCCAGGGGACTCTGCAAAAGTGCCGGACACCGCAAAACGAGCCCCTGCCGCAGAATGACCTCCGGGGAGCTCCCGCTCCGGAGTACCTGACAGACACGGCGAAGGAGTTCTGGACGTTTTCGCTCGCTCAGGTGCCGCCGGGACTTGTCTCCACGGTGGATTATTCCGTCTTCGTTCAGTGGGTAGTCCTGTTTGACCAGTTTATAAAACTGTCTGAGCAGATAAAGCGGGAGGGGACTATCGTCCAGACGGAGGACGGGCCGGAGGTCTCAAAAATCCTGCATCACCTGACCAAAACGGCGAGCGCGTTAAAGGCTCTGGAGACGGAGCTCGGGTTCACCCCGGCTTCGCGGAGCCGTGTAGCGTCTTTTGCGAAAGAAGGGCCGGAAAAGAAAAACGCTTTTGCGGATCTTGACTGATGGCCGCGCTGGATTACGTCGGAAAAGCTAACCGGTATATCCGGGAAGTGCTCTCCGGAAAGCGGCCCGCGTGCATTTTTGTCCGGCAGGCCTGCGAGCGGCAGCTGCGGGATCTGGAGCGGAGCGAGAAAAAAGCGAAAGATTTCCCGTTTGTTTTTGACCGGAAAGCGGCGAACCGCCCCTGCGCTTTTACTGAGAGACTAAAGCACGTCAAAGGGCCAAAAGCGGGGGAAAATATCCACCTGGAGGACTGGCAATGCTTTATCGTTACGGTGCTTTTCGGCTGGAAGTACCGCAGCGGAAAATGGGAGGGCCGCCGGAGGTTTAGGAAGTCATATACGGAAGTCCCACGGGGAAACGGAAAAAGCACGCTCTGCTCTGCGCTGGCCCTGTATATGCTCTGCGCGGACGGGGAAAGCGGGGCGGATGTTTACAGCTTCGCGACAACTCGGGATCAGGCGCGGATCGTTTTTGACGACGCTCTGGCTATGGCCCGCGGAAATGCTGACCTCCGGGAAGCCTACGACCTCAAAACGTTTAATCACAGTCTGGTCATTATCGGCACGAATAGCAAATTCCTTCCGAAATCCGCGGACGAGGATACGCTGGACGGCCTTAATACGCATTTCGCGGTGATCGACGAGCTTCACGCGCACAAAACGCGGGGCGTTCACGACGTGGTAGAAACCTCAATCGGGAAAAGGGCTCAGCCTCTAATTTTTGAAATCACAACGGCGGGCTTTATTCTTTTCGGTATCTGCATGGAAGACCGCAGGTACGTCGGGCATATACTCGACCGCAGCGTATACGATGAAAATTTTTTTGGAATAATTTTCACGATAGACTCCGGAGACGACTGGAAGAGCATCGCGGCCCTCAAAAAAGCGAATCCAAACTGGGGCGTGAGCTGCGACGAAACGACGATACTCAGCAATCGCAAAAAGGCCCTCGTAACGACCAGCGCGCGAAAAAATTTTTTGACGAAGCACCTGGACGTCTGGGTAAATTCCGACTCGCAGTGGCTAGACATGGAGAAGTTCCGGAGCTGCGTCTCTCCGGAGCTCTCAGAGAAGGATTTTAGCGGGCATTACTGCATTTTCGGGCTGGATCTTGCGTCAAAACTTGACATTGCCGCCGTAGTGAGAATTTTTTGGCGAAAAAATACTCGCGGCATTATAGAATACTATGTGTTCCAGGACTTTTTTCTGCCGTCGGAGGCGGTTCAGAGTTCCGATAATCCGGAGTATTCCGGATGGACGGCGGACGGATATATCACGGTAACGGACGGGGCGGTGACAAACCTGTCTGAGATACAGGAGAAGATCCGGGAAACCGCGAAAAACTACGAGACTCTGGCCGTGGCGTATGACCCTATGCAGGCAACGCAGATGAGTCAGAACTTACTCGCGGAGGGGATCGAGATGGTAGAGCTGCCGCAGACTCTCAAAAACATGAGCGAGCCCATGAAGCAGCTCCAGGCGCTCATATACGAGGGGCGGATCCATTTTGACCGAAATCCGGTCATGCACTGGATGTTCTCGAATGTTGTCTGTCATCAGGACGCAAAGGAAAACATATACCCGCGGAAAGAAAAACCCGCGGATAAGATCGACGGCGTAGTGGCGCTGATAATGGCATTAAATCAGGCGATCCAGCTAGACGTCGAGAACGAATACGCGGAGCCTCCGCAGAGCGGCGGCGCTATTGACTGGTCAGAGTTCACGCTAGACTAGAGGGGAGAAGAGTAATGTGGAATTTTATAAAAGGCCTACTCGGAAACTACACGGGGGAGCAGCGATCCGCCCCTCTCGTGCCGATAGCCCCCGCGGAGACAGAATCCACCGTCTCCAATGCCCTCCAGATCCCCGCGATCTGGGAGTGCACTCAAAAAATCGTCCGGGCTATGAGCTGTCTTCCTATCGAGCTTCTGCGGGAGACTGATAAGGACGGCAATACGGAGGTCATCCGCAGCGGGCAGCTCTATCACCTGCTCAGCGAGAGCCCTAACGCCAATATGACCCCGGCGGATTTTATCGGATTATTAACGACAAACTACCTGATATACGGTAATGCCTACATCCGGATCGACCGCGCCCGCGGAGCGGACTATATCGCAGCGCTGACTCCCCTCGCCCCGCATCAGATAAAAGTCCACAATGAGGGCGGCGGGCTGGTATGGTTCGAATATTTCACTGAGGATAGCCGGGTTATCCGCTACGAGTCTGCGGACATAATGCATTGGAAAGGACTCGGAAACGGGCTTATCGGGTTTTCTCTGATCGATTTCGCAAGGAGCACGCTGGACGAGGCAGCAAAGGCTCAGGCTGCAAGCGCTGACCTCTTCCGCAACAAGGGCAAGCTCAACGGCATTTTGAGTTCTGAGGCTCCGATACTGTCAGACAAACAGCAAAAGGAATTTCTCGAGAGCTTCAAAGCTATGAAGCAGGCTCCGCTCGGGATCCCCTTGCTGCCGCAGGGGTTCAAATTTCAGGCTACGGCTCTCTCCCCCGCGGAGACGCAGCTGCTCCAGACAAGGGAATTTATCGTGCGGGAGTTCGCTCGCTGGTTCGGGATCCCGGAGGGGCTTCTGACCGGAGAGGCAAAAGACCTCGTGGAAACGTCGAATTATTTCTACGAGACGACGATACTGCCCCTCTGCATAGGCCTCGAGCAGGTAATGCAGCAAAAAATCATCACAGAACCGGGGCTCCGGGTAAAATTCCGGACAAGCGTACTAAAGCGGATGAGCGATCAGACTCGGATCCAGATGCAGACCTCTTACGTCCAGAACGGCCTCAGAACCCGGAACGAGCTCCGCCGCGATGACGGACTGAGCCGCATCGACGGAGCGGACGAGCTGACAGCGCAGAACAACCTCTTCCCGGTTTCGCAGCTTGGAGCAGCTGATCCGACTCAGACTCCGCAGACACCAATCCCGGAGAATCCGGTTAAACAATAAGGAGACCCGCTTATGTATTTTCTCAATCAAAAGACCGAACTCCGGCTAGACCCTACTCGCGAGCCGGGATATATCGCAGGATACGCGAGCAAGTTTAACG
This sequence comes from Sodaliphilus sp., assembly GCA_045114065.1. Taxonomy (GTDB): domain Bacteria; phylum Bacteroidota; class Bacteroidia; order Bacteroidales; family Muribaculaceae; genus Sodaliphilus. The sequence continues at coordinate 3,591 of JBGUJU010000172.1, forward strand.
GCATCGACTCATATCAGGACACCATAGAGCCGGGGGCCTATGATAACGTCGTGCGGGACGGGCCTCTGCCGAAGATGTTTTTTAATCATGGAGCCTGGGATATCCCCGTGGGAATCTGGAAAAGCTGGAAGACGGACGAGGCCGGACTCTGGGTAGAGGGGGCTCTTAATCTGGAGCTCCAGCAAGGCCGCGATCTCTACGAAGCAATCAAAATCGGCAGCATCGACGGGCTCAGCGTATCAATCCGGCTCGCGTCTGAGGATTTTTACTATGATGACGCGGATATCAGGCACATAAAAAATGTGCGGAAAATGCGGGAAATTTCACTTTGCACCTTTCCCGCGGATAATTCCGCCCGTATAATCAGCTATAAGTCCGCCGGGGACGACCTCGACGGGATCGCAAGTGTTCGCGACATGGAGGCCTATCTGCGAGACGCAGGTATCCCGATATCAGACGCGAAGGCGTACATCAGCGCCATGAAAAGGGTTATCCAGAACGACTACGAGGCCGAAAAAGCGCGGCGGGACGCCGCAGCGATAGAGGCAGAGCGGAGCCGCAAACTGTCAGAACTCGCTCAGGCATTATCCACAATCGCAAGGAACTAACTATGGAAGAGAAGACTCTCGATGACGTTATTAAAGGCGTCGCAGACGTGGGGGCTAAAATCGCGGGCATGGAAACCGCCGCAGAGAAGGCCGCCGCAGATATCTCCGGACTCATTAAGAATCAGGACGCTATGCGCAAGGAGCTTGCTGCGCTCCAGCAGGCCGCCGCCGCCGGTATCCCGCAGGAAACCGCTCACAAGACTTTCGGGGAGCGTTTTATAGCGGACTCCGGATTTGAGGCTTTTAAGGCCGCCGCCGCTCACGGGGAGGCAAAGTTCCGCATCCAGCTCGACAAGACCGCAGCTCCGGCAACTACTCAGGCCTCCAACAGCGTTTCCCGCACTACTCTCGCCGCCCCGGCTCAGTTAGGACTGGTCACTGACCCCCGGCAGGAGTTAAATATTGAGAGCCTGTTTGGTCATATCCAGATTAACAGCGGAGCGTATCAGTACATCAAATACGGCTACAAGACCACCGAGACCGCTACCGGCCCCGCCATTACTGCGGAGGGCTCTGCAAAGCCGGAGGCTAACTACGGCGGCAGCATCGTCAACGGCGCGGTATCCACTATGGCCGTCTGGACTAAGATGACTGAGCAGATGATGCAGGATAACGCTAACCTCGTATCCTTTATCGACGAAGACCTGCGCTATGAGCTGAACCGGAAGATCGACGGCGAGATCGTTACCGGCAACGGCTCAGGACAGCTTAAGGGCCTTAATCAGTCCGGAAACTACTTCGACTATATCACCCCCGCCAGACTTGTTTCCGGAGATACCTGCATCGACCTTGTTCTGAAGGTATCCTCCGCTATGCGGGCCGCCAATATTCGGAACCTGACCCTTTTAATTAACCCTATGGACTGGGTAAAGATCGTGGGCGCGAAGAACGCCAATAAGGACTACCTGATCCCGGGGATCCTGGACGTTCCGGGACAGCGGATCTGGGGTATTCCGGTTGTTCAGTCCGGTTCCGTAACTCAGGGCAAATTCCATATGGGCGACTTCTATCAGGGCGCAAAGGTAGTAGAGCGCACCGGTCTCGGCGTGGAAATTGCCCGGACTGAGGATGACTTCATTAAAAACCTCTACACCCTGCGCGTGGAGCGTCGTTTGGACTTCGCCGTAGTGCAGCCCAAGTGTCTGGCCTACGGTAATTTCGCGGACGTCGCATAGTCCGGGGGCTGATTTCCAGAGGAGAGGAGGGGGCAGGAATGCCCCCTTTTTTGTTCCACGTGAAACAATCACAAAAGGGGAACCTTATGTTATATGTAACACTCGCAGACGTTAAGGCACACCTTCGCATAGACGGGACGGACGAGGACGCGCTGATCTCGCAGTATATCGAAGCAGCGCAGGCGATGGCGGAGACAATCATGCACCGCCCTATATACTCCGCGGACACGGCGGATAACCCCGTCACCACTGACTCGAGCAAAATCCCGCCGCAGCTGGCGCAGTTCCTTCTCGTAACGACGGGGGACTTTTACCGGAACAGGGAGAATCAGCAAGAGAAGGGCTTTACCACTTACTTTTCGCATTTATTAGACGCGTTTATCTGCTACGGGGGAGGGGAGTCCGATGCAGATTAGGATATACGCGGGACAGCTTAACCGCAAAATCGAGCTCCTGCGGCCCTCCGCAGAGATCGACGGGGCGGGGAGTCATATCAAAACCTACACGAGCGCGGGCTACCGGTGGGCAAATATCCGGCAGATTACGCTCCGGGAGCAGCTGCGGATGCAGGTAGAGCTGGAGCAGGATACCTATACCGTGCTCATGAGATACCTCGCCGGGGTTAAGCCCGGGTGGTGCCTCTCGTGGGGCGGGAACCGCTACCGCGTCATCAGCGCGGAGGCAGATAAGGCTACCGGGTACATGATACTCGGGGCAGAACTTGATAACAGCATCATCCAGGAGGCTACAACATGACACCGGTACAGACTATCCGGCAGGATATCCTGAATATCCTCGCCCTTACGGGAGCAGAGAAAATCGCATTCGATACGATGGACGCGGGGGAGATCGAGTCCGCTATCATCATCACCGAATTTGAGATCGCATACACGGACAGAGAGCTCGATACGACGTATCACCGCAGCATCACCCTTACCGCTCAGCTCGTCGCGAAAACTACGGAAGACCTGGACGCGCTCGTAGACAAGCTGGCAGATGTAGACGATGCGACCTCCGGGAAAGTCCGGCACGCGATGCTCCAGCGCGTCGTATATGAGACAGACGACTCTCCGGACTATAAGATCGCGCAGGTTACGATAACCGCCGGACTGAGCGACTATGCGTGATATACATATCGGGGATAATGAGCGGGAGCTGGAGAAACTTTTCGACGAGTTCCTTGCTCACATGGAGCAGTTCGACAGGAAGACCTCCGCGCAGAAGCAGCGGGAGATCCTCCGGAAAGCTGTCCGGCCCGCGGTTCTGGATCTCCGGAGCGCTACCCGCTCAGCGTTCAAGAAGGACACGGGACGGAGCCGCAGGAGCGTCCGGATAACGGTCAAGAACTCCAAAAACCGCCCCGGAGTCCAGTACGCGACATACGGATGGAGCAATAAGGGGATCCAGCATATCACATACAGGATGCGGAACGGGAAGGAACGGAAGAGACCGCTCCCGGCAACGTACATCGGAATCTGGCAGGATCTCGGGACTCGCAGGGGCCTCAGAGCGCGGGGAATCTTCAAAACGCACTGGACGGCTCAAAAATTGAGTATTATCCGCTCGCTAGAGACACAGATCGCCGCTATAATGAGAGAAACACGTATCAGCTCGTAGCTAGAATCTCCGGAGGATTTATGACTGCTACTCTCTCACCTACTGCCAAGAAGGACGCGATCAGCGGAAAAAATACCCTGGTCGGATACCGTCTCGCTAATCAGACCCCCGAGGCCGCATGGATTACGATCCCCGGGGTTGTAGTGTATACCGGCATCGGCGGCAGCGTCGAAGACATCGACCAGTCCTGCATCGCAGAAGACACTAAACGCTACCTTGCCGGAGCATGGGACGGGAACGAGATCACGATAACTATCCACCATTACACGGGGGATACCGTCCAGCAGACTCTCATCGCCGCAGCAAATAACGGGAGCGTAGTAGACATTTGTCTCCAGTATCAGGACGAAACCACCGCGACTTTCGAGGTGGCCCTGAAATCTGCCGCGCCGCAGGATCCTAGTCTGTCCGAGACTTTAAAATGGGACATCGTCGGAAAAATGAACGGGAAACCGTCGTGGACTTTTTCCTCTTAGCGTATAATAGTCAGGGCTAAACCGATGTGATACCTTAACACTCGTGGGCCGCGGAGTTATCCCCGGCCCTTTTTTGTAACAGGAGTAACAGATGATTTACAAGTTAGGATCCACAGCGCTCCCGGCCTTCCGGACTGCGACAGTACCCGCCCCGGAATTTGGCGAGGACGTAGAATTCAAGATCCGGGAGCTTTCCGGAAAGAATCAGGCAGAGCTCCAGAAGCGGCTCAAAAATGACGCCACCATGACTGATGAGGCCATTACTGCCTATATCCTTTACGCTTCCGTCGTAGACGAAAACGACAGGGCTCTTTTCGGCAGCGAGGATCAGGCCGCGGCTTTTCTGGACGCGATACCCGCGAAGGCTCTTAACAGACTCAACAAGGCGATCTGGGATCTCAATAACGCGGAGCCGGAAAAAAACTCCTGACTCTCCCGGCGATACGGCTCTGCATCCGAGTCGCCCGGGAGCTGCATATCCCCATAACCGCAGCGCTGGAGCTGCCGGGGAGGGAGCTGGCCTTATGGGCGGCAGTTTTTGAGGCGGAGGCCTCCGGCGCGGAGGCGGAGACAGAAGAACCGGAAGACGTAGACCCGCGGATGGTCTTCCGGATGCTCGGGGGAGAGGTGGCTAATGGGCATAGTTAACAACATATTAAACCTCGTCGACCTCAACACGACGAAGTACAGCAAAAAGCTCCAGGGGATGCGGCGCGACACGAAAAACGCAGCAAAGGGCATCGCCGGGAGCTTTTCCTCTATCGGCTCCGCGTGGAAAGGGGCCATCGCCGCTATCGCCGCCGGAGCTCTCTCCGGGGCTATCACAAAAGAACTCCAGGCGACGGAGAAAAGCGTCGCGGCCTTTATCCAGTCTACCGGCAGCGTCGCGGACGCGCGGGCTCAGTTCGAGATGTTACAGCAAGCGGCGAGAGATACGATCCAGCCTTTCGACTCCTTGAAAGCTGCCGCCCTGGAGCTCCGGAAAAACGGCTTGCAGCCCTCCGCGGAGCAGCTTAAAACCTTTTCGCAAATTGCCTACGGCACGGGCCAAAGTCTGGAGACCGTGAGCAAGGCTTTTACCGGCACCATACAGGGGAATCTCCGGGGCCTCCGGCAGCTCGGAATCACGGCGCAGGATAACGGGGAGACCCTGCTCCTGACATATAAAGGAGCCACTACCGAAATCCAGAAGAACACCGCAGCGCTCTCCGCGTACTTTGACACTATCGGAAAAGAAAACGAAGGGGTTCTGGACTATCTCCAGGGCGGCGTTACCGGGGCTCTTAATCACCTCGAAAACGCATGGGGAGACTTTTATCGCTCGCTCGCGGAGAGCGGATTCGGGGATCTCGTAACTCACGCGATCCGCGACATCGCCGGAAGTCTGGACGACATCACTGCCTGGATTAACGACAACCGCGAGCCGATAAAAGCCTTTTTTACCACAATCACGGAAAGCTGGGATAGTATCGTTACAGCCACAAAGGACAGCGTAAAGGCCGTAAAGGACACCGTGAACGACCTCTGGGAGAGCTCCGGACTCGCTGCGGCTACCGGCACAAACAACATGATCGAGGCCTTATCGCAGTTCTTTAATTTTGCCCGTGCGGGCTTTCTGGAGGTCGCGAAGTGGGCGACTAACACCTGGACGGCCATTAGAGGCGGCTTTCAGGCCGTGGGGGAAGGCATCGGCAACTGGCTCGGGGGCGGAGAGTTCGGGACTGCCTATAATCGCGTGCTCAACGCGACGGCAGACCAGATCGGAAAAGACACCGAAAATTTCAACGGGACGATAAAGACCTACCACAAAGAGATCAGCGAAAACCTCCGGAGGCTGGCAGAGGCGAATCTCGGGTATAAAGATCTGAAGCCGGGAGAGGTTTTTAATTATCGCTCGTGGGAGCAGGGCCAAAACGGCGGCGCCGCTGCGGGCTTCAATTTCCCTCCCGCAGGGAAAACCGGAGGCGGGAAGGGCGGAGGGGGCGGCAGAGCCGTAAAAGCCGTAAAAGCCGCGGAGGATACATGGAAGAAGTATTTCGAGGGTATTCTGCGGATCCAGCGGGACGGATACTCTTCCGCGGAAAAGCTCAGAGCAGAGCACTCGGAGCGGCTGGAAGAGCTGGAGAGGGAGTTCGCTGCCTCCAGCGTAGCCACGGAGGCGGAGAGACTTGCCGCCCGGGAAACTCTGGAGCGGGACTATCAGCGGAAAATGAAATCCCTCCGGGAGGAGGCTGCGGAGTTCCTGCGGAGCATCGGGCAGACGGAAGAATCCCGGGTGATGGATCAGTACCGGAAGGATCTGGAAAAACTCGACAAGTACCACGAGGACGCCCTTATCAGCGAGGCGGAATACCAGGAAAAGCGCAAGGCCCTCATATCATCCTATGAGGAGGAGATGGCAAAAGTCCGGGAGCAAAAGGACGGATTTCTCACGGAAAAGGATAAAGAACAGGTAGAGCAGTTCTCCGGCGCGATGACAAGCCTCTCCGATGCGTTCTCCAATCTTACGCAAGGGCTCAGCGAGAGCTCGCGGAGCTACAAGGCTCTCTTCGCTATACAGAAGTCCTTCGCGATAGCCTCCGCCACGGCTAACGCCATTCTGGCATGGACTCAGGCCATTACAGACACGTCCAATACAACCTGGGTCGGAAAACTCGCGGCCTACGCAAACGCGGTTGCGCTTACGACAAGCATCATCGGGCAGCTGCGGGGGCTCTCTATGCACGATGCGGGCGGAAAAATACCCGCGGGGCAGCTCGGGATCGTGGGGGAGAAGGGGCCGGAACTCGTGGCAGGCCCCGCAAGCGTTACCTCCAGAAGGAGGACGGCCGCGCTCGCGCAGGGGGCTATCACCTCTTCCGGAGATGTTACTGTTAACCTCTATGAAGACGCGAGCCGCGCCGGGCAGGCAGAGAGCGAGACCGCCGGAGACGGGGAGCGCGTGATTAATATTTTCATTTCCAATATCAGGAAGGGCGGGCAGGCGGCCCGCGCACTGGAGTCTACTTACCAGCTCAGGAGATACGGCTCATGAAATTTTACCCCGCGGAGCTTCCGCTTCCGCTGCAATCGGGCTACACCTCGCAGCACCGTCCCAACATGATAAGAACGCAGATGGCGGACGGCTATACCCGACAGCGTCTCATCAATCAGGGAGCCCCGGATACCGTCCAGGCTCAGCTCATCATCGACGAATCGCAGTACCGGGATATGCTGACATGGTACAAAGCGGATATCCGCAGCGGGCAGGACTGGTTCGTAATGCCCCTTCTGCGGGAGAGCGCAGGGGACTCAGCGACGGAGTACCGGTGCGTCCGGATGCAGGGGGGAGAGTTTTCTGCCGCGGTTGTATCCACCAATCAGCACCGGGGGACGATTTACCGGATCTCTCTCACTCTGGACGTGAGTAATACCATTGTAGACGATGGCAGCTGGCAGGATCACTATTTGCCGCAAGGGGCGACGGATGACGAATTCGGTCTGGCAGAAACGGCAGAAGGCGCACGCATCGCGGACATCGACAGCGTGATCGAGGAGGATATCGACACCGGGGCCGGAATCGGAACGGCGACGACAACAGAATCAGCGGGAACATACGACGAGGTTTAAATTATGGCAATTAAGAAGAAAGTTACATATTCAGTCAGCTATACCGCCGGGACGGATACACTGAGCACAAAATTAAATAGCCTTTTGCAGGATATAGTTACCCTGATTTTATCGCAGAATACCGGGCTGACCGTACTTGATACAATCACAGTGGGGTCTGAAAGATTTACCGGGGCGCCATTATTTGATACCTATGTAAGCGGGTTACAGTCCGGCTTATTTAATAATCGGCATTATCAATCTGATGTAATATTTATCGGCACAAATGAAGATAATGTTTGTTTATCTTTTGGATTTTTTGAGAGTAATCTGGTCGTGGCCATGAATATGACCCCGAAGGTTGAAAAAGAATACACCGACAACTGGTCTGCCATGGGGGGCGGCAACTATGTAAAAATGTATGCGATAGGGAAAAGCAGCCGGTGGTTTGCAGATGCGAATGCTATGCTCGGAAATTATGCTATTCCATACAGCGTGGTAAATAACACCATATCAATGAGTATTATTTATTGGAATGGCGAATACAGCCGGGGGTATTCTTTTGTAAACGGATCCGGACAATCCGACGGAATGGATTTAATAATATTTCCTACCGATGAAGGCAATAATCAAACGGGATTAGGAGCAGCCATCTGGCCTTACGGGACAACTAATGGCTACCGTGCCGTTATTCCTACAATTATTAGTATTTTTTCATTTAATGAAAATTTATCAAATAATAAGCCTCAATCTTTAATGACAGTTGCCAATCAGGGCGACAATTACATGGACAGCGGTGTCCCGGATATACCTACGAGACAATTATTAAATTCACGCCAAGACTGGCGCAGATGGTATAACTGTTATAATAATTCTGCACCTATAGGCTATAAATATTTTGCCTGCTTTCATGTTTTGGGAGCAAGTAACGGAAAAATAAATGCCAATGTTAGATACCCCAGCGACCAATTAAAAATAAATTCCACATGGGACTGTCCCGCTCCGGCTACGTTTATTTCCGCATTAGTGATGGCGTATAATTTGCCTTATTTAAATGAGGGGCAGGCATACGTCCGGAAAATGAGGATCCCGGGCTGGAATCCAAGCTGCAAAGGGGAAATTTACCTCCTTTGGAGCCCGGTAACATCAGGATATCAGAGCGGGGACATTGTAGAGGTAGGAAGCAAATCCTATGCAATAATCACGGAAGGGGCGGTCGCATGGGCGGCGAGGGTGTCATGACCTTTTTGCTCTTTTTTGTCCCCGCCGCGGTATGTTTCGCGATATACGAGATCCGGCTCCGGAGATGGCAGCGGAAACTCGAAGAATCAGCCTTTGCCGGGCTTCTGGACGAGGATTAAGCCGTTTTTGACGACGAATAGGCCATTTTTGACGATGATCTGGCCATTTTTGACGACGACGGAGTGAGATATGGCCCTTTTGACCCTTAACGAGATATATGCCTCCGGGGGGCAGCTCCCCCTCGTTACTCTCATCATCACCAACGCGGAAACCGGGACGCTGCGGTACGTCCTCGACAATCAGCCCCGGCAGATCTCCGGACAGGAGTACGAGGCATCAGCTTTTACGGTTCAGCTCCCGGAGCGGAGCGAGTCGGGCTTTACGGATCTCAGCTTTTCAGTCTGCGGAGTCAACGGGGACTGCTACCGCTACGTCCGGCAGGCTCTCGCGAGTCATGCAACAACTTACATCACTCTCCAGCACCGGCATCCGGAGTCCCCTGCGGACGTGCTCTACGAGCTCACCCTTACCGTGACCGGAGGTCAAATAACGCGCGAAGTCGCTATCTTTACGGCCTCCTTCTGCGATATGCTGAATGTAGAATTCCCCCGGCTCCGGTACACGGCTCACAATGCCCCCGGACTTAAATACGTGGCCTAATATGCGAAACATCAACGACTATTTGCTCATCAGACATACCCCCGGCGGGAGACAGTACCCGAGACTTGATTGCTGGGGCCTCATCGTGGATTATTACCGGGAAAATCTCGGGATAACTCTCAGCGAGCACACGGATCTCAGTCATGAGACGATGGCCGCCGGGATGCTGCGGGAGAGGGGGCATTTCCGGGAGGTTAAAAACCCGGAAAACGGGGACATCGTGGCGTTTTTCCTGTCTGGGAGACTCTACCACGTCGGAATCTGGATCGACGGCAGAATCCTCCATACCTCAGAGCGGCGTAATGCCCGATATGAGAAAATGGGAGGGGCGTTAACTGACCGGAGGTATTACCGTTATGCTGCAAATTGAGGTAACTACTCGCGCAGATCTCTCTCATATCGTAGAGCGGGCGGCAGTGCATAAGCTGCCGGGCATGACAATCGCGGACATCATGCAGGGGCAGTGTCCGGACTACTCTCCGGAAGCTGCCGCGCGCTGCTATCTCTCCCTCTATGCTGACGGGGTAAAGATCCCGCCGGAACTCTGGAGCAGGTATCAGGTTTCCGGATGCAGCCGCATCAAAATCGTTATCGAAGCGGGGGGCATAGAGACCTCCCTCGTTATCGGCATTATCTCCGTAGTGCTTGCAGTAGCGAGCGCAGTCTACGGGATCGTCATGGCAAACAGGCTCGGAAAGAGCGGCCCCGCGGACACCAAACAGGGCTCCAGTATTTACGACGTCAATGCGCAGGGCAATCAGGTTAACCTGACAAACGTTATCCCGGAGAATTTCGGGAAGTTTAAACGCTTCCCGGATTACCTTGCGGATCGCCATGTTTTCTACCGGAATAACGTCCAATTTGTAGACATGATCCTCTGTCAGGGCGTAGGGTATTATGACCGCGCCGGAGACGGTTCCGACGTCTACATAGGCGAGACCCCCATTAAGGAGCTCCCGGGGTGCGAGCTCAGCGTTTTTGACCCCGGTACGGTAATCACTGCGGAAAACTCTCCGGGGGATAAGTCGTGGTATTGTTATTACTCATCGACGGAAGTAACTAGCTCCGGGCATACGCTGGAGCCGGTAATAACGGAAATCGACCAGAGCTCGCAGAGCGAATCATCCGCGACCTTCTCCGGGGCTTCGTTCTCCGGAGGCTACTACACCTATCAGATGGTCGACGGAGGGACGCAGGGCCCCGGGGGAGTCCGGTTATATCACGCGCTGGATCTGACATGGCCCGCGGGCTCCTTTTTCACGCTGTCCGGGGCCTCCGGAATCCGGCCTATCGGGACGGCAGGAACCTCCGACGTAACAGACCTCGGAGACACTATCAGCGTTAACGTTACCCTTGCCGCTTATTTCGAGAGCTTTAATCAGGCCCTCCACAGGGCATGGCTCCGCCCCCGGGAGACTGACCCGGACGACCCGACGATAATCACCTCAGCGGGGGACACTGTCAACGTTACCGCAGCGGCCATTACCAGCATCACATACACAATAATCTCCGGCACCGGCGGCCCGCAGACCGTAACGGACTCCGCGACTGCGGAGATTACGAGCATCGCGGAGCTTCTGGGGATAACCTACGACGGGAGCGGATCTGCAGAACTCCTCCTGGACGCTGCGGAGCTGGATATCCCTGCTTATCCTGCGGCTCCTGCCGCGCCTCCGGGGGCTCAGAGCATCACCACCTCGCAGAGCATAGAGATCCGCGTTACTCAGCCCGTCCCCGCCGATTATCCTTTCGGGAACGACAACGGGCTATACGAGATCGTGAGCATCACGGACGGGGTTTACCTCGTGCAGCTCGTGGACTCCGCATATGAGCCCGTCGCGAGCTGGAGCGAGTTTTGGGCGCAGGAGACTCCGCAGACATCGCTCACCTTTACCCTGGACGATACATCCAGCGAGGGAGCGGGGGCTTATGCGGGGCCGTATCGCGCCTGTCCCTACGGAGCGGAGTCTTCCCGTTTTGAGTATGATATCCGTTTCCCCGGGGGGCTCGGGTACTTGCAGGACAACGGCACCTTCCGGGACTTGACCGTAACGCTGGAGATAGGATACCGGAGAGCGGGCAGCAATGACGCCTGGACGACTGAGACCAAAACCTTTACCGCTCACACAAACGACGAGCTGGCCTACACCTACACGCTGGAGACTGAGACCCCGGGGAATTATGAGTTCCGGATCCGGAACGTCTCAGAGGCCAATAATTCTACCCGCGCCCTGGACGAGGTAAAGTGGGTAGGGCTTAAAAGCGTTATCAGCACCGTCAATAAATACGACGGCATAACAGTCATGATCGGGAGGTTCCGGGGGACGGAGACCCTTTCGGAACTCTCCAGCAATCAGCTCGCGACGTACTGGACGCGAAAACTGCCGGATATATCCTCCGGAGTCCTGACTGCGACTCGCGATATCGCCCCCGCGGTTAAGTACATTGTGAACTCCAGCAAGTACGCGGGAATCATTGATAACACGAGCCTCGCAGAGTATGACGCGCTCTGGAGGGCGAAGTCTCTAAAACTTGACGGGACTCTGGACGGGGACGGGACTCTGCTCTCAGTCCTGCGGGACGTGCTCTCCGTGGGCTTCGCCGCCCCTGTCATCGAAAACAACAAGCTTGCCTTCTCGCGGCTGCATCCGCGGGGAGAAACTGAGCCCCTTGCGCAGATCTTCACGCCGCAGAATCTCACCGGGAGCCCCGAGATAACTTTCAACCTCCCCCGGGAGGACGACGTGGACGAGGTCGTGGTAGAGTACACAGACCCCGCTACCTACAAGACCGCGAGCATCTACTGCCGCGTGGACGAAAACGGGGACGCGGATATAACAGACTACCCGGAAAGCGTGCATCAGGAAAAGCTGCGCGCTTTCGGCGTAACGGTGCGGGCTCAGGCAGAGGCAATGGGGATGAGGCGTCTCCGGTATCTCCGGGAGACGCGGGTAACGTACAAGATCCAGACGGAACTCGACGGCCTTAACTGTCAGTATAACGATCTTGTGGGGCTCGTTCTGGACGAAGACATGAGCAATATCACCGGGAGAGTCACGTCGCAGGACGGCGCAGGAACCGGGATAACGGTAGACATGGAGATCCCCCGGACTCTTACAGCCGGAGTTATATACATCCGGAAGACGGACGGCACATGTCTCACCACCACCTACTCCCGCGTCGACAGTCATCACCTCACCCTCGCGGACTCTATGCCCGCCTGGAATAATGAGTTCGGGGCCTCTATTGAGTACCCTTTTTTCGCAATCGGAGAGCTTGCGATATGCTGGGTGACAGCGGTAGAGCCGCAGGATAAAACCGTTACGCTGACTCTGGTCAACTACTCGGAGGACATTTTTACCGATGACCTATGATGAATATCGGGCGAGCGTGCTCCGGAGGGAGCTGGCCGTCGCATGGAGCGAGCAACAGATCCGGGAGGCGCAGCGGCTAATGCTGCAAGACCCGGGGGCTATGCCGCGGGCCGCAGATAAACAAAAAGGGAGGGAGCATCATGGCGCACTCTTACGAGGCTTTTGCCGTCTGCGGGGCCGATTATTCAGACCCCGCCATAATCGCGATTAATTCATTCTGCAAATTTAACCCCGGCCTCCGGCTCAGAGTCTACGTAGAGGCCGGGACAAATATCTCCCGGCTCCGGGCGGCCGTGGGGCATTATCGCGTGGAGTTCCGGGAGACGGAATTCCCGCAGCTCCCGGAGCATGAAAACATGGGGGACTCCTTCTCCGGTTTTTTCTACCGTCCGGCGGCGCTGCCCTCCTTCGCGCAGAGGATACGGGGACTGGAAGAGCTCAGGGAAGAGGGGGCGGACATCATCGTAAACCTCGATCTGGATACCCTCACTTGCGGCAATATCACCCCCGCCCTCCGGCACGCTTCTCCGGACTCAGTTCTGGGAGTCTCGGAGAGGGCTAACCGCTCGCGCTGGCAGAAGAATCTCGGGTTCCAGGACGACGCCGCAGCTATGCCGGACTATATAAATACGGGCTTCGCGATATACGGCGCGGAGGCTCTGGGAGACGACTTGCTCCTGCACTACCGGAAATTCCTCCGGGATAATCCGGGGGCAAAATGCCCGGAGCAGGACTTCCTTAACCGGGAACTCGCGGCCCGTATCCGGCTTCTCCCTCCCGCCTATAATCTGATGTTTACCGATCCGGAGTACCGGAACGTCGCGCCCCTGATAATCCACTATATCGGCAGCGGTAAACCGTGGGGGGATGCTCCTATCCACTATCAGGCCCGCTACTACCTCCGGCGGTATCGCGCGGAGGCTCATAAGCTGGAGAGCTTTCTCCCGGAGAGCTTTCTCCGGCGGGTAGACCTTAACGCCGATACTGTCTGAAAAATATCGCTTTTTCGTTTTGCCATACGTCCGACAATACCCGCCGGGCGCGTTCTCCCCTTGCATATAGGATGGTAATTACGTTCAGAAAAGGAGAATCACACATGGACGAAATTACTCACACCATCCTCCCTAATGCCGGAGGCAACTGGGGCGGCACCGCGCTCGGGGCCGGTATCGGCGGACTTGTAGGCTCATGGCTCGGAAACGGCGGTTTTGGCGGTCTCGGATACCGCGGAGCCGGAGCAGCTGTAGGCTATGACACCGGAGCGTTAAACGGTATCCAGCAACAGGTAAACGGTATCCAGAGTCAGATCGCAAACGCTGACCGCGACCTGCTCATGCAGACCAGCAATCAGAATCAGTTCCTCGGAAACCTGCTCAATAATACCGGAGACGCTATCGTGGGCGCTATTACCGGAGCCGCAAGGGACAATCAGGCCGGGATCTTCCAGAACACTCTCACGCAGACTCAGAATCAAGGCGCGACTAACCTCGCGATGTGTCAAGGCTTCGGCGGCCTTGCTACCGGCCTTGCCGGGGTTAACCTGACCATAACTCAGCAGGGCGCGGAGAGCAGACTCCAGGCTCAGCAGCTCGCAGCTCAGCAGCAGGCGTGCTGCTGCGAGGTTAAGACTGCAATCGAGCGGGAAGGCTGCGCTAACCGCGAGCTCCAGCGCGAGATCCAGACTCAGGAGATCCGGGACAAGCTGGCAAACTCTCAGGCAGAGAACCAGGCATTAAAGGCTCAGATCTTCAACAGCAACAATAACGCGCAGCAGACTCAGGCTCTGATCGCCGCTATGACTGCTCAGACTCAGGCCATAATTACCGCCCTCAAACCGGCCGCTGCCGCCGCTGCGGGCTGATAATCGCCGCCTCGCTTTTTTGTGATAAGGCCTCCGGTTTCCGGGGGCTTTTTTGGAGGATAATATATGGAAATACTGACCATTAAGCGCCGGAGCTCCGGAAAACATGACCCGGACGACATTTACGGCGGGAGTCCGGATGCGGATTATATGCGGCACTGCCGGGAGGTAGACCTTAACCCTCCGGCTACATGGGAAAAATACGACGCAAATACCACCGCCGGAGTCCGAAAAATTATAGAGATGGAGTACCGGGAGCTTATGGACGCAAAAACCCCGGAGAGCACGGAGACCAATATCTACCACCTCTCCGTCGCGCTCCTGCGACTCTGGAGACTGCATCATGACACCAACACCCACAGCACCGGGAATTAACCCCAATCTCTTAACCTCTCTCATGCAGGCGCAGGGGACTCCCTCCCTGCAATTAACTCAAATAGACAAGTACGACCCTCCGGCGGAGTTTACCGACTCTGCCGGGAGCCGCTGGCTTCTCGTAAAGGACTCCCGCTCCGGGGCGGGGGAAGTGCCGGATCCCGCCGGGGTCAGCGTGACCGATTACTGGATGCACGAGTTCCCCGGGAGCGGAGGGAAGATCTACCTCTACGTCGTAGAAGGACTGCGGCCTCCGAAAACGCAGCGGGAGGCTCCTTGCCGCGTCCTGTATTCATGGTATAGCACCGTCAACTGTCCGTCATTTACCCCGCAGCTTATCAGGCCGCAGGAGTGGCTTGTCGCGAACGTCTACGCCGCAGGACTCTCAGACTCCCGCGTGAGCAAGCTCCGCGCCCTCTGCAAAGTCCCGGAACCGGCAGCGCTGCCGGAAACCACCGCGGGAGGCTCCCCGGAACAACCCGCCCCGTTAATCAGCATGGAGGATCTCAGACATGACACCGCAGCAACAGGAACGACTGGAGCACCTTCTCCGGATCATCCGGGAGAGCGCCGAAAAAATAATCGATGATACGAGTATCAACGACCAACAGCTGCTTTTTCTGCTCTACAAGCAGGGTTTTAATTTTATCCATGACCAGAGAGACCAGTCCCTCGTGGATATAGGCAGCATCGGCCTCGCTTTCGCAGTCCGGAGGGCCGCCCACGATGGCAGCAATTAAAGATCACACGGGGAAGGAGTTCCCGGACGTCCGGACGATGTGCGCCTATCATGGAGTGAGTACGGCCATGTTTTATCGCTCCCGGAAAAACGGGGATCCGCTTTCCGTGGCTCTGTCCTCCCGCCGCACTCACTACAAATACAACGGACATATTTTTGTGCATAAGGAGGGACTGCTTGCTTATGCCGGAGCGAGACGTTACGAGGACATAGCTCATAAAGTCCAGGAGATAATCGCGGAGCCGTAACTTTGTTATAAAAATTATAAAATTGTGATGTAGTTCGCTTTTTTGTGTTATAATTTTTCATACAATTAAAACATGAAGCAAGGGGAACGGCCCCAAGCGACAAGAGGATCACATCATGAAAAAGTACAGCGTTAACAAGGTTCGCCTGATGAGCAGAGCATGGCAGATCGCCAAAACCCTCTCCGGAGATATTTCCGCACGCCTCTCCCTTGCCCTCCGGACTGCCTGGAAGGAGACCAAGACTGCCCTCCTCCTTCTCACTATCGGCGCTAAAGTATGGCGTCATCCGGAAAACGGGGATCTCCGGATCTACTTTAACCGCACCGCAGACGACCTTCTGGAAATTGAGAAGGAATACCACAAAACCGGGAACCTCCGCTCTTTTTGCTGGAGAGGTCATCAGACCTCCAACTGTCAGGGCAAAAGAATCATGACCGCCCTCGACGGAGCCTACTATGACGTGAAGACCGGCAAGGTCGTCGTTAACCGCTGGACTGACAGCGACACCGCGAGCACCGTAAAGGCCGCTCTCGCTGAAGCTATCGCCGCAAGAATGTAAAAACAAGGAGTAAGCTATGAACACCCGTAGAATTAAGAAAAACGGCGGCTCTATTAAGCTCATCAGGAGGGACGGAGGGAGCTGGCTCACTGTCCGGTTCTACGCCGCGGAGACTTGCAACGGACACCCGGTCACCCGCCGTGTGACGGTCGGCTGGTATAGGGGGGTACTGACCCGCTGGGAAGCCTACAATAATGCGGAGTACCAGCAGCTAGGCTGGGATGAGTTCGGCAGTCGAAAGGATTTCTGGGCCGCAGTCCGGCGCGAAATTGACGCCTCCGGCGGATGGAGCCACGTCCGCGACCTCTTATAACCCGCACAAACAAGCCCCCGGGAATCCTCCCGGGGAATTAACAGGAGTAACACATGGAAAAGCAAGAAACAACAGGGCAGGAGCTCAGACTCCGCGGCGTATCCAGCATCACGGAGGGCAGCGTCCTCCTTCTGGCCACCGTAACTCTGCGCGATAACAGTCAGGATATCTGGCTGGAGTGCATCGACGACAACGGCGACAAGGTGCGCCTCGTCCCGGACTTAACCGGATGGCAGGACGGCAGGAAGGAAGTATTTGTCATGAACTGCCGGAGCGGCGAAAACCAGAAGCTCTTCTTCCAGAAGCTGCCGGGGGGCGTTATCGTTCCGCACGACGCGATGATGACGGACGAGCAGGCTAAACAGGTAATGTGGGCGATCCCGTTCCCCTGCCTCGAATGGGCGGCAAACCGGGCAAGATAACAGGAAACTCCCGGGAATCCTCCCGGGGAATTAACAGGAGTAACAATCAATGAAAAATCAGCTTCTCATGACTGAGCGCACGGACGGCTATCCGCTGTCTATCAACTTTTCCGTAGGCACCGGACAGCTGGAGGAGGCAGTCTGCATCGTTAAGGACATCGCAGAGAACCCTGCTCACGATTTCGTTTTCGTCCTCCAGGAGCCGGAAGACAAGGATGTAACCACTGTCAGACTCCGCGGACTGGATGCGCTCGGGCTTGTCCTGGAATACTTTAACGACTGGGAGCGGCAGAAGCTCCTCCGGAGGGCCGTGGACGAGACTGCTACCGTGGACGATGCGGAATGGCTCATAGAGTCCATGTTCTTCGATGCGGAGTGGGAGGAAGAATGAACGCCGCCGCAGACCTCTATCTGGTAATCTCCGCTATCCGGTGCAAGGGGAGCATTTTCCCCTACTACGACTCCGCGGAGTTCCGGAACGGAATCGAGGAGGCGGCCCGCCTCGCGGAGCAGCTTGCGGATATAGGACGCTTTTCTAAAGAGTCCGAGATCTTCCGGGGCCTCCGGGAGGCTCGCGACAATGCGGCAAAACTCGCCGCAGCTGCAAACGGCCTCGCCTATGCGGACGGCTTTTACGCCGGAGCAAGGTGGATACTGGAGGGCTATGCGGAAATCCGATACCCTGCGAAAAAAGCATACCGGAGGATCCGGAGGCACTGCCTCCTGACGCTGCCGCGAGTTCCCCGGGCCGTGAGGCTTGTCCCCCTTACTTTTATCAGCGAAATTAATTTACAAAAGGAGTAACACATGAAAAAACCTACACAACTCTCCAGGCTAGCCGGATTTATCTCCGGGATCTTACGCTGCGAGACAACTCTCTCCGGCTCTGACCTCCGCGGGCATGACCGCGCCGTATGCACCCTTTGCTGCATCCTGTCCGATACCGCGAGAGAAGACACGGACGCGCTCCCCCGCGTAGCCTCTGCGCTCTCCAGGGCGGAGCAGTACGAAGCAGGAACCCGCTATGCTGCGGAGCTCCGGGCGGCTTATCTCACCCTCCGGGACGGCATGGAGAAGATCGCCCTGGAGCGTATTTCCGGGATCGTCTCAGAGCTGGACGCGACAGGAAAACCTCTCCCTGATTTTCTCAACGCGGAGGACGACGATATGGGCTTTCTGGTCAACATGGATACCGGAGAGCGGATGACGTGGGGAGGGGATCCAGTATGATAACCGGAGAGGATGTAAGACTGATCCGGGAATTTCTCGGGATGAACCGGGACAGCTTTGCGGAGCGGATCGGATGCTCTCCGCAGCTCGTCTATTTCGCAGAATCCGGGAGGCGCGGTGTCTCCCCCGCCCTCCGGAAGTCTCTCCGCCGGGTAGTGAACGGGGAAGAGTTCCGAGGTCTGGAGAAGCGGCTCGCAGAATTGAAGCAGGAATTGGAGGCCGAGGCATGAAAAGGATTATGCTTTCAATATTGACGGGGCTCTACTATCTGGCAGGGAGCGCTCTCTGGGCGGTAGGGTTCTACATTTTCGCAGTGCTCTTTCTGAGCCTGGATTAAGGAGGGGGGATGCTCAGAGTGTATATAGCCGCCGCAGCTGCCGCGCTGGCAGTTATCGCCGCTCTGGGCGCCCTTGCCCTTTATCAGGAGCGGAAGATCGCGGCACTTGCCGCAGAGAAGGCTCAGCTCAGCGCGGAGCTTTCTGCCGCCCGGGACTCGCTCAGAAAAGCGGACGACGCTGCGAAGGAACTGTCCCGGACTATCCAGCAACTCAGAAGCAAGGCCGCAAAAACGGAGGATAAGATCAATGCCCGCATCACTGAAAAGGCTCAGAGCGATCCCTGCCTTAATACTCATATCGACCGCGGGATCTATCTCTGGCTGCGCGGCGCCGATCCGGAGTGACATCCCGGAAGTGCTAGCGGAACCCTGTCCGGCTCCGGAGCTTACCGGAGACACTTACGCGGACGTTATCAGATACGCATACCGGCAGCGTATAGCACTCGCGGAGTGCTCTGCCCGTATGGATACTATAAGGAGACTAATTAAAAATGACTGACAGCACCACAAAGGAAATCGAAGAGCTTCGGCGGCAGCGGGCCGATCTTGACAAAAATCTCCAGAAAAAAGGATACGAGATCGCGGACTTAAAACGCCGGATCTGCGATGAGCTGTATACCTACCCTGCCTACGTGCTTTTGGAGACCCTGATCAGCCTCCGGAAGACTGCAATAACTCCGGAGGCCGCCGCCCCGGGGAGAATACCGGAGGATGTTTTTACTTTTATCTCCGACACTGCGGGGAAGACTCATCCGGTAACTCGCGCCCCTGACGGGGCATGGGTAGAGCGTCCTTCTCTTTCCGGGTATATCGGGGAGCAGGGGCTCTTTTCGGACAGCGTCTCCGGCCCCTGGGAGAAGGGGATACTCCAGGCTATAAGCGAGCGCGGGTTCTTTGTGAACCGGCTCAGCGGAGAGCCGTATCGCTTTTTCTCTCCGTCCCCGGAGGCTTATGCTTATCAAGGGTAACACCTGCCGCCGCAGGCAGGTCTTAAAATTGTTTTTGGAGGTTTAACTATGAAAATACAGGGCGACCTTAAATCCGATGAAAACACGGAGCAGTCCCGGACGAAAAACCCCGGGAATCAACCCCTCGCCGATGAACTAGACCGGGCAATCTCTGCCCTTACCGCAGCTTCTAACCGTCTGCTCTATATGCGGATCAAGATCCAGCGGGAGATGACCGCCCTCCCGCCCCGCCTGGAAGACACGGAACTCCCCCGGGAAATTGCAGACCTTGCGTCCGAGTCGGAAGAGTTCCGGCATCGCGTCCGGATAATCGCCGCAGCGCTCTCAGAGCAGACCGGGGACTATTTCCAGCCGGAGCCCTGCCCCGCAGACTGGGTTCGCAGCTAGACAAAAAAAATCCCCGGCGGAGAAGCCGGGGATCCCATAGCATAGGCTTTATCTTGCATGGCGCCGCCGCGACAGCGCGCAACGATACAGGAGCGCATCGCGACAGCGGGAGCATTATAGCATCGCATCATAGCCGCCGCAACAAAAAAGAAGCCCGCCGGGAGTAACGCGACGGGCCTCTGCTCATATACATGAGCCGGACTACATTATACCCTTTTCAGACTCTCAAGCAAAAGATCCTGCACCTCCCGCTTGCTCTCCATACGCTCCAGCACGAGTTCGTCCACCGTTCCCTCCGCGATTATATGGTAAAGGAACACGGGGCGAGGATGACCGGCCTGCGCCTGTCTCGTAGGGCCGATACGCTCTACGATCTGCTCGTAATGCTCCAGATCCCACCACAGCGAGAAGAAAACGAGGATGCTGCCGCCGTCCTGGAGGTTCAGACCGTGGCCCGCGGAGGCGGGGTGAGCGAAAAGCAGGGGGATCTTCCCCGCGTTCCAGTCCCGGATCGTTTTCGGGTTTTTGTCCAGCTCCCTCCCGGAGGGGAAGGCTTTTTTCAGCCTCTCCAGATCTGCCCTCCAGTGATACGCGACAAGGACAGAAGCTCCGGCAGCCTCTTCCACAATGCTCCGGAGGGCGTCGATTTTCGCATCATGCAGAACCTCCCACGACTCCCCGTCCGGAGTGTAGCAGACTCCGGAGCAGACCTGAAGACATTTCACCGTCCGGGCCGCAGCGTTAACCGCATTGACCTCCGTCCCCGAGGTCAGCTCCGCATACATATCCCGGCAGAGGCTATCGTAGACTCTGCGGGCCTCCGGGGGGAGGCTCACCGGGACGGAAACCCGGATGGGATCCTCCAGCGGGAAATAATCCCCCGCGTCCAGCGAGAGGCAGAGGTCTCTCAGCTTGTCCTGTATAGCTCCGGAAGTCCACGGGAGAGGGTCGTAGGTAACAGCAAACGCGGAAGCTCCTACGCGCCGGGGCTTAAAATATTTCCCGGCAAAGGCTCCGAAACTCCGCTCCAGGCGTTCCCCGTGATCAAGGAACCATAACTGCCCCCACAAGTCGAGAAGCCCGTTAGGAGAGGGGGTTCCCGTGAGTTCGATAAAGCGGGGACTCCGGAAGGCTACCCGGGAGAGGGCCTTCGCTCTGGAGCCGCCCCCGCCCCCGAGTCTGAACCCCTTTAGCCGGGTAGACTCATCCGCGACAATCGCGGTAAACGGCCAGTCTCCGGAGAGCTGGTCGATAATCCACGGGACGTTCTCGTAGTTCGTCGTATAGACATCAGCGGGCTCCGCGAGGGCCTTTTTGCGCTGCGCCGGAGTCCCGACGACTGCGGACACGCGGAGATCGAATCCCCACTTTTTGACCTCATCCGGCCACGTCGCGGCAGCTACTCGCAGCGGGGCGAGCACAAGGGCCCGCACCGGCTCCCCGAGGGTTTTAAGATATGCCAGAGCGGCGAGAGTGCTCGACGTCTTCCCCATCCCCATTGACACATACAGGGCGCAGCGGGGATGGCTCAGAATATGCCCGATGATGAGGCTCTGATATGGGCGGGGGATAAACTTACAACTCATCGCGCAGTATCCTCTCCGCCGTTTCCTGAGAATCAGCCACGAAGACTTTGCATCCCCCAATCTCCCGCATGACCTCATGCTCCCGCAGCTGGATCTCCCTGGGAGATTTCCCGGGAGCTTTGCACTCAATCCATAAGTGGCTCCCCCGCAGCATCACGAAAAGGTCAGGAGCGCCGGTACGCCCCTCCCATGCGCATTTCCGGGTCTCCCCTCCCATTTCCCGGACGCGGCGGCGGATAAAGGCCACAAGTTTTCCCTCCGGAGTCATTTCCCCGTCCTCCTGCTCTCTCTCGCGAGAGCGTCCAGCTTATCGCAAGGCAGCTCCGCGTAGTAGCGGATGTAGTGAGTCCCGTCGCCCTGGAGGACAGTTATCTCTGCCGGGCAGACTCCCATATCCCGGCGTTTTTTCTCCAGATCGACATTAATCATAAACGCCAAAACGCCGGTAAGCGCGGCAAGGGCCACAAGCGCCAGAGCCGCAGCGGCGGCACATTTGACGATTTTCGAGCAGAACTCGTCCTCGCCTATCCAGTTTTTTAAAGTCATTTTTTGCTCCCGAATTTTTCCAGAATCTCCCGCAGCGGCACGTCCGCGGCGGCCTCCTGATAATATCTCCAGCGGGGGACGCCCCAATATTTGAGCATTTCCGCGCGGGAATAAAAAATATTTCCCTTATGGTCAGTAAAGCACCTCTTCCGGCGGGCCGGAGCAGTGAGAGCGGCCTCCAGAGGCCACCCCTTCTTAAACCGGCTGAAAAATACCGCATAAGGGATCCCCCAATGCTCCGCCATTTTCCGCATGGACGGAAAAACCCGCCCCGTATGGTCTTTTGCCGGTATGGAGTTAAGCCGCGCGGCATGACCTACCAGAGGAGAATCATCCCCGTACTTGACCGCTCTCCAGAAGACAGTCGACCGGGAGAGGCCCGTCTCCCGGGAAATCTGCGACACTGAGAGCTCCCTGTCTGTCAGTTTCCGTGTCATGACTGCGGCCCTCCTATCGCATACTCCCTGCCGGGACATGGACGGGTATCTCGCTCCGGCCCCCGGACGTGCGGGGCGATATATACGGTCTTCCCGCTGCGGTAATGCCGGTAATGGCCGCGGACGGGCCAGACGGGGCAGTGCCGCACTCTCTCCGCAGCGGGGGCGAGGGTTTTCCTTGCCCGCTCTCCGGCAGCGCGGAGGTCAATCCCCCGGAGGGAAATTATCTCCACCTTTCCCGGCAGCTTCGTCATGCTGGAGCCGTTACGAATACCCGAGATATGCCCCCGCTGCCGGTAACGCTGCGGAGTAATGCCGCCCCGCAGGAGCAGGAATTGCAGCGCGAAAAAGACATGGCTCCAGAGGTCTCCGGCGGTTCTGAGCCGTTCCATACCTTCCCCGTTAATCGGGGAATCCTGCGGGACTCCGGTGCATCGCCGTATCATGCCTCCGGAGAGGGCGCAGTAATGACAGCCGATATACTCCAGAAACCTCCCCCTAACCCCGAAGAACCGGATCTCCAGTCCCCGGGAAGCCCCCTCCGCGACATGAGGCGTAGCGCATTTTTTGAGATAATCCGCTCCGACTATCTTACATGCCCCCACAGACCCCGAAAAACGCAGCGTGACCTCCGGGAGGGCAGGATGCTCCAGGAGCTCCGCGATATCAGAAGCGGCGACTCCCTCCGGAAAGATATCCACAATATCCGCAAGTCCGGTTCCCTCCGGCAGCTGCATCCAGCTCCGCGGCAACGGGGCAAAAACCTCCGGATTATACAGAAACGTCTCCGGCCTCATATCATGCAGCGTGATCATTTTTGCCTCCGAGTTTCCTGCCGCGGCGATCCAGCGGCGCCGTGAGAGCTTTTTCCACAGGCCAGCCCTTTTTCAGCCGCGCGAGGAGGGTCTGGTATTCCACCTTCCAAAACTCCGCCATTTTCCGGAGCGTGGGGAAGTCCCTCCCGGTATGGTCGCGGGAGGGGATCCGTTTGAGATTACCGGCGAACTCGATCTCCGCCGGAGATTTCCCCCCGCGGACTCTGCGATATATGGTATGCGGCGATACCCCGGTTGCGACAGAGAGCTCGTAGGGGTCAGTTATGCCCGCCCCCGCAGGGTCAGGAAACCGGCACCGGCTCCTCACCGGCTCCGTGAGAGCCCGCTCAATACTCCACCCGTACTTTCTCCGGGCGCAGTATGCGGCATATCCCACTTTCCAGGCGACAGCCATATCACGCGCGCAGCGGTATTCCTGTCCGAGATGGTCTCTGACCGGATGATACCCCCCGGAGGGGACGGTCAGGGCCTTTTCCAGAGACCAGTTACGGCTCCTCCGCTTAAAATATTGACTCTCCGTAACCTTCCAGGCGCGGATCATATCGCGCACGCTGCGGAACTCCTTCCCGGTATGGTCGCGGCATTTTTTACAATTTACCGGCAGTTTCCAATCAGCCATACCGCCCCCTAATCCTTCCGATACCTATACGCCTCAAAACCTGCCGCAGACAGCGGGAGGTCTTCCGCCCAAGCAGGGACGGTGGTCATTATGCCGGAGAGCTTTTCCGCAGAGAACCCCGGGGAGTCCGGAGTCTCGGTTATCAGCTCGTCATGGACTGAGAGCACGATGCGGTATCCTGCCTGCTCCGCAAGGGGCATGGACTCAGCAAGGATATCCCGCGCGGTAGCCTGCGTGAGGTTTTCCGTAACCTTTCCGGAATACGAGCGGATAAAGTCCCACCGCCGCGTCGTCTGGATCTGCCCGTAATACTCGAAAAGGCCGCCCCGGGGGGTGAGGCGGGCCGCCGGATAACACACGAATCTCCCGGAGGGCAGCATCGCTACCAGATAGCCGGAAACAAGTCGGAACGTGAGCCGCCCCGCGATGCAGGACGCCATTTTCCCGGACAGGACTGCCTTTATCGCGAGCTCTATGCTCTGCCAGAGTCCGGAGATAGCGGGATGCGCACGCCTCCAGAGGGTTTTTAGTACGTTGCAGGCGCACCACTCCCGCTCGCTGAGCCCCGCTGCAGATCCGCTCCGGCGGGCATACGCCATCTCTGCGCGCTCCCAATCATCGCTCTCGCAGGACTCGGATACATGGCCCGCCATTTCCTCCAGGTCTAGCCCGTAGCCCCGGACGAAAGCAAGGAAAGCCCCCTCCCCGCCCTGGTAGCCCATAGCGAGTTCCATCACCTTCCCGATCATCCGCTGCTTTTTGGTAACGGACTCCGGGGCGACATTAAAAGCTCTCCCATAGGCGCATTTATAGAGATCCGGCCCCGTCCCTTCGTCATAAGCCCGGAAAGCGTCCAGTTTCCACTGCTCGCGGGCAAGCCAGGCCAAAACGCGGCCCTCAATATTAGAGAGGTCTGCGACTACTAGCTTTTTGCCCGCAGGGGCGCATATCGCGGCGCGGAGGCAGTTAGAAACAACCTCCGTAATGTTTGGATACAGGACAGGAGCGATTCCGCTCTTTATTGCCCCGACTGCCTCCTCTACCTCTGCGGGGGACATCGTTCCCCGGGGGAGGTTCTGCGGCTGGAAGAGTCTCCCCGTCCAGCGGCCCGTCCGGACGGCGCCCATAAACTGCAAACAGCCCCGGAGCCGCCCGTCCTCCCCGGTGCACGCGGCCAGAGCGTCGAATTTTTTCACGGAGGCTTTACCCGCGGAGAGCCGGGCAGATATGAGCTCTCTCACTACATCCGGAAGGGCCGGATCGCTGAGACGGTGCTCCAGAGTCGAGCGCTGCATATCCGGCAGCGTATAGCCGCACTCCGTAACGCAGAAGGCGATAATCTTATCCAGCTCTCCGACTGATGAGGCCGCGCCCCCGGTAATGCGGGCCACGGCAGCGTCCGCATCATCCTTTGCTGCGGCGGCAGCGGCGGCAGCTGCTTTTACCAGGTCGCGGTCTATGCACATCCCGCGGTCGTTTATCCGCTGGTCGGTGCGCCACTGACTCCAGACCGGAAGGCGAGGCAGAAGCTCCGCAGGGAGTGCCTTATGCACAGCCCGCATAGCTTCCACGTCCAGGCGGCAGTAATTAGAGAAGCGCTGCCAGTCCTGCGGATGCGTCGCGGCCGTGGCCACGGTGCCGTCCGGGCGGGGGATGCAGAAGAGCCGGACTAACCGTTTCCCGTCCGCGTCCTTTGCCTTATCAGACGGGAGGCGGCAGACCTCGCAGAGATCCCGCAGAGCTCCCGGGAGGGAGAGGGAAAACGCCTCAATCATGGTATCAAGCCACCTGTCAGGAGATCCGGTCTCGGGGAAATATTTCCGGAGGATAATGCGGTCAAAATTTGAGTTATGAGCAATTAAGAGCACCGTCTGATCCCGGAGCAGATTTTCCAGGTCTTCCGGCCAGAAGCCGTGAGTGACATCGGCTACCTGAGCGGGGGCATCGTCCACCGCATAGCCCACGAGGAGGATTTTGGCGTGCTCAGCGTACCGGTACGCTCCGGAGGATATCGGCTCCGGAGAAAAGGTTTCTAGGTCTATCCACAGAATCATTTTTTTCACCTTATGCACATGGGGATAAAAAGTTATCCACAGCGTTATAAACAAGTGGATAACTGAGATATAAACAGGAGGATAAACCGGTTATACACAAGCGGATAACCGGCCTATGCACAGTTAGAACGGGAGGTCATCCACAGTCGGGGGATAATGGGTCGGGGGCTCAGCGGCGCGGGCTGTCTGACTCCACGGAGCGGACTGCGGCGGCTGAGGATAACCGGTATTAACAGGCTGCGGATAACCGTTATTAACAGGCTGAGGATAACCGTTATTAACAGGCTGAGGATAACCGTTGTTCACAGGCTGAGGATAACCAGTATTCACAGGAGCAGGGGCGGGAGCTGCCGCCGGAGCGCCGTATCCGGAGTACGCTGCCGCGCTGGAGGCTTCTGCCTCTGCGGAGCAGTCCGGGTACTCGCTCTCTGCGGGCTTCGCAACTCCGGAGAAAGCGTCCGCATACCCCGCAAACTGGACGGAGACCAGGGAGGCCGCTATACCGCTCTTAATTGTTACGCCCTGCGGGTTTTTGACCTCGTAGGAATACAGGTCAATAAAACCGTTCACTTTGTAGCCTGCCACGAACTTCTCCCGGATCGCGCGCTTATCCGTGATAAGGATATGCGGGTTAGCGTCGCGAAGCTCCGGCGGGTTTTTGCTCCGGGCTGAGATATAGAGCATTCCGGCATAGCCCTCGGGGATCCGCTCCTTTGCGTCTCCGGACTTGAGAGGGTTCTTTTCCGGGTTCTGGAGAGCCTGAGCCGCACGCTCGCCCCACATGGCGCGGGCAACGGACATCAGAGCGGCCTGGATAAGAGGGATAGACTCGTTATTAGGCTCCAGAAGGAAGGTGGCCTGATATTTAGGGTCTCCCTGACCGGCCATAGCCTCGCGGGGCTCATCCAGGGACGGAAAGCTGAGGCGGGCGCCTCTGATTAAAACGCGTTCATTTTTTTTAGCCATAATGTTTTCCTTTAGTTTTCAGAAGGTTTAGACTCGTCAGGATATGCCTCCGCATCCGGTTTTCCGGAGACTGCGGGGCGCTTATCGGACTCGGGGACTACCGTCAGTTTCCCGGGCTCGCGTGATATGAGAGCGTTAAGCTCCGTCCACTGCTCATCGGTGAGGGTCTTCATTTTGACCAGCTTCTCCGCAGCGGTCGGAGAGATAAGACTCTTAACGTAACGGGCTTCTGCGGGCACCTTCCAGCCTTTGAGCATTTTCTCCGCTTTCCCCTCATCAGACCATTTACGCGGCCCCGCTCTGCCCTCCACGAGTTTATAACCGGGGATCTTCTCTCCGGCGAGGAGAGCGTCATGGGCGGTGTTTCCGAGGTCTTTAATCCAGCTCTGAATCAGATCGATCCGGGAAAGCAGGGCGGCAAGGGCCTCGCCGTCGAGTTTCGGCTTTATGGAGTCCGGAAGCTGCATACCGGCAGAGGTCAGGGCGTAACCTGCCAGAGCTCCGCAGCGGCCCCGGAAACAGCACCACCGGCAGGCCTCCGGCCCGGGGTGATAATTGCACTCTGCGGGCGTACCGTTCCCGACTGCCTCATAAAGCCGGAGCGCTTTCCGGGCAGAGTTCCCAATATCCTCCAGAAGCGACTCCAGATCCTCCCGGGTCAGCGTCCAGGTCGAGGTGTTATTAAGCCGGGGCTGGATGATATGGAGAGTGATCTTTTTTATATCTGCCATAAATCCAAAAGCAGCGAGGGCGGCCCCTGCATAAATTGCAAGCTGGGTGTTATGCTCAGCGTCCACCTTTTCGCCGCGTCCGTATTTTAAGTCGCAGATATGGAGCTCTCCGGACTCGTCGATAATGACAGCATCAGAGGTGCCGCGTGCTCCGGACTCTCCTGTAATAGCGTCCAGGTCGAGCTCCTGCTCCGGGAGCAGCATACCGGGGATACTGCGGACATAGGTAACGTACTCCATGACCGGCGGCATAAAATCATCAGGATCCAGTCCGGCCTTTACGATTTCCGCGACTTCGGTATCCGTGAACTTTACCTCATCGTCCGGAGTGCCGTTAAGTCCTGCCAGGAGATAACGCTCTGCGAGGGCGTGCGCCCACGTTCCCTCCTGAGCGAACGGGGAGGGCTCCCCCTGCGGGGCGCGGGCAGTCCAGATAACGGAGGCGGGGCAGCGTAACCAGCGGGAGCTGGAAGAGGGCGCGAGCAGCGCGTGTTTCTGCGGGGCCATTATCTCACCCCCTTTTCTGCGAGCATCATCAAAAGGGCGGGGTACTGAGCGGGCGGGAGCTCAGTCAGGAGCTTTACCCCTTTTCCTGCCAGAAAATCCACCACAGCCTGAGTGTATCCGGCCTGACCGGCGCGGACGCATACCGCCCTCACGTCTGCGAGAGTGAGAGGAGTCTCCGGGACTTCCCCGCCGCCTGGATACCACATTCCGTCCTGAGCGGGAGCTGCGGCAGCGGGAACCGGGTTAACCGGAGGCATCGACGCCGGAGCAGAAGCTACCGGAGCGGCGGCAGCGGGAACCGGGTTAACCGGGGGCATCGACGCCGGAGCGGGAGCGGGGTTAACCGGAGCGGGAGCAGGGGCTACCGGAGCAGGGGCAGGGTTAACCGGAGCGGGAGCAGCTGCAAGGAGATTAACCTCCCCGGCGGAGAGACCGGCGGCACTTGCGCGGGCTCGCAGGTCTCTCTGACGGTCGTCTCCGGCTACCAGAGCAGGAGCCTTATCGACGATGACGCTGCGGACGTCCAGACCATCCAGGCGGGACGGGAGGGCGTTCAGAAGCTGCCGGACGGCAGCGGTTAAGGCATTAATGGCGGCGGTATTTGCCGCGATTTCCTTTTCTATGCACATATTAGTGTTTCCTTTTAAGCGCGGGGGAAAGCGCCCCCGCATCGCGTATTAAACGTTAAGCGTACCGAGGCAGTACTTGCGGTTAACCGCCTCCCACCTCTCCTGGGGGATCCGGTAACGCCGCTCCCGGATGCAGGAGGAGCAGTAAGTCCCGCCGATAGGGTTAAATCCCCGAGTGTAGCGCTTCCGGAAAATTACATACATCGCATGGACGGCGGTAATGTTTCCATCATCGTCACGGTCTCCGTCGACCATGACACATACCCGAAGCCCGCCGGGGGCTATGTAGTAATGCATATCCATTGTCTTCTCCTAGAGCCGGGGGAGCCCCCGGCGGTGTGATGCTAATCGTCCAGCGCGTAATCTGCCATCCAGAGCAGAGCGTCCGCGAACTTCTTGTTCTTGCGGAAATAGAACCGGATCCCCCAATTTTCGATGGGGGCGCTGCGGGAATAGATCCCGAGAAGCTGCGTAACGTATCCGGCATAAGGAGCGGCCTCTCCGGAGGGATATGCGTCCAGGACTCCGTAGCGGTACGCGTCCGCAAGGAGACGGAGCGCGAGGTTAATTTTAGGCTCCGGAGCAGGGATGGCCTCCAGGGCCTCCCGAATTTTGCGGGCGGTGATCTTCTGCCCGTCTTTTGCGGTGACGTAGCTTGTCATTTTTCAGTCCTCCCACTTGCTGCCCTTTTCGCGGCCCCACTCGTCGTAGAGGCTGCAAGGATACCCGCGGACGCTCGCATAGAGCTCCCCGAAAATTACCATCACCTGCGCGGCGATCCGGAGGTTCTTGCGGGGCAGGGAGATATACTTCCCGAGTTCCCCGCCGCGGGGGGCATCGTTCCCCCGCTGGATCTTGATCCCCGTCTTTTCGATAATGAGCTCAGCCTGCGATACCCCGGCGGTATTATGGAGCTCGCGGCGGCGGCCATTGTAATGAGAGCCGGAATACACGTGAACCTTCTCGCCCCGATAGAGAGCGGCAAGGATGAGAAGGGCGTTCATAGCCCACTCCCGATTAGCAGGGAGGGCGGCGCGGATAAGGTCAGCGAGAGTCATTTAGCGGCCCTCCTTTACCAGAAGAGCGGAAAGAGCGGCAGCGGCGCGGGAGTTCTTGCGGGACTCGAAATACTCGCCGGTTTTGCCGCCGCGGGGAGCGTCGTTACCAGTTACAACAGGAACACCTGCGGAACGGAGAGCGCGGAAAGCATCATCGGCGCCGTCAGCGGAGCGGAGAGTCTTCCAGCCGCCGGAAACGTGCCAGGAGTCGTAAAAGTGGACGCGCTCGCCGGAAAGGGAGGCAACGATGAGAGCAAGGGCGGCCTGAGCTTTAGGGCCGGAGAGCTTCTTGGGAAGGTTAGAGATAATCTTTTCTGCTATGGTAGCCATAATTAAATCCTCGGAAAAAACGGAAAATCGGAAAACTTTCGGGCTTCTGCGCCCTTCACATTTCATAGTTTAGCACTTTGAAATCTTTTTGCAACTTTGCAACAAAATAAAAAATCTGTTTTGTTAAATAAATCACAAAAAACAGGAAATCACGCAAAATAACCCCGCGGTGCGGTATAATATAAAATGTTTGTTGCAATTATGCAACTATTAAATAGAGGATACCACATGAAAAAAATATCACCGCCCCCTGCCGCCCCCGTGGATATCAGCCTTGCGGAAAAAATGCCTCCGGCTGACCTCGTCGGCATCGCAAAAAAGCAGCTCGGAATGACTGATCGCGAAATCGCGGACGCTATCGGCGTATATCCAAGCACGATATGCCGCATCAGGAATAAGAAGACAGTCCGAGTCTCCGTCGACCTTTATTTCTCACTGCTCCAGCTCTGCCGGGACGGCCTCGTATCTGCGATCTCCGCGGAGCGGAGGGGAGTATGCTAGTCAGCGTCCCCCGTCCTCCTTTCCAGTTCGCGGGAAAGTGGTGGAGCTCTATCCCGCAGCTTGCGGCGGCGTACAAGCTCCCGGAGCAGGTAGTATATCAGCGGCTCTATATGAGGTGGGGACTTGCCCGCGCGGTCTCGACTCCGGTTCGCCGCCGGTTCGCCTGCGGCCCGATTACCATAGGCTCCCGGAGCTTCTGCTCCGCTGCGGAGGCCGCTGCCGCCTATGGAGTACACGTTACCCGAATTTACGAAACACTCCGAATCGCGGAGACTCCGGAGGGGCGGGATATTCTGCTCCGGAAATCAGCGGAGCGCCGCGGCGTTATCGAGCAGCACCGGCAGGAGGTCATCGACCCTACCGACGGGACTCGCTACAAGCACTGGTCGGAAATGGCCCTTGCTCACGGTATCCGCCCCCGGACATACCGGCACCGCGTAGAAGAGGCCGGATGGGATATTAAGGAGGCTCTGACTGTCCCCGTCGGGGCGCGCATAGGAAGGCCGGTTAAACCGCAGCATAAGGAACTCACAGCATGACAGAAAATTTTTTCGGCGCCGCTCAGTCTGAGTGGCAGCAAGCAGAGCAGAGCGGCCTCGCTCCGTGGCTCCTGCCCGTCGTATCTAATATCACTCTCCCCATATCACCCCGGAGCAAGCTCCAGACTCCAGGGAAAACCCCCTCCAGGAAAAATCAGAGCGGGCAGATAGCAGGGATTCCCGAGTGGACTACCGCCCCTGCCGCGCTTCCGGAGGACATCGCGCGCTGGAGCTCTGACCCCGACCTGGGATTCTGCTACCGGACGGGGCACGATGACACAATAGCCGTGGACGCGGATATCAACGACCCCGCGCTCGCTCAGACTGTAGAAGACCTCCTGCGGGATCTCTGCCATATCCCCGCCGAAACCTTCACGAAGCGCCACCGGAACTCCCCGCGGTGGGCGGTTCTGCTCCGGCTCTCCGGGGAGACTCCCCTCGCGGAAATCCCCCGCCAAAAGGAGGTGATACACCTCGCGGGCGGGAACCAGGTGGAGATCCTGACATCGGGGCAGCAACTCGCGCTGGCAGGGACTCACCCCTCCGGGGAGCGGTATCAATGGACTGCGGGGATCCGCGTGATACCCGTAAAGGCCCCCGATTTTAACGATTTTATGCGGATGCTGCGGAACGTCTTCGCGGAGAAGGAAACCTCTCCCGGAAGAACCCGCTCCCCCCGAAAGAAAGGAGCCTCCTTCCGCGCGGAGGATACTCTCGCGTCATGGCTCCGGAGCTCCGGACTCGTGCGGAGCGAAGGCCGGAACGGGGAACTCTTTATAACTTGCCCGTGGTGCGGAGAGCACTCCGGAGAGTCCGGGGAGACGGAAACGTGCTACTTTCCAATAGGTTCTAATGGCTACGGGGAGGGCGGCTTCAGGTGTCTTCATGCGCACTGCGCGCACAGGGGGCTCCCGGAGTTCCTGGCATGGGCGAAGGGGCAGGGATACACGCAAACGGCCCCGGAGGCATATCCGGACGAAAGTCCCGCAGCTGCTCCCGCTGCGGATCCCCGTTCTCCTGCCGCAACGATGCAGCCCGCAGGCCCCTCCGCAGCGGATATCCTGCTCCGGTTCAAAAATGAGAAGACCGGCTATATCGACGCCTGCGCGACTTCCGTCTCCGTCGCGGTGGCAGCTCCGGAAATCGCGGAGAGGGAACTCGCCTACGACACTTTCCGGGGGCGCGTCGTGACCAGAAGCTCCCCCCGGGACGTCTGGGAGCCCTTCACGGAGGAGGATAACCTCCGGCTCCGCGTCGCCCTGGAGAGCTACGGCTTCAAGCCGGGACGCATACCTAAAGACCTCATCGCTGATGCGGTTAAGCTGGCCGCGGCGCAGCATCACGTAGACACTATGGCGGAGTATATCGCCGCCAATATCCCCGCATGGGACGGAGTCCCCCGCGCGGAGAGGTTCCTTTCTGCCTACTGCGGAGCGGAAGACACGGAGTACACCCGCGCCGTGGGGCGTTACTTCTGGGGTATGCTATACCGGAGAGCAAGCTCCCCGGAGCCCATTAAGGCAGATATCTCACTCGTGCTTATCGGCGCGCAGGGAGCCCACAAGACCCGGCTCATAAAAGCCCTCGCTCTCCGTCCGGAGTACCATACAGAGCTTAATTTCAACCTCTCAGCCGCAGAGCTATCAATGAGAATGGGCGGCAGGGTTCTCGCGGAGTTCCCCGAGATGGTGGGTTTCGGGAAGAGAAAATTGGAGGAGATAAAGGCCTTTCTGACTATCGACGCGGATACATACAGACCGCTCTACTCCAGCGACCAGAGGACAGTTACCCGCCGCTGTCTGTTCGT
The DNA here is from genome assembly GCA_045114065.1 of Sodaliphilus sp. Taxonomy (GTDB): domain Bacteria; phylum Bacteroidota; class Bacteroidia; order Bacteroidales; family Muribaculaceae; genus Sodaliphilus. The sequence goes on from JBGUJU010000172.1 coordinate 36,916, forward strand.
CATGACCACAAATAACACTGCATTTTTGAGCGACCGCACCGGCAACCGCCGCTACGCTCCCGTCGAGGTGGGAGTCTTCTCAGCGGACGAAATCGTGCCGGATATCCCGCAGCTATGGGCGGAGGGCCGCGAGATTTTTAAGGAGTTCGGCGGGCTCCGGCTGCATCGCGACGTCGAAAAGCTGACGGAGGTCATCAATGAAAGCTACGTCCTCCCGGACTCCTGGGAAGCTGCCGTGGGGGACTGGCTCCAGGCGCAGAGCAATCTCCCGGAGGGAGCCCGCGCTCCGCTCCAATCGCGGACGATACTCCAGATGGCTCTGCAATTTGACGATAAACAAGTCCGCCGGGATGATCTCGCCCGGCTCGCGGAGGTTATGCAGAGTTTAGGCTACCGCTACGGCCCCGTGAGACACGCCGGAGGCGTCGGAAAAGCCTGGCAGAAACGGGGGCAAAATCTGTAACCTTTTCAGGTTACAAAGCACTCGTTCAGGTTACAACTTGCGGATACTAATTTTTAAAACCCGTTACCCATTTTATGGTAATGGGTTTTCTTTTCTTTTATCCACAGGCTAATTTTTAAAAAATTGTAACCTTTAGGGGGTAAAGGTTACGCAAAGGTTACACAAAGGTTACACCTCCAAGCCCTTACAGCAAAAGCCCCCGCTCCTTTTGTAACCTTTGTAACCTTTATCTTTTATAAAAAAGTAAAATATTAATAATACCTTACGTGTGACACGTATAACGTATATAGGAGAGATAAAAGGACTTTTTTTTTCTGTAAAGGTTACAGGTTACAGGTTACACCCCCGGGAGCAAAACCGCCCCGTTTTCCCCGGAAGAAAGACCCCGGACGGGGTATAATTTCCGGAGGCAGTACCGGAGGCAGTCATGGATAAAATTTTCGCGTGGATAACTGACAATACTCTCATCATAGCGGGGGCGGTTTTTGCGTTTTCCGTCTCGCTCCTGACCCGGAGACAGAGCTCATGGCTAGACAGACTCACGGAGGCTGTGTTATGCTCTCTGCTCAGCACCGGGATTTTTTACGGCCTTGTCTCAGTCTTCCCGCATATCCCGCAAGAGGCCGCAGTCGCGGTCGGGAGCTTCGTGGGGTTCTACGGGGTGAGCGAGACCAAGAGGCTCATCCTGGATAATCTGCGGGCGCTACTGACAAAAAAGAACGGAGGCAGCGATGACAGTCACGATAACCAGAGCGGGGATTAACGCGATCCGGACACGGGAGGGCCTACGCCTCACGGCGTACCAATGCCAAGCCGGACGCTGGACGATAGGGTACGGGCACACCGCCGAGGTTAAGCCGGGACAAAAAATCACGGAAGGGCAGGCCGCCGCTTTTCTCGCAGAAGACCTCGCCCCTATTACGGATTTTTTAAGCCGTGAGGGATACAAGGGCCTCGCGGCTTATCAGTACGACGCGCTTGCGAGCCTGATCTTTAATATCGGGCTCATGAACTACGGACGGAGCACTCTCCGGAGATACGTCAAAGCGGGTGCTCATATCCGCGACATCATCCTCCAGATTTCCAAGTGGCGGTATTACACAAACGCGAAAGGGGAAAAGCTCATATCCCCCGGACTCTCGTCCCGCCGGGAGAGCGAGGCGCGTCAGTATTTCGGAGATGCTGCTACTCTCCGGAAACTCGGATACCCCGCCGCGCTTATCGATACTGCCCGCTGTCTGGAGGCCTCCGATGGTCAGTAGGAGCGAATTTTACGACTACGAGTCTTATGTTAAAAAGTTCCAGGGACTTCCGGCTACGACGGACGATACTTTCACGCCGGAGGGGCTTTACTGCGACCTTCTGGACTATATCGACCGGAAGATCTTCCCGCTCTCCGGCTACCGGGTAGAGCGCCCTTTCTATCCCGGGGGAAACTATGAGACCTACGAATACAAGGAAAACTCCGTCGTAATCGACAACCCGCCCTTTTCAATCTGCGGGAAGATCCGGGAGTTCTATCTGGCCCGCGGTATCCGGTATTTTCTTTTTATCCCCATTATGACGGCCCGCCCCTCCCGCCGGGACTGCATCCTCTACGGCCCCGAAATTATTTACCAGAATGCGGCTTGCGTTAAGACGGGATTCCGGACTAACCTCATCCGGGACGTCGTCGTAAAATCGGATCCGGAGCTTTTCGAAATCATAGAGAGGCATAATTTCGAGGCGAAGCGCCTAAAGGGGGCAAAGCTCACTCCCAACGCCCGCCCCGTGTATCCGGAGAACGTTTCGACAGTGGGAAGGCTCTCAGTTTTCGGCGGCATGGACTGGGAGCTCCGGGGAGAGGACTATGCCCCGGTGAAGCTCTTTCGGGAGGATGATGGCAGTTATTACGACGCATACGGCTACCCGTTCAGAGTCTCCGAAGACTGGATGCAGGAGAGACAGGCAGAAAAAGCGCGACAGGCGGAGATAACGCGGCAGAAGACAGAATTCCGTCTCGTGTATCGCGACCGGGAGGACTACGACTGATGAGAGCAATCTGGAGACCAATCACGACACCCTCCGCAGTAGCGGCCCGCCGCAAAAATGTTATCGGCGGCAAAAACGGGGTACTTAATCCTGACAGGCACCGCAAGATGTGCTAGTATGACCATATCAACCAATCAAGAGGATCCCACTATGGCAACCACAATTAACACCTATCTCAAGGGCGTTAAGCTTATCCAGGCGAAGACTCTGTCCGAGCTGGAGACCGCTGTCAACACATATATCTCCGGACTGGATGGCGAGTATGCTATGAGCGTAGACGTCGACGTAACTACTGTCAGAGACGCGCCTCAGCCCACTTCGCTCTATGTAGCCACAGTGTCAGTAGTCGGCACTACCACGACAGAATAGCGTCATAATCGCGGCAGGGAGAGACCCGCGGCAAGGCTTCTAATTATGCGGAGGCGGGCCGCGGGTTTTTTGCGATATGGGGACAGTAATACCGAAAAGACCCTGCGCCCATGCAGGGTGCAGAGAATGGGCGAGCCCTGGCAGGTCATACTGCCCGCGGCATCAGGAAGAATTCGACAGGGCTCGAGAAGAAGCCCGCAGGAAGAATCTCGCGGCAATAGAGGCCCGCCGGGAAGAGTACCGGAAGAACGCGGACAAGAGGCGGCCTAATGCCTCCAGACGGGGATACAACTCCGCATGGAGCAGGGCGCGGAAAGCGTACATAGTCCGGCACCCTATCTGCGCTGTCTGCGGGAAACCGGCAACGGATATCGACCATATTATCCCCCACAAGGGAGACAAGAAGCTCTTCTGGGATGCTACCAACTGGCAGCCCTTGTGCCATGAGTGCCACGCCCGGAAGACCTACGAGGAGAACAAGGAAAGGTTCCAGGTTAACAACCGCAAGAAGGAGAAGCCCAAGCAGGAGACCGTTACGGATCAGCGAATGGGGATACTTTTTATCCCCTAGTTATCCACAATAAAAAACATCAATTTAATTGATATTTTTTAATATTTTAAAATACCCCCGGGGGGGGGTTCTGAAAAATGGCCCCCCTGCAAACGACCACC
>JBGUJU010000173.1:0-25466 GCA_045114065.1 Sodaliphilus sp.
CAACGGCAAGACCTTCACCGGCCGCTTCCTGATGGACATCGGCCTTGAAGTGCCCCTGGCCAGCGACTACGCCAGCCGCATCTTCGAGCTCAGATAAAAGATTTAGACGTTAGACGTTAGACGTTAGACTTTAGACATCACCTAAACAATGACAATAAAAATGAAAATGATGAAACCAAGACTGCTGCTCATCGCCCTGCTGTTTGTTGTTTGCGCATCACAGGCAGGAGCCCGGGCACCCAAAGTTGAGAAAACCCCGGCGCAAAAGTTGATTGAGCGCCTCACCAAGCTGCAAAAACGCGGCATTATGTACGGCCATCAGGACGACCCCTTCTATGGCATCACTTGGGAGTGGGAGCAGGGCCGTTCCGACACCTATGACCTTGTTGGCGACTACCCTGGTGTGATGGGCTTTGACTTGGGCGGCATCGAGATGGGCGACGACAAGAACCTGGACTCGGTACCGTTCAATTGGATTCGTGAAGAAATCATCAAGCAATATGAGCGTGGCGGTATCGTAACGCTGTCATGGCATCCGCGCAATCCCATGCTGGGCACCACCGCTTGGATTGAGAGCGACATCAAGTCGTTTGAGGCTGCAAAGCCTTATCTTGAGAAAACCGGTCAGCTCGGTCTTGTCCTCGATCCCAAGAGCACGGTAAAGGAGATTCTGCCCGGTGGCAAGGGCCACAACAAGTTCATGACTTGGCTCAAACGCGTGGAGGCATTCATCCTCTCGCTCACTGACAAGGGCGGTCAGCCTGTTCCTGTCATCTTCCGCCCCTGGCATGAGTACAACGGCGGATGGTTCTGGTGGGGCAAGGGCAATTGCACCGACGAGGATTTCCTGCGCTTGTGGAATCTCACTCAAGATTACCTCAACAAGAGCCTGTCCAAGTCCATCGTGTGGAGTTGCTCGCCCAACTTGGGTGTCAATCCACAGGAATTCTATAACCGCTGGCCTGGTGACGAGCGTGTTGATTTGTTAGGTCTTGACGCCTATCAGTGGGGTACCGAAGAAGATTTTGTCAAGCAGTGTAATGCCGATATGGACTTCCTGGATGCCTATGCCCAGGAGCATGGCCTGCTGCTGGCATTCACCGAGTGCGGCTACAAGAATTCGCCCAATGCCACTTGGTGGAGCCGCGTGTTGCTGCCCATCATGGAGAAACACCATCCCTGCTATTTCTTGCCGTGGCGCAACTTCAAGCGTGAGCACTTTGGCGCAGCGCCTGGCATCGCCACTGCCGATGATTTCAAGCAAATGGCAAAGGAAAAGAAAATCCTCTTTGTCAAGGACATCAAGAAAGTGAAATCTTGAGCAAGCCGAGCGCAATGCAAGCTTGCTTGTGATTGCCGAGGCGCAGCCAAGATTGCACGAGCGGCAGCGAGTGAACAGTAATCGTTACTCTATAACAAAGAAAGCCGGTAAGACATACTCAGGTGAAGTCAACCTCGACCACCCCGTCATAGACGAGCGCCCCGACAAGAATCAAACAACAGATTAATCTGATTCTTCTGATAGCATCCGCATTGTAGGGCCTCGCCTTGGCAAGGCCGTCCGTGCTTCTCGCTAAGGCGCTAAGTATTTATTATCGTAAAGAGCCCCGTTAGGGGTTTTTACCGGACAAGTAATAATTCTTACTAGTTTATTCTGCAGTGATAGTTAAATTTCCAGACTTCAAACCGTCGCTGCTGCAGTTCAGTTGAAGGGCAGCGGGAGTATGTCCGCTCTGGATGAGAATCTGGGCCAGTCCGTTGAATGCCGGGATTTGAAATGTGCGGCAGTCCAGTTCATCGGGATGGTCTGGACCAAGGTAGGAAGGGTCTCCGTTGCCCACGCCCAAGATGCGACCGTCCCCCAGAAGTGAGCAGGTCAGCATGGGGCAGGCATCAGGAACTATACGTCCTTTGTTGTCCTGAATCTCAACAGTCACAATGGCCACATCGCGTCCATCGGCGGTGATGAGCCCTCGGTCTGTTGTCAGCACAATTTTTGCCGCAGGGTTGGTGGTCTCGATGGTTTGTTTCAAGATGCGCTTTCCGTTCTTGTATCCGGTGGCAACGATGCGGCCCGGTTGATAGACGGCTTTCCACTTCAGGTGACCGTTCTTGGGCATCGCCTGTCGACCCTGCTGCTTGCCGTTCACGGTCAGTTCCACTTCATCACAATTGCTGTAGGCCCAAATCTCCACTTCTTCGCCCTCATGGCCTTGCAGGTTCCAGTGAGGGAAGATGTGCAGCACGGGCTCGTCGGTCCACCATGCCCGCAGATAGCTGGCCTCGTCCTTGGGAAATCCGCAATAGTCAAGAATGCCGAATTCCGAGTCATGGGCGGGATAAGACAGGGGATTAGGCTCGCCACGGTAGTCAAACCCCGTCCAATAGAAGAGACCTGCCGCCCAGGGACGTTCGTCATAGAATTTCCATCCACGCTCAATCACGTTCTCCACGCCAGGCTGCGTACCACGGTTGATGCTGACCATGTGGCCGGGTTGGTCGGGTGAGTCAAAATAGACACCACGCGTGCCGCAGCCGGTGGTTTCTTCGGTACCCACGATTTTCCATGTGGGGTTGGCTGCCTTACGGTTATCCACATCGTTTTGTGCGATATAGTTGAATCCAACCACATCGAGCCCCTTAATCATTTCAGACCCTCCAGCATTGGCTATTGTTGAATGGCGGGTGGGATCAAGCAGGCGGGTATATTCACGCATGGCGGCTGCAATGCGTGTGCCTTGAACGGTATTCTCTATGCCCCACTCCTCGTTGCCGTCGCTCCACAGGACAATCGACGGGTGATTGCGGTCGCGCTTAATCATGTTTTCCAGCAGCCTCAGGTGCTCGGTATTGATGCCAGCAAGTCGATTTTCGTCAATGACGAAGATGCCCTCGCGGTCGCAGATGTCAAGTTGGGCAGGTGTCATCGGGTTGTGGGATGCACGATAGGCATTGCAGCCCAACTTCTTCAGCTGCTTGATGCGCCACGCCATGAGAGCTTCAGGGATAGCGGCGCCCACACCGGCATGGTCCTGATGCATGTTCACGCCCTTGAGTTCAATCTCTTTTCCGTTGAGCAGAAATCCACGGTCGGCGTCAAACTCCACATCACGGATGCCCGTGGTTGTCATGTAAACATCGGTCACCACTCCGTTCACCTTGACGGTCGTTTCCACTTGGTACAGATAGGGGTCGCTGGTGCTCCATAGATGTGGTCGGTCAAGTGTCAGCATTTGCTGGCAGCCGCTGGTCTGTTTGCCCTTCAGGTCAAGTGATGCCGTGTTTGACCTGCCCACTTCGTTGCCTTGAGCATCGAGCAGCCGGTGTTCTACGGTACACGTTTGTGGTTCCAGCGAGTGATTGTTCACCTCGGTATCTATATGAATGGTCGCCGAGGTGTAAGGGGCTTTGAGGTCGGCATAGACAAAGGTGCCGAATGGGGCTACACTGACAGCAGCCGACTTGATGAGCCATGCGTCACGATAGATGCCGGCTCCCTCATAGAACCAGCCTTCTTCGAGCGTAGCGTCGGCCCGTACACAGACAAGATTCTCACCGCCATAATTCACATATTCGGTCACATCATACACTTGCGTGGCATAGCCGCTGGGCTCGGTACCCATATAGAAGCCGTTGAACCATACGCGGGCATTGCGGAAGATGCCGTCAAACTGCAGGGCAATATGCTTGCCCAAATCCGACTCGGGGATGGTGATCACCTTGCGATACCAACCCACACTCGTTTCGGGATATTGATAGCCCACGGTTTTGTAGCCGTGCGAGTGACTGGCCTTTTCAGCATAGGGCAAGGTAGTCACCCAATCGTGCGGAATGCGCACCTCTTGCCATGTCGAGTCGTTAAACTTGATGGAGTATGGGCCCTCGTTGTGTATTGAGTTGGCCTTGGTCAAATAGTTGAAATACTCAGTTCCGCAGCCGAAGTCCTTTGCCGGGTCGGCAGCGTTGCCCAAAGAGAATTTCCAGCCCTCGTCCAGTCGTATGGACTCACGCACATTTTGCGCACAGACAGACAGCATTGTACAAAGCATCCAACCCAGAATGGCGAGCCTCTTCCCCACAAGGTTACCGTTGATATTTTTCATATTTCCTGAATTTTGAAGATCATTCATTAATCCTAAGCGATGTAGTCCCCTGTCATCATTTGGCCACACTTTAACCAAAATTTGTGCAAGCAGAATGCCATGAAGTTTACTTCAATGGCTGAGGCGCAGCCAAATTTATCCAAATTTCGTGCTAGCAGAATGCCATGAAACTTGTTTCAATGGCTGAAGCGCAGCCAAAATTATCCAAATTGTAGGCAATGCAGTTCCCGTGAAAGATTTTTAGAATCAACGTTTTCCAGGAATATCACTAGAAACACATGTGCCTAAAGGGCATCTGCAAATATAACTATAATCTCACAATAATAAACACTTTAGCCACCATTTATTGTCAAAATTCTTTCTTTTATCTCATTTTCATCTCCTCGTGGGGAGGGGGCCTCATCACTGGATTAATGATACATTATTGATTGAAGCCAACATTTTTGGTAATAAAAGGACAGGCAAAAGATATTTTTTGTAATTTTGCAAGTTGTAGAAAATCTAATTAGAAATGATACTATCGATGACCGGATTTGGCAAGGCGGCCAAGGTCTATAACAATAAGAAAATCACCGCCGAAGTCAAGTCACTGAACAGCAAACAACTGGATTTTGGAGTTCGCACACCCCAAAATCATCGTGAGATTGAGATGGAATTGCGCAACGCTGTGTCCAAGGCATTGTTGCGCGGCAAGATTGACCTCTACATCTATTGTGAACCCATCGAGGGCGCGACATCAGGGACGATCAACATACCGATGCTTCAACAGTACAAAGTGCAGATCGAGGAAATGGCACGAGCACTGCAGTTGCCTGAGCCCGAAGACTGGTATGCCACCCTGCTGCGCATGCCTGACGCCTTGAAGACCGACAGCAAGACGAGTGAAGCCGACGAGGAAGAACTCAAGGTCGTGAAAGATGTCGTTGCTCAAGCAACCAAGCAGCTGATTGAGTTCCGCCGCCAAGAAGGCGCCAGACTGGAAACCTTCTTCGAGGAGAAAATCGCAGCCATCCAAGCATTGCTTAACGAGGTGCCACGCTATGAGGAGCCTCGCGTACAGAAAATCAAGGGACGCATCCTTGATGCGCTCTCCAAGATCAAAGAGGTGGACTACGACAAGAACCGCTTTGAGCAGGAACTCATCTACTATATTGAGAAACTTGACATTACCGAGGAGAAGATTCGCCTGCAGAACCATCTGAACTATTTCCTCGAGACCATGCATAGCGAAGAACCCGGCCAAGGCAAGAAACTGGGGTTCATCAGCCAGGAAATCGGACGCGAGGTCAACACGATGGGTTCCAAGGCGAACCAAGCCGACCTGCAGAACCTGGTAGTGCGCATGAAGGACCACCTGGAACAGATCAAGGAACAGGTGCTGAATGTTTTGTGAGACGTTAGACGTTAGATATTAGACATCAGACGTTTTAATTAGAATATTATCAACAAATTAAATATAGAGATATATGAAAAAGTACATCTTCATGGCCGTCGTGGCTCTCCTCTCGGTTTTCAATGCCAATGCCGAGCAGAATGATATTTCGGCTGCAGTCCAGTTTGTTTACGCATCCAAGCATTCGATGGCTGGTCTGGGCGCACAAGTGCAATTTGAGCCCGCCACCAACTTCCGCATCGCCCCCGAGTTTATCTACTTCTTCGAGAACAACCACAGGAGCGCCATTAACGCAAACCTGAACTTGCATTATGTCATTCACACCAGCAGTGCGTTTGCCCTCTATCCACTCCTCGGTTTCTCCTACGGTAATTACAAGGTTGATTCCTCTCTTGGGAATCACTCTGATAACCTCTGTGGTGCCAATGTCGGTGTGGGTGCCGAGTACCGTGTGCAGCAAAACTTGTATTTCTTCAGTGAGGAGCGTTTCCAGATCATGAAGGACCGCAACCAGTCGGTGACTGTCTTGGGTCTGAAATACACTTTCTGAAGAGGTTTTAGAGTTTAGGCTTTAGGTGTTAGGCTTTAGGTGTTAGGGTTTTAGGCGGCCACGCCAAGGCGAGGCCCTACAATTGACAAGTGCATTTATGGAAGACGGTAAACTCATTATCATATCGGCACCATCGGGTTCGGGCAAATCGACCATCATCGGCCGCATCATGCAGGACGAGTCGTTGAGGTTGGCCTTCTCGGTGTCGGCCACTACCCGACCCCGCCGAGGTCAGGAAGTTCACGGCGTGGACTACTACTACAAGACCATCGAGGAGTTCGAGCAGATGATCGAGAAAGATGAACTGGTAGAATACCAGGAGGTCTATGAAGGCCGTTACTACGGCACGCCCAAGAGTGAAGTGGAACGCATCACCGGCATGGGCATGAATGTAGTGCTCGACCTTGACGTGTTAGGAGGGGTTAATGTCAAGAAGATGTATGGTGACCGAGCCCTGAGCATCTTTATCCAGCCGCCGAGCGTGGAGGTCTTGCGCCAGCGTCTCATCAAGCGTGGCACCGACAGTATGGAGGACATCAAAGCACGTGTGGATAAAGCCGAGTTTGAGATTTCCATCGGTCCGCAATTTGACCACACCGTCATCAACGACGACCTCGATACGGCCGTGGCCCAGGTCCACGACCTCATCGCCGACTTCGTATCGCATGATACCCCACGCTAAGGCGCCAAGACGCTAAGTTTTTAAAAATTCGCTAAAACATCTGTTTTTACACTGAAAAAATCCTCTGATTATTTCTTCAGGAAAAGTCAATAACAACGGATAACGATGAAGATTGGGATTTTTGGGGGGTCGTTTGACCCGATACATATTGGGCATGCGATCATTGCACAACACATCATCAGCAGTGGTGCGGTGGACCGACTGTGGTTCATGGTTTCGCCTGTTAACCCTCTCAAGGCAGGCAAGGAACAGCACGTGGCCGACACCGATCGCTTGCGGATGGTGGAAATGGTGTCTCGACCGATGGAAGGCGTGGAGACCTCGGCATTTGAATTCACGATGCCTCGTCCGTCCTACACCATCGACACCCTCAATGCACTGCAAGCCAAATTCCCGGATGACGAGTTCTATCTGGTCACTGGCGGCGACAACTGGCAGATTTTCAACAAGTGGCGCAACAGTGAGGAAATCCTCGCCAAGTACCACCTGCTCATCTATCCGCGCCTGGGCTATGAAGTAAATATCCCGGAGGACTTGAAAGACCGTGTCACACTGGTCGAGGCGCCCATCATTGAACTGTCCTCGACAGAGGTTCGTGAGCGGCTTGCCAACGGCCAGAGCGTCCGTTACTACGTGCCCGACGAGGTGCTGGGCTACATCGAGCGCCATCACCTCTACACCAATAGAAACATTGAAGACTGACGGCCAAGCCAAGGCGAGGCCCTACAATACCATACGACTAAATAAATTATGGAGAAGTTGACACCCAACGAGTTGGCGTTTATCGCCCTTGCCAATGAGTATTGCCATGCGCTGGAACATGCCCACGAGTGTGAGACTCGCGACCAGTTTGTGGCACAGATGCTCAAATTGCTCCCGCGCCTTTACATTACCATCAGCGACATTGAAGACGACACCTTCAGCGAGGAGTTTATTGACTCGGCACTTGAGGAAGACGTCTATGACCTGGTGAGAGACCGGGTGGCACAGATCATGGCCGAAGAAGACATCTATCTAGAGGTCTTTATGGAGGACATGAAATACAGTGAGACTCCAATATCAGCGTCTGTATCTGAGAACCTTGCCGATCTGTACCAGGAGTTTTTCAACCTCATCCATTCCATTCAGGACGCCCTCACCGAGACCCAGCACGAGATGTTGTGCCAATGCAAAATCAACTTCATCAACTACTGGGGACTGACCCTGTGCAACGTCCTAAGGGCACTCAATGCGATTTACTACGGGATATAAGGCCATTCCCGGCCGAGGCAAAGCCTCGGCACAGAGGACCGTGACAACATCAAACAATTGACATCAAACAATTGACATCAACCAATTAATAATAAACACAATGAAAAAGACAAATCAATATGTGAACTCACTGCTTGAGTTCCTGGATAACAGTCCCTGCAATTTCCTGGCAGTGGATACCGTGAAGAAGATCCTGACCGCCAACGGATTCAAGGAGAAGAAAATCGACGACAAGATGACTGCCAAGGCTGGCGAGAAGTTCTTCTTTACCAAGAACGACAGTGCCATCTTTGCCGTGCAGGTGGGAAAGAAAAAACCTGCTGACACCGGATTCAAGATTATCGCCGCACACAGTGATTCTCCCTGCTTCCGCATCAAGCCTGCAAGCGAGATTCCTGGCGATGGTGGCATTCTGCGACTGAATACCGAGGTCTATGGAGGCCCGATTCTTTACACATGGTTTGACCGTCCCCTGTCGTTGGCTGGCCGCGTATTGTTAAGGGGCAAAGATGCCTTACATCCCGTGACCAAACTCCTCAAGATTGACCGTCCGCTGATGTGCATCTCTCATCTCGCCATCCACTTCAACCGTGCCGTCAACGAGGGCAACCACCTGTCGAAGCAGAAGGACATGCTGCCTATCCTCGCCAAGATCAACCGCGACTTTGAGTGGCAAAACGCCCTTGTCAACCTCGTCGCCGATGAGTTGCAGGTCGAGGCTGCCGACATCCTGGACTTTGACCTGATGCTCTACGACGTGAGCAAGGCAAGCCTGTTCGGCCTGAACAATGAATTTATCTCGGCTGGCCGCTTGGACGACCTGAGCATGGTACATGCCGCCATTACCGCCATCACCGAGGCCAAGGACAAAGATGCAACCCTGGTTGCAGCCATCTTTGACAACGAGGAGACAGGCAGTGGCACCAAGCAGGGAGCCCACTCACCCGTGCTGGGCAACATGCTGTTGAGGCTCGTCATGGCGCTGGGTGGTGACTTCGAGGACTTCGGACGCGCCATTCACCGTTCGTTTATGGTTTCGGCCGACAATGCCCATGCCTTCCATCCCAACTATCCCGAGAAATATGACCCGACCAATCATCCTGCCCTGGGTGGTGGCCCGTGTGTTAAGGTCAATGCCAACTGCAAGTACATGAGCGACGCTCATTCGGCAGCCATTTTCAAGAGCCTGTGTGAGGACGCCGAAGCCCCATTCCAGTACTTCGTCAACCACAGCGACGTGGCTGGTGGTTCAACGCTGGGCAACATCCTCACGGGTCAGCTCGACATCGAGGGCGTTGACGTGGGCAATCCCGTATTGGCCATGCACTCGGTGCGCGAGACCGGCTCGTGCGACGACCACGTGAACATGATCAAGGTGATGAAACAGTTCTTCAGTTGATGACCAGCCGTGGCACAGCCACGGCACAGAGAACTGAAATAACCATGGTGAGTTATCTGCAAGTCGAGGGATTGAGCAAGGCATTCGGTGTCGATGTTCTCTTTGAGGACATCACCTTCGGCATTGCCGAGGGTGAGAAAATCGGACTTATTGCCAAGAACGGCACCGGCAAGTCCACCCTACTCGACATCCTCGCCGGTGTTGCATCCCAGGACAGCGGCACTGTCATCTATCGTAACAACCTGCGCGTCGGTTATCTGCCACAGTTGCCCAACTTGGGTGCAGCCCATACCGTGCTGGACGCATGTCTGCACGGCGACGACCCACGTTCGGCTGCCATCCATGACTATGAGGAGGCGCTGCGCACGGGTGACAGCGATGCTATGACTGCAGCCATTCAGGCCATGGATGCCAATGTAGCGTGGGATTACGAGGAACGCTTCAAGCAGATTCTCACCCAACTGAAAATCACCGATTACAACCAGCCCGTCAAAGAGTTGAGTGGCGGTCAAGTGAAGCGTGTGGCGCTAGCGCGCCTGCTGATAGATGAGCCCCAGATGCTCATCCTTGACGAGCCGACCAACCACCTTGACATCGACATGATTGAGTGGCTGGAGAACTACTTGCAGCGCAGCCGTGTAACCCTGCTGATGGTGACTCACGACCGCTACTTCCTGGACAACATCTGCAACCGTATCATGGAGATGGACCAGCACAGCATCTTCTCCTACAACGGTAACTACAACTACTATCTAGAAAAGCGTGCTGAGCGTATTGAGGCACAAAACGCCCAGGTGGAACGAGCCCGCAACCTGCTGCGCACCGAGCTCGACTGGATGCGCCGTCAGCCCCAGGCCCGTGCCCACAAGGCGCAATATCGCATTGATGCCTTCTACGACCTGCAGGAACGCGCCCAGCAACGACGTGACGACGGCGAGGTGGAGTTGAACGTCAAGAGTGCCTATATCGGTAAAAAGATTTTTACCGCCCACCATGTCAATAAGCGCTTCGGCGACAAGGTAATTCTTGACGACTTCAACTACACTTTCGCCCGTTACGAGAAATTGGGCATTGTGGGCGACAATGGTGTGGGCAAGACCACATTCATCAAACTGCTGCTCGACATCATCAAACCCGACAGCGGCTACTTTGAGATCGGCGAGACAGTGAAATTTGCCCATTATAGCCAGGAAGGTATGCACTTTGATGAGGGGAAACGCGTGATCGATGCTGTGCGCGATGTGGCAGAGTACATCTATTTTGACGAGAAGCACCACTACACCGCCATGGCATGGTTGAACCACTTCCTGTTCACGCCCCAAGACCAGCAGAAGTTCATCGCAAAATTGAGTGGCGGTGAACGGCGCCGACTTTACCTGGCCATGGTGCTGATGACCAAGCCCAACTTCCTCATCCTCGACGAGCCGACCAACGACCTGGACATTTCTACCCTGGAGATTCTCGAGGAGTACCTGTCACAGTTCAATGGCTGTGTCATTATCGTGAGCCACGACCGCTTCTTTATGGATCGCACGGTGGACCACACCTTCGTATTCACAGGCAACGGTCATGTCAAGGACTTCCCCGGCAACTACAGCGAGTACCGTGCCTGGAAACAACGCCACGAGCAGGAGGCCGCACAACTAGCTAAGGAACAGGAAATTGCCAAACCCAAGGAAAATACTTGGGCCAACCGCAGCGACCAGAAACGCCTCACCTACAAGGAACAACGCGAACTGGAACAACTCACCGCCGACATCGAGGCGCTCAACAAGGAGAAAGCCGAACTGGATGCCATCTTTGCCAGCGGAGAAACACTCGACGATGTCGCCGCCAAGGCCGCCCGCTACCAGGAAGTCAAAGACCTGCTCGACGAGAAAGAGATGCGCTGGCTGGAACTCTCTGAGAATTAGGAATGAGGAATTAGAAATTAAGAGGGCATGCTATCTAATATCTGATATCTAAATATCTATTATCTATTAAAACGTGTACGGGCTTGTTGACTGCAATAACTTTTTTGTGTCCTGTGAGCGGGTGTTTGACCCACGTCTCAACGGGAAGATAGTTGTTGTACTCTCAAACAATGACGGTTGTGTCATTGCCCGCAGCAATGAGGCCAAGGCGGCAGGCATACCCATGGGCTGCCCGGCATTTAAGATCAAAGAACATACCGACCCTCGACAGGTCATCCAGCTGTCGGCACGGCACATCCTGTACCGCGACCTGTCGGACCGCGTCATGAAGATTCTAAAGAACGAGGTCTATCATGTGCAACAGTATTCAGTCGATGAAGCTTTTTTTATACTGCCTCACGAAGACGTTGAGACAAGCCATCGTGTGATGGCCGAAGTCGTCAAGAAGGTCAAACAATACGTAGGCATCCCTGTCAGCATTGGTTTTGCCCCCTCACGCACTCTCGCCAAAGTTGCTAACCACATTGCCAAGCGTGACCCACGCATCACCGACGGCGTCTATTGGTTGGTGCGTCCAGAGGCCATCGACATCATCTTGCGACGAACACCCATCGAGGACGTGTGGGGCATCGGCAGACGTTTAGCGGCTTCACTGCAGTCACGGGGTATCAAGACTGCTGCCGATTTCGTTAAAATGCCCTCATCACTGGTGAGGTCGTTGTATTCGGTAACCGTGGAGCGCACCCAGCGAGAACTCATGGGCCACGACTGCCAGATTGCCAATCCCGTGGATATCGCCCACAAGACCATCATGACGTCGCGCACATTTGGCAAGGTGCTGACCAACCGCGACGAGATTGCCGATGCCATTGTCAGTTTTGCCGAGCGAACGGCACGCCAGTTACGGGATGAGGGCAGCGTGGCTGGCAGCATCATGACCTACGTCAGGGGTGACCGTTTCCGCGAAGACCTACCGTTCTACTCCAACTCGTGCCAACTGACGCTTGACACCCCGAGCAATGACACGATGACGATTGTGAGACAAGCACTCAATGCCTTCAACAACATCTGGCGCGACGGCTTCACATACCGCAAAGCAGGTGTTATGGCACTCGATATCCAGCATGGAGGCGGCATTCAGCTCAATGTGTTTGACCCCGACGACCATGGTAAACTGCGCCGGCTGATGACCAGTATCGATGGCATCAACAACATGTACGGCAACCGATCGATAAAACTCGCCCCTGGCCTTCAGCGCGGTGAGTGGTCCCCCAACCAGAATCACTTCAACACCAAGAGCCAGACGCTCCACTTCTACACCGGCATGATTGACCTGTAATCACATCCTCCCCTCTAGGGATCCGTGCCACGTGTCAGGGTATTGCAAGCCTATGGCTTGTATAAAAATGGCCACCGTCGACAAGATGTGTCGCGATGGCCTATTGAAATGTGTTAATGTTGACGTTGATTGCAAATATAGACGTCAGCCGCCCACCTGCATAAAGAAGGGCAACAGACTTTCAACCCAGATGATGGCGATGCCTGCAACATAGCCTGCCAGAGCAAGCCATGAGATTTTCTTGAGATACCAGAAGAACGGAATCTTCTCAATACCCATCGCCACAACACCAGCTGCCGAACCGATAATCAGCAACGAACCGCCGACACCGGCACAGAAGGTCAGCAGATGCCAGAACAGGCCGTCCTCGACAAAGGTGAGCAGATAAGGATCGGTAGTTCCTGCGGGCGCCATGTTCTCAAACATCTTGATACATGCCGATACCAGTGGGACGTTATCGACAATCGAGGACAAGACACCGATGATGGATGTCATCAGTACCGGCTGGTGAATATTGGTGTTCATCTCATCGGCCAGAGTATTCAGGACACCGACCTCGGAGAGTGCCGACACAGCCATCAGAATGCCCAGGAAGAAGAGAATCGTTGGCATGTCGATAGTATGCAGGGCCGACGACACGCGACCACCCATCTTGGAGTCAATCTTGAAGTGCTTTACCCAGAACTCTGTTACGCCCCAGATCACGCCAAGCGAAATCATGATACCCATGAAGGGAGGCAATCCCGTTAAAGTCTTGAAGAGAGGCACGAAAAGCAATCCCGAAACACCGATGATGAGCATCGCCTTGCTCAAGTGAGGATGACGGTCATGCAAGTCGGGGTTCCTGTCGGCCATGCGGGTCACCGTCTGGAGCTTGCCTTCCTTGATATAGTTCTGTGCTATCAACACGGGGACTACCATAGCGACGATACTGGGAATGAGCAGATTAACAATCAGTCCCATAGACGACACCTTCTCGTCCATCCAGAGCATGATGGTGGTCACGTCACCGATCGGAGAAAAAGCACCACCGGCATTGGCTGCAATAACAATCAGTCCAGCAAACAACCAACGATCTTTCTGGTCGCTGAGCAGACGGCGCAACATCATTACCATAATGATAGTAGTGGTCATGTTATCAAGCACTGCCGACATGACAAACGACAGCGTACACATGATCCACAACAGATGCCGCTTGTTCTTGGCATTGATGTTCTCGGTAATGAACGAAAAGCCGCCATAACGGTCAATGATCTCAACAATGGTCATGGCACCGATGAGGAAGACAACAATCTCGCAGGCATCACCCAGCTGATTAACTATCGCCTCATGCATGTGCGGGTCATGGCCACAAACGGCATAGATAGTCCATAACACGCCGCACGTGAGCAACGCAAAGGTGGCCTTGTTCATGTGAAGGGTATGCTCCAGAGTGATCAGCACATAACCAATCACAAAGATGACTATCATTGCAGTAATCATGATCGCAGACGTTTCAATTTACTAGTTACTAGTTGTGAATTGAAGAAAAAGGATGTACTTGTTTTTACCTCAAGCGGTCAGAGTCACGCAACATCTTCTTGTCACGAGACATAGCCTTGTGGGCCATCATCAGGAAAATGATAGAAAGGATAGGCAGAATGAGGTACCACTGCCAAGTCAATGTGAGACCGTCCTTACCACTAACGATAAAGGCTTCTACACCGATGGCCACAAGCATAGCCAGCCCGATGATGATGTCAACGAAGCAGACCGTCATCTGACGCTGCAGGTTCTTATAGAGGAAAATGTCAATCAAGGCAAGAAAACATATCAGCAACACGAGGGTGAGCATCAGAGGGTCGATATGGGTAACACCTACCTTCCCTGCTGCCAGAGCACCATAGACGAACTCCCTGCCACCCAGCTCAAACGTCAGAGCGGGGAAAAAAGCGAATACTGCCATCAAAATAACAGCGATGAGCAGATAAACTGATTGAATGCGTTGAATAACCATAATGTGTAATTCTTGAATAATTAATTATGGCGCAAAATTAAGGAAATATTTCTATAATCATAATAATTCCAAGAGAAAAATTCGCTTATTAAGGCAATAATTGTTACTTTTGCATAGTATTTGCTGTTTCATCAAGCATAATCTGAGTAATAATGACAATACAAGAAATAGAAAAGACCCATCAGAACGCCATCCAGTGCATCGGCAACGCCGAGGTGGTTGACGCTTTCAAGCTCATTAAGCAGCTGGCTAGCGAACTGGGCCGTGGCGACCTGAACGACGAGTTGGAGCGCCTGCACATGTCTTATACCTTTATGCTTAAGTACCTGGAACAGGGCGTGATGGATCCGCAACGTGACGAAATCCTTCAGGATATCCGGCAATCATTATACACCTTGAATGACCAATGCTTAATCGGTCTGATGGAAACTGCCAGTCCCGAAGTGTTTTATGCTCGTCGCCGTGAACTCGGCAGTGCTTCACTGGTCGGCATCGTTGAAGAGTATCGCGGACTACTGAAGGAATTATCCTTGGTACGGTCTGTTCCCGAGGGACAGACCGACAATCATGCCATTTTGTCACGTCTCCAGCAGGCCGAAACACTTGAGACCAAACTGTTCAACAGGGTATGGTCAACATTCCCGATTTCAACCGATGACGCCGGAACACTCAAGCTCTGCATCAGCGGCGACATCCTGCCCATCCACACCCGATGCCTGATTGTATCGGCATTGATGCTGGGACTGATGAAATTCTATGACGAGAACAAGTTACTGATCCTCCTGGAAGCCTACACCCTGAGCGATGATCCCGAGGTACAGTTGCGCGCATTGATAGGTGCCATGCTCGCGATGCTAGCCCACAAGAAACGCACCTCGTCATCCAAGGGCATACAGACGCGCCTTGTTGCCTTGCTCGACACTACCGAGTTTGAACAGGACGTGTGGGGTATCCAGTTGCAACTGGCTCGATCGCGCAACACCGAGAACATCAAGCACCGTGTGCGCAACGACTTGATACCCAACATTATGAAGATGCGTCCCGACATCATTGATAAACTCAAGGACAAAGACTCACAGATCATCGACCTGAGTGATGTCGAAGCCAACCCCGAATGGCAAGAATGGCTGGATCAAAGCGGTATCACACGCAAAATCGAAGAGTTCAATGCCATGCAAATCGAAGGGAGCGACGTATTCATCGCCACATTTGCCCACCTGAAGACATTCCCCTTCTTCAAGACCTTGAGCAACTGGTTCCTGCCCTTCTACCCTGCCCACTCTGCCGTTATCGAGAATTTGGGGGCATCTAAACTTGCGCTGGCCGATGTCGTGCAACATGCACCCTACCTGTGCAACAGTGACAAGTATTCATTCTGCTTGTCTCTCGGCGCCCTGCCCGAATCCCAGCGCAGCATGATGTCGGCGCAGCTCGAAGAGCAGAACGTCGCACTCAACGAGGCACAACAGGCCGAAATGCCTGATGAACGTCGCCGTCGCATGAGCATCATCACAGCCTATGTCCAGGATCTGTACCGATTCTTCAAGCTATTCTCACGTCGTCGTGAGTTCATTGCTGTGATGGACGACCCAGGCCTAGACATGACCGACTGCCTGCCGCTAGTCCAGGTCACCCGCGACGCCCATGTACTGGAACTGCTGGGCGCGCTCTATTTCAAGAACGCGTTCTATAATGACGCCATCAAGTGCTTCACTCGCTTAGAGGGAATGGATGATGCCACCGACGATCACATTTATCAGAAGATCGGCTTCGCTTACCAGAATGCAGGCAACACCGACAAGGCACTCATCTATTATAAAAGATACGAACTCATCCACGAGGAAGACGCCTGGAATATGCGCCACATTGCCGCATGTTATCGTGCCCAGGGAAAATATGAACAGGCACTGGACTACTACCGACGTGCCGAAGCGTTGACGCCAGACAATGTGTCGCTCGCCCTCACGATCGGCCATGTCCTGCTCGAACAGAATCGCACCAACGAAGCCTTGCAACAATACTTCAAGGTTGACCTCATGGAGGGTGCCAAGCATCGCGCCTGGCGTCCCATCGCGTGGTGCTCGTTCCTGCTGAGTGACTATGACCGCGCCCTGGACTACTATGACCGAATTGCCCGCGACGACAAACCGTCGCCCCAGGACCTGCTCAACTGTGGCCATGTCCTGTTGTGCCAGGGCAACACCGTTGAAGCCATCGCTACTTATCGCGAGGCTCTGCAAGGCATGGGCGGGGACACAGCCATGTTTCGTAGTGCCTTCAAGGGAGACGCTATGGAGTTGAGGCTGCATGGTGTATCGACCGTTGACCAGGCGCTGATTCCCGATGCCGTCTGCGGACAATAACTTAGCTTACCCGAGATGATTGACCACAACACAGTACAGCAGATTCTTGACACCGCCGACATCGTCGACGTGGTGAGCGACTTTGTCGCCCTCAAGAAGCGTGGCGCCAACTGGATCGGACTCTGCCCGTTCCATAACGACAGGCGCCCGTCATTCTATGTGTCACGTGCCAAGGGTATCTGCAAGTGCTTTGCTTGTGGCGAGGGCGGCAGTGCGGTCAACTTCATCATGAAGCATGAGCAGTTGAGTTATCCCGAGGCTCTGCGCTATCTGGCACGCAAGTACCACATCGAAATCCAGGAAAAGGAACTCACCGATGAGGAAAAGCAAGCACAGACCGAACGCGAAGCCATGCTCATGCTCAACGAGTGGGCTTGTGCCTACTTTGAGAAACAGCTGCTCGAGACCCAAGCAGGTCAAGAGATCGGCTTGGCCTATTTCCGCGAACGTGGCTTCAACGATGCCACCATCAAGGAGTTCCGCTTGGGCTATTCCAGCGAGGGCTATGACGACTTCTACAAGGCAGCGATTGCCCAGGGATTCAATCCCAAGCTGCTATTTGATACGGGATTGTGTATCCCCAACGAGCGAGATGGCGGTGGCCATGACCGTTTCAGGGGACGCGTGATGTTCCCGATCATCAACATTGCCGGCAAAGTCATCGCTTTCGGCGGCAGGACACTGAAAAAGGACAAGAACATTGCCAAATATGTCAACTCACCCGAGTCTGCCATCTATTCCAAGCGCAATGTCATTTATGGTCTGAACCAGGCCAAGCGCGAAATCAGCAAGAGCGACAAGTGCTATATTGTTGAGGGCTACGCCGATGTCATCTCGATGCACCAAGCTGGATTCAAGAATGTTATCGCCTCGTCGGGAACAGCATTGACCGAGGGACATATTCACGCGATACGCCGCTTCACCAGCAACGTTACCGAGATGTTTGACGGTGACGACGCCGGTATCAAGGCGGCCATCCGCGGCGTTGACCTGTTGCTCAAGGAGGGTATCAGCATCAAGGTTTTGCCCTTGCCCCCCAATGATGACCCTGACACCTTTGTTCGCGCCCACAGCCACACCGAGGTCGAGGAGTATATCAAGCAGAACGAGGTGGACTTTATCCACTTCAAGTCAAGTGTAGTGCTCAAGGACGCCCAGAATGACCCCATCAAGCGCACAGCAGCCATTACTGATGTGGTCAAGTCTATCGCCCTGATCCCTGACGAAATAGCACGCATGGTCTATGCCAAGGAATGCGCCACGTTATTTGGATTTGACGAACAGACAATCCTGCGGCAGATCAAGCAATACCGCGGCAAGTATCGTGAACAATGGCGCAAAGAACGTGAGCAACAACAGGCACGCGAACAGCGCATGCTACAAGAGGCTGGTAATGAGGTTACTGTCGCCACTCCACCCTCAGGAGAAGACGCCCCGCCCCCACCCCTTCCTGAAGAATTTGTGACCGAGACCGGTCCTGCTACCATGCCACCCTCGCCTGCCCACCCGGTGAAGGCAAGCGATGACGTCGTGATCCAGGAACGGGAAGTGATCAGGCTCATCGTCAACTATGGCATGTGCTACCTCACCGATACAGAATATGATGACGGCACCGTGCGCCCCACGACTGTACTGGAGTACATCAACAACGAGATCAACATTGAGCAGATCAGTTTCAGCGACCCGTTGTATAAGCACACCTTTGAACTCGCCTTGCAATACATTCCACAGTATTACAAGGACTTGGAGATATTCAATGTCAAACTAGAAGAGGACACCCGAAAGTTCATCGAAGAGGAGATGGCTGCTCAGGACGAAGAAGTCTTTGACGCAATGGATAGCGAAGCTCTCATCAACGCTCAGGACAACAAGGAGAAAGCCATCCGGGCAAAGGCCAGCCTCAAGGCCAAGAATGAATTGATGGATTACAGCTGCAGCTACCTGATCAAAGTGCTCTGCTCCATCGATGACGACGCTGTCAGGCAGCTGGCTTGTGACCTGGCAACAGACAACCTGCCACAACTGAGCAAGATACACACCCAGTATGCCGTCATCCTCGAAGAAAGAGACAAATTGCTCCGACTTGTGCCCGAGAGACTTTACAACTGGCTCAATGCCTTGCTGGTCCAGAAAATCAACGAGACCAAAGCCCAAATCGCCACGGCTGGCAGTGATGAACTGCCTCAACTCATGGAGTATCTCCAGAAGTTGTACAACGCCCGACATGAGCTCGCCTCCTACATCGGTGAGCGTGTAGTCAATCCCAAGTAATCATTATTTGATTTTTTTAGACCGATTTGCACTATTTTCGGTCAATTATTCGTAAATTTGCCCCGTATTGTGGGCAAATATGGCCCATGCGCTTAAACCATTACTTTAGACACTGAACGATAATTTTTTGATTATGAGTATCAAGTATATCCTTTTGTCAACATGTTTGGCTCTTGTAGCCATTTTGTCACATGCCCAATCCAATTTACCGCAGACCACTGTCGGTGGTAATCAGTTCTACTATTACGATGTCAATGCCGGCGAGAGCATCTATGACATCGCAGCCAAGTTGGGCGTTACCAAAGATGATATCATCAAGAACAATCCCGATGCCGCCGATGGTGTCGACAATGGCATGAGGTTATATTTCCCTGTCAACAAGGACAAGAACTACTCGCCTGTTGTGGCTGCGATTTCACCCCAACGCCACACCGTTGAGCAGGGCGAGACACTGTATGGCCTGGCAAAACGCTATGGCACGACAGTTGAAGAGATCCTCGCTTCCAACCCTGATGCTGAAAAGGGCATCAAGACAGGGCAGGTACTCGTCATCCCCAACAAGGGCGCAACGGCTACCGTCGATGCCAGCCAGCAGGTGCAGGACGCCTTCAACCGCAACACGACGATGCAGGTTGCTGTCCCCCAAGGCTCCGACCCCGTCTTCCATACCATCCAACAGGGCGAGGACATCTGCTCCATTGCCAAGCAGTATAATGCCACCATCGAGGGCATCATCTCGGCCAATCCCGGCCTGAAGCCTGAAGAATACACTGCTGGAGCCAAGGTCAAGGTCGTTCCCAATACGGCCCTGCCCTTCATCTATGAACGAACCGGCAGACGCAACTACAAGTATGAGGTAAAGCGCGGCGAGAGCTTTGCTTCGATCGCTGCCGACAACGGCATCACCGAGGCCGAACTCAAGGCTGCCAATCCAGACATGAAAAAGGCCAAAAAGGGCAAGATGATTGTCCTTCCCAAGCCTTTTAACGAGCGTGTGACTGGCGAAATGTCAACCATTCCCATCGAGGAGCTGCGCGCCTATTATGAGCCGCGCATCAATGACCTCTACTACAACCTGGTGGGCAAACGTTTAGAGAACGAGGTCAACATCGCCCTGGTTCTCCCCTTCCAGCTGCACAAGGCTGCCCCCCCCAAGCAGGCGTATCTGTACACTGATTTCTACAAGGGCTTCCTGTTGGCACTGGATAGCGCTGCCACTGTGACCGACAAGCATATCAATCTCAAGGTCTACGACACGCAACACAACCTGAACGTTACCGACAGCCTGCTTGCCATCCCCGAGATGAAGACGATGAACATGATCATCGCCCCCAGCGAGCCGCAGCAACTTTCCAAGATCAACGCCTTCGGCAAAGCCAACGGTGTGCCTGTCCTCAACTGCTTCACTACCAAGAATGAGGACTACCTCGACAACCCCTACGTCTATCAGGTGAACACTCCGACCGGTGAGATGATGCATGACGTGATGCGTTGGTTTGACGAGCAATTCAAGGGTTACAATATCATCTTCCTGAACGCCACTGGCGAGAGCGACAAGGAGATGTTTGAACACATCCGCAAACACATCAGCCACAAGAAATACAACACTTCAACCATCAATGTGACCGGTGATCTCACCTATAATGAGATCTCGAACCAGATGGATCCCGGCTCCAAGTATGTGTTCATCCCTTCATCGGGCGACAAGAATCTGGTAAAGAAGTACATCAAGGCACTCAAGCAGGTCAAGAGCGACCGCTTTGACTGCGACCTGTCGCTGATTGCTTATCCCGAGTATGTGCTTTACCTCAAGGATTACCAGACCGACTTGCAAGACTTGGACACCTGGATGTTCACTCGTTTCTTCAATGCCAAGGGTTTCCGCACTCGTGACCTGGAAGCAGCCTACAAGGCCAACTTTGGCGGCGAACCGCTGCAGGCAGTGCCCAACATGGCCATCTATGGCTTTGACACGGGCTTGTACCTGCTCCACTCCTTAGGCGTTGACGGCATCATCGATGATGAGTCACCGTTGTACAAGGGCATCCAGACGAGTTTCAGATGGGAACGTGGCGACAACTGGCGAGGCTACACCAACCAGGCCATTGAGGTTGTCCACTTCTCACCCGACCACCAAATCACTGTCAACGTGAAATGATGAGGCGGCTCGCTTTCATCCTGTTGATTGCTCTGACGGCAATCGCTGCCACGGCACAGGTCCACTATGAGGGGACTCTTGCCGTGGGTGGCAAGGCCGGTGCCAGTCTGTCACGCATCAACTTCAACCCCACTGTGCAACAGACGATGTTGCCCGGGATGACAGCAGGCGTGATGTTCCGCTACATCGAGGAGAAAAACTTCGGTCTGATTGCCGAGCTCAACGTGACTCAACGCGGATGGAAAGAGGCGTTTGATGATGCCGACTACCGCTTCAGCCACCAGTTTACATACCTGGAACTGCCCATCATGACACACATCTTCTTCGGCAACCAACGTGTTAAAGGCTTTTTCAACCTGGGACCCGAAATCAACGTGATGCTGGGAGACCGCATCAGTGCCAACTTCCCATATAAAGAAGCCGAGGGCATAGAATACTTCATCAATGACACACGCCACACCGAGCAACTGACGATGGATATCAACAACAGGTTTGACTACGGCATCTGTGCTGGCGCAGGAATGGAACTCAACCTCAATCGCAAGCATTCACTGCTTCTTGAGGGTCGTTTCTATTATGGGTTGACCGATGTTTTTCCCAACCACAAGATGGATATCTTCTCTGGTTCCAACTCCATGAGCATCACCGTCACCCTCGGCTACTTCTATCGCCTGAAGTAACACGAGTTTGATAAAATCACGATATTCAGTCCATTCTCCCTGTAGAGACGCAAGATTTTGCGTCTCTACATTTTACGTTCCACAGTCACCCTTTCAATAAGTCTTATGCCAAAGGCTAAAGCAACTGTAGTGCAATATGTGCACAGGCCTCGGCATCGGCCAGGGCATGATGGTGGTTGCGCAGGTCAAAGCCACAATAAGCAGCGACGGTGTCCAATTTATGGTTAGGCAATTGCTTCAGCAGGCGCCTGGATGCCTGACAAGTACAATAGAAATCATAATCGGGGTAATCCATCTGATAACAGCGGAAGACAGCCTTCAGGCAGCCTTCATCAAAGGTCTTGTTGTGGGCTACCAGAGGGAGACCGTCAATGAGGGGTTCAATCTGTGACCACACGTCAGGGAAGATGGGGGCATCGTCGGTATCCTCGTGACCCAAACCATGGACCTGCTGGCACCAGTAGCTGTAGTAGTTGGGCTCCGGTTTTATCAGTGAATAGAACGTGTCCACAATTTCCCCGTCACGCACAATGACCACACCGACCGAGCAGACGCTGGTCCTCTCCCTGTTGGCTGTTTCAAAATCTATTGCTGCGAAGTTCTGCATGAGTACTAACCATTATATATTTCGTTCATCTTGCGGGCGATAGTGGCTATGGTTTGGCGCAAGGTGGCAGGCTCGAGCACCTCGACCTCTTCACCCTTGGAGAGCAACTCCATCTGGAAGTCAAACTCAGGGCACAAATGATAGGTAAAGATACTGTAATTCAAACACTTGAAGACCTCTTTCTGGGAATGATGCAATGGCAGGGAACGCAGGTAGTTGGCTTCAAAGGCATTGACCTTGATCTTGATATCACGCGGCACCTCGTTGCCCATCATCACCCCATAGACATTCTTGAAAAAAAGCTCAGGAGAAAAATCGGCAGGCATCTTGAAAGTCTTAGCCTGGCGCTGGATGTCGAGGATTCGGTCCAGGGAATAGGTGCGAAGGGCCTGCCTTGCAGTACTGTAGGCGACCATATACCAGCGCTGCTTGAAGAGTTTTACACAATAGGGATGGACATCAGTTTTATAGGGCTCGACGTGCCAATATCCCTTATAAGTCAAGGTAATGACATGGTTCCCCTTCATAGCGTCCAGCACATCGGACAGATAGTGAAGGCCCGAGGGCACGTCTTCAAGCAGGATGCGGTCCTTGAGCGTAATATTGTTCATCAGCAGCTGGCTCACGCCGATGGTGTCGATGAGCCAGTTACTCAAGTCACGTCCCTGCAACACTTCGGGGTTGGCGATATAGTAACGGTAACCACCCTTGCGCCTGCACTCTATCTCGACATGGAACTGCTCCCTGATGGCCTTGCGCCACTTGTGGAAGGTGCGTTCCAGCAGTTCGAGACCTTCGCTCAAGTGCTGATTGTCCTTACGCAGCCACACCTCATTCATTTCTTTGAATGTAATACCATCCTCGCCCGCCTTGCGGATGGTATTCATCAGCCAAACATATTTGTCTATTATCCTTGCCATGAGCCTCCTCGCTTTTTATTGATTGGCACAAAAATAAGCAAAACATGTGAATCATCAGGGCACATGTTGGAAAAATATGGCTAAAAAACAATATTTTGGGGGGCAATTAAACATTTTATCTTCAATTCAGTCAAAAAGTGGCGCAAAACGAATTGCCGTATGAGATATTATGCGTATTTTTGTAAGTTAAACCTAAAATCGTGGCACTCGTGCTAGCCTGGGGCGATGTTTAGCCTGCAGTGCGGTGCCCGGAACAGATTTAAAAAGTAAAAATACAAATGGACAACGATCGAATTCTAGAGATCAACATTGAGAACGAGATGAAGACCAGTTACATCGATTATTCGATGTCGGTCATCGTTTCGCGTGCGCTACCCGATGTGCGCGACGGCTTCAAGCCGGTGCACCGCAGGGTACTCTACGGCATGGACAAGTTGCGCAACTACTCCAATGCCCCCTACAAGAAATCGGCACGTATCGTAGGTGACGTGCTCGGTAAGTATCACCCCCACGGTGATTCATCGGTTTACTTTGCCATGGTGCGCCTGGCCCAGGAATGGGCAATGCGCTACCCGCTGGTCGACGGCCAGGGTAACTTCGGTTCGGTGGACGGTGACAGCCCCGCTGCCATGCGTTACACCGAGGTGCGCCTCGACAAGATGGGCGAGAGCATGATGGAAGACATGGACAAGGACACCGTGGACTTCGTGCCCAACTTTGATAACACGCTCGAGGAGCCTTCGGTACTGCCCACCCGCATCCCCAACCTGCTGGTGAACGGTGCCACGGGTATTGCCGTAGGTATGGCGACCAACATGGCTCCCCACAACCTGGGCGAATGTATCGACGGATGTCTGGCCCTGCTCGAGGACCCCGAGATGGAGGTGAGTGACCTGATGAACTACATCAAGGCTCCCGACTTCCCCACCGGTGGCATCATCTACGGTTACCAGGGTGTGAGAGACGCCTTCGAGACCGGTCGCGGCCGCATTGTGGTGCGCGCCAAGGCTGAGATTGAGACCGAACACAACCATGAGCGCATCGTCGTCAATGAGATTCCTTACAACGTCAACAAGAAGGACCTGATCGAGAACATCGCGCGTCTGGTCGAGGAGAAGAAAATTGAGGGCATCGCCGATATCAACGACGAGAGCGACCGCCACGGTATGCGCATCGTCATCGATATCAAGAAGGACTTCAACCCCAACGTGCTGCTCAACAAGCTCTATAAGATGACCGAACTGCAGTCATCGTTCAGCGTGAACAACGTGTGTCTGGTCAACGGCCGACCCATGCTGCTCAACCTCAAGCAACTGCTGCACTATTTCCTGGAGCACCGCCACGAGGTGGTTATCCGCCGCACCCAGTTCGACCTCAAGAAGGCCAAGGAGCGTGCCCATATCCTGGAAGGACTTATCATCGCCAGCGACAATATCGATGAGGTGATCGCCATCATCAAGAGCAGCGACTCGACCGAGCACGCCATCCAGCGCCTGTGCGAGCGCTTCAGCCTCACCGAGGTGCAGGCGCGCGCCATCGTCGAGATGCGTCTGCGCCAGCTCACCGGCTTGGAGCAGGAGAAGCTGCACAACGAGTTGGCCGAGGTTCGCAAGACCATTGAGCATCTGCAGGCTATCCTTGACGATCCCGCCGAGTGCCGCAAAGTCATCGAACAGGAGCTCATCGAGGTCAAGGAAAAATTCGGCGACGAACGCCGTACACAGATTGTTTATTCCAGTGAGGAGATGAACGCCGAGGACTTCTACAGCGACGATCCCATGATCATCACCATCTCCCACTTCGGTTATATCAAGCGCACCCCGCTCAAGGAATACCGTGCC
>JBGUJU010000174.1:0-1684 GCA_045114065.1 Sodaliphilus sp.
GTTTGCTTAATAATTGTTCATTGACAATGCCAGCACTTTACCACGAGGGAGGTACTTATACTTCATCGTCTTCTACGTCGCTATACAGGTCAGACTCTATACGATTGATTTCATCATCGACGGTGAGCTGGGCATAGACCCTTTTAATCATCTCATCATTGGCATGACCTGTCATGCGGCACAGTCTTTCAGGGCTAACGCCCTTCCTAATCATATTAGTAATGAACGTGCATCGGGCATCGTGACTGGATACGGTCTTGTATAACGGCTTCCTTACTTCTTTTTGAGTTGAATCAATCTTGACGATCTCCCTATCTAATCCTGCCTTCTTTGCAATCCGACGAATCGCTTCATTATATGTGTTATTGCCTTTACCCCTTGTTTTTTCTTCAAACTCTACAGGGTCAACAAGTTTTTGGCTCTTGATTCTTTCCATCAACATTGTCATCCTGGGCGTTAAGGGTATGATCGCTTTGATGTTCTCCTTCATTGTTGAGACGACGATATATTTGTATTTTTTGCCTTGCTTGACCTTGTAGTTCCCGGTAAGCAGCTTGGCTAAGTCTGAAACACGCTGACCACACTCCAGATGAAGCAAGAACACGTCGCGGTATTCTTCTTCGACAGGGGCTAGGCCTGTGCAGTTCTCAATAGCAGTGACTTCATCATCCAACAGAGGGATGTGCCCCACCTGGTCTTCTCGACGGGGATCCTCCACCTTGATCCAAACAACAGGATTTGAGACCTCTTCTTTTGGGACGAGCACTTTGTTTATTAGCAAGGCGATGATGGCCCCACAACGGTTCAACTGACCAACTCCAAAGTTTCTCTTGGTGGCACCGGCTTTGCTTTTGTTCATTTTATTAATCAGGTATTCCTTGTACATATTCAATCCGCTCTGACTGAAGATCTCCATCGTCTTATCTTTTTCAGGAAGAGTGTCAACGAAACGAGCAAACTCACTCAAGAGAGATTCACTCTGCCGTTTTGTGCTGTCCTTAATTGATGGCTTGACGTAATTATGGTAATGATACAGTGCGTCCATAATAGTCGCGTACGGATCGAAGTTTGCTTTAGCCACATCCTGATAAATGAATTGTTTGAGCGTTGCTACAATATCCGTGACATCATTTTCACATAGATACTCAATAAATTCAGCAAAATAGCGCCTGAACCGGGCTAAGCTTTCATTGGCAATCATGTTATTCTGATTGTCCTGCTTGCTCAAGGTGTTTGATACCACTGCGAGTTCCTTCTTGGAATTCCACTGTTTTGGATAAACCCTCACCCCGGTTGAGTACCGATACTGCTTGCCTTCAATAAAAGCAACGAAGTAGATTTTTCGGGGTCCAGAGGCTGTAGATCTACGCAGGTAAAATCTTGACTTGATTTCACCATAGTACTTCTGACGCTTGTCATTGATAATCATGCTCATAATTCTCAAAAGTGTGTTAGTAAACTGTGTTAGTAAAGTGTACAAAAACGCCAAAAAAATGGGCAAAAATTGACTGTTTTCGGTAGTATTTGAACACTTCTTATCACGTCACTCTTGAGCCGATTTGGTTTAATTTTGCATCATAACCGCTTGTGATATAGATAATTACATCAACCAAAAAGTTGGCACGGTAATTGCAGATATAGGTTCGAACTCATAATTTTTGGAGGTTTTTTAGGGTTAAACATG
>JBGUJU010000175.1:0-2258 GCA_045114065.1 Sodaliphilus sp.
CATGCCCGAGATCACGCAAGTGATGCGTGACGAGATCAACTACCGCGGCACCAGCGTGATTATCCCGCGCCGCGAGTGCATGCAAACATTACAACGTCATCTCAAACAAAAGAAAGCACAGGAGGCAAAGCAATGAAAACCGATATCATTTTGTGTGGCGTGGGAGGACAAGGTATCCTCTCGATCGCAACCGTGATTGGCGAGGCAGCCATGCACGAGAACCTTTATATTAAGCAGGCCGAGGTACACGGAATGTCGCAGCGCGGCGGTGACGTGCAGTCCAACCTGCGCATCAGCAGCAACCCCATCCACAGTGACCTGATCGCCAAAGGTTCGGCCGACGTGATCATCTCGATGGAGCCGATGGAGGCCCTGCGCTATCTGCCTTTCCTGAGCAAGGATGGCTGGATCATCACTTCGAGCAAGCCCTTTGTCAATATCCCCAACTATCCCGAGCTGGACACCGTGATGGCCGACCTGGCCAAGGTGAAGAATGTTATCACCCTCGACATCGAGCAGCTGGCAAAGGATAATGAGATTCCCCGCTCGGCTAACGTCATCCTGCTGGGTGCAGCCCAGAAGGCCCTCGGCATCGAGTATGACAAGTTGGAGAACGCTATCCGTCGCGTCTTCGGCCGCAAGGGCGATGCCGTAGTAGATGCTAACCTCAAGGCACTTGCCATCGGAAAGGAGGCCCAGCGATGAGACCGACCCCCATTAGCCGCGAGATTATCGACCGCGCGATTGACGAATATGGCATCCAGGACTATGGCAACGCCACCATCCGTGAGGTGAAAGCAATTGCTGCGCGTGCCGAGCGTGAATCGGGACAGGAATTCATCAAGATGGAGATGGGCATCCCTGGCTTGCCCGCTGCCAAAATCGGAGTCGAGGCACAAATCAAGGCGCTCCAGAACGGTTGCGCCCGCCTCTATCCTGATCTGCCCGGTCAGCCCATGATTAAGGACGCCACATCACGCTTCATCAAGGCGTTCATCGATGTGGATATTCCCGCTGAGTGCTGCATCCCCACCGTGGGTTCGATGCAGGGCACCTTCGCCTCGTTGCTCACCATCACCCAGAGCAACAAGAAGAAAAATAAGGCCCTCTTCATCGATCCTGGTTTCCCCGTGCAGAAACTCCAGTTGGAGATTCAGGATGTCCCCTACGAGACCTTTGATATCTACGAGTTCCGTGGCGCCAAACTGCGTGCAAAGCTCGAGGAGTATATGTCCAAAGGTGACATCTGTTGCTTGATTTACAGCAACCCCAACAATCCCGCCTGGATCTGCTTGACCGATGATGAATTAAAGACCATCGGTGAACTGGCTACCAAGTATGATGTGATTGTGCTTGAGGACCTGGCTTACTTCGCCATGGACTTCCGCATTGACCTTAGCAAGCCCTTTGAACCGCCCTTCCAGCCCAGCGTGGCCAAGTATACCGACAACTACATCATGCACATCAGTGGCAGCAAGGCATTCTCCTATGCTGGTGAGCGCATCGCTATGACCTGCATCAGCCCCGCCATCTTCAACCGCCACTATCCTGATCTGTCGGCTCGCTACGACGGGCTCCCCTTCGGCAAGGTGTTCATCACTCGCACGCTCTATGCCCTGTCATCGGGCACGAGTCACAGCGCCCAGTATGCACTGGCCGCCATCATGGATGCCGCCAGCAATGGCGAGTATGACTTCCGCGACGATGTCATTGTCTATGGCGAGCGCGCCCACAAACTGAAGGAGATTTTCACCCGTCACGGCTTCCGCATCGTCTACGGTATGGACGGTGACCAGCCCATTGCCGACGGCTTCTACTTCACTATCGGCTACGGCAAGATGACTAGCGGCGAGTTGGCCCGCGAGTTGATGTACTACGGCGTGAGCGCCATCTGCCTTGCCACCACTGGCTCATGGCAGGAAGGTCTGCGCGTGTGCACCTCGTTCATCCAGGATCATCAGTATGACATCCTCGATGAGCGCATGGCCATCTTCGCTGAGAACAACCCCATCGACTAAATTAGGAATTATGCAATTAGGAATTTGGAGTTGGCATCAGCTCCCTAAAGCCTAAGACCTAAGATGATTAGTTAAGAAACTGTATTTTAAGAATACACGCACATCCAATGCGGGAACTGATATCACAAAAGGTTCCCGCATTTGTTATGTGTTATCATTGCTGTCCACTAAAAATTTGAATTAGATATTTTGTCGATAATTGGATTTTATAAAAGGCTCAAAATCAATCATGTTTTTAAT
>JBGUJU010000176.1:0-19814 GCA_045114065.1 Sodaliphilus sp.
GTGGCAAAAATAAAGCCCCGTAAATTCCCTGCGGTAGAAATACGTGGCAAAAATATAGGGAATTTCCGAAGCAACCAAAAACACGCCGCAAAGTGTTAAAATCTAAAAGTAACTGTATTTCAGTGTTTTACATTTGGTTATTTGGTGCTGTTCATGGTTAGTTTGAGGTCTCTAAATACAGCCATAGAATGCGCCGTCGCCGATGGTTGTGACGGAGTTAGGGATGTTGATGGCGGTCAGGCCAGAGCAGCCATCGAATGCAAGTTCGCCAATGACGGTGACGGAGTTAGGGATGTTGATGTTAGTCAGGCTGGAGTAGCCAGAGAACGCCTTGCCGCCGATGGAAGTGACGGAGTTAGGGATGGTCGTGTTCTTGCAACCAGCAATTAATGTATTGGTTGCCGTTTCGATAATGGCATTGCAGTTGTTGCGAGAATCGTACTTGGGATTATCACTAGCTACTGAGATGGTGGCTAGGCTGGAGCAACCAGAGAATGCGCCGTCGCCAATGGTTGTGACGGAGGTGGGGATGTTGATGGCGGTCAGGCCAGTGCAGCCATCAAACGCGCCGTCGCCGATGGTTGTGACGGAGTTGGGGATGTTGATGGCGGTCAGGTTGCGGCAGTCATCGAATGCACCGGCGCCGATGATTGTGACGGAGTAGGTTGTGCCGCCGTGGGTGACGGTGGCGGGGATGGTTACTGAGCCGGAGTAATCACCGGTGTATTCATCGGTATGGTCGTAATGATGTGATCCGCTAAAGGAAACGGTGGCGGTGGTGCCGTTGATGAAGTAATAGATGCCGTTAACCTCGAACTTGGAGTCGTTGATTAAGTCAAAGTCGCCGTTAACCTCGGACTTGGAGTCTGAATTTGACACACTCTGATTGCCAGAGCATGATACCATGACCAGCAATAGGAGAGCCAGCAGCAGGGTAGTTTTGATGAGATGTTTCATGATGAGGTATTGTCGAGTTGTTATTATCCTGGTGTTATTATGCAATGTGCGGATCGCTTGCAATCCAATGGCAAAGGTAGGGCTTTCCCATGTAAAGTGCAAATAATAAGGGTGATTATTGTACAGGCCAGTGGCCTGCACTACCACAACATGCTGCACGGGGATGTAGCGGGTGTGACTGATGAACTACACTACTTGGATGATAAGATGGCGATGTCTTTTGCTAGGTTATTGAGTTGAATACACTGGTCGCGGGTAATTTTCTTTTTCTCGCTGTGATAGGGCCAGGGGGCTATGAAGAGTAACTGACCTCTGGCACAGGCATCGAATTGCTGTCCGCCTGGTTTCCACAGAGGAGAGAATCCGTTCTCGAGCAGGACGATTTCTTTTACTCCTGCTTGGAAGGCTGTTCTCATGACTGCTTTTTCACAGGGACTGATGCAGGCTGAGACCAAAATGGCTCCGTCGCGAACCTTCGACATGTAACGGTTGACTTCGTGTGCTATGGCTTCATCGGTATTGATGCTTCGGGAGCATTGCACGACGACTTTGAAGGGATGGTCAAGAAGAAATTGATTGCCTGTTATGGCGACTTTTGTGTCTCCTATGGTGATGTCTTGCTGGATGGTGAAAAACTCGGGATGGTAGCGTTTTGTCCATAGTCGTCGGGGATTGTCATGCAGGTAGTTCAACATGGTTTCTAACTGCCCTTTGTTGATTAGGATTCTGTCATGGTATCCCTCTTCCCAGAGGGTTGTGTCTAGTAATTCCCTTGCCGCAACATTGCATCCCACCTTGAAGCCGTTTACTACTTTACCCAAATGGTATGGGACCTGACGGGTAACGAAGAGGAGACCGTGCAAATGATCAGGCATCAACTGGATATCCATGACCTTTACATCGGGATAATGGATTGAAATCTTTTCCCAGCATTCAAGCACCCTCTCGCCCAATAGGCTTGGGCGAATCCATGGCACGAGGTGATTGTCATCTGGGTCGCATAACTTTCCTAGCACAGGTCTGCGACCCTCCACTGCCATTGTTACCATATAAATGCAGCGGCTGTGGTAGTCGTGCCAAGCATTGCGACGCTTCATTGAGCGGTTTACTTGAAAATCATCGTGGTGGTGCTGCCACCACTGCCTGCGCCTCTCGTCACGCTCGTGTCTCTCGTTGCTCATGTGAATCAGGATGCTTATACTGCTGGAACTTTATACAGGCCGGTGGCCTGCACTACTACAACTCTTGCTGCAACTAGGATGCGTTGCTGTTGTAGTAGTGCGAGCCACCGGCTCGTGTTTAATTAGTTGTCTTTCTTGGCGCGCAGGCAGGAGACGGCAAGGAAGAGAATCAGGGCGATGTACATCACGATGGCGAGCCAGTTGCTGGCACTGTCGCTCAAGGGGCTGACGTACTTGAAGCCGAAGAAGATCATGGCTGCGCTGACAACACCCATGAGAGCACCACCGGCAATGAAACCGGATGCCAACAGGGTACCACGCTCCTTGCGAGCCTTGTTGACAGCCTCATCCTTGCTGCGGCTACCGACGAACCAGCTGATGATGGCGCCGACAAGCAGCGGAGCATTCAACTGCAGGGGGATGAACATACCCAGCGAGAAAGGCAGGGCAGGCACCTTGAGCCAGTTGAGCAGCAGGGCGAGGATAGCACCCACGCCATAGAGTAACCAGGGGGTCTCGCCACCCATCATCAGGGGCTTGATAACGGCTGCCATAGCGTTGGCCTGGGGGGCGACCATGGCGTCGGGACCGGTGAAGCCGTAGGCCTCGTTCAGGATCATCATTACACCACCGACGGTGGCTGCCGACACGAGGGTGCCGACGAATTTCCACGTCTGCTGCTTGGCGGGCGTGGTGCCGATCCAGTAACCGATCTTCATATCGGTGACCATACCACCAGCCATCGACAATGCGGTGCAGACCACACCACCGATGACCATGGCTGCCACGATACCCTTGGAGCCCTCGAGACCGATGGCAACAAAGATGACGCTGGCCACGATGAGGGTCATCAGGGTCATACCCGACACGGGGTTGCTGCCCACGATTGCGATAGCGTTAGCGGCTACGGTGGTGAACAGGAAGGCGATAATCAGGACAACGAGGAAGGCCACGATGGTCTGCAACAGGTTGTGGATCACGCCGATGTAGAAGAATACGAAGGTCACCAACAGGGCTGCCAGCAGGGCAAACACAAGCACCTTCATCGATATGTCACGCTGATGGCGCTCCACCTGCACGTTCTGGGCCTGACCCTTGAAAGCCTGTCCGGCGAGACCGGCAGCGTTCTTGATAACGCCCCACGACTTGACGATGCCGATGATACCGCTCATAGCGATACCGCCGATACCGATGTAACGTGCACCGCCAGCGAAGATGTCCTCGGGAGCCATCTGGGCAAAGTCGGGATTCATGCCCATGAGGGGAACGATAATCCACCAGATGAAGGCACTACCGGCAAAGATGATGAAGGCATAGGGCAGACCGATGATATAGCCCAGACCCAGCACAGCAGCACCCGTGTTGATCTTGAAGATCATCTTCACATTGTTGGTGAAGCTCTCCATTGCAGGGATGGCCTGGGTGGTGAGTACCTCTTTCCACCAACCGAAGGTAGAGAGCAGGAAGTCGTACAGACCGCCCACGATACCTGCGATGAGCAGAGGACGAGCCTGGTCGCCACCCTTCTGGCCGCTGACGAGCACTTGGGTGGTCGCCGTAGCTTCGGGGAACGGGAACTTGCCGTGCATGTCGCTCACGAAATACTTGCGGAAGGGAATAAAGAACAAAATACCCAAGCAGCCACCCAGCAGCGAGCTGAGGAAGACTTCCAGGAAGTTCACGGTGATTTCGGGATACTCGGCCTGCAGGATGTACAGGGCAGGCAGGGTGAAGATGGCACCAGCCACGATGATGCCCGATGCGGCACCAATCGACTGGATGATGACATTCTCGCCCAGCGAGTTCTTGCGCTTGGTTGCTGCGCCAATACCTGCGGCAATGATAGCGATGGGAATGGCAGCCTCAAACACCTGGCCCACCTTGAGGCCCAGATAGGCTGCGGCGGCACTGAAGATGACCGCCATAATCAGACCCAGCGAGACGCTGTAAGGCGTGATCTCGGGATACGTCTTGTCGGGCTTCAAGATGGGGACATATTTTTCCCCGGGCTTGAGCTCGCGCGCGGCGTTGTCGGGCAACGACATGTCGTCTTGCTGTTGTTGAACAATGTTTTCTTCGTCTTTCATAAAAAAATTGATGATGTTATTGAATTGGTAATGTTTTAGACGGTTAACTGAATAGGTGCAAGCCCCTAGGGCGCAACCTGACTGATTCAACCTGCGAAGATAGGCAAAAATCGTTAATCCGATGCCAATTGAGGGTGGAAATGTGCGTTTTTTTGTAAGATTGAACTTTTTCGTTATCTTTGCAGTAGAAATAATTTTAATGCTATTTGAAAATGGTCAAGAGATATGTGATGCTGGCACTGCTGGCGATGATAACTATAGGTACAATCCACGGTCAGAACAATGCTGTTGAATCTTATTGCAAAGAGGGTGTTACGCTCGAGAACATCTCGGCCTTTATCGACACGACGCGCGACGCCGATCCGCGCATCAAGGCCTTCTATAGCAACCTGGTGAACAATCCCACCCACAGCTACCGCATCGAGCATTTAGACGTGGGCTTCAACGGATGCACGGGGCGCGTTGATGAGCATGTCGTCCTGGCAAAAGGCGGCGAGCGTGACAATGTGTTCATTTTCAACCCTCAGGGGCTGCTAGTCAAGTCGGTCATCCAGGGTAGTAAGGGCACCAAGACCGAGACCAACTACACCTATACCTATGACCCGGTGATGGGTTATACCATCAAGCAGAGCAAGAGCAAGAATCGCACGATCAAGTATGCGCCGATCTATGGTGAGCACGGACGCCGTGAGTGCATCAAGGGCAATAACGACAGTCGCCAGGAGTACACCTTCAACGAGAATGGCCATCTTGCCAAGATCGTCATCACCCAGCCCAATGCCGACAAGCGCACGCTTATCTATCAAGATGGTTATGTCATCCGCGAGGAAAGGGGATCCCAGGTGTTCCGCTACCACTATGACTTTGACACCGCCACAGGCAAGAAATTCCTCATTGCCATCAAGGAGTTGAAAGGCAGTGACGTGATACATGAGCGCACCTTTGACTACGATATCGACACCCATGGCCGATACACCCGCGTGACCATCGCTCTCGACGGCAAGCGTCAGATGACCATCACCAGGACCTATAGCGACTAGCAGGCAGGTTTTATCACATCCATTCATCTTGTTGCTTCCATTCTTCCCGTAGTGCGGTACAGGTCAGAAACTCATGGATAATGACAATAAACCGCGCGGGTTATTCGTTAATAATGAAATAGTAGAGCAATTTCATGAAACGGATAATATATATAACAGTGGGTTTGTTGCTGGCATCGATGGTGATGTCCCTGGCATCGTGCAAGGGCCCCAAGCTCAAGGACGCCGACGAAGCGTATGACCGTGGCGAGTACTTTGACGCGGCGACCATCTATCGCAAGCTCTATAACCGCTATAACCATAAGGAGGATGCTTGGATCCGCGGTGAGCTGGCATTCCAGCTGGGAATGTGCCACCTGAAACTCAATCAGGGCAACCGCGCTGCTGCATCCTTCCAGAACGCCATCCGTTACGAGTATGAGGACACCACGATTCTGCTGAGACTGGCACAGGCTCAGCAGCTCGATGGACTGTACACTAACGCCATCGCCAACTACAAGAAGTATCTTGAGATTGCCCCCGACAGTTGGGAAGCCGAGGTCGGTATCCGTGGTTGTGAACTTGCCCCCATCTGGAAAGAAGAGGGCTCACGCTATACTGTGAAGCAGGACAAGTTGTTCAACTCACGTCGCGCCGACTATGCCCCGATGTATCTGGACAGTAAACTGGAGTATATCTACTATACCTCGACCAACGAGAAGTCCACGGGTGAACTGCGCAGCGAGATCACCGGTACCAAGAAGGGAGACATCTATTTTTCCAAGAAGGACGAGAAGGGCAAGTGGTCGCGTCCCGAGGTCGTGGATGGTGGACTGAATACCGAGCATGACGAGGGTGCCGCGGCGTTCTCGCCCGACGGCTCGACCATGTACCTTGCACGCGCCGTCCGTCAGGACTGGCCCACCACTGTCGAGATCTATACCAGCACCCGCAGCGAAGCCAAGTGGAGCGCACCGCAGAAGTTTGAAATCACGGCCGACACTTTGAGCAACTATTCCGACCCCTTTGTCAGTCCTGATGGCAAATGGCTCTATTTTGCCAGCGACATGCCGGGAGGGCAGGGTGGTACCGACATCTGGCGCATCAACCTCAAGGACAAGCACGGTACCCTCGAGAACCTGGGTCCCCAGATCAATACCAAGGGTAACGAGCGTTTCCCCAACATGCGCACCGACAGCCTGTTGTATTTCTCCAGCAACGGTCATCCCGGCATGGGAGGACTTGACCTGTTTGTCGCCAGGTTGCAACCGCGTGAGGAGGGCGACAAGGTATCCATGGACCAGTGGGTTGTAGAGAATATGGGCGTGCCGATGAACTCCTCGGGTGACGACTTTGGTCTCACCTTCGGCGAGGGCGAGAGCGGTTTCTTCTCCAGCAACCGCGGTGAGGCACGTGGCTATGACCACATCTACTCATTTATCAAGCCTGACCTGCAGGTGTGGATTTCGGGTTATGTTGTCGATAAGGACGATGAGCCTGTCCCCAATGCCGTCATTCGCATCGTGGGTGACGATGGCAGCAACCAGAAGACCGCATCCAAGCCTGATGGCTCGTTCCGTTTTGACCTGCGTCGTGGTGTGAAATATGCGATGCTTGCCAGTGCCGACGGCTATTTCAATGCCCGTCAGGAATTTGAGAGCGACACGACCGAGGAAGATGCCGAGTATAATGTGGACTTTATCCTCGGTGCCATGTTCAAGGCGCAGATTATCGAGAATATCTTCTATGACTTTGACAAGGCCGTGTTGCGTGACGAATCCAAACTCGCCCTCGACAGCATGGTCATGCTCCTGAAGGATCATCCCAATATCGTTATCGAGATGGCATCACACACCGACCGTGTGGGCAGCGCCAAGTACAATCAGGGACTCTCTCAGCGCCGTGCCCAGAGCGTCGTGGACTACTTGATCGAGAACGGCATTCCCAAGGAGCGCCTCAAGCCAGCCGGTTATGGCGAGTCACGTCCCAAGACTGTGACCAAGCGCATCCACAGCCAGTATCCGCAATTTGAGGAGGGCGTGACACTCACCGAGGAATTTATCAAGGGCCTGAGCAAGGAGGATCAGGAAGCGGCAGACCAAATCAACCGCCGCACCGAGTTTGAGGTCATCGACACATCATTTGAGTATTGATAACACAAGAAAAACCGCCTCACATTGAGGCGGTTTTCTTGTTATAATTGCTCTAGACTATCTAGAATGCCTAGATCCTATAGTTATCGTCCGATGCAGTAGTAGGTAAAGCCCTGCTCCTCGATCTCATCGCCGTCATAGACGTTGCGGCCGTCGATAACGACAGG
This sequence comes from Sodaliphilus sp., assembly GCA_045114065.1. Classification (GTDB taxonomy): domain Bacteria; phylum Bacteroidota; class Bacteroidia; order Bacteroidales; family Muribaculaceae; genus Sodaliphilus. Next base: position 7,565 of record JBGUJU010000176.1, read on the forward strand.
AGTTCTCATCAGGCTCTTGACGGCTTGCCAGGCAGGGATGCGGAACTGGCGCCACTCGGTCAACAGCAGCACGGCATCGGCACCCTTGACAGCGTCATACATGTCCAGTCCACAATACACGGTGCTCCAGCGCCGCTTGGTGGCGTTCATCGCTACGGGGTCATAGACGCGCACGTGGCAACCGGCATCCATCAGCATGTTGATGGTGTCGATCGACGGGGCCGAAGACATGTCATCGGTCTCAGGCTTGAAACTGAGGCCCCACAATGCGATGGTTTTGCCCGCCAGTTCGCCCTTGAAGTGGTTGTAGAGTTTCTTGAACAGGATGCGCTTCTGGCGGTTGTTGACATTCTCCACCGCCTGGAGGATTTCCATATCGTAATTGTGCTCGGCACCAATCTTGATCAGGTCATTGATGTCCTGAGGGAACAAGGTACCGCCGTAACCACAGCCCGGGAAGATGTACTTGGGGCCGATACGGCTGTCGGTGCCCACACCGTGACGCACCACATTGACGTCGGCGCCAACGATCTCGCACAGGTTGGCAATCTCGTTCATGAAGCTCACGCGTGTGGCGAGCATCGAGGTGGCAGCATACTTGATCATCTCGGCAGTGCGGGTATCGGTATAGATGACGTTGCGGTTGTTGTGCATCAGGATGGTGCGGTATAGGCGTTCCATCGCCTGACGTGCCGATACGGTCTCGGTGCCGATGACGATGCGGTCGGGCTTCATGAAGTCCTTGATGCCGTTGCCCTCGGTGAGGAAGTCGGGATTGCTTGCCACGTCAAACTTGATGTTACTTGCCCCACGAGCCTCCAGCTCCTCGCCGATGATCTTGGTCACATGCTGTGCCGTGCCCACGGGAACCGTCGACTTGATGACAAACACGCTGTAGCGCGTAATGTTCTGGCCGAAGTCCTTGGCAATGTCCAAAATGGGTGTCAGGTCGGTCGAACCGTCCTCGCTCGCCGTGGTGTCGATGGCGCAGAACACAAAGTCCTGGTCAATGAAACCGAGCTTATAGTCGCTGGAGAAGGTGAGACGCTTGTCGGTGACGTTGCGGTTGATCATATTGTCAAGTCCTGGCTCATAGATGGGTATAGCACCATAGACCAGGCGGTTAATCTTTTGGCTATCACGGTCAACGCACGTGACATTCACGCCCAGGTCGGCAAAGCATGTGCCGCTCACCAGACCCACATATCCTGTCCCTACTATCGAAACATTCATAATTCGCTCAATATTTATTCCTTATCTGTTTTACGCAAGTAATCAATTTGCAAATGTACGAAGATTTTATAGAAATTTCTTGCGATTTATAAAAAAAATCTCTATGTTTGCACATTCCAAACATGTGAAGTGAAATTTCAATTAACTTGTTTAACCAAAATAAATGTTTAATCTATGAAAAAGTATTTAGCTGAAATGGTTGGCACTTTCGTGCTGACATTCTTGGGCTGCGGTGCTGCTGTTGCACTTGGTTGTGGTACTGATACCGCATCGGTTGTGGGTACCGCTATCGCCTTTGGTCTTGCTGTAGTCGCTATGGCCTACACCATCGGTGGTATCAGTGGTTGCCACATCAACCCCGCCATTACCCTGGGATGCTTCCTGAGTGGCCGCATGAGTGCCAAGGATTGTGGTATGTACATGATTTTCCAGGTTATCGGAGCTATCATTGCTGCTGCCTTGCTGGCTGGTATCGTGGGCACAATGGGTCCCGACGGCATTATTACCACCAAGACAGGTGCCAATGCATGTGCCTTCGGCGTGACCAACGGTCTGATTGTTGAGATTGTGCTGACCATGATCTTTGTCCTTGTGGTACTGGGTGCCACTGCTAAGACTAACGGCGCTATCAACAACTTTGCCGGTTTGGCAATCGGTCTGTCGCTGATTCTCATCCATCTGGTGGGTATCCACTTCACCGGCACTTCGGTCAACCCCGCCCGTTCCATCGGTCCGGCCCTGTTCGAGAACGGTGATGCGCTCAACCAGTTGTGGGTGTTCATCGTGGGTCCCTTTGTCGGCGGTGCCCTGGCAGCCTTGATCTGGAAGATCATCGACTGTGACTGCGACAAGAAAGCCGAGTAAAACCAATCTTAGGAAACCCGTTTTAAACTCTAAATTATAAACATATTATGAACTACAAGATTATTGACATTGAGGGTATTGGAGATGTTTATGCTCCCAAATTGATTGCCGAGGGTATCGAGACTGTTGAGCAGCTGCTAGATGCTTGCTGTGGTCCTTCGGGCCGTAAAATCATTGCCGAGAAGACCGGTATCAGCGAGAAACTGATTCTCAAGTGGACCAACCATGCCGACCTGTTCCGCATCAACGGCATCGGCCCGCAGTTTGCCGAGTTGCTCGAGGCTGCTGGCGTAGACACCGTCAAGGAGTTGCGTCACCGCGTTGCCGCCAACCTTGCTGCCAAGGTGGCTGAGGTTAACGAGGAGAAGCACCTGTGCGGCCGCGTTCCCGCCGAGGTCGAGATCCAGAAGATGATCGACCAGGCCAAGGAGCTCGAGCCCCGTATGACGTATTAGTCGCTAGTCACTAGTCGACAGTTAATAAAGTCGCTAGTCGTTAGTTCTTTAGTCGGATTCTGTAGACTAAAGACTAGCGACTAGCGATTCTTTGACTAGTGACCAGTGGGTTACGGCATCGTGAGCTCGCCGCACAGGTCACTGACCATGTATTTCTTGACCATGCTGGGGGAGTAGCGCATGCCGAAGAGGAACATCAACTTGGTGATGGCGGCCTCGCTGGTCATGTCGGCACCACTGATGACACCGGCATTGAGCAGCGTCTTGCCTGTCTCGTAGAGTGAGCAGTTCACACCGCCGTTGACACACTGGGTCACGTTGACAATGACCACGCCGCGGTCCACAGCCTCCTTGATGCACTTGATGAACCAGGGGTGGCTGGGCGTGTTGCCGGCGCCATAGGTCTTGAGGACAATGCCCTTGATGTCGGGCGTGTGCAGCAGGTAATCCAGGGTTTGCTCGGTCATGCCGGGGTTAAGCTCAAGGAACATGACGTTGGTGTCCATGTCGGTGCATACCCTCAATGGGCGTGGTGGCATTTTCCTCAGGCTGTTGAAGTTGTACTCGATGTCGAGACCGATCTCGGCCAGCTCGGGATAGTTGAAGCTCTTGAAAGCGTTGAAGTTGTCGGCGCTCATCTTGGTGGCACGGTTGCCGCGCCACAGGTAGTTCTCGAACAGGATGGCGACTTCCTGCACCCGGGGGCATCCTTTCTCATCGGTGGCAGCAGCGACCTGCAGGGCGGTGATGAGGTTCTCCTCGCCGTCGGTGCGCACCTCGCCGATGGGCAACTGTGAGCCGGTGATGATGACAGGTTTGCACAGGTTCTCGAGCATGAAACTCAGTGCCGAGGCGGTAAACGCCATGGTGTCGGTACCATGCAGCACCACAAAGCCATCGTACAGGTCGTAGTGCTCCTCGATGGAAAGGGCAATTTCGCGCCAGTGCGACGGGTCCATGTTGCTGCTGTCGATGGGCGGGTCGAACTGGATGTTCTCGATCTCATAGTCCAGCTTCTTCACCTTGGGCACATTGTCCATCAGGTGAGAGAAGTCAAACGGCTGCAGGGCATGGGTCTCGGGATTCTCGATCATGCCGATGGTGCCTCCGGTATAGATAATCAGTATCTTGGGTTTCTTGTAGGTTATCATAATGGTAATCGTTTTGTTACAAGGTTATTCTTGCATGAGTTCTGCTCCACGGATAAAGGCCTTGTGGAAGAATATCATGTGGTAGTCCAGCGAGTTTACCCAGTAGTCCCAGCTGTGACGGCCGGGGCGCAGGGTGAAGTCGTGATCGATGCCTTTATCGACAAGTTGATCGTGCAAGGCGATGTTGTTCTGGATGAAGATGTCGTTCAGGCCATCGTCGATGATGATGTTCTGGGCAGGTTGCAGGGGGCAGTCCTTAACCTGGTCCACCAGGTTGCACACGGCATGGTCGCGCCAGCGCTGCTCGTTACCGGCATAGTCGCCCAGGCGGTCCTTGATGTGCCACTTGTCGGGATATTGGGTGATGTCCATGTTGCCGCTCATGCTACCGCATGACCAGAACACATCAGGGTGGCGAAAGGCGAGGAACATCGCCCCGTGGCCTCCCATGCTCAGTCCCGTGATGGCGCGCATATAGCGGTTGGCGTAGGTGCGATAGTGGCTGTCAATATAGGTGACCAGTTCCTTGCTGACGTAGGTCTCGAACTGCATCTTCGGGTCCACGGGTGAGTCAAAGTACCAGCTGTCCTGTCCGTCGGGGCACACGATGATGACATTATAATTGTCGGCCAGACGGTGGAGGTTGGCCTTTTTGGACCAATCACTGTAGCAGCCATAGGCACCGTGCAACAGGTAGAGCACAGGGTAGCAGTTGGATTCTTCTGCTGTGAAGTGGTACTGCCTGGGTGTGACGACCACATTCTTGATGGTGCGACCCATCGCCTGGCTCATCACCTCGATCGTGTCGGCTTCAAACGAGCGCTCACTGGGGGCGGCGGTGATTTCATAGCCATCAGGCTTCTCTTTGGGCTGCGGGTGAGCACAGGCGGTGAATGCCAGCAGCACAGCAACCAGCAGCGATAACGGTTTCAGCAACGTTGTATTCATTTCTCCTTGGTTTTAAGCGGTCGTTTTTTCTTGAAGAAATCGGTCATCAGTTTAGCACATTCGTCTGCCAGTACGCCGGCGGTAACCGTCGTCTTGGGGTGGAACGGCGCGGCACACATCGTGTGGTAGCCGCGCTTGTCGTCGCTGGCTCCATAGACGATGCGCGGAATCTGGCTCCATGCCAGCGCTCCGGCGCACATCAGGCAAGGCTCCACGGTGACATACAGGGTGCAATCGGTCAGGTACTTGCCGCCCAGGGTTGAGGCTGCAGCTGTGATGGCCTGCATCTCGGCATGGGCAGTGACATCGATGAGCGCCTCGGTCAGGTTGTGGCCGCGGCCGATGACTCGCCCCTTGCACACGATGACGGCACCGATGGGCACCTCGTCGCGCTCGAGCGCCTTGTGGGCCTCGTCCAGCGCCATGCGCATATACTTGATGTCGATATCCTCGTTTTTTAGCATCAGTTCAGGAAGATTTTGCGGACGGTATTGCCCACGCGCACGATATAGACGCGGGGACCGGGCAAGCTGATCCAGTTCTTGACAGCAGGACCTTCATACCACATGTATCCATAGGCATCATAGATTGATGTCCATAATCCCTCGGTATAGCCCTGTATATAGATTGTGCCATCGATGCCCACGATACTCAACTGGTTCACGGGATTCTCATCCTCCTCGATGTCCTCAATGGCAGCAGGTTCGGCGGTAGCCAGCATCTGCAAGTCTTCCTCGTCACGCATCAGTGTGGTGGGCACGACCAGGTAGTCGGTGCTCTGTGCACCGATCGGCAGGAAGTAGCGGTCGGCGGCAGTGATGGCAGCCAGATAGCCGTCGGGACCGTAGATCTTGTAGGCGAAGCTGTTGCCCAGATTGAGGACAGTCCAGTTCTCGCCCGCCTGCTCTTGCTGCATGCGAGGCAGCATGGCAATTCCCTCGTCAATCCATAGCGAGAACAAATCCTCATCGCCCCACATGCCGTCATTCTGGTATCTGGAAGTTGTGGCGCCGTTGGGCAGCATCACGTTGATGCCTTCACAACCCTCAAAGGCTGCGTCGCCCATCATCAGCGGCGGTGTTGAAGCATCGCAATAGATCTCGTTGAGGTTGGAACAATAGGCAAATGCCTGGTCACCGACATACTTCAGCGTGTAGGGCAGGAAGACGGTGCGCAGCTGGTCACAGTCCTCAAAGGCACCCGTACCGATCTCAGAAACGCCTTCGGGAATCACCACGTTTCTCACGGCAGTACCTGCCAGCATATACCTGCTCACGGTAGCCAATCCTATCGGCAGGGTGATGTCGGTCAGTTCCTCGGCATCGGCAAATGCCGCTTCGCCAATCCTCGTCACGCTGTTGGGAATCTGCACCTGGGTGATGCCCGACTGCCAGAATGCCCTCGGAGCAATAGCGGCGACCTCATAGTTCACGCCATCGCAGTAAACGTGCTCGGGTAGGATGATGCATCCCTCGTAGCAGCTCACACCATCGTGCCACGCCGGGGCGACAGCCACCTGTGTCTCGTTGATGATATTGTAGTAGATGCCGTTGGCCTTGATGTCCTGGCTATATCCCCTCAGGGAACAGCACAGCAACAAGGTGCTAAGCATCAATATGTTGGATATTCTTCTTGACATAGATTGAGTGATCATTCTCTATAATACACGCGCTTCACGCGGGGCGATACACTGGTGAGGATTTCATAGGGGATGGTTCCTCGTGCCTCGCTCAACTGCTCGACGGGCACATGCTCACCGAAGATCTCGACCGTGTCGCCGACCTTGCAGGGCACATCGGTCACATCGATCATCACGGCATCCATGCACACGTTGCCCACTGTGGGACACAGCTTGCCACCGACCCACATGCTCACACGCCCGTTGCCGAAGTGGCGGTCAAAGCCGTCGGCATAGCCGATATTGATTGTTGCGATGCGGCTGTCGCGTTCAAGCACGCCGCGCCTGCTATAGCCTACAGTGGTGCCTGCGGGCCATTCCTTGATGCTGATGATGATGGAGCGCAGCGCTGATACCGGCATGAGCGTGTCCTCGCTACCGTCGAACAGGGTGCGGATACCGTACAGGCCGATGCCGATGCGCACCATGTCATACTGGTGCTCGGGGAACCTGACGATGCCGCTGGTGTTGAGGATGTGCTTCATGATGTGATGGTCAAATGACTCTTGCAACATCTGGCTGCAGGAGTCAAAGTAGTCAAACTGTGCCTGGGTGTAGGCATCCTGGTCTGGCTCGTCGGCGACGCTCAGATGGGAGAAGACCGAGGCGGGCTTGATGACGTCTTGGCCCTTCATCAGGCCGATGAGTTCGGGTAATTGCTCGCGGGTGAATCCCAGGCGGTGCATACCGCTGTCAATCTTGATGTGGACAGGGAAACCGTGCACGCCATAGCGCTTGCCCTCGTTGATGAGGTCGCGGGCCATCTCCATACTGTACAGCTCGGGCTCCAGTTGATACTGGAACATCGCCTTGTAGTTCACACCATTGGGGTTAAGCACGATGACAGGCATCGAGATGCTTGCCTTGCGCAGTTCCACGCCCTCGTCCTGGACAGCGACGGCGAGGTAGTCGCAGCCGCAGTCCTGCAGCGTCTTGGCGATTTCATAGCTGCCGGCACCATAGCCGCTGGCTTTAACCATACCGATGGTCTTGGTACCGGGCTTGATCAGGGACTTGAAGAACTTGAAGTTGTGCGCCAGGGCATTGAGGTCCACCTCCATCACGGTGATGTGCTGCTTGGCCTCGAGCAAGTCAATGATCTGGCTGAAGCCGAAACTGGGATCGCCCTTGATGAGTACTGTCTCGTCCTCAAAGTCGCCCTTGGCGACATCGTTGATAAAGTCTTGGGTGTCGTGATAGAACTTGGATTGAGGCAACACCTCGAAGTAATCGCTGTAGCGGCACATCTCCTTGCCGATGCCGATGAGGCGGTTCACCCGCTTGGTCTTGAGCAACTCGCTCACGCGGATATAAAGTTCGTCGCCGCTGTAGCTCTCGTTGCTCAGGTCGCTCAAGATGACGGTGCACGGGCGGTTTCCCGCACGGCGAGTCATGAAGTTGAGGGCTGGGGTTAAGGAGTTGTAGTCGCTGGTGTAGCTATCGACGATGACGGTGCAGTCGTTCACGCCCTCGATGACGTTGAGGCGCGTGCCCACGGGGGTGAGTGTTGCCATGCGGCTGGCGATGGTCTCGCGATCCAACTCCAGGTGCAGCAGCACCGCCAGGCAGGTGATGGCGTTATCCAGGTCGCGGTCGGCAGTGAAGGGGATGGTCACCTTGCCCTGCTCGTCGTCGTAGGTATAGTGCAGGGTGGTAGCCGCCTCGGTGCGGTCCATGCCGTCGATCTGCAAGGGAGCCTCGCAGTGGTTGCGCGACCATGACATCTCAACGGCGACGTCGCTCTCGACGAGTGGCGCGATGGTGTGGGTCACCAACGGGTCATCGGCGCAATAGACGATGCACTCGCAGTTGAACAGGATTTTGGCTTTCTCCTGTGCTTTCTGCTGCATCGAGGCAAAGCCATCGTTGTGCTCGCTGCCCAGGTTGGTAATGATGCCCACGGTGGGCCTGATCATTGCCTGCAGGTTGTCCATCTCACCGGTAGTAGAGATGCCCGCCTCGATGATGGCGAGGTCGGTGTTGTTGTCGATGTCCCACAGCGAGAGGGGTACACCGATTTGGGAATTATAGCTGCGAGGAGAGCGCACGATGCGGTAGTCGTCCTTGAGCAGTTGATATAGCCATTCCTTGACCGTAGTCTTGCCGCGGCTGCCGGTAATGCCGATGACGGGCAACTCCCTGAAGCGGCGACGGTGGAAGGTAGCCAGCGTCTGCAATGCCTCGATAGGGGATTCCACGGCGAGGTAATTGGCTGACGCACACTCTGGCTGCGGGAAGTAGTCGCTGGCAACGACAAAGTTGCGGACGCCCTTACCGAAGAGGTCGGGGATATAGTTGTGACCGTCATCAGCGTCGGTGCGCAGGGCAAAGAAGATGGTCTCTTCGGGCTGCGTGAGCGAACGCGAGTCGGTGAGCAACTGGCTGACAATGGCATCCTCGTCGATGATGCGCTCGCCGGTCAGTTCCAGCACGTTGGATATTTCGGTGATTGAATAGTTCATTTCAGTCTTTTGTTTTTTAGTTTCTAGTCCCTAGTCCCTAGTTTCTAGTTTCTAGAGAATAAAACCTTGGAGTTCAGGGTGCTCAGCCAGGTAGGGATACTCCTTGATGAGGTTGCGCACCACGCTGGCGGTGTCGGCATTGAAGCGGTCCACCGTATCGCGGTTGGCGCTCATCGGGCGGTGCTGCAGGCGCTTGTGGATGCGCTCACAGCGTGCCACGGCGAGGGCGCTGCGGTCGTCGAGGTAGGTCGCCTGAAAAGCTTGCCAGATGTATTCCACCGCTACGTCGCTGGGATGTACCATGTCGCTACTGTAGAAGCGGTAGTCGCGCAAGTCATCGAGCATGATTTCATAGGCGGGGAAGTAGTCGCAGTACTCTTGGTGGCGGGTCAGCACCTCCTGGATGGCGACACGCAACAGCGCCTTGCTCAGCGAGTTGGTGTCAAGACCATCGGCGATGTGGCGGATGGGGCTCACGGTGAGGATGATGTGCAACTCGGGATTGAAGGAGTGCAACCGCGTGAGCATGGCATCCAACTCGTGGACCAGTTCGCCAGCAGTCGCCATGCGGCGCTCAAACTCGTGCTGAGGCACCTTGTGGCAGTTGGCGACGACCTCGCCGGTGGACTTCAGGCGATAGACGATGGCAGTGCCCAGTGTCACGGTGAGCAGTTGGGCTGCTTGCAGCGCTTTGTGACCTTGCTCGATGGCTGTGTTCATGCGGTCGAGTGTCGCCTGTTTGTCGGGCAACGAGTGGCGCGAGTGGAAGTCATAGCTGTTCCACACACCGCCCTGCATGAACAAGTCACGACCAGCAACCGGCTCATTGTCAATGAGTCGTTGCACGCCACGGGCGATGCTCATTGGGTTGTAGAGCGTGCCCATGGGATTTACCGTGGCACGGATGAGGGCTCCCTGCATCTTGGCGCCAATGTTGTCACTGAAGCATGACCCCAGCAACACCACCTGGTCACTGTGGTGCAGCCAACTGCGGTTCTCGCCCGTTCTTACTATAGTCCTAAATTCCATCTGAAAAACTCCGGAATGGTTGTTTTAACCTACAAAGGTAAGGTATTTTTGCCAAAACAGACCCACGTTGCCCACATTATTTTTATAGCGGCGCTCAAATGTTCCCGTCAAGCTGCCGGGTTGATCCGAAATCTTGCGTTTGTCGGGTAAGGATAGCCTCAGGTATTTCAGAGGGGATTCAATGAAAACCATTTGCCGATTTCGGTAAGAATCATTACCTTTGCCATCGGATTGTGATGCAATCAGTAACGTTAGGAATACCAACAGGCGTATTGTCAACCTCGATGATGAAAAATCTATTGATTATAAGCGGTTTCCATTAATCAGGTGTGATGATTTCAGTCCACGTCTTTCATTGTCTAATACTGGTGATTTAGGACTGAGAATTGCCATTTTTTAACTTACATACACGATGAAAAAACTTTTTACTTTTGTTATTGTTGCAGTGATGGCGTTGGGTGCCCACGCCAATGTGCTGACGGTCTGCGAGGGTGGTGGTTACTCGTCAAAGATTCCTGTCTACGGTGCGTATGCAGATACCGAAGGCTGCTTGACCCAGATGATTTATCCGGCAGACATGTTGTCCTCGATGTCGGGTGGTGAGATTACCCAAGTACAGTTCATTACTATGGGCGATTACCTGACTGGGAATGCTAGTGATTACATCAATTACTCAACTACATTGCAGTTGTCGCTAAAGGTAGTTGAAGATGATGTTTTTTTCGATCTCATTCCTTTTGATGACGTTGATGCTGTTGCTGCCACGATGACCAGCAGGGGAGATGGTCGCATTACCTTTGACCTGTATCAGCCCTTTTATTATGAGGGAGGGAACCTGCTTGTCGAGGTGAAGGTGATTGAACCTGGTAGTTATGGAACAACTTATTTTGCGGGAGAGAATGTAGGCATCTATTCAAGTCTGTCTTTTTACACAGATTATAGCAACCAATCTTTTATAGAACTTTCTGATTTCATGCCGATGGCCAACTTTACCTATGAAGGAGGTACTCCATCGACAGGAAACACACGCCCCCTTCCTCCAGGCTTTACCATGATGCCAGACTATATTGATAGCAATTGCGTAAACATTTCTTTGATTCCTCAAGAAGGATATGAAACCTTTTATCGTTACGGATATACATACTGGGGCGAAACAGACTGGAGCGAATGGGAAGACTACTACGAAGGTTATACCACAACATTTTTAGCAAGCGGTCAATTTGAGATTGAGGCTTATTCTTGGGGCTCTCAATTCTATCAGGCAAGCGCAACGATGTATGTTTCGGGTGTGATTGACCCCTATAGCGCCCCGCTACGTGATGGTATCAGCATCGAGCCCAGCCGGGATGGATATAAGGTGACATTTATTCCGAAGTATGGCGGAGAAAAGACCTATCGCTGGAAAAAGGACAATGGCAATTGGACCGATTGGATGACCTATCAGGGTGTCATTACTTTTACCGAGGAGGGTACCTACACCTTTGAGTCGCCCGGAATGAGCGCCACCTTCGAGGTCTATGGAGTCACAGGTGGTGGCAATGTGCCCCAGACTGGTGATGTGGATGGCGACGGCAAGGTCAATATCGACGATGTGACCACCCTGATTAACATGTTGCTCAATGGCGGAACCACATCAAGTGGTGCCGATGTGGACGCTAACGGAAAGGTGAACATTGATGACGTGACTACCTTGATCAACCTATTGCTCAATGGCGGACATTAATGATTTCTCATCGATGCTTGCAACGTAATCCGTTTGGTGTTTTTCTGGTATCTAAAGTAATAATCAATACGTCTTTCTCGTTAGGAATATTGGAATCAGCAACCGCATGAATAATGAAATGATATGAAAAAGATTGCTTTATTATTTGTAATGATGATGGCATTGGCTAGTGCCAATGCGCAAGATGTGATGGATTTGGCGCCCGCCCAAGTGGCTGAGGTGGAAGGGTTTAACCCTGCTGCCAAACGAGTGTATGCCGAACTCTCATGCGACCATCAACTGTTCAGCAGCAAGGTGAAAGTGTCTATAGATTTCGGCCAGAGCACATCGTGGCTGACTTCCATGAGCGAGTCACGGCTCGTAGACAGCACTGGCAATGATATCAAGTTCAATTCCATGATAGATGCGTTGAATTACCTGACGCAGTTCGGGTGGCGCTTCGCCCAGGCCTATGTTGTCCCCAGTGGCTCCTCTAATTCCATCAGCAGCACTACTTATTGGATTCTCTACAAGGACGTTGACGACTATAGTCAGATTACCGAAGGTTTCACTACCAAGCGCCAACAACGCGGCAACTAAACTCTCCCAGAAACTACAATCACAGAGTGGCACCCACCTCACTGAACTGCACCCCAAAAGTTGGACACAAAACTTTTGGAGTGCAGTTTGTTTATGAAGTATAGTTTTGAAGAAAAGCTGAGTATTGT
>JBGUJU010000177.1:0-3313 GCA_045114065.1 Sodaliphilus sp.
ACAATACTCAGCTTTTCTTCAAAACTATACTTCATAAACAAACTGCACTCCAAAAGTTTTGTGTCCAACTTTTGGGGTGCAGTTCAGAATGCGGATGCCTAATTAGTTCAATTCGTGTAATTCGTAGTTTTTAATTAGGAACGTCGACGCCAGCTAAAGGCTAAAGGCTACTGCTTGAGGATGATGTCAATCAGGAAGTTCACATCGGCAACATTCACCTCGCCGTCGCTATTCACGTCGGCAGCGGTCGTTGACTGATGCTTCAGGATCAGGTCAATCAAGGCATTGACATCGGCAATGTTCACCTCGCCGTCGCCATTCACGTCGCCCAGCAGATAGGAATCGATCTCTACCCAATCCGTACCATTGTAGCGCATGGGAATCCAATACTTTTTCCTGGAAGTATTCACCTGGGAACCCGTCATGGTGTTGTGCTCACCGCTGTTGTATATCACACGGAAGCTGCCGGGACTTGAGGCTTGACGCGTGACCAGACTGGCGATCAGGGCATCCATGTTGGCGCCGCTGATCTTGTTCCTGTAGCAATACAGCAGGTTCAACTTGGTATTTTTCTTCAGGTCCAGTTCCGTCAGTTGATTGTTGTAGCAATACAACAATTGCAGTGCTGGACAAGTGGACAGGTCAAGGTATTCCAGCTGGTTACCGGCACACGAGAAATCATACAGAGCGGTGCAATTTGCCACGCTGAGCTGATTCAGTTTGTTGGCGCGAGCGTTCAAGATTGTCAATCCGGTGCAGTCCGAGACGTCAAGACTGTTCAAGACTGAGTTGTTATAACAGTTGATTCTTGTCAAGCCCTTGTTGCCCGACAGACGCACATTGGTCAGCTTGCTCTTGTTGGTAAGGTCAAACGTGCCGCTGAGCTGGTTTTTGCGGGCCAGGAAAGTGGCCAGGTTGGTCATACTCTGCACAACACTCAGGTCCGTGATCTTGCAGTCCTCGCAGTCCAGATAGGTGATCGCCTTGCAGTCGGCAAGGCCGGTGATCGTGGCCAGGTTGGCATTGTAGTAGCAGCGCAGGTCGGTCAACCCTGTGTTTCCAGTAATATCGAGCGTGCTCAATTTGTTGTTGTAGCATTTGAGCTCGGTCATTGTCGGGTTGACATGACAGTCCAAGTAGGTGAGGTTAAGTTTATGGGTCAGTTCAAGCTTTGTCAATTTGTTACGAGAGCAATACACTCCTTCGATGGCATTCAGGTTATTGATGCCATCGAGGGTGGTCAGGGCGTTATCGTAGCAATAGAGCGTTTTCATCGCAGTACAGTCCCCAAGGCCGGTGATCGCGGCCAGCTTGGCATTGAAGAAGCAGCTCAGTTCCGTCAACCCTGTGTTTCCACTGATTTTGAGCGTGGTCAGCAGGGAATTGTTAAAGACTGAGAGTTCCGTTAACTTGGTGCAGCCGCTGATGTCGAATATCTCCAGTTTGGGATAGCCTGACACTTCAAGGTTGGTTAAGTTATTGCCGCCACACAACACTTCTTTCAGTACCGGACAACCGTTAATACTCAACGAGGTCAACTTGTTGTCCTGGCAGTAAAGGGTAACCAGTCCGTGCATGCTGGACACGTCGAGCGAGGTCAAGTTGTTATTATTGCAACGCACGTCGACAAGATTGATCATACTCGAGGTACCATCCAAGTTGGTCAACGCACAATTGTTGCACCACAGGTAAGCCATCTTTACGCATTCGGCAAAGCCAGTGATCTTTGTGAGGTTGCTATTGGCATAACAATACAATTTTTCCAGCGCCGTGCAACCTTCCACTTCCAGTACTGACAAGTTATTGTTATTGCAGATCAGGGTCTTCAACTGTGTATTGCCCTCGGCATACAGAGCTTTGAACTTGGGTTTTTGTGTAATCGTGAGTGAGGGGATTTTGGTATAGCGACAAAATACGGTCTCAATATTGGCAAAACTGTTGAGCATACTCAAGTCGGTGATGGGACATTTGTCACAATCCAGATAGGTCAGGGCCGTGCATGTTGCCAAGCCGGTAATTTCTGTCAGGTGGTAATTGTAGTAGCACTGCAGTTTCTTCAGTGCTGTGCAGCCCGTGACTTGGAGGGTTGTCAGTCCGTTGCTGCTGCACTTGAGATCAGTCAACTGCTTGTTGCCGTTCACCCTGAAATCGACAAGACTGGCGATGCCCGTCACTTCCAGCGAGGTGATCTTGTTATTGCTGGCCAGGAACGTGGCCAGGTGAGTGAGGCCATTCACAAAACTCAAATCGGTGAATGAGCAGTCCTCAACGTCCAGCCAGGTGAGAGCTTTACAATCCTCAATGCCTGTGATTGACGACAGGCTGGCATTGTTGTAGCACTTGAGCTGTATCAACGCCGTACAGCCCGACACAGCAAAGTTAGTCAAGTTATTGCGCCAGCAGTACAGGCCCGTCAGGTTAGGGTTATCATGTACCCACAACGTCCTCAGTGCACTGTGATCGGTCACAGTGATCGACGAGGAGAACGAGTTGTGCTGGAGATACAGTTGTTGCAGCGCAGTGTTAGCCGTCACATTAATTGAGGTCAACTTGTTATACCCCACGTTGAGGTAAGTCAGCTTGGTGTTGGCGCTCACGTCAATCGAGGTCAGATTGTTCTGGTAACAGTTCAGGTAGGTCAGATTGGTGAAGAACCCCACACCCTTCATGTTAGAAATGTTCTTGTTGTACAGATACAACGAGTCGCGGGCATTGAGCTGGGCGGTGGTAATGATGCCGCTCGGATACTCGCTCATCAGGTAGGCACGGAAGTTCGCGTCAGGGAAGTTGGTGGAGTTGATCGTCACGTTGGCATGGGCAGCCAGCGCTGCCATCAGCACAGCCAGTGAAAAAAGTAATAATTTCTTCATAATCGCATCGTTATTAGTTAATAAATATATTCCATTCCACAAGTTATGCTGCAAATATAATAACAATCCTTCATACATCCAACAATAATTTGATTAAATTTACACTATGCTCGCGTTGCTCACAGGTTAAAGGTTAAAGAAGCATCCGCGCTCCTAACCTCACGCTAAGGCGCTAAGGCGCTAAGATTATTTAAGGGGGCTGCCGCACTCACTTTTTTTACATATAATTACCGTTAATTGATCATGAATTAATTAATGATCATTCGCGATAATTCACGTAAAAAAACACAAGACATCCGCGCTAAATGCTCGCTGCGCTCGCGGTCTAGAGTTTAGTGTTTAGAGAAGCATCCGCACTCCGTTTGACAGGAACGCGGATGCATAATTAGTGAAATTTGAATTAATAAGAATGCGGATGCCTAATTAGTTCAATTCGCGTAATT
>JBGUJU010000178.1:0-23553 GCA_045114065.1 Sodaliphilus sp.
TCTCGACATACAGTCTTCAGACCTTTACCACGCGTGATTTCGCTTACAATACTCAGCTTTTCTTCAAAACTATACTTCATAAACAAACTGCACTCCAAAAGTTTTGTGTCCAACTTTTGGGGTGCAGTTCACTCGGTTTGACAGGAACGAGGATGACTTGTGCTTTTTTACGTGAATTATTGCGAATTGTCATTAATTAATTCATGATCAATCCACGGCAATTATATGTAAGAAAAACCGAGTGCGCCAGCCCCTTAAATATCCTTAGCGTCTTAGCGTGAGGTAACTGAGTGCGGATGCCAAATTTTCTTGTTGTCCCAGATGTCTGGAAAACGCCATAAAAATCGGGGGATTCAGTTGTTTTTTATGAAAAAGTTTGCATGAATGAAAAAGAAGGAGTAATTTTATTGCCTCAAATGTGATGAATGTGCCCCGGTGGCATGATATTTGCACTTTGAGACCATAACTAAGTCATTTATTAATTCTTAAATTCACAGACAGATATGAAACCGATTAACATTGTGATGGCTGTGGTAGGCGGCGCAATCGCCGGCGCAGCAGTGGGGCTGCTTTTTGCTCCCGAGAAAGGTGATGACACCCGTAAGCGTATTGCCGATGCTCTGCGTGAGCAAGGCGTGAAGCTCAAAGGCACCAAGCTCGATAACCTCGTTGACGACATCGCCGAGGAGATTAAGGACAAGTTGGATTAATTTTTTAAAAACATAATATAATGAAAGGTTTAAGCTTATTGTACGCATTCCTCGGTGGCGCTCTGGTGGGTGCCTCGGCTGCTGTCCTGTTCGCTCCTGAGAAAGGCTCCGACCTGCGCTCGCGCATCAAGGAGATGCTCAAGAAGAATGGCATCGACTTCAGCGACGATGAGGTAGAGCAGCTGGTGAAGCAGATCAGCGCTCAGATCGAGGACTGACAAAATTACACGCACCATGACAGGCGGTGTCACCCCTTAACATGACATCGCCTGCCGATGGTTGCTGTTACGTGTTGCAGTTCATCCACCCTCTCTAACCCCTAAACTCAAAACTCTAAACTTCAAGTTCGCCAAGCGGACTTGGATACAAGTTATGAACGAGATAGATTATAAAAAACTGTTCACCGAGGCGCGCAAGTTTTTCGCCCTCGAGTGGGACTACACCAAGCTCACAGCTGTCGAGAAACTCGCGGTGCTGCTGTCGGCAATCGCGTTTGTCGCTGTGGTCATTATCATTGCCACATTTGCGTTGAGCTATGTGTTCTCGGCACTGATTTCTGTGCTTGCCAATGCGCTGGGCTGCACTTGGGGCGCACAACTGATTGCTGCCGCGCTGTTGCTGTTGCTGCTGCTCGTGGTGTTTGCCTTCAAGAAGCAGATCATCGTCGATCCCATCGCACGCTTTGTGAGCAAACTGTTCCTTAAACCTGAAGACAATGAATAGCGATTCCGGAACCAACCGCAGCAACCTGCCCATGACCGACGAGTCACCCGAGTGGCAGGGCATGACGCTCGAACAGTTGAGACGTGCACGCGCCAAGGCCCTCGTGCGCCGTGAGGTGGGGCGTGCCACGATGCAATACAACCTGGACAATGTCAAGGACAATGTCGAGAACAACGGCATCCGTGCGCTGATGTTCAGCCCGAACACTGTCAGCCACCTCAAGACCGCCGACTATGTGCTGTTGGGTTTCAAACTCACACGCTGGCTCATGGGTCTGAGGAGTAATAACCGCCGCCGTCGCCGTCGCTGATGGCATGGCAAAATTGAGAAATTCCGGCCTCATGGTGGCAATTTGACCCCGAAAAATTCACTTTTTTTTTCAAAAAAGTTTGTGTTTTTCCGATTTTGCCTATATTTGCAGCCTGAAATCTACGGATTTCACCCGAGTGAGTAATAATTTTTAATGACAATAAACTACTAAAAATAGACTGCCTATCGACAAACATTACCTATTATTGACCAAAATAGATAAGTAATGAAGATTTATAGTGACAAGAGCGATGAGCAACTGATATCGCTGTATGTCGATGGCAAGAACGAGGCCTTTGATGCGCTGTTGGAGCGACACAAGGACCGACTCTTTATGTATATATATCACGCAGTGAAAAACGAGGATGCTGCCAATGATATTTTCCAGGATACCTTTGTCAAAGCCATCGTGACCATCAAGCAGGGACGTTATGTCGAGAATGGACATTTCCCCGCTTGGATCACCCGTATTGCTCACAATCAGATTATCGACTACTTCCGTCAGACTAAAGCCGAGAACACGCAATCGACCGACGATGAGGATGTCAACATCCTTAACCGTAAGGAACTGGCCGATTCTACCATCGAGGACAACATGATCACCACTCAGATCCATGATGACGTGAGGAAACTCGTCAAGACATTGCCCGACAGCCAGCGGGAAGTGCTCGTGATGCGTTACTACAAGAACATGAGCTTCAAGGAAATCGCCGATACCACGGGCGTGAGCATCAACACTGCGCTGGGGCGCATGCGTTACGCTATCCTGAACCTGCGCCGCATGGCCGAGGAGTATAACATCGTTCTGACACTGTAACAAGACAGTATAGAGGAAGGCAATAAGTTCAATAAATGCAGTCGGCTGTCAGTCAGCCTGGCATTGTATTTATTGAACTTATTGTTCTCTTTTTGTATGATTTTAGTGTGGAAATTTTGTGTATCGGGCGAAAAGTAGTACCTTTGCAGCCGCTTTTTAAAGAACTAAACATTTAATAGACAATATAAACCAAGTAATGAACGTAAGTTTTGAACAAATTGATGCGGTGAACGCTACTGTCACCGTGGATATCAAGAGAGAGGATTTTGCAGCCGACGTGGCTAAGGAAGTGGCTAAGATGGGCGTTAAGCACCCGCTGAAGGGTTTCCGCCCCGGTAAGGCTCCCAAGTCGCTGCTGATGAAGTTTTACGGTCCCAGTGTTACCGCCGACGTGGTGGACCGCATGGTGGGCAAGGCCCTGTATGATCACATCCGTGAGAACGAGTTGCACGTGCTGGGCGAGCCCCTGCCTAACGAGGAGAACAAGGCCGATCTCATGAATGACGAGGAAATGTCATTCAAGTTTGACCTGGGTCTGGCTCCCGCTGTTGAACTCAAGCTCAACAAGCGCATCAACGTGCCCTATTACAATATTGAGGTAACCGACCAAATGGTTGACGATGCCATTGCACACGACCGCAAGCGTCTGGGCACTCTCGTCGATGGCGAGGTGAGCGACAAGGAGTCGATGCTGCGCGGCTCGATGATCGAGCTCGACGAGCAGGGCAATGACAAGGCCGACGGCATCAAGGTGGAGCGCACCGTGATCTCGCCGCGCTATATGGTCGATGAGGAAGAGGCTGCCAAGTTTGTCGGCATCAAGGTGGGTGACACCTTCGTCTTCAACCCTCACAAGGCCAACAATGGCAACATCGCCGAGATGGCAGGTCTGCTCAACGTGGACCGCAGTCAGGCCGACGTCAAGAGCGACTTCCGCGTGACCATCGAGGAGATCAAGGTGAACCAGGAGGCCGAGATGAACGAGGAGTTCTTCAAGGGTGTCCTTGGTACCGAGACCGAGGTCAAGGACGAGGCTGCCTTCCGTGAGGCTGTCCGCGAGATGATTCAGCGTGCCAACGTTCCCGAGAGCAACTATCGCTTTACCGTCGACGCTCAGCGCATCCTCACCGATAAGGCTGGTGAACTGCCCTTGCCCGAAGAGTTCCTCAAGCGCTTCCTCAAGGTGCGCCGCGAGCAGTACGAGAAGGAGAACACCGAGGTGACCGACGAGGAGGCTCAGCGCATGTTCAAGCAGCTGCGTTGGCAACTCGTCAAGGATCACTTGGCTCAGGAGCTGGGTATCAAGATCGAGAAAGAGGACATTGACACCGCAGCCTTCATCTTCGCCCAGGAGCAGCTGTCACAGTATGGCATCTACAATGCCCCCGAGGACCTCGTTCGTCAGCAGGCCGAGCGCTTCATGCAGGACGACCGTGCACGCGAGGCTATCCATGAGCATGCCATCGACAACAAGTTCTTTGCTGCTGTCAAGGAGGCCGTTAAGGTCAACGAGAAGAGTATCAGCGTTGAGGACTTCCGCAAGCTCTACGAGAACGACGCGAAGTAACAGCTTCAACAATCCTTAAATCAAAAGGGGTGGGGTCGGCCAGCGTGCCGGCCCTGCCCTTTTTGGGTGAGGTAGGTGACAAGTTGTCGGTTGGCGCAGTTTTTGTGAAGAATCGATAAAAATGTTGCTCAAGATGTCGTTGGATTGAGAAAAAAATTGTATCTTTGCCTAACAACGAGAAAAGAGAATACATTCATACATTAAATTATAAGAAAATGGAAAACGATTTCAGAAAATTTGCAGTACATCATCTCGGTATGAACGGCCTGGCTCTGGACCAGTTCGCTGCCGGTGTATCCAACAACTACATTTCACCGACCATCATGGAGGAACGCAAGCTCAACGTGACCCAGCTTGACGTGTTCTCCCGCCTGATGATGGACCGCATTATCTTTTTGGGCACCCAGGTCGATGACTATACCGCCAATGTCATCCAGGCCCAGCTGCTCTATCTGGATAGCAGTGATCCAGGCAAGGACATTTCTTTGTACATCAACTCGCCCGGTGGATCGGTATATGCCGGCTTGGGTATCTATGACACGATGCAGTACATCAAGAGCGATGTGTCCACCATCTGCACCGGCATGGCCGCCTCGATGGCTGCCGTACTCCTTGTCGCTGGACAGAAGGACAAGCGCTTTGCCTTGAAGCATAGCCGCGTGATGATTCACCAGCCGATGGGCGGCATCAGCGGCCAGGCATCAGATATTGAAATTACTTCTCGTGAGATTCTCAAACTCAAGCAGGAACTTTATACTATCATCAGCGACCACTCCGGTCAGCCCTATGACAAGGTGTATGCCGACAGTGACCGTGACTACTGGATGACCGCTGCCGAGGCCAAGGAATATGGTATGATCGACAAGGTGCTTATGCGCGAGGATCCCGCTGCTAAGGCTGAATAGTCAGCTGAGAATCAAACCGATTAAGCTTACACATGGCTAAGAAGAAAGATCGTGACATGTTATATTGCAGTTTCTGTGGCCGTAGTGACCGTGAAGTTGAGCTATTGCTCCCCGGCATGAACGGCTGCATCTGCAATGAGTGTGCCGAGCGCGCTGTAGAACTCTCCAACGAGTATCTCAATAAAATACGCACATCGAGTCTGACCAACCTCGACATGGACTCCTTGCCTAAGCCCGAAGAAATCAAGGCCTATCTCGACCAGTATGTCATCGGACAAGAAACCGCCAAGCGTTACCTGTCGGTAGCGGTCTATAACCACTATAAGCGCCTGAACCAGAGCCGTAATGATGATATTGATATCGAGAAGAGCAATATCATCATTGTAGGGCCGACGGGCACGGGCAAGACGTTGCTCGCCAAGACGATAGCCAAGATGCTGAAAGTGCCCTTTGCCATTGTCGATGCCACAGTGTTGACCGAGGCCGGATATGTGGGAGAGGACATTGAGAGCTTGCTGACAAGGCTGCTGGCGGCCTGTGACTACAATGTCGCTGAGGCCGAGCGCGGCATCGTATTCATCGATGAGATTGACAAGATTGCCCGCAAGGGTGATAACCCCAGCATCACGCGTGACGTGAGCGGCGAGGGTGTACAGCAAGGATTGTTGAAGTTGCTCGAGGGGTCGGTAGTCAACGTGCCGCCCCAGGGAGGACGCAAGCATCCCGAGCAGAAGATGATTGCTGTCGATACCAAGAACATCCTGTTCATCTGTGGTGGAGCATTTGAGGGCATTGAACGCAAGATTGCACAACGACTGAATACTCATGTCGTGGGCTTCGGTGCCGAGAACCATGTGAGCAAGGCTGACCGCGATAAACTGCTTCATTTTGTAGCGCCTCAGGACCTGCGCAGCTATGGCTTGATTCCTGAGATTATCGGCCGCCTGCCCATTCTCACCAATCTGGAACCGCTGGACCGCGATGCGCTGTTGCGCATCCTCACCGAACCCAAGAATGCCATCGTGCGTCAATACAAGAAACTGCTTGAGATGGATGGCGTGGAGCTTGTCATCGAGGATGACGTGCTGGGCTTCGTCGTGGACAAGGCCATCGAGTACAAGCTGGGAGCGCGAGGACTGCGCAGCCTGTTCGAGACCATTATGATCGATGTGATGTATCAGGCACCATCGCTCAAGAAGAAACGCTACGTCCTCACTCGCGAATTTGCCGAGCATCAGCTCTCCAAGTCCAATTATGAGTTGCTGGCGCATTAAGCAATAAGCATTTAAGTGTTAGTGTTTATTGTTGGAGTGCTTCGGTTCTTTGACACCGTTAGGTCAATAGAGAAAAAATTATTTTTCAAAATAATTGTGCAGTTCACAAAATCATAGTATATTTGTGAAATCATTGAAACCCTAAACCTGATTAATATGGCGAAGAACAGTAAGTTGACAAAGGCACTGAAGGAATACTTCGGCTTTGAGACGTTTAAGGGCAACCAGGAAGCTATCATCGAGAACCTGCTGGCCGAGCGTGATACGTTCGTCCTCATGCCCACAGGAGGCGGCAAGTCCTTGTGTTACCAGCTGCCGGCACGTCTCATGGACGGCATAGCCATTGTCATATCACCGCTCATCGCGCTGATGAAAAACCAGGTCGATGCCATGCGCAGTTACAGTGAGGAGGACGGCATCGCCCATTTCATGAATTCCTCACTCACCAAGCAAGCCATCGAGGAGGTCAAGCGAGACGTGCGCAGTGGTCGCACCAAGCTCCTGTATGTGGCTCCCGAGTCCTTGACCAAGGAGGAGAATGTCGCATTCTTGAAGGATGTGCCCATCTCTTTCTATGCCGTGGATGAGGCTCACTGTATCTCGGAGTGGGGCCACGACTTCCGCCCAGAGTATCGCAACATCCGTCCGATCATCAATCGCATCGGTGAGCGTCCCATTATCGCCCTCACGGCGACCGCGACGCCCAAGGTGCAACATGATATCCAGAAGAACCTGGGCATGACTAACGCTGCCGTCTTCAAGTCCTCTTTCAACCGTCCTAACTTGTACTACGAGGTGCGTCCCAAGACCAAGGATGTGGATCGTGAGATTATCAAGTTCATTAAGGCTAATGAGGGCAAGTCGGGCATTATCTATTGCCTGAGTCGCAAGAAGGTAGAGGAACTTGCCGAGGTGCTTTGCCTCAACGACATCAAGGCCTTGCCCTACCATGCCGGTATGGAGAGCGCCGTGCGCAGTGCCAATCAAGATGCCTTCCTGAGCGAGGATGTTGATGTCATTGTGGCGACTATAGCCTTCGGTATGGGTATTGACAAGCCTGACGTGAGGTTTGTCATTCACTATGACATTCCCAAGAGCCTGGAAGGTTACTACCAGGAGACCGGTCGTGCAGGCCGTGATGGAGGAGAGGGCAAGTGTATCACCTTCTATTCCCGCAAGGACCTTGACAAACTCGAGAAATTCATGCAGGGCAAGCCCATCTCGGAGCAGGAAATCGGCAAGCAACTGTTGCTCGAGACACGCGACTATGCCGAGTCATCGGTATGTCGCCGACGCTCATTGCTGCATTACTTTGGCGAAACCTACGACAAGGATAACTGTGGCAACTGTGATAACTGCCTCAAGCCCAAGAAGCGCGTTGAAGCAAGTGAGGAAATGCGTGCTGCCATCGACACGATATTGGCGCTGCGTGAACGTTTCAAGCCCGAATACATCGCCCATGTAATGATGGGTGACGCTACGCCCGAGATTCAGGGATATAAGCACAATGAGTTGGAGGTGTTCGGCTGTGCCGAGAAACGCGACGAGAAGTTCCTCTTGGCCGTGATTCGTCAAGGCGTGTTCGCCGATTACCTTGCCAAGGACATTGAGAACTATGGTGTCATCAAGGTGACGCCCGAGGGCAAGGCGTTCCTCAACAGCCGCCAGAGGTTCTGGATTGTCGAGGACAACGAATATACCGAGATGCTTGACGAGGAGCTCCATGTGGGCGGTAGTGGTGCCGTCGATAGCCAGCTCTTCAGCATCCTCAAGGACCTGAGGCGCAAGATTGCCAAGCAGCACGGGTTGCCCACTTATGTCATCTTCCAGGAGCCGTCCCTCGACGCGATGGCGACGACCTATCCGATTACCCTGGACGAGTTGCAGAACATTCCAGGTGTCGGCCCTGGCAAGGCTAAGCGCTATGGACAGGAATTTATCGACTTGATCAAGAAATATGTTGACGAGAACGAGATCGAGCGCCCCGAGGATATGCGCGTGAGAACTGTCGCCAACAAGAGCAAGAATAAGATTGAGCTCATCACGGCCATTGACCGTAAGGTGCCACTTGATGCGCTTGCCGAGAGCAAAGACCTCGAGTTTGACGAGTTGCTCGATGAATTGGAGGCGATTGTCTATAGCGGCACCAAGATCAATGTGTCCTATTATATCGACGAGGCGATTGATAACGATATCGAGGAGGATATCTTTGAGTATTTCAAGGAGAGCGACACCGACGATATCGAGACCGCCATGCAGGAACTGGGCGACGATTACACCGAGGAGGAAATCCGACTCGTGCGCATCAAGTTCCTCAGCGAGATGGGTAATTAGTCTTTTTTCTTGAGGCAATAGGGCAATCTGCTCAGTGTACCGGATGAGGTGCGCTGGGCAGATTGTTTTTTGAAAAAAAACAGGATGGTATATAATTTTTCGCGTGCGCGTGCGTTATTAGGTTATAAGTAGAATGAAAAAACGTAAAATATAGACATCAAACCAACAAAGATGAAAGCAAAACTTTTGATTTCTTCACTGCTGTTGGGTACTGCGATCCTCGCTATTGCAAAGGGGGATCCTGTTCTCATGACCATCAACGGCAAAGACATCAAACTCTCGGAGTTTGAGTATCTCTATCACAAAAACAACCAACAACAGGTCGAGAAAGAGACCCTCGAACAGTATGTAGACCGTTTTGTGCTCTACAAGCAGAAGGTCGCTGATGCCGAAGCTGCCGGCATTGACACTACCGAGGTTTTCCGTAAGGAATTTGAAGGATACCAGAAAGATCTCGCTGCTCCCTACATGGTTGAGGATACTACCTACCAGTGGCAGATGGTGTCGGAGGCCTACGAGCGCTATAAACAAGAAGTTGACATCGACCATTTCATGTTGCCGCTGGGCACGACTGCCGAGGCTACTCAGGTTAATATCGACCGCATGGACAGCATCCGCAACTGCGTCTTGGCAGGTGAGAAATGGGAGGACTTGGCTATGATGTTCTCTAGTGACCCCTCCAAGCAGCGCAATCATGGTCACTATGGTTTCATCAGTTCGGGTATGTTCCCTTATTCCTTTGAGAACGAGGTGTATAATACTCCTGTAGGACAGGTTTCTAAGCCTTTCAAGACTCAATTTGGCATTCACATGATCCGCGTCAACAATGTCCGCAATCGTGATGATGTCCATGCCAAGCACATCCTCAAGCTTTTCCCGCAGAATGCTACCGAAGAGCAGAAGGCAGTGTGCAAGGCTCAGATTGATTCTATCTATCTCCTGCTCAAGAACGGAGCCAATTTTGAAGAACTGGCCAAAACCGAATCACAGGACGGCAGCGCCCGCAATGGCGGTGAACTTGGATGGTTCGGTCGTGGACGCATGGTAAAACCCTTTGAGGATGTGGCTTTTGCGCTCAATGATGGTGAGATCAGCGAGCCTTTCGCCTCTCAGTTCGGTTACCACATCGTCAAGAAAGTGGCCCATGGTATCGCTCCGCTCAGTGACCTCCGCCCGAACATCGAGAATGCCATCAATCGCGATGAGCGCGCTATTCTGATCAAGGAGCGCCGCCTGAGCGACCTTAAGAACAAGTATGGCTATCGCCAGAATCCTGACTTGGAGTCATTCTTGACCACCAAGCTCATGGAAAACGGTAACAAGTATGACTCGCTCTTCGTTGCCCAGAATATCAAGAACTCCAAGATGCCGTTGTTCACTTATGGAGGCAAGCAGCAGGCTATCATGTCGCAACTGATGCCACAACTCAACCCCAAGGCTCGTTTCGCCAGCGCTGACGAGGCAAAGTCCTTCATCCTCTCCAATGTTGATGCCCTGGCAGACAAGTTGCTTGGCGATTATCACGCCCGTGAACTGGTCAAGAGCAATCCCGAATATCGCAACCTGCTCAACGAGTACCGTGACGGTATGATGCTGTTCGAGATCAGCAACCGTCGCGTCTGGAAGGCTGCCAGCAAGGACACCGTTGGTCTTGAGAACTATTTTGCAGAGCACCGTGCCGACTACACCTGGGACGAGCCTCACTTCAAGGGCATCATCCTGAGTGCCAAGAACGACAGCGTCCTCAATCTGGTCAAGGCCGAGATGATGAAGATGGCAAATGACACGTTGACCGATGGACTCCATCGCATGTTCGGAAATGAAATCCGCATGGAGCGCATGGTGGTCAAGAAGGGTGAGAATGCATTGGCCGACTACCTCGCTTTCCACGAGGGTGATAAGCCTGAACGCAAGGGTTATGAGGCGTTCATGATTCTCGAGGGTGCCGTCATCAACCAGCCTCAGGAGATGGCCGATGTGCGCGGAGCCGTCACAAGCGACTACCAGGATGTACTGGAGCAGCGCTGGAAAGAGGAACTGGCCCGCAAATATCCTGCCAAGATCAATGCCAAGGTCCTCAAGCAAGTGAAGTAATATTATTATCGGATTTATATAGGAATCCCGCATGTTCATTATTGTGCACGCGGGATTCTTTGATAGATAAATATAACAAACTGTAAAACTAAGGATAATATGATGAAAAGAGTTTCAATACTAAGTTTGTCTTGTCTCCTGGCGACGGTTCTCTCTTGGGCTCAGATGCCTGCAGCGCTGCAGGTCCAGGAACTGGAGTTAAGTAACGGTATGAAGGTATGGCTCAATGTGGATCACAGCCAGCCCAAGGTATTCGGTGCAGTGGTCGTTAACGCCGGATCGGTGGATTGTCCTGACACGGGTATTGCCCACTACTTTGAACATATCATGTTCAAGGGTACTGATGAACTGGGCACCGTCGATTATGCCGCCGAGCGTGTCTATCTGGATTCCATTTCGATGAAATATGACGAGCTGTCTCGCACGACCGACGCTAAGGCGCGCAAGGCCATCCAGCACGACATCAATGAGTTGAATATCAAGGCGTCGCAGTATGCCATCCCCAATGAGTTCAACCGCTTGATTACACAGTATGGCGGCTCGGAACTGAATGCGGGTACATCCTACGATTTTACCTATTATCACAATACCTTCTCCCCGCAGTTCGTCGAGCAGTGGTGTGAACTGAACAGTCATCGCCTCATCCATCCCGTTTTCCGCCTGTTCCAGGGCGAGTTGGAGACGGTCTATGAGGAGAAGAACATGTACACCGACAATCCGGCAGCCATGATGCTGGAGCAGATTTCCGGCAAGTTCCTGGCTGGCACCCCCTATGCCTATCCCATCATCGGCAGCACCGAGAACCTGAAGAATCCTCGTCAGTCCGACATGGAGGCTTTTTATAAGAAATACTATGTGGCATCCAATATGGGTCTGGTGCTCTCGGGTGACATCAATCCCGAGACGCTGATGCCCGTGCTGGAACGCACTTTCGGTCGGTTGGAGCGTGGCGTAAAGCCGGTGCGCGAAAAGATTGTAGCGCCTGCCATTGTCGGCCAGCCCGTGGAGAAGTTCCTTTTCCCGATGCCCCTGATTGGCATGAGTGTGATGGTGTTCCGTGGTCCCACCGACTATGATGCCGATGCCCCTGCCATGAGGGTGGCACTGTCGCTGCTCAGCAACGACAACAAGACCGGCCTGCTCGACGAACTGACCAACAAGAACCGTGTCTATCTGTCAATGGTTCAAAATATGGGCATGAACCAGACGTCGGGACTGGCTGTGATGGTAGTTCCCAAGCTGTTATGCAAGGTCAAAACGGCCGAGAACCTGTGTCTCGAACAGATCGAGAAACTCAAGAACGGCGAGTTTACTGACGAGCAGTTGCAGGCTGTCAAGAAAATGATTGCGAGGGAGAGCGAGAAGGAACTTGAAACCATCAACAAGCGCAGCGAACTGATGGTGGCTACCATGTCGGCTGGTGTGGCATGGGAAGATTACATGAAGCAGACTTCGAGCATTGCCGGCATCACGCGCGAAGACGTCACACGTGTGGCACGCAAGTATTTTACCGATAATTTCTACCGATTCCATAAAAAGAACGGCCGCGTCCCTGTTGAGCAGATCGCAAAGCCCGAATATACCCCCGTCAAGCCACAGCACTCAGGTGACAAGTCGGCATTTGCCCGACAGCTGGAGCAACTGCCCGTGAAGAATGTGGCGCCCCGATTGCTTGACTTTGACCACGATGCTGTCAAGGTAAAGATGAATGGAGGTAACATGCTCTATGCCGGTCCCAATCCGCTGAATGACTATTTCTCCCTCGTCATCAATTTCCACAAGGGAACCATTCATGACCGATTGCTTGAAGCGGCGGCAGGGTATGTGTTGGAACTGGGAACAGATTCACTGGAAGTCAAGGACTTCGGCATGGCTATGCAGCAGTTGGGAGCAAAGATGGATATCTTGTCCGATGAACAGATGACCACAATTGTGCTCACGGGAGAAGACGAGAATATGGAGGCGTCGCTGCAGCTGTTGGGACACTTCCTGAATCGTATGAAGGCCGATGAGGAGAAGATGGAATCAATCAAAGATGCTGCTGGACCGGATGAGAAATCCTTCTGGGATGATAACACCGAGGTGTTTGCCGCACTCGCTTTCAAGGTCGCTCGTGGTGAGCATTCATCTTACCTCACTCGCCTGACGGCTAAAGAACTGAAAAAACTCAAGGCGGCAGACCTGATCACATCATTCAAGGGCTTGTATGATTACCGTTGTGACGTCTCTTATAGCGGAAAACTCACCGCCGAGAAGATGGCTGACATGTTGTGTGTCAACTTGCCTCAACTGAGAGGGACACAAGATAATCCTTATCAGGAAAACCTCCTTGAGACCCCGCAGTCACGCACGGTTTATGTGTTTGATTTGCCCAAGTCGCGTCAGACCATTATCGGCACTTATCGTCCCTTGACCGGGGTGGTGAGTG
Organism: Sodaliphilus sp.; assembly: GCA_045114065.1. Lineage (GTDB taxonomy): Bacteria > Bacteroidota > Bacteroidia > Bacteroidales > Muribaculaceae > Sodaliphilus. The sequence goes on from JBGUJU010000178.1 coordinate 13,162, forward strand.
ACCGTGACAAGGCTTGCTTGAAGATGTGGGGTGAATACTTCGGCGGTGGCATGTCATCGGTATTGTTCCAGGAGGTGCGTGAGTTCCGCTCGATGGCCTATGCTTCACAGGGAGTGGACATGACCCCGTCGCTGGCACGTTCAACCGCCCCCAGTGCTTATCTCTCGTTGATCGCCACCCAGGGCGACAAGTCTATGCAGGCCGTGTCTCTGCTGGACTCGCTCATCAACGATATGCCTATCAACGTCGAGAACTTGAAGGTGGCGCGACAGAGCCTGCTCAACGACGTCAACAACAGCTATCCGCCCTTCAGGCAAAAACCTCTGATGATTTCTCTGTCAGAGCGTTTGGGCCATACTGCCGACAGCCAAACGGCCCTGGTCGAGCAGCTGCCCTCGCTGACACAAGCCGACATCGAGGCCTTCTATCGCCAGCACATCAAGGGTCAACCCTGCCAACTGATGATTGTCGGTGACCTCAAGAAGCTTGACATGAAGGAGCTTGCTCGTTACGGCACCATCGTCAAGGTCAAGAAAGACGACATCTACCGTACCAAGCCGGTCACCAAAAAATAAAGGCGACGGGCAGGCTGAAGAGCCAATACAGAGAAACTATAAATCTGGCTGTGTCACCATTTTGACTCGGTAGCATTACCGCACGCTAGGGCGGTTAATGTATCAACATCAAAATGCTGGCACAGCCACTTTGTTTTCTTTAGTATTTATTGTCGTTGGTTTTAACAAAGATTTTGTGAATTCATTTTGTCCAGCGCGTGACTTTCAGTAATTTTGCAAGTTGAAACTAATAAAAACGACTATACAAGTGAAATTGAGATTTTTATCAGCGTTGCTGCTTGCCATGACCGCTATGGTTATGATGGCGCAAAATAATGTAGCAGAGGAAGTTGCGTGGGTTATCGGTGACGAGCCCATTTTCAAGAGTGACATTGAGGAACAGTACCAGCAGGCGCTCTATGAGCGCATTGCTATTGACGGTAATCCCTATTGTGTGATTCCCGAACAGATGGCTCTGGACAAACTGTTCCTGGACCAGGCTCGTATCGACACCGTCGAGGTGCAGCAGTCTGCCATCTCGTCCGAGGTGGAAAGCCGCATCAACTTCTTTATCGCCAACCTGGGCAGCAAGGAGAAGGTGGAGGAGTACTTCCGTATGCCCTTGCCCCGATTGCGCGAGAAACTCAATGAAGTCTATAGTGACCAGTACTGCATCCAGCAGGTGCAGAACGAATTGACCAAAAATGTCAAGGCCACACCTGCTGACGTGCGAAAGTTCTATAACAATATTTCCAAGGACTCGCTGCCCTACATCCCCATGCAGGTTGAGACCCAGATTATCACCATCAATCCTGTCATTCCACAGCAGGAGATTGATGAGGTGAAGGCACGTCTGCGTGACTATGCCCAGCAGGTCAATACCGGTGAACGCGAGTTCTCGACCCTGGCAATCCTCTATAGTCAGGACCAGGCTACGGCAGTCTATGGCGGTGAAACGGGCTTCCAGAGCCGCTCGGTGCTCTTGCCCGAGTATGCCACAGCCGCCTTCAACCTCAATGATAACAAGCGCGTGTCCAACATCGTCGAGACCGATGACGGATTCCACATCATCCAGCTTATCGAGAAGCGTGGTGACCGCATCAACACGCGTCACATCTTGTTGCGCCCCAAGGTGAGCGACAAGGACTTGACCGATGCCCTGACGCGTCTGGACTCGGTGCGCAGTGATATCCTTGCAGGTAAGAGAACCTTTGACGAGATGGCGATGTACATCTCCCAGGATAAGGATTCTCGCAACAACAATGGTAACATGCTCAACGAGAAGAATCATAGCAGCCGTTTCGAGATGGCCGACCTTCCCGCCGAGGTGGGCAAGAAGGTCAGCATGATGCAACCTGGCGAAATCAGTGAGCCCTTCGTCATGATCAACCCCAAGACCCGTCGTGAGCAGGTAGCTATTGTGAAGCTCGTCAAGCGCATCGACGGTCACAAGGCCGACCTTGCCGAGGACTATATGATCATCAAGGATATCTGCGAAGCCAGCGAGAAGGAGAAAATCATCCATGACTGGGTGGTCCAGAAGCAGAAAAGCGTATATGTCTATATTGAAGAGGGCTGGCGCGACTGCGATTTCAAGTATGACTGGCTCAAGAAGGGGAAATAATAGACTCTAGGTTTTAGCTTCAGATTCTAGGCGATGCTCGTTTTACGCAACAAGCGACACCATTCCGTCGGTTCACGCTGGCGCCATGTCTTCGTGGCGTGTAGCATGATGCTGATGTTGATGTCGCCCATGGTGTGGGCGCAGAATCCTGTCCGTGCTCGCAAGCCAATCTCGACGCAGCACATCAAGAAACATCCGGCCCCCACCAACCCTCAGAATCCGCAGGCAGCCCGCAAGGGTGCCAAAGGTCCCAAGGTGACCCGTATCACGCCCCAGATTCCCAAAGCCAACCGTAACCAGACCAATAAGGTGTTCCTCGAGAATGCCGATATCCTGAAGGCTAATGAGGCCATCAGCCGTGACTACCAGGTGCTGAAGGGCAATGTGCGTTTTCGCCGTGGCGACATGTACATGTTCTGTGACAGCGCCTATTTCTATGCCGAGACCAGTTCGCTTGACGCCTTCGGTCACGTGCGTATGACCCAGGGCGACACGTTGTGGGTTTATAGCGATGTCTTGCACTATTATGGCGATCAGGGCGTTGCCGAGTTGCGTAACAACGTCCGCCTCGAGAACCGCAGCACCACGCTGCTGACCGATGCGCTGGACTATGAGATTAATTCCAATGTGGGCTACTATTTTGACGGCGGCACCATTGTCGATAACCGCAACAATACCGAGCTCAGGTCTCAGTATGGTCGCTATGAGCTGGATACCAAGCAGGCTGAGTTCTCACGAGATGTCCACCTGATCAATGACCGCTACGAGATGTTTACCGAGTTGCTGGACTATAATACCCAGAGTCACATCGCCCATATCACGAGCGAGACGCTCATCCTGAGCGACAGCAATTCCATCAACACCACCAACGGATGGTACAACACCAGTGCCGATGACGCCACTTTGTATGAACGTGCCCTGATTACTGCCAAGGATGGCAAGACGTTGCTGGGTGACACGGTCTATTACAACCGCAGCCGCAACTATGGTGAGGCGCGCGGCAATGTGGTGATTACCGATCCTGGCAACAAGGTCATCCTCGACGGTAACTATGGTTATCATGACGACAATGCCCATTACAGCTATGTGACAGGCCGTGCTCGTGCCCGTGAGTTCTCCCAGAAGGACACGATCTACCTGCATGCCGACACCCTGTGCACGCTCATCAATTATGTAGTCAACGATTCGACGGGTGGCGATTCGGTGCGTGTGTTGCGTGCCTTCAATCAGGTGCGTTTCTTCCGCAGCGACGTGCAGGGAATCTGTGACTCCTTGCAGCTGAGCGAGGCCGATACAATCATCAATATGTACAACCATGCTGTGGTGTGGAACCTGGAGCGACAGATATTCGGTGACGAGATCAATGTCCACCTCAACGACAGTGCCGCCGACTGGGCGACTTTGCCCACAGGTGGCTTTATGGCCGAGCACCTGGGCGAAATCTATTACGACCAGTTGAGCGGTAAGAAGATGAAGGCGTGGTTTGAGGATAAGGAGCTGCGCCGGCTGGACGTTGACGGCAATGTCCAGGTTATCATGTTCCCTCAAGAGGATGACTCGACCTACAATAAGATGGTCAATGCCGAGTCCAGTTACCTGCGTCTGAACCTCAAGGCCAAGCAGGAGGTGGATCGTATCACGATGTGGCCCGAAGTCTCGGGCAAGGTGACACCACTTTACCTGGCTCGCAAGTCTGACCTGTACTTGCCTCAGTTCCAATGGTATGATGCGTTGCGTCCCAAGACGCCCGATGATATTTATGACGTGAGCGAGGAACTCAAGCAAGTCATGCGCTCCATTCAGGGCGGCACACGTCGCCGCTCGGGTAGCAATGCCTCCCAGCCCACGACAACCGTCGATGGCAGTGCGTCTGCTATCTCAACCCTTGAAAACAGTGTACAACCATGAGCGATGTAATCAAACTCTTGCCCGACTCTGTCGCCAATCAGATTGCTGCCGGTGAGGTCATTCAGCGTCCTGCCAGCGTCATCAAGGAGCTGGTGGAGAATGCCATTGACGCTCAGGCCACCCATGTCCAGATCATCCTCAAGGATGCAGGTCGCACCTTGATCCAGATCATCGATGATGGGGTGGGGATGAGCGATACCGATGCCCGCTTGGCGTTTGAACGTCACAGCACGAGCAAGATACGTACTGCCGATGACCTGTTTACCCTCCACACGATGGGTTTCCGCGGTGAGGCGTTGGCATCTATTGCCGCGATCTCGCAGGTTGAATTGCGCACGCGCCGTCGTGATGCCCAACTGGGTACTCATCTGGTTATCAACGCCTCGCAGTGTGAGAGCCAGGAGCCGGACATGTGCCCCGTGGGCAGTAACTTCATGATCAAGAACATCTTCTTCAATGTTCCGGCACGTCGCAAGTTCCTCAAGTCCAATCAGGTGGAATTGAGCAATATCGTCAAGGAGTTTGAGAAATTGGCGCTGGTCAACAATGATGTGGAATTCACGTTGATGCATAATGGCAACGTGATGTACAAGTTGATGAAGGGTAGTTTCCGCCAGCGCATCAATGCCCTCATGGGCAATAGCATCGACCAGCAATTGTTGCCGGTCAATGTTGACACATCGCTCGTCAAGGTTCAGGGCTATGTCGGCAAGCCCGAGAATGCGCGTAAGCGCAATGCCCTGCAATTCATGTTCGTCAACGAGCGCTACATGCGTCACCCCTATTTCCACAAGGCAGTGATGTCAGCCTACGAGCAGCTCATCCCTGAGGGAGAGCAACCCAACTATTTCCTGCGATTCACTGTCGATCCCCAATCGATCGATGTCAATATCCATCCTACCAAGACCGAGATCAAGTTTGAGGATGAGATGCCGATCTGGCAGATTCTTGCCGCAGGAGTCAAGGAAGCGTTGGGTCGCTTCAGCGAGGTGCCTTCCATTGATTTTGACAACGACGATGCGCCTTCCATCCCTGCCTATAACGGCCATGTTGAGGTGCATCATCCCGAGATTGAGGTGGATCCCTCCTATAATCCTTTCAAGACGCAGTCCCATGGTGGGTCGGCTCAGCCGCGCCATCATGCTCCCGATCACCAGCCCATGAGCAATTGGGACGAGTTGTTCGCCAACTTTGAGCGCAAGAAACGTGAAGGCCTGGAACAGGATGACACTGAGCTTCAGCCTACCGATAATGTTGGCAGTCAGGAGCCAGACCCCGTGTTGCCATTGGGCGACTTGCAGTCAGTTTACATGCAACTCAAGGGACGTTATATCCTCTCGCCTTCCAAATCGGGCTTGATGGTCATTGACCAGCATCGAGCCCACGTGCGCATCCTCTTTGATCGCTACATCAGCCGCATCCACACGGGTAACATGTCATCCCAGACCATTCTTTTCCCCGAGGTGCTCCACTTGAGCGCTGCCCAGAGTGTGGCACTGCAGGAATTGCTGCCCGAGATGGAGAAGATGGGATTTGTCCTGTCACCGCTCAGCGGCAATGACTGGGCTGTCAATGCTGTCCCCGCTGGACTTGACGGCGTGGAACCGTCATCGATGATTCAGCACATTATCGATACGGTCGATAATGGCGGGATGCCTGTCAAGAAACGTATTCTTGAACATCTGGCACTCACTGTGGCGCGGTCGGCTGCCATCCCTGTCGGGCGTGTGCTCATGCAGGAAGAAATGGACATTCTGGTAGCTGACTTGTTGCGACTGTCTGAGCCCAACTATACTCCTGACGGCAAAACCATCATCACCGTCATCCCCATGGACCAGATCAATAAAATGTTTTAACCATGTTTGACTTCAATAGAATAACGCAAGAAACCGACCTATATAATCTGCACACCCACACGCAGTACTGCGACGGCCATGCTCCGATGGAGGAGTTTGTTATCGAGGCGATTGACACAGGTTTTTCTCATCTGGGTTTTACGCCTCATTCTCCCGTCTCGGTAGAGAGTCCTGTCAATATGAGCCGTGATCAGGTACAGGAATACTTCGACGAGGTGCAGCGTCTGCGGGAAATCTATGGTGACCGCATTCATCTGTACACCTCCATGGAGATTGACTACGTGAGTGTGGGCGATGGCCCTGCCAGCGAGTACTTTCTGAATCTTCCGCTCGACTACCGCATCGGTTCGGTGCATTTCATCCCTGCCATTGACAATCCCAGCGAGATGGTTGACATCGACGGCAAGTATCCGAGTTTTAAGGCTCGCATGGCCAAGCACTTTGCCGGAGACATTGAGTATGTGGTCAAGACGTTCTTTTCCCAGATGATGTCTATGGTCGAGGAGGGTGGTTTTGACATTGTGGGTCACATGGACAAGATCGGTTTCAATGCCAGCCAGTTCCGTGATGGCATTGATGAGGAACCATGGTATGACAAACTGGTCATCGACCTGTTTGAGAACATCATGGACCATCACTTGACCATCGAGGTCAATACCAAGGCATGGCTGCAGCGCAATCGCTTCTACCCGAACATGAAATATTTCGGAATGCTCAAGCGCTTTAATGCCCCTATTGTGGTCAATAGTGATGCCCACTATCCCACGCTGCTGAACAGCGGCCGTCTTGAGGCCATCAAGCTCCTCAACGTGCTATAAACCAAAAGAATAAAGTACTAACCACTATGAAACTCAATTCCAAGATAATAGGGCTGGTGATGCTGTTTGCCGCCATGCTGCCCAGTGTCGTTAAGGCACAGGATTTTACCAATAAGGACACGTTGCGCTATGTGGATGGAATGCATTACCGGCTGATCAACTGGGCGTTTGACCGCACATTGAAGTCGCGCATTCCCCTGGAGTTCTATGGCAATGTGCGCCCCACGTTGTGGGACCGTGCCTCGTGCACCAGCGGCAAGGCCATCCGCTTTGCCACCAACTCGACCGCCATCGCCGTGCGCTATAACCTGCTGACCAATATGCACATGATGCATATGGCCGACACGGGCATCAAGGGCACCGACCTCTACATCTGGGACAAGGATACCGAGAGCTGGCAGTTTGTGAACTGCAATCGCCCGGTGCGCATCGACAACGACATCCGTCCCCGTCAGGATTCCATCCAGAGCAAGGTCTATGTGGACCGCTTGGACGGTAAGATGCACGAGTACATGATCTATCTGCCGCTCTATGATGGCGTGCGTTGGATCGAGATTGGCGTGGATAGCACCGCCGTCATCATGCAGCCCATGATGGACTCTCCCAAGCAGGGAAAGAAGTTTGTGTTCTACGGCACGAGTATCCTGCAGGGTGGCTGTGCCTGTCGTCCCGGCATGGTAGCGACGAGCATCATCCAGCGTGACCTGGACGTGGAATGCGTGAACCTGGGCTTCAGCGGCGAGGGCAAGATGGATTCCTGCATGGCTCAGGCCATGGCGACCATTCCCGATGTGGCAGCCTATATCCTTGATCCCATTCCCAACTGCACCAAGGACATGTGCGACACGGTGACCTATGGCTTTGTCAACATCCTGCGCACCTTGCGCCCCGAGGTCCCCATCTTTATGGTCGAGGGTCAGATGTACAGCTATGCCAAGTATAGCGCCTTCTACAGTGAGTATCTGCCTGCCAAGAATGACGAATATCACAAGAATTATCTCAAGCTCAAGGCCGATAATCCCAACAACCTCTATTATATCACTTGCAAAGACCTCTATGGACCCAACAACGAGGGAACGGTTGACGGCATTCACCTGACCGACATCGGTTTCTGGTGGTATGCCCAGAAGCTGGAACCCTACCTGCGTGCTGTCCTTGACGGCACTCTCATCCCGCAGGAACCCGGTGTGAACGATCCCCGCTAACCACAATCATCTCACGCTAAGGCGCGAAGAATAAGTAAAAAAATACTTAGCGACTTAGTGTTTTAGCGTGAGGCAAAACGAGAGACATGAGAACCAAGAAAAGCCATTATATCCAAGATCTCATCCTTGAAGGTGAGCACGAGCATCAGGACTTTAAGTACCAGATTACCGATGCCCGCAAGATAGCCCGCTCGATAGCTGCCTTTGCCAATAACAGCGGCGGCCATCTGCTCATCGGTGTGAAGGACAACGGCAACATTGCCGGCGTGCGCAGCGAGGAGGAAATCTACATGATCGAGACGGCAGCACAGATGTACTGCCGCCCCGAGCAGAAGGTGAGTTTCAAGGTCTTTAACATCAACGGCAAGTCGGTGGTCAAGGCAGATATCCCCGAGGCGCTGGAGAAGCCTGTCGAGGCCCCCGACGATAACGGCAACTGGCATGTCTATTATCGTGTTGCCGACGAGAACATGTTGGCGAGCCGCCTGCATGAGCGCATCTTGAGCAAGGAAACCGAGGTGGAGGATACCCACAATGCCGAGACGATCAGCTATAGCGAGCGTGAGCAGGTGTTGCTAGACTACCTGCGCAACCATGGAGGCATCACCCTCGATGGCTATATGAAGCTGGCTCACATCAGCGAGGAGAGCGCTACCCGCATCGTTGTCGCCCTTCACAGCATGGGCGTGCTCGCTTTGCAATACCATGATGGCCAATGCCTCATCGTGGGCAACTGAATCAACTGTCTATTCATCTATAGTATCTATAGTCACTATAGTATCTATAACAAGCAAGATAAAGCCGCTGGACGATTGTTTCCAGCGGCTTTATTGATTGGGATGTTGCGATCGGTTTAGAAAGGCAGGTCATCGCCTGCACCAGCCTGGTCGAACGTGTCGGCGGGAGGAGGCGTAGCGGCCATACCTTCGGCGCCGGGAGCGGGAGCGGGAGCAGGCTCACCGGGGGCGGGGTAGGGCGCAGCAGCAGGAGCAATGGCGTTGGGATCCTCTTTCACGGCCTTGAAACCGCGGATGTCGGTGTACCAGCGGCCGTTGAACTCGCGGCTCTCGATGTCGTAGCTTAGCGTGATCAAGTCACCCACCTCAAAGACGTACTGGTCGGCACGGTCCCCGAAGAAGTCGAATTTCACCTTCTTGGGGTAGCTGTCCAGCGTCTCGAGCACATATTCCTGCTTCTTCCACTGGTTACCAGCCTTGGACACGCCGCCCTGAGGCTCCAGCTTCTGAATGATTTTACCTTTGATTTCCATTGTTTTCTTAGAGTTTTAAGTCTTAAGTTTTTAGTTGTAAGTAATAATACTCCAGCCTAAAGGCTTTCAGGCAATAGTAATCGCACTTAAAACTTACAACTTAAAACTTACAACTTGATTACTTGCTCTCCTCGGCAATGACCTTGAGAATGTTCTGTACTTGCTTCCAGGCCTTCTCAACAGCGGGGATGTGGCAGCGCTCGGCGGGCGAGTGAACGTCACGCAGCGTGGGACCGAAGCTGATCATCTCCATGTCGGGACGAGCCTTCAAGAACAGACCGCACTCCAGACCGGCGTGGATGGCGCGAACCTCGGGACGTACGCCGAAGAGCTTCTCCCACGAGTCCTTGGCAACTGAGAGCAGGTGGCTGTCGCTGATGGGCTCCCAGCCCTGGTAGCCGCCCTCGCTGATGATTTCGTCGGCACCAGCCATGCGGAAGACGGTCTCGCACCTGTGGGTCAGGTCATACTTGCCACTCTCAACGGATGAGCGGTGGAACATCTCGACAACAATCTGGTTGCCCTCGCGCATCTTCACGCTGGCGAGGTTGGTCGAGGTCTCGACGAGGCCGGGAATCTCCATGCTCATGGCGTCGATGCCGTGAGGAGCTACATAAACGGCGTTGACAACGCGGCGGGCGGTGTCGGTGTCGATGATGGTCTCGGGAGCATCAACGCTATTGCAGGTGATCTCCATCTTGGGCTCGGTGCGCTTGTACTCGTTCTTCACCTCGGCGATGAAGGTGTTGAGGACTACACTCAGCTTCTCCTTATCCTCGGGCTTGATACCGATAACGAGGGTAGCGGCGTGGGCGATGGCGTTGTGCAGGTTACCGGCGTCGATCTTGGCCAGTACATAGTCCATATTGTCACCGATGTTCCACAGCAGACGGCTGCTCAGCTTGGTCGTGGTGGCGAAGCCAAGGTGGATGTCGGCACCGCTGTGACCACCGTGGAAGTGCTCAAACTTGATCTCAAAGTAGGTGAGATCCTTGGGAGCGGCCTCGGGCTTGTAGTTGAACTTGAAGATGCTCACCAGACCACCGGCGCAGCCCATGGTGATGACGCCATCCTCCTCCTCGTCGAGGTTGAGCAGGTAGTCACCCACGAGCATGTCGGCCTCGATGTTGCTGGCACCGGTCAGACCGGTCTCCTCG
>JBGUJU010000179.1:0-34932 GCA_045114065.1 Sodaliphilus sp.
TATGATGCCGACAGCTGGGACGACATGTGGACCCAGACCGCCATCGAGAAAGGCAACACCACCATCGCCTTCTCGCCCAGCGTGACCGTGGGCAGCATGCTGACGTTTGACTTCAAGGGCTTCACCGCCTCGCTGCAGTCGCAGTATGTGTCGCGCCAGTACCTCGACAACTTCGAGCGCAAGGAGGACTCGCTGGATCCCTACTTCGTCAACAATCTGGACCTGGGCTACACCTTCAAGCTGCCGCACATCCGCAGCATCACGGTGGGCGCTACCATCTACAACCTGTTCAACGAGAAGTATGAGACCAACGGCTACTCGATGACCAGCGCCCTGTATCCCGGCGGCAGCAAGGATAACAAGTACACCCTCTACAGCGATCCCCGCTTCTATCCCATGGCCGGCATCAACGCCCTGGGCTATGTGACCCTGCGGTTCTAAACTGAGGGCACATAGCCGTCTGCTGGATAAGGCTGTGCCATCAAGCGCCACTCGTTTTTTAATCGGCCTAACGGCCGAGAAATTAAACAAAATATTTTTATCATAATTTTATTAATAATTTTGCTTAATTTCCCGTGCGAAGCACGGTTATAGTAGCGCCATTCAGGCACAGCGCCAACATCTATGTCATTGCCTATCTGTTTTTGTATTCATTTTAATGTTTGTTGATTATGAAAACGATACATCACTGCCTTAAACTGCTTATTGTGCTCGCATTCATTCTCATGGCGATGGATGTGGCGGCAGCCCCTGTCGGTCCTGACGCAGCCCTTGCCAGGGCCACGGAGTTCCTCAGAACCCGTCCCGGGGCCTCACTCAGGTCATCCTATCCTGAAATGAGGTTTGCCCATATTGAGCGCTCGGTTGCCGATGTTCGTCAAGCAGACTACTACGTGTTGAATGCTGCCGACGGCAGCGCGTTTGTGATCGTTGCAGGTGATGACCGCGCGACCAGCGTGTTGGCCTGTGGTGACGGCTCGCTGGATTGCGCTGCGCTGCCCTGTAACATGCAATGGATGCTCGACCAGTACAAGCAGCAGATCGCATTCTTGCGTGACCATCCCGCAATGAGTGTCAACACAAGGGATGCCGTCGGGAATAGCGTGACGGTGTCGCCGCTTGTCTCGTGTGCTTGGAATCAACGCTCGCCCTATTATAACCAATGCCCGACCAGCGGCACGCAGCACTGTCTGACAGGGTGCGTTGCCACCGCGATGGCCCAGGTGATGTATTACTGGAAATATCCATCCCAGGTCCCTGCCATGGACGGATATGCCTCTGAACTCAATGGCATTGCCGTGGGGGCATTGCCTGGCGGCGTTCTTGACTGGGACAATATGCTCGACGAATACACGACCAGTGCCACCGCCCAGCAGAAGGATGCCGTGGCCATGCTGATGCGCTACTGTGGACAGGCGTGTCACATGGGCTATGGCCCAAGTGCCAGCGGGGCTTACAGTGATGACGAGCTAGAAGGCATGAAACTGATGGGCTACAATGCCGATGCGGCACTGCTTGACCGCGATGACTACACTGCCGACGAGTGGTCGGGCATGATTGAGGCCCAGCTCGCTGCCGGATGTCCCATCCTGTATGGCGGCGTAGATGCTGACAAGAATGCAGGCCATGCGTTTGTCGTTGACGGCTGTGGCGGTGGTATGTATCATATCAATTGGGGCTGGAGCGGCTCGGGCAATGGCTATTTTGTACTCGATGCATTCACCTATAACGGATTGAAGTATTCCAGCGAGCAGCAGATGCTCTACCAGGTCTATCCTGAGGGATACATGTATGACAAGCACGCAGCTGTTCTGGTCGATGCGACGGGAGTTAGTGCTACCGGCTTCACTGCCACATGGACCGATGAAACACCTGCCGAGATGGTGACCGATTACACGCTGTATGTGCAGCCGTTTGACCCGTCGGCCCATGAGTTGCTGCTCAATGAGACTTTTGCTGGCGTCAATGTCAACCTGGATGCTACGACGGCTTTGTCCGCCAACAAGATAGGGGATTATTGCGATAACCCCGGTTGGACAGGTAGCTTTGTCTATCTGGGAGCCGGAAGTTGCTTCATTGTTGGCGGCCAGAAGTATGTGGGCTCGCTGACCACGCCGGCACTCAATGTTGGTGCCGATGGGGTGATTACTGTCAGATTCAGTGCGCGCTACTTTGGGAGTGACAACAGTTCGGTGATTGTCTCCTGTGGCAATGTGCAGCAGACCATCGAACTGACTCGCATGGCGACAGAATATGCTGTGGTGTTTGATAACGTGGGTGCCGATGCCAAGGTGACTTTTGGCTGTACGGGGCGCGCAAGTCGTTTCTATATAGATGATGTGAGAATCATCACAGGAGATGACCGAGACCCGACCGAGGTGAGCGCAGGTGTTGAGGGGCTCCTGGTATTCCCAGGTCTTACGACCCGAGAACATACCGTGATGGGTCTAACCGCTGGAGCCACCTATCGCTATCTGGTCGTTACCCATTATGCCGATGGCGTGACCAAGAAATCCAACCTGCAGCTCGTCACGCTGCTCGATGAGCAGGAACACAGCTATGTGGCTGGTGACGTGAACCATGATGGTCGGCTGTCGATTAACGACGTGGCAACGTTGGTCAACTATCTGCTGAACGAGTCAGGCGACACATGCCTGATCTGTGCCGACGTGAACGGAGACGAGAAAATTTCTATTGCCGACGTTACAGCACTGATCAACATCCTGCTCGGTAGCGTCAACGACCCTCTCTAGTCTTAGAAGGAGAGTAGCTAACGCTTTCATTTACAGAGGTTATTTTCATTAAACTCGTGTTAAAAATAAAACCGTTCCCCTGCATCAGATGGTGTCGCTAATGCAGGGGAACGGTGTCTTGTTGAGGATATGGTCTCGCTTTACTTGTCGGCGAGTTCTTCCAGCTTGGCAAGGAAGGCCATGCGGGCTCCTTGCAGCAATGACAGGGCGCGCGGCACGAAGTCGGCGAGCTCGGGGGTGGTGTCGGCGAGGATTTCAAAGGCAACCCAGACGCTAACGTCCTTCTTGCCCTCCTCGTCCTCCATGTCCATCGTGTAGAGCTTCACGACCTTGATGTTGCTGTTCACCTCGTTCATGGCCTTGAGGATCATGTCCTCATTGTCCTCGGTGACTTGAAAGATGGCGGGCATCATGAGCCTGAAGTACTGCTCGTCCTCGCTATCCTTAAAATACAAGAAGTTGAGGCCCTCATACTTGAATGCGATGCCGAACTCCGTCTCATGGGGACGGAAACCTTCCTCGGCCAGGAAATCAATCATCAATTTGTTTAAGTCCATAATTATGTCGTTTTAAAGTTGTTTTAGTTTTTAGTTTCTAGTCCCTAGTTTCTAGTTTATAACCTAAAGCCTAATACCTAACACCTAAAGCCTAATATCTAAAGCCTAGTGTGAATTACTGGAATCCGATGCGGGGGAGGGCATTGGTACGGCTGATGCCATCCATCTTGTCACGCATCTCCTCGTATTCCTTGAGCAGGTCCTTGTTGATCGACGGCTTGATGCCCTCAATGGTCTTGCACAGCAGCTCCTGGGTGATATTCTCGTGGTTGAAAGCAGCGATGGTGGCAGCCTCGTTCACCACATAGGCGATGTCGCTGGCAACATAGCCGTCGGCCTTCTTGGCGAGGACTTCGGTGTCAATTTTGTCACAGGGACGGTCCTTGAGGTAAAGGTCGAACATGAGTTTGCGTGCCGTCTCGTCGGGCATGGGGACATAGACCTGCTTGTCGATGCGGCCAGTGCGCAGCACGGCGGGATCGACCTTGTCGGGGCGGTTGCTAGTAGCGATGACAAAGATGCCACGCTTGGAGCAGTTGTTCAGTTGGGTGAGGAACTCGTTGACCTCACCTGCCTGGTTGCTGCCCAGGTCACCCGAACGACTGGGGACGAAGGCGTCAAACTCGTCAAAGCACAATACCGACGGCGCATTCTCCTCGGCTTTCTTGAACAGGTCGGCGATTTTGCCCTGTGAGCCGTGGATGTAGATGGAGCCCAGGTCGCTCGCCTTGACAAGGATGAAGTTGAAGCCGGTTTCCTCGGCAAACTTCTCGGCAAAGAAGCTCTTACCGCATCCCGGGGGGCCGTAGAGCAGCATGCCGTTGGGCGGCGTGAGCTTGTATCTCTCGGCCAGTTCCTTGTCCTTGAGAATCAGGATGACGCGCTTGCGCAGCATCTCCTTCAACTCATCCATGCCGGCGATGTCGGCAAATCCGTTGCCTCCACCTCGCTTGATCTCGACGTCGGCACTGGTCTCGCTGGCAGCCTGTGAACGATGGTTGCTGGAGTTGTTGTCTCTGGGGAAATCAAAGGGGGTGTTGTCGTCGCCCTCATCGTCAGAATCTTTTACCTCGGTAGCAAGCTTGTTGCGAATCTCTTGTGCCAACTCGCTGTCGTCTCCCTCGATGAGGTCAATCAGTACCTCTGCAACCCGACCGTAGCGATCGTTGTAACCGAGAGCCAGACCGCGGGAAACGATGGCTTTGAGTTTCGGGTCCTCGATGTCCTCGACGTTGATTTCGCCTTGATCGCTGCGAGCTTTCTGTACGACCTTGATTTTCTCCTTGCGAGGCATGTCGGCATTGAATTCCACATTCCAGGGAGTCTTTCCCGTGAGCATCGTATAGAATACACCGGTAGCGGCAAAGATGTCGTTGCGCTCGTCATATTTGCCCAGGATGGACTGTCCGCTGGCATAGCGTGGGTCAAGGTCGGCTGTGTCAAACGGCGGTGTGCCCATGAAGCATGACGAGACGTGTCCCAGGTCGATGAGCTCGGCAATACCTCCCGTCTTGCTGCTGAGCATGACGTTGGTGGGGTTGATATCGTTGTGCAACAGGACTCCGGGACGCTCGTGCAGGTATTGCAGGCCCTGTAGCATCTCGATGAAAATCTTGACGGCAACCTTGGTGTCCAGTTTCTTTTTCTTCTTGTGCTGCAGCATCTCGCTCAAGAGTTCGCCGCTGAAGTAGGTAGCGACAAGGTAAGGACACTCGCCTGCCTCGTCATTATAAATGCCGTCGGCGATGTAACTCACGATGTTCTTGTGCTGAAGATGACGGCAGGTAGCGATTTCGGCAACTTCACCGTTCTGGATCAGTTTCTCGGGGGTGTTCTTGAGGCGGTAAATCTTCATGAAGTAAGGATTGCCGCTCTCGTCCTCGACGCGGTAACTCTCGGCATAGGGGTTCTCCTTGATGAGGTAAACCACGTGCCACTTATTATTGACGATTTGTCCTTGTTTGAGTATCATATGAGGTTTAGAGTTTAGAATTGTCTAATTGTCTTGTTGCGGTTTTTTCTTTGAAAAGAAGATGCGTTTCACCACGAGGTGGGAACGGTTGATCAGCAGGATGGCTGCCATGGCGGCGAGGAAGGCAAGCATCAGCCTCGTCATGATGGCATCGGCGTCGTACTTCTCGCCCACCTCGGCCAACTCTATCGGTTGCTCGATGTCGTTGAGTGATGAGAGGGTCTGTTTCCAGCGGATGACGCCGTCCTCGAGATAGACAATGGCGGGGTTGCCACGTGCCAGCATCTTGATTTCACTGTCGTCCATATTGTAGATGGGATAGCTCGCCATGGAGATATCTTGCCATTGCTCAATTTCTTGCTGTGTCGCCGACGTGAGTCCCACGACGTCAATTTGGGACACCTGGGCAGCGTCATTGAGTTCGTTCAGGTCATAGGAATTGACGACACCCACCTGTGGCAGGTCGGGGAAAAGCATCAGCAAGATGCGACGGTTGTCGGTCAACACATTGAGGGTGATGTCATTGCCCTGTTCGTCAAGGATGGCGATACCGTTGCTGTCGTTGCCGTTCTGGATGATGACCTTGCCATGGGGTCGACGGCTGTGGTAGCGGGTCACATATTCCCATCCGTCTTCCTCGTCGGGCAGGCTGTCGATAGAGAACTCTTGTTCCACACCGTCCTTGCGATAGACAAAGGTGAACTCATCCTCGCCCGCGTCGCTGTCCTCGACATTGGCGTTGACCAGACGGGTGCCGACAGGGTAGGGGCGGTAGTCGATGAGTGGTTGCTTGAAGTAGCCATAGTAGGCCACAGCCATCACCGTGGCAAAGGAGACAGCCATCACCATCCACTGCACGGCAGGCCCGTAGATGCCACGCACCGAGCGGTTGAAGGCCAGCAGATAGATGACGCCGAGCAGCAACAGCAGATTTTTGCCAAAGGTCGCCCAATTGCTCAGGTGCAGGGCATCACCAAAGCAGCCACAGTCAGACACGGCTCCAGTGATAGCGAGCCACAGCGTCAGCGGGGTCATGACCAGCAATATCAACAGGGCAATCCATGGAGCGCTGCGGCGGTAGGCGCCGACGACGATGGCGACACCCAGCATGAACTCGAGTGCAGCAACCGCAACAGCGAACAACAGCGCCGTGCCAGTCCACTGTTCGAGCCCCATAGCCGTCAGGTAGTCGGTGACTTTGTAGCAGGTTCCCCACGGGTCCACCCCTTTGGTGAAGCCCGAGAAGATGAACACACCACCGATGGTGAGTCGCATGAGCACCGTCAGCACACGGCACCATGTCTCTCCCTTAACAGCGTTGATGATCGCTTTGATGGTCATTCCAGTTGGCAGTTTTCAGTTCTCAGTTGTCGGTCGCCCCCTCGTTGTGCTTGATCAGGGCGAACACGCTGTAGTTAATCATGTCCTGGTAGTTGGCGTCGATGCCCTCGCTCACCAGGGTTGCACCACCATGGTTCTCGATTTCCTTGGTGCGCTGGATTTTGGTCAGGATGAGGTCGGTATAACTGGAAATGCGCATGTCGCGCCATGCCTCGCCATAGTCGGTGTTCTTGGCAATCATCAGGTCCTTGGTGGCCTTGATGTACTTGTCATACAGTTCGAGGGCTTTCTCGGCAGTGATATCTACCGTGTCGGTATAGCCCAGGTTGAGTTGTATCAAGCCGATGATGCCATAGTTGATGATGCCGATGAACTCAGGCCAGATGCCTTCACCCACCTTGCTCTCGCCATTGAGTTCTAGAGTGCGGATGCGCTTGGCCTTGATGAAAATCTGGTCGGTCACCGAACAGGGGCGCAGGATGCGCCACGAGGGACCGTAGTCCTTCATCTTGTTGATGAACAGTTCACGGCAGGTGGCAATGGCCTCGTCATATTGTTTGCTGGTGTTGTGCATGATTAAGTTGTCAGTTGTCGGTTATCATTAGGCAAAGATAGTGCTTTTTCTTGTGAGATGATGTGACATGACTCTTTTTTTTGTTTTTTATACATTAATATAGAAAAAATGAGCCGCGACCACTCGAGGGCCACGGCTCAGATGAAATGTGAGGACAGTTACCGATTACCGCAGAATCTTGCGGGAAATGCGAGAACCGTCGCTGAAGGTGATGACCATGATGTTGACGCCGTCGAAGGGCTTGTCGCTCTCGGCACCCATCAGGTTGTAGTAGTGGACGCCGGTGGCCGTGCGTGACGTGGCAACATCGGTAATCACTTCCTTGACAGCGGTGACGTTACCCATCTCATCGCCCTTGGACTCGCCATTGCTGGCCTCGATGGGGAAGATGATGAACTTGCTCCTGTCAAGGTCGTCATAGTCGGTAAAGTACATGTTGGGGAAGCCCGTCTCGTTACCACGGCGAGGCGCGTTGAATACGGTACCCGGTCCGGGGACGACGTTTCCGTGTTCGTCGGTCGTCGAGTAGCCGTTGCTCGGACCATAGTAGTAGTTATCGCCCGTGTCATCAAAGTCATCCTCGTTGTCGGTAAAGCCGCTGCCGCGAGCATAACGGATGATGGCCTTGAACTTGTAGGCCTGCCCCGGCTTGATAATCTGCCACCAGGGACCGCCACTGGCTTCTACATCAAACAGCGACCAGTTGACCTTGATGGCACCATGCTGCAAGAAACCGTTGCTATAGGGACCATACTCGGGCGACCAGCCACCGAGCGCTTTCTCTATCTCGCTGGCTTCGGTGAGCTGAGAGAGCTGGGGATAGGCGCTTGCATCGATATTGATGCTACGGTCCCAGTTCCTGGGCGCATAGAAACGTCCGGGATCCTCGGGATACCTAGTGCTGCCACTCTCCTGAGTGTAAGGCGTATACTTGCCATGCTCATACCCTGGCCATGTCTCATCCTCGTTGTAGTTGTCATAGACTACCCAAGTGATATAAGCAATCTCCTGGGGCTTGGGTGCGACATAGAACATCTTGTAGGGATGGTTATAGTTAGGCCTGCGTATGGCCTTGCCACCGGTTACTGTGACAATGTCCTCGATCGTGTCATATTCCCAAATGATCTGGGGCTGGCAACTGTAGTTGTAGGGCAACTCGGCATCGATCCAGTCCTGATGGGTGTAGTTGAACACAATGGTATCGTTGAAGTGGGTCGAGATATACACATTGGGCTCATACTTCATCTCCTGGCCCTTGCCGATGCTCAGCACGTGGGCGGTCGGGTTGATGGAGTCGGTCATGAACACGTCAAGGGTTCCTGCAGGAATAATGTGGTTCACATATTCGCTCAGGGCAGGACGCTGTTCGGGGGCTACAACGGCATGACGATCGTCGTAGTTGGGCGAGATGACGAGTTTCACCCAGTTACTCTGGTCATAGGTCGTCTTCTTGACCATGATCTGGGAGCGGCCTGCAGTGTGGTCGCTGTTGCAGATGTCATAGACATAGTCGGTGTAGGAAGCATCGGGCTTCATTGACTTTTCGCCATACAGGTTGAGATCCTTGGCGTAGAGTGCGCCGACGATGTCCTCATAGACGTCCTGCTCATGTTCGTCCTTGTACCATATTCTGGTGACGGCATCCTTGTCATAGTAAACACCCAGCAGGTCGTTGCTCAAGGTGTAGCGTACGTCCTTGGCTCCCTTGCGGATGAGGTTGTTGAGCGTGAATGCACCGTCGACCATACCCAGGTAGTCATAGACAGCACCATTGATGTACTCAAAGTCACCGGTCTGCTCCTTGGCCTCGGTCTCGGCATACTCGTTGCCGTCATTGAAGATGATGCCGCCATTGGGTATATCGGTGCCGATGATAGTACCGAAGTCATAGCGCCATACCTCGTAACCCGTCACGGGATCGATGCCCACGAGCTCACAGGGCTGGCCGGGCCAGTTGTTCATCTGTCGAGAATAACCGTCATGGAAAGTGTGGTCAACGCCTCCACCCTCTACTTCGTTGTTATCCCAGGCATAGCAGTAAACCCTATCCCAGTCCACGGTGTTGATGAAGTAGACATAATAGTGTCCTTCCATCACCACGGCATTGGTGGGCAGGGCATTGGCTGCTGCCTCAAAGTATTCACGAGAGTGGTCGGTCAGGGTAGCCTTGCCGTCCACCTCGTCCCAGGTTACCCACAGCACACCGGCCTTGCGGCGGATGGTGTCGCTCTGGAGGGGCTCATTGTTGAGTCTGGTGAAGAACAGCTCGGCAATCGATGCCTCGACCTGCCAGTGCCACCACTTCTTTCCGTCTACCGTCGTGGTGTCGCCCATGTAGGTCACGGGGTACATGTTGCCGTTGTCATGAGGATCCCAAACACCGTCAGCATAGATGCCGTTGTAGGCTGCAAGCGGCCAGTTACCGTCACCGAAGATTTGGGTGCTGTATTCCGTGCCGGGATCCTGGATGAAGTTGTTGCCGTCCTCACTCATGGTGACGTTGGGCGTCTGCTCCAGGAATACGTTCATGGGTGTCAGCTCATAGTAGTCGGTCTTGATGAGCTTGATCCATTTTTCCTCAAGATTAACCAGGAGGTTGTAGATACCAGGCACGAGCATCCTGTACTCACCGTTGATCTCACTCCACTCGTCGAGGGCGATGGCCTTGTTGACCCAGTTCTCGTCAATGGGGAAGTAGTTGGTGACGCCGTCTCCCACAACGTGATCATTGTTGCCGCTGTTACCGTAACGAGTGCCGACGTTGTTCCAGTCAGTACTCAGCTGCGTAGTGAAGCAGAAGGTGTTGTTCACCGTCAGATTGACGTTGTTGAGGTAATAGATGCTGGTGTTGGCATCATACTTCATCTGGACGCCGCTGTTGGGGTCGTAGTGGTACTGCTGCTTGTCGTAGTAGTAGGTACCGATCATGTACAGGGTGCCACCGGGATGTGAGGGCGGCACGTTGGTCAGGAAATAATCGTTGTAATTCTCACCGGGCTCCCTGACAGTCGTCCAGTAGATGTAGTACGTGCCCGGGTCGATGTGGGTGATGTCGGCAGTCTTGGTGTCGTCGGCAACGTTGCCACCAGCGTTGACAAGAGCATGGATGTACTCTGCCGTCAGATCTACACTCAGTTTGTACCATGTGTTGCCATCGTCAAGCACCACGGTCTCGGTGAGCTGGTTACCGGGATAGGTGTTGGAGTAGGCCTCGTCGGTACCCAGACCCCACAGGTAGATGTAGGGCACGGTCTGGTGGTCGCTGGGCAGCACGTAGAACGTGTAGTTGTGGGTCAGAACATCAGCCTCTACATTGAAACGCATATTGGCGGGGTCAAGGGTAAAGGTGACGGTACCCGGATTGATGGTGATGCTATAGGAACCATCATTGCCGTTGGCCATCTGGGTGCTGTTCCAGTTGCCGTCGGGGGTGATGGCCTGGTTGTTGCTGCTGGAGGGACCGATGCGATAGTTGCTGTTGAACTCTGCCCAATCGTTGCCCTGGCCATTGGCGAACACAAAGTTATACATGCCACCCTCATCAACGTGGGTGGTGTAAGTATAGAGTCCCGTCGAAGCATCAAAGGTCATCTCGGTCTCGGGAGCATAGCTCCAGCCCAGACCCAGGCCTTGTGAACCAGTAATGTAGTAAGCGCCCTGGCTGTCAGCCTCAACAAGCGTCAGGTCATAGGTCACGTTGGTGCCATCAAAGTTGATGACCAGGTTGTAGGTGCCATCAACATTGAATTGGAGATTCACATCATTATCGGCGGGATACCAAGAGTCGTCGTCACCGAATACCTTGAACTTGTACTCGCTATTGCGAGCCAAGTGGATGCCGTCGACACTCCAGGTGTAGTTGCCAGTGGTGGCGTCTTGGGTCATCTTGGTTTCGGGACCGATATTGTCCCAGCCGTTGGGGAAGATGCTGGTGGGCGTACCTTTCACGTAGTAGAAAATGGGAGGTACTGTACCAGTGACTTGATACTGCATGTTCACGGCGTCGTAGTAGAACTTCAGTTCGCCGGCGCCAGCGGTTACGCCATAGCTGCCATTGTCGCCTCCTGCCAGTTGGGTAGCGGTGTAGCCACTATTGATGGCGTAGGTTGCGTTGCCATTGGTGGGACCGATACGGTAGTTGTTGTTGTAGTCCTCCCAGTCGGTGCCCTGACCATTAGCGAATACAAATTGTGTCTTCGCTTTGTCGGCGAGTGTGGCGGTCCAGGTGTAGATGCCGTTGCCCTCATAGGTCATCACCTTGTCGGGGGCGTAGGAGAAGCTGCCCAGCACGCCATCACCACTGATGTAGATGGTTGCGGGTGCAGTCATTGTGAACTGGTGGCTGAGTGTGCCGTCGCTGTTCAGGGTGATGGTCACGTCATAGGTGCCGCTCATGCTCACCGTGAAGGTGGCATTGTCGCCATTGCTGTCGCCAATCCACACACCGTCGGTGGTGCCGTCGGCGCCATAGACCTTGTATTCATTGGTCGCACCGCCCGTCAGGCTGACGCCGGTGAACGTCTTGCTATAGCTGCCGTCGCCGTTGGCTGCCATCTGAGTGCCCTCGGTGGTCCAGCCGCCAAAGCTGCTCTGGGCATAATAGGTGATAGCCGGATCGGCTTCGGTTTTGGGACCGTCGTAGGTGCTGCCGCCGCCATAGGTGTAGTAGCTGGTTCCGGGTGAAACCGTCAGGTCGCTGGTCTGACCGTTGTTGCCCTCGTTGAGAATCATACCCAGGGAGGGGTAGTGCGAGTCCGTCACGGTATACTTGTAGTAGTTATAGCCGTTGATGACTTGGGTCGTGAATGGGGCATCTGTCAGTGCCGTGCAGGGGAATGCGCCCAGCAGTTCGGTATTGGTGCCTTCCCACAGGTACATGTAGGGCGTTGAATTGCCCTTGTAGCGCACATAGATGGTGTAGTCATAGGTCGGGTCTGCTTCATCAGCTTGGGCATTGGGCCCGCTGATGATGCTTCCACCGTTATAGGTGAAATAACTATTGCCAGGCTGTAGAGCCAGGTCGGTAGTCTGGGTAGAGCTACTGGCATTCTCGTTGAAGAGGATGTTCAGCGTCTGGTCATAGGACGTCAAGGTGACGTGATAGTAGGTGTGGCCGTTGATTGTCGTCGGGGTCATATCCGACAACTTCGTGCCGCCCCAAGCACCCAACGTCTCATGGTTCTGAGCATCCCAACCGTAAGCGTACACGTTGCTCACGTCTTGATTGCCCGTGTAGCGCACATAAATGTCGTAGATATATACCTGGTCTTCGGTAAGGAGCGAAGGCACGGCATTGACTGCATGAGTATTGCTGTTGAAGGTGAAAATCACATTGTAGTTGCCGTTTTTATTGACGTTGAAGGTGGCGTTATTGTTGGGATACCATCCTGAGCCGCCGTCAGTGACTTTGTAGTCGTAGGTCGTGCCTGCAGTGAGATGGACATTGCTTGCCGTCCAGCTGTAGTTGTCGGTGCTGGTCTCGGACATCTCGGTGGCACTGCTAGCCGCCCATCCGTTGGGGAAGACATTGGTATCGGAACCCACAACATAGTAGGTCGTAGTAACGACAGGTTGAACCAGATTGGCCGTAGCGTTCACTGCACCTGTGCTATTGTTGAACGTGACGGTTACCGTGTAGGTTCCGGTAGCGTTTACCGTGAAGGAGGCATTGTCGCCACTGGGATACCAACTGTTGTCACTGCCCGTAACCTTGTATGCGTAGGAAGTGCCTTGGGTCAGTTGGACTTCACCGCTGGTCCACGTGTAACTGTTGCCGCTGCCGGTCATCATCGTTGAGTTGCCTCGCGACCAACCGTTGGTAAAGATGCTGGTGTCGTCACCCACCACAAAGTACTCGTAGCTGACCGAAGTACTGCCGTTATAGACGAAGTAGTTGTTGCCGGGATAGGCCTTCAGGTTGGATGTTTGGCTGCCGCTGCGGTTGAAGATCACGCCGATCTCACTATCCGACGAACTCAACGTGGTGCGATACCACGTGTAGCCGTTGATCGACTCTGTCTGGAAATTGCTGATGGCGTTGCCAGGCCAGCTCATCGAGATGCCGTTGCCCCAACTGTATAAGTTGGTGCTGCTGGCATGTGAAGGCGTGCTGCATCTCACATAGATTGTGAAATCATTGGCCAAAGCCTGCGGGATGGCTGCAGTCAAGCACAGTAACAGTGCGAGCAGCCTGCATGCCCGTTGAATTGAGATTTTCAAATTTTTCATCTGTAATGTTGTTAAATGTATATTAAAGTAGTTATGTTGATGATCTTGATTTTGGTTGTTTGTCTGTCTATGTGCTATAGTGCTTAGCAGTTGGCGGCAACTAACCTGATTTTCAATCTGATTTGCAAATAAACGTTGATATTTTATTTTATAATGTGGAAACTTGTTTGACTTAACATTTTTTATGATGTAAACGATTGCATGTCATAGTTGTTTCTTGTTAATGGTGTTAGGAGAGTGGTCTGGCACGGTATTTGCTGTTTGTTAATGTCACCCATGTGGAGTGAAAAAAGAAGAATAAAGTGTAATATCATTGCGAGTTGGTGTCGAATTGCAGATTTTTTTGTAATTTTGTCCTTTCAAATCGTGATGATCAATTAATAGGTTAAGCACCAATGAAGTCAGACAGTTTAGTTATTATTCCTACTTATAACGAGAAGGAAAACATCAGGAATATCATCAATGCCGTGCTCGCGTTGACCGAGCACCAGTTTGATGTGCTCATCGTCGATGACAACTCTCCCGACGGCACAGGCGCCATCGTGGATGAAATGATTGCCGAGCAACCTGACCGCATCCATATCCTCAAGCGTGCTGGCAAGCAGGGCTTGGGAACTGCCTATATTGCTGGCTTCAAGTGGGCGCTGGACCACGGCTATGAATACATGATCGAGATGGATGCCGACTTCTCCCATCCCGTTGGCAAACTTCCCGAGCTGCAGGCTACATGCGCCTCGGGCAAAGCCGATGTGAGTGTCGGTTCAAGATACTTGACAGGGGTAAATGTCGTCAACTGGCCGATGGGAAGAATGCTCATGAGCTACTTTGCATCGGCCTATGTGCGATTGGTAACTGGAATGAAGGTGTGTGACGCGACGGCGGGCTATGTGTGCTATCGTCGTGAGGTGTTGCAATCCATCAATCTGGATGCCATCGAGTTCAAGGGTTATGCGTTCCAGATCGAGATGAAGTTCACAGCTCACTGTATGGGCTTCAAGATCAAGGAAGTACCTATCGTGTTCGTCAACCGCGTGCTGGGTACGAGCAAGATGAATTCCAGCATCTTCTTCGAGGCCTTATGGGGCGTAATCAAGCTGCGTTTGGATTCCATCTTCAACAAGAAGCGCTTTGAGCGCAAGCCGCTCCCACAGCAGATTACAGCCGGATAATCAACTGCTTTTGGATTTGACACATTCCTGATCGAGTGGGTCAAATCTTTTTTCTTAGTATGATTATTGCTTTGAGATGAAGCATGATCAAGAGTGAAAATCGAGATTTCCAATGATTAAAAAGAAACACAACAGGGGCTTGAATGCTGATCAGGTGCTAGTCAGTCGAGAAAGATATGGCACTAACGTGCTCACTCCTCCCGCCCATGAACCCCTGTGGAAACAGTTCCTGCACAAGTTTGACGACCCGCTGATCAAGATTCTGCTGGTGGCTCTTGTGCTATCGGTGGCATTGTCGGTATATGAATATTTCTGGCTCGACGCTGGTGCTAATGTGATGTTTGAGCCCGTTGGAATCTTCCTTGCCATAGTGCTGGCGACCCTCGTGGGTTTCATTGTCGAGGTCAACGCCAACAAGAAATTCCGCTTGCTCAATCAGACCGATGACCATGTGAAGATCAAGGTCATGCGTGAGGGTCACATCACCCAGGTGCCCCGTTGTGACATCGTGGTGGGTGACATCGTCATTCTTGAGACTGGAGAGAAAGTGCCTGCCGACGGCACTGTGATTGAAAGTTTCAACCTCACGGTAGATGAGAGTTCTTTTACGGGCGAACCGTCGGCATGGAAAACACATGATACCGTTGCCGCGTCTAAAGAGAAGGAAGCGACCTATCCGCCCAATGTATTGCTGCGTGCAAGCACGGTCATTGAGGGCAATGCAACCATGAGCGTGGACCGTGTGGGCGACAAGACCGAATATGGCAAGATTTACCGTGATGTGCAGATCGACAACAATGTGAAGACCCCTCTCACGATGCAGCTTGACCGCCTGGGGCGTACCATAGCCCGTGGCAGCTATGTCATGGCAGGCTTGCTCGTGTTGGGACGCATTGCCGCTTTTTTGTGGGTCGGTAGCGAGGGACTGGTTGCTGATATTCAGTATTTTATTCAGACGGTGATGCTCGCCGTCACGTTGATTGTCGTGTCGGTTCCCGAGGGCCTGCCGATGAGCGTGACCCTATCGCTGGCCTTGAGTATGCGCAAGATGTTGAAGCACAACAACCTGGTGAGGCGGATGCACGCTTGTGAGACAATGGGTGCCACAACGGTCATCTGCACCGACAAGACTGGTACATTAACCCAGAACAAGATGCAGGTCTATAAGTCTCATTTCTACGGACTTGCCGAGGGCGTCAAACTTGATGACCAAGAACAGGGAATTATCATCGCCGAGAGCATCGCATGCAATAGTACAGCTTTTCTGGACGACAGTGACCCTGAAAATGTCGTGGCATTGGGTAATCCCACCGAGGGTGCTCTGTTACTGTGGTTGAGAGATGTCGGTATCGACTACATGTCGATGCGTGACGCCTGTGAGCCGTTGGCTCAGATGCCGTTCTCTACCATGACCAAGATGATGGCGACCGTCATCGACAGTGCTACGGGCAAGCGCCTGTTGTTAGTCAAGGGCGCTCCCGAGATTTTGATGCGTCTGTGTTCGACCGTGGTCGGTGATGTCACGTTCCAGCAGGTAACCGACGAGTTGACCAGTTATCAGAACAAGGCGATGCGCACACTGGCTTTCGCCTATTGTGAGTTGCCGACAGAAGAGCGTCCAGACCAGGTACTTACTCGTCTCAGGGCGGGCAACCAACCCAAACTCACTCTCCTGGGCATTGTTGCTATCAGCGACCCCGTGCGCACCGATGTGCCTGCAGCCATCAGGGATTGCCGCAATGCGGGCGTGAAGGTAAAAATCGTCACTGGTGATACTGGTGGCACAGCTCGTGAGATTGGCCGTCAAGTGGGACTCTGGACTGATGACGACGACAACGATCGGAGCGCCATTATCACGGGACCCGACTTTGCCGCGCTTGACGACGAGGCGGCAGCGCAGCGGGCAGCATCCATTAGGATTATGGCCCGAGCGCGTCCCGACGATAAGGCTCGCCTCGTGCGCTTGCTGCAACAGCAGGGTGAGGTGGTTGCCGTGACCGGTGACGGTACTAATGACGCGCCGGCACTCAAGGCTGCTCAAGTGGGCCTCTCGATGGGAGACGGAACAGCTGTTGCCAAGGAGGCGAGCGACATCACCATCCTGGACAACTCCTTTGCCAGCATCAACAAGGCGGTCTTGTGGGGTCGCTCACTGTATAGCAATATTCAGCGTTTCATTCTGTTCCAATTGGCAGTCAATGTGTGCGCCTGTCTGGTGGTCGCTATCTGCTCGTTCTTCAGCAAGCAGCCGGCCCTCACGGTGACCCAGATGTTGTGGGTAAACCTGATTATGGACACCTTTGCTGCACTGGCGTTGGCATCGTTGCCCCCCAACAGCATACTCATGCGCCAGCGTCCTCGTGACTCCCGTGCCAGCATCATCACTCCCAGGATGATGAAGTTCATCACCGTCAGCGGAACTGTCTTTGCTGTCTTGATGATCGGATTGTTTTACTACTTCACTCGGGATGCCAATGGCGGTCACCATATCATGCGTGGTGTCAATCCTAATATCAGTCCTCGTGAGATGGGCATCTTCTTCAGCACCTTTGTATTCTTGCAATTCTGGAATATGTTGAACGCTAGGGCTTTTGCTACAGGAAAATCGGCATTTAACAATATACCGGACAGCAAAGTCTTCTGGTCGGTTGCCATCGTCATATTTATCGGGCAGATTGTCCTTGTGCAGTATTTTTATCCCTTGTTCAACTGTGCACCGTTGGATGCCATGACGTGGCTATATATCATCCTGGGAACTTGTCCCGTTTTCATTATCGGCCAGATTGTCTCAAGGTTGAAAAACAAATGAAACCTAAAATAATCTTGATTTTCTTTGCCAGTTCGTTTTTTTGCAGTAATTTTGCAACACCTATATGCAAATGAGAATTAACATTTTAATAATTTTTAAAAATATCATTTATATGAAGAAATCATTACTATTAGCTGTTGCAATGGTTCTTGCTTGCAGTGGTATTTCCAATGCCAAGATTACCGTGTACTACAACACCGTAGATCAGCCTAAGAATGACACGTTGTTGTTTGCTCTGCCCGTGGACCCGAATATCAATCAGGAGATTTGGACCACTTACACGAATCCTGAAACTGGCAAGTCCTACCGCCCCACGAAGTACCAGCCCGAGTATCTGGTAACTGCCGAGGATTTCTCTCATGGTGATCCCAGCATGGGTACTCCCACCCTGCCCAATAACGCTAAGGTTATCGGCCTTGCTCTGGATGGTTTCTATCAGGCTTGTGAAGACGATGCCAATTGCTATCAGTATGTGACTGCCTGGTGTCGCAACGTTCCCAGGGACAAGATGACCCTCGACTATCTTGACTTGTTTGATGGCTATAACGTCCGCAAGCCGGTAGGTCAGCTTTTCACCGACACCGCTAACATCCATGGTCCTAGTGCTATGTATCCTGGCTTTAAGTGCGATATCGATCCCGCTTCCACGATACTCAACCCCACCACTATTGTAAATGTGGAGTTCGGCACCCTTGATGATCCCGAGATGCCTTTCTGGTACACTGGTGAAAACATCTACCTCACCCTGTGGCTTGTCAATCGTTATAACCCCATCGTTGATGGCGGTACCCACATTGAGTATCGTTATATGGCCTATGACAACGCCGAGGTTGAGTATGCCAGCCTGATGCGCTCTGGTAGCTATTGCTTCAACAACATCACCCAGCACCTTGTTGGCTTGGTTCCCGGCTGGGAAGGTATGGATGAACTGATGTATGACCTGCCCAAGTATCGTCTGCCCGCATTCCGCGTTCCTTATTTCACTAACGATGCTCGCATCACCTGTGAGGACTTCCCCACCGACTTTGAGTTGCGTGATCCTGATGGCAATGTGCTCGTTCCCGATGTAGCAACCGTCAATGCTCTTGGCGAGAATTACTATGAGTATTGGGTTCTCGATCACACCAAGGAGTACAGCATCTATACTACCTATGGTGGTGACAAGCTCCAGGGCTCGTTCACGATTGACAATATCTACAAGGATGTGGATGTTGTTATCAAGAACCCCACCGCTGTTGGCGAAGTTAACGTTAACAAGACCGTTGCCAACGTAACTTACTACAACCTGGCTGGTCAGCAGAGTGCACAGCCCGTTGATGGTGTTAACATCGTAGTTACCACCTACACCGACGGCAGCACCACTACCGCTAAGGTCATCAAGTAAATAAGCCATTAGCCATTAGCCATTAGCTGCTTTTGGCAACAGATATGACAGGCGCCTCAATGTTGGGGCGTCTGTTATTTTTTTATCTAAATGGTTGATATTATTAAGAATCATCACTACCTTTGTGGCTATTGGAATAAGAAGAATAATTGAGACAATTATGATAAAAAGACTGAGATCCAAGTTATGGAGACGCAAAATGCTGCGTCTCTACACGCTGACGGCGCTCGTGGTGTGCGGCGGTGTGGCGATGGCCATGCCCATACCACTGCCGCAGAACAATGAGGTGCAGACCTCGACGGTCACAGGTCAGGTGCTTGACGAGAACGGCGAACCCATGATCGGGGCGACAGTGACCGTCAAGGGCACCATTGTTGCCACAGCCACCGATTTTGACGGGCGATTCAGCATCAATGCTGCCCAGGGTGCTACCTTGACCGTGAGCTATGTGGGCTATGGCACCCGCAACGTGCGGGTAGATGGCACTAACCTGACGATTACGATGGAACCGTCTCCCGTTTGTGACTTTGGTGAGGTCGTGGTGACCGCCCTTGGCATTAAGAAGGAGGCCAAGTCATTGTCCTACAACGTACAGCAGCTGGAAGGCGATGCCCTGACACGGGTGTCGGACGCCAACTTCGTCAACTCGCTCTCGGGCAAGGTGGCAGGTGTAACCATCAATGCCAGCGCGACGGGTGCCGGTGGCAGCAGCCGCGTCGTGATGCGCGGTGCCAAGAGTATCAACGGCAACAACAACGTGCTGTATGTCGTGGACGGTATCCCCATGCAGAACCTCTCCAGCGAGCAGCCCGAGGGTATCTTTGCCGGCGCTGGCCAGACGGGTGACGCTACCAGCAACATCAACCCCGACGACATCGAGAGCATCAGTGCCCTGACGGGTCCCACGGCAGCCGCCCTCTATGGAGCCAACGCTGCCAACGGTGTCATCCTCATCACGACCAAGCGCGGTCGTGAGGGTAGGGTAGATGTGACCTACAACGGCAGTTTCCAGTTCTCCAAGCCTTTCGTCCTGCCACGTTTCCAGAATCAATACGGGCCGAGCGAGACGGGTAGTTACTTCAGCTGGGGTGAGAAATTGGCGGAGCCCAGTAGTTATCGCCCCGCCGACTTTTTCCAGACGGGGACTAATATTGCCAACTCTGTGAGCCTGAGCACCGGCACCGACGAGAATCAGACTTACTTGTCGCTCGGCGCCACCAATGCCCAGGGCATCATCCACAGCAATAACTACGACCGCTACAACGTGAGCGTGCGCAATACCACCAGTTTCCTTGACGACCGCATGACCCTTGACCTGGGCTATATGCTCACTGCCGTCAAGGAGCAGAATATGATCAGCCAGGGTCAGTACCACAACCCGCTGGTGCCTGTCTATCTGTTCCCTGCTGGCGACGACTTCTCCAAGTTGGGCTACTACGAGCGCTATGACACGGGCCGCAACTTCCCCGTGCAGTATTGGCCCTACAACTACGACATCTCGATGGAGAACCCCTATTGGGAGACCGAGCGCGAGCGTTTTGTCAACCACAAGGAGCGCCACCAGGCGACTGTATCGCTCAACTGGCGCATCACCCCGTGGCTTGACATCACGAGCCGCATGAAGTTTGACAAGAGCAGCGACAAGTATGAGGAAAAATTCTTCGCCTCGACCAACACGCTCTACGCTTCCCAATATGGCCACTACGGCCTGCGCAACGTGAGCAACCGCCAGCTGTATGCCGAGGCCTTTGCCAAGTTCAACAAATACTTTGCCCATAACCGCTGGAACATCAGCGGTGTGCTGGGTGCAAGCTTTGACCAACGTGACAATGCCATCGAGGGTTTCAGCGGACACCTGAAGGGAACTGCCAACAAGTTCACCCTTGCCAACGTCGAGACTACAAACTCGACCTTCAAACCCGTCCAGAGCGGCTACCGAACCCAGTTGCAAAGTGTGTATGCCACCGCCCAACTGGGCTACCGCAGCATGGCCTACCTTGACGTGACGGCACGCAACGACTGGTCCAGCAAACTCGAGAAGAGTTACTTCTACTGGTCGGCAGGCGTGAGCCTTATCTGGACCGATATGTTTCCTGCCCTCGGGCGCAGCAATTGGCTCAACTACCTCAAGACGCGCGTGGGCTATTCCCAGGTGGGTAACGAGCCCAATGAGCCGTTCTTGACCCGTGAGACCTACGCCATCAACCCCTCGACAGGTCTTGCCGAGACTTCGACACGGATGCTTACCGACCTCAAGCCCGAGCGCACTGACTCGTGGGAGGCTGGTATCGACTTGTATATGTTCCGCAACCGCCTGCGCGTGAATGCGACTCTATATAAGTCCAGCACGCGCAACCAGTTCTTCTATCCCACATTGCCTGCGTCGTCGGGCTACACGAGTGCAGTCGTCAACGGTGGCCGTGTGGATAACAAGGGTGTGGAACTCACTGCCCGCTATAACCAGCCTATCGGCCCCGTCACTTGGGAAACTTTTGTGACCTGGACGCTCAACCGCAATAAGGTCAAGGAACTGCTGCGTAACTGGCGCAATCCCATCGACGGCGAGATTTATAACCTGGACGAACTCTACATGGGCGGCACCTCGGGTTACCAGATACGCCTGACCGAGGGCGGCACCCTGAGCGACGTTTACGTCTCTACGCTCAAGACCGACGAACACGGCGCCATCTACGTCAACCCCGAGCGCCAGACCGTAGAGGCTAACCCCAATAACAACGCCTACTACATCTATGCCGGGCAAGCGGCACCCCGCTACAATCTGTCGTGGGGCAATTCCTTGTCATTCAAGGGTATTACCCTGTCGGCCCTGCTGGCCTACCGTAACGGTGGTATCGTCGTGAGCGAGACGCAGGCGATTCTGGACTACTATGGCGCCTCCCAAGCGACCCAGGACGCCCGCAACGACGGCGGCGTGGTCATCAACGGCAAGAAACTCAATGCCCAGGGCTACTACCAGACCGTGGGCAACCCCAACGGTACCGTGGACTCCCGCTATGTCTATAGCGCGACCAACCTCAGACTGGCGGAGTTAAGCCTGAGCTATGACGTGCCCGTCAACCGCTGGGTCAAGTGGATCAAGGGCTTGAACGTCTCCTTTGTCGCCCACAACCTGTGCATGCTCTACAACAAGGCACCCTACGATCCCGAGGCAACATCCAACACGGGTACCTACTATCAGGGCATCGACTACTTCATGCAGCCCAGCCTGCGGTCGATGGGATTTAATGTGAAACTCAAATTCTGATACTGCTATGAAGACAAGAATTCTCATATATATGTGTGCTGTCGTGTTGCTTGCAGGATGCACCAAGTCGTTTGATGACATCAACACCAACCAGCACCAGCTCACCGACGAGGAACTCGCCAATGATTACCAGAACGTGGGTGCCTTTTTCTCCCAGATGGTCTCGAGGGTTGTGCTCTTTGATGACGGTTCGGGCAACTGCCTCTCGTCAGACTATCAGGTGGCGCAAGGTCTGAGTGCCGACCCGTTCTCGGGTTACATCGCTCTGACAGGTACTTGGCGCAATGGCATCCACAATGGTTCCTACAGCTTCGTGAGTGGCTGGTATGACCAGATGTTCACACGCGCCTTCAGTGAAGTAATGCCAGCCTGGCAACGCGTTACCAAGGTTGCTGGGGAGATGAATCAGCCCGCCGTGGCGGCGTTGGCAACCATCGTCAAGGTTGAGGCTTTGCACCGTGTGACCGATATGTATGGTCCTATTCCTTACATCCACTTCGGCGGTGGTGTTTTAGGAACTACCTATGACCGCCAGCAGGAGGTGTACAACAAGTTCTTTGAGGAACTGGATGCTGCCATCGAGACATTGACTCCACTGGCCGAGTCGGGGGCTTCGCTCCTGCCCGACTATGACAATGTCTATGAGGGCAATGTCGCCCGCTGGGTGAAGTTTGCCAACACCCTGCGCCTGCGCTTGGCGCTGCGTGTGGCCTATGCCGACCCCGCATTGGCACAGCGCGAAGCCGAGAAATCGGCAGCATGTTCGTTGGGTTTCATTGAGACGGCTGCCGAGCGTGCCCAGTTGCTGCATGGTCGATTGACCTACTACCACCCGAACTATGACATGGCTTATAACTTCAATGCCGGCGAGGTGAGAATGGGTGCCTCGATGGACTGCTACATGAACGGCTACAGCGATCCGCGC
The DNA here is from genome assembly GCA_045114065.1 of Sodaliphilus sp. Classification (GTDB taxonomy): domain Bacteria; phylum Bacteroidota; class Bacteroidia; order Bacteroidales; family Muribaculaceae; genus Sodaliphilus. The sequence continues at coordinate 22,978 of JBGUJU010000179.1, forward strand.
TTGGCAGCATATTTCGTTCCTGCTAGCAGTGACAATAAATACCATGGCGTGCGTCTAGGCGTCCATAACATGAACCCCTCACGCTATGCGGGAATCTATGTCTCTAACCTGAACATTGACCGCTCGACCACCCCCATCGTGTGGATGACTGCAGCCGAAGGCTTCTTCCTGCGCGCCGAGGCCGCCCTGCGCGGTTGGAATATGGGTGGTACTGCCCGGGCATTCTATGAGGCAGGAATCCGCGCTTCGTTCAGTGAGAATAACGTGAGCGGCGAGGATGCCTATATCACCAACTCGACATTGAAGCCCACGCGCTTTGTGGACCGCACGAGCGGCGGCAATGCTGATAATGCGCCCAGTGATATTACCATCGCCTGGGATGATGAGGCCGACTTCGAGACCAATCTGGAACGCATCATCACCCAGAAGTGGATTGCCATGTACCCCGACGGTTGCGAGGGATGGGCAGAGTTCCGCCGCACAGGTTATCCGCGCTTGCTGCCTGTGGTCAATAATGACAGCCAGGGCCTGATCGACACTCAGATTCAGGTGCGCCGTTGTCCGTTCCCAGTGCAAGAGTATAATACCAATGAGACCGCCGTCCAGGCTGCCGTCCAGTTGCTGGATAGTGAGGCGCTCGGCGGTGGACAGGATAATGGTGGCACCCGCCTGTGGTGGGACCGCAAGGAGTTAGGAGTTAGTAATTAGAAGTTAGGAGTTATGAGAACGATAATATATTTAATGGTTTTGTCGGCGCTGGCGTTGTTGATGGCGGCTTGTGATACTGAGCCAGAGGCGCTGGACCTGCAGCCGCTCAAGGAGTACAGCGACGAGTATTACCAGGCTCTGCGTGACTACAAGACGAGTGCGCATGAGATTTGTTATGTTTATTATGCCGACTGGGCTCCTATCGAGGGAGCCAGCGGTTACAAGGATCCCGCCTCATGGGGCGAGCGCATCATCGGCCTTCCCGACAGCATCGACATCGTGAACCTGTGGATGGGCATCCCGACGCCCGAGACCCACCCTGTTGCCTATCAGGACATGATAGAAACGCGTGAGAAGAAGGGCACCCGCTTTGTCTTCCATGCCGATGCCTCCAATTATAACCACCGATTCACTGTTGATGGCAAGTATTATGACCTCTCGAGCGACCGCAGCGAGGAAGCCATCCGCGCCTATGCCCGTTGGGTCTGTGACACGGTCATCGAGACGGGGCTTGACGGTGCCGACTTTGACTATGAGGGCTGGAATGGCCAACACTTGACTTGGGCCATCGAGGAATGTGACAAGGTGTTCGGTCCTCATGGAACTTATCCCGAGAAACTGGTCATTGTGGACTATTTCTCGGTCTCACCGCCTACGGCGTGTGACCCCTGGGTGGACTACTATGTCAAGCAGGCCTACAGCCAGCAAGGTGCAGGGGTAGGGGCGATGGGCCATCCCGACGAGAAGACCGTCTATTGTGAGTCCTTCGGTCAGAAACCGACTGGCGGCGAAATCTTCAACTATGCCGCTTGGGAGCCTGAGGTAGGGCACAAGGGCGGCTGTGGAGCCTACTATGTGGAGCGCAACTACTACAACACGAGCGACGGCGTCCCCTATGGTGCCATCCGCCGCGCTATCCAGATTATGAACCCTGCTAAGAGATAACAATGAATGGTTAAAAGCCTGGTCTCCTGTGCCGAGACTCAGCCTCGGCCAACTGAAACAGTCAACTGAAACCAAATTAAACAACAATGAAGAAAACGATTATCAATATCTTCCTGCTCCTCGCTGTCGGCGCCTTGTTCACCGCCTGTGACAGCGAGGGTGACAAGTTTGATTACCAAAAGGTGGGTCTGCTCATCACTGGCACCGAGCAGGTGCCTGTGCAGCGGTTCACGGTTGATGAACTGCCGGCAGCCTATGCCGTGACCGTTAAGGCCACACGCCGCTGCCCGAAGGATGTCACTGTTAGCCTTGCTATCGACACGTCACTGGTGCGCAGTTATAATGCCCAGCATGGAACCGCCTATTATCCCGTGCCAGCCTCTAGCGTTACCATCGAGAACAATGAGGTAACCATCAAGCAGGGCGAGGCCCTGTCCAGTGCAGCCCTAGTCAAGGTTGTTAATACCGATGGCTTTATCGAGGGCGCCACCTATGTCATTCCTGTGACTATCCGTCAGTTGCAGGGAAACGGGGGAGAAATCATTGAGAGCAGCCGTACGATCTTCTTGCAGATTTCCCGCATCATCTCGTTCTATTCGCTCGAGAATAACCAGAACGCATCTTCCAACTACATCTTCCCTGACGACAAGATGGTCAACCTCACTAACTACACGATTGAGTTTAAGGTCTATTCCTATAAATTCGGCAAGGTGGGAGACATCAAGCGAGTCCTTTCCATTGAAGGCAAGAACGAGGAAGAAGCCAACATGTTCCGCTTCGGCGAGAACGGGTCGGCAGGCGGCGACATTCTGCAGTGGGTATTGCCCGGCGGCAGGTGTTTCTCCTCTACCCATTTCAAGACCAACCGATGGTATCTTGTCTCCTGCACCTACGATGGCTCGACTTTCAAGATGTATGTCGATGGTGTGGAGGATGCCCAGGCAAGCGGTAGCGGCAAGGCGACTCCCTTCCAGCGATTTGAGTTGGGTATGTCGTGGGGCGGTTACCGCTCGAGCCAGTTCTTCCAGGGTAGGCTCTGTGAGGTGCGCGTGTGGAACCGTGCGCTCACTGCCAGCGAGATATCTACTGGCTTTGCCGGTGTGAATGCCCAGAGTGCAGGCCTGGTTGCCTACTGGAAGATGAATGAGGGCGAGGGCCATATCTTCCACGATGCCACAGGCCATGGCTATGACATGGACTGGACCGACACTTGGCGCGATGACCGCGAGAACGGTGTCCTCGTTCCCCACGACTACAGCCAGTACATCAAGTGGGTCAAGGACGACAACAATAAGGTGGCACAGTGAAGTTAGGAGTTAGAAGTGAGGAGTTAGAAGTGAGGAGATTGCAGTTGGGGAGTAGATATCACGCTAAAACTTACTACGGGCAACAATAAACTGAAAAGTTTTCACTATCTTTGCAGCAACTATGCAGATCTATAAATTTGAAACTATCTTGAAGCCCGTCCTGTGGGGTGGGCATCAGTTGGAGGCTTTCAAGCACTTGCCTCCTTGTGAAGAGCCTATAGGCGAGAGTTGGGAATTGTCGGCAGTACCTGGACGTGAGTCGGTCGTTGCCGAGGGTAACGACAAGGGGTTGACACTTACCCAGTTGGTGCAGCGTTATGGCGCCGACTTGGTCGGCGAGGACGTGTATCGCTGTTACGGTGACAAGTTCCCCTTGCTCATCAAGTTTATCGATGCCAAGCGAGACCTGTCCATCCAGGTGCACCCCGATGATGCCTTGGCGCAACGTCTTCACGGCTGTCTGGGCAAGACCGAGATGTGGTACATCATCCGGGCTGATGAAGGTGCCAAAATCCTGACGGGTTTTGAACGCCCGATGTCGCCTGAGGAATATGAGCAGCGTGTGGCTGACAATACTATCGTAGATGTCATCCATGCCACGGCTTCCAAGGCCGGTGACGTGTTCTTTATTCCCGCAGGACAGATCCATGCCATCTGTGCTGGAAATCTGTTGGCCGAGATCCAGCAGTCGAGTGATATCACCTATCGTGTCTATGACTACGACCGCCGTGATGCTGACGGAAATCCGCGCGAACTTCATACACAGCAGGCCCGCGAGGCGCTCAACTATCAGGTGATCGACAGTTTGGTGGACTATACCGCTGCTCCAGTGCCTGGTGTGACGCCCCTGGTGAACTGCCGCGAGTTTGATGTGCGCCGTGTGGACTTCAACGATGGATACAACCTTGAAATGCCGCCACATCATTCCTTTGTCGTACTGATGTGTCTGGCTGGAGAGGCCGTGCTCACCGCCGAAGGCATGACACCCGTGAGCTTGTGCCAGGGCGAGACAGCTCTGGTTCCTGCCATGGTCAACAAGTTGGAAATGACAGGTCACGCCCAGTTGCTGTCGGCCTGTATTCCTCCCCAAGATTAACGTCTAACGTCTTAAGAATATGACCAAGAAAGTAAAATGGATTATCGGCGCTTTAGTCGCCCTGGTGGTTATCCTTGCGGCCTGTGCAGCACCTTATTTTTTCATCGGTGCTCCATCCGACGGTATCGTCAAGGTGCGTAAAGGCAGCACCATCGATATAATCAGTGATAGTGTCCAGGCTAATGTGGATGCTACTTTCGGTAAGCGTGTCGCCACCATGATGAAGCTGATGAGAGCCAAGGTGGAGAACCGTGAGGGTGCCTTCCACATCACCCCGGGGATGACACCGTTCACTGCTGCTCGCCGCATCAAGAATGGTGTGCAGGATGGAATTAGATTCACCTTCAACAACGTGCGCACGCTGGATGAGTGGACCCAACGCTGGGGCGAGACCTTTATGGATGGTCCCGATGGAATGCGCAAGGCGCTGAAGGATAGTCTTGTATGTGCTAAGTATGGCCTGACACCACAGACCATAGCCTGCCTGTTGATGCCCGACACCTACGAGTTCTACTGGAATATCACGCCCGAGAAGATGCTCGACCGCATGTATGGTTACTACAATGATTTCTGGACCAGCGAACGTCAGGCCAAGGCCGAACGCTTGGGCTTGACCCCTGAGCAGGTAGCTACTATCGCCTCGATTGTCGAGGAGGAGACCTCCAAGCCCGACGAGCGTGGTAAGGTGGCACGCCTCTATCTCAACCGCTATCAGCAAGGTATGCGTCTGCAAGCCGACCCGACGGTGAAATTTGCTATCGGTGACTTCTCCATCAAGCGTATCACTGTTCCCATGACTCAGGTCAACTCGCCCTACAACACCTACCGTGTTGACGGCTTGCCCCCTGGTCCCATCCGCCTGCCCGAGAAGTCAACTATCGACGCCGTGCTGGATGCTCCACAGCATGACTACCTGTACATGTGTGCTCGTGCCGACTTCAGCGGTTATCACGATTTCACCCGTGACTATGCCGCCCATCTGGACAATGCCCACCGCTATCAGGCTGCCCTCAATTCCCGCGGCATCAAGTAGTGGAGTAATTATTGATTTTATCTAGTCAATCTAGAGATTAAACAGCCCACTGATATGGAAAACGAAGAAAAAATTGTCGTCCTCAAGAAGTATTCTAGCGCCATCGATGCCAACATCGTCAAGGGCGCGCTGGAAGCTAGCGGAATTCCCGCAGGGGTGATCGTTGACAGTACTGCCAATGCCATCTGGATGGCTCCTGTCAGGCTCGTTGTCTTTGAACGCGACCTTGAATTGGCCAAGAAAGTGATCAGCGAGACCGACGAGATTGAAGTCGATACAAACGAAGAATGATATACTAAAAGTGGTTTTTTCTCGTTATTATATCAAATAATAAAGAGAATAACGACATGACAACCTATTTGCGTCACATGATATTGCTGGCCATGGGTGCTATGGCTTTGTTTGCCATGGCCAGTGATGGCCCGACCACGACCGCCTATAACTTCCTGGGTGTGCCGTCGTCAAGCCACGTCTATGGCTTGGGCGGACACAACCTCACCATCATTGACGATGACATCAACCTTGTCGAGCAGAATCCCTCCCTGCTGGGACCGGAGTTTGACCATCAGGTGGGCATCAATTACATGCGTTACATCGGCGAGACCAATTTCGCCGGCTTGCGCTATGGTCAGGGCGTGAGTGAGCATGGAGCGATTGCTGTGGGACTCCAGTATTTTGGCTACGGAGACATACAGGGTGCCGACATTGACGGAACCTTGACAGGAAAATTCAGTGCCAGTGACATGGCGTTCAGCCTTACCTATAGCCACGATATCAGCGAACGTTTCCGTGGCGGTATCACCGTGAAGTACCTCTATTCCAAGTATGAGGACTACACTGCGGGAGCCGTTGCTGCCGATCTGGGTGTGAACTACTATGACCCCGACCATGAATTCTCAGCCTCATTAGTAGCCAAGAACTTGGGTGGTCAGGTGAAGAAATTCAACGAGTTTAAGGACAATCTGCCCTGGGATATCCAGGTGGGTATCAGCAAGATGCTGGGTCACGCGCCGATTCGTCTGCATCTCACTGCCTATGAGCTGACGCGCTGGAATTCCCCTTACTACAAGATTGAGGATGCCAATAACCCCAACAGTGGATTAATCAAGAAAGATTCTTTCGGTAGTAACTTGATGCGTCACCTTGTTTTCGGTGCCGACGTTCTCCCCACCAACAACATCTACCTGGGTGTCGGCTACAATTACCGCACCCGTAGCGACATGGCGACCTACAAGCGCGACTTCATGTCGGGACTGTCCGTCTGCGGTGGTTTGAAGGTGAGGGCATTCGGAATAGGGGCGGCCTTTGCTCGTCCACACACAGGAGCCTCGACCTTCATGTTCAACCTCACCACCAGTATCGGTGAATTGCTCAAGTAACTCACAAAAAGCACTCAAGTAGTGCTTATTTTTTTATGGAAAAACTGAATATGAAAAAACTTGCTGTTTTCATCATCTGCGCCTTTGTGATGATGATAGTTATAGGCTTGGCCATTCATTATGCCGAGTTAAATGATGTTGTGAAGACAGTAGTCATTAGCGCGGCCATGTTTACGCCACTTGTGGCGGTAATTATCACGCAACTCCTGTTCAAGGAACCTCTCTTCAAGGGGTTGGGTATAAACTTCAAGTTCAACTACTGGTGGTTGATAGGCTTGTTGTTGATTCCGGTTATTTCATTTCTTGTGATGGGCATATCGCTGCTCGTTCCAGGCTCCTATCTGTCGATGGACCAGGTCATGGAGACCAATCAGGCTGTTCTCACATCTCAAGGGATCTCACCAGAACAAGCTCATGATTTGACACAGCGCTCATTGGGTGTTCTGGGAATGTGGGGGTTTATTGCTACTACCTTGATCAATGGTTTGTTGGCAGGAGCGACGATTAATGCGGTGTTGGCTTTTGGGGAAGAGATTGCATGGCGGGGCTTTCTGGTCAAGGTCTTGAAAGGAAAGAAATTTATTCTCGCAGCCATATTAATCGGTTTGGTGTGGGGTGCATGGCACTTCCCGTTGGTATTAAATGGCCACAACTATCCGACCCATCCTGTCATCGGTGTGTTCATGATGATATTGATGTGCATCAGTTTTACACCGATATTGCTCTATTTCAGGCTCAAGTCGGGCTCTGTTATTGTTCCCGCCATCATGCACGGCACATTTAATGCGATGATTCCAAACTTCACATTGCTCGTTATGCCGCCCAATGATCTGTTGATCGGTGGCATGGGCTTGGCTGGCACCATCGCCTATCTGCTGATTTCTGTCCTTATCTTCCTCTATGACCGCTATATCTCCAAGGAGAACCTGTTCATGAAGCCCATGGAGCCCCAGGCGCGTGTGCCTGAGATTCCGTCAGTTAATTGAATAAATAGCAATGACCCGAATTCAGGGTTCAGACAGTTCTTTGTCCTACTGTCGTTATTGTTTCCGCGTTATTCTCCTTTGATTTTCACTGTCACCTTCTCGTAGCCCATCGCTTTGAGCAGATTGGTCATTTCCTTTTTGCCCTGCTCTTTGGCTTTTTCAAAGATGCCTTCTTCCCGCGCATTGTTGACCAAGACGGTTTTTGCTTGATTGGTCAACTCATTGATGTCGTTTTCAGTGAAATGTTTGTCCTTTTCTCCATAGACGATGGTCCTGTCGCTTGGGTTGGTGATGATGTCGGTGACCTTCGCTTCGGGCAACGTGATAACCACCGACTTATCTTCACCGATGGAAATATCGCCCTCGGAAATCTGGCTAAGGTCAAACCCCACCTTCAGATTCCCTTTGACCAACACAGCTAATAAGTGTTTGTTACTTTTTAGGAAACCTTTAGTTGTATCTCTCTTTTCCAGCAGCATTTCCTCATAATAGGACGCTGTGTTAAGTTCCGAAATTTTCTTGATTTCTTCAACCGTCAGAGTGGTTTGCTTCTCTGTCTTGTTGATACTCCAATCGATCTTAAAGGGATTCTTCAGAAAGAAAAACAGACCGATAATCAAGGCAACGGCAATCAATGGGAGCAGCCAGTTAAGCGACAGTCCCCTTGATGATCCGTGTCGTGAGGACTTCTTTTCGGTTGATGCATCCTCATCACTTGCGGGACTGGAGTTTCGGGCACTCTCGGAGAGACTCTCCTTAACACTTTGCCACCAGTTTTTCAGTTGATTGATGATCTCGTTCATAGCCATTGCGATTAAATGAAATTAATGGTGATTGATGTGTAACCCAGTTGCTTAAGAAAAGCGTCAAAGAACTCCCTGGCATTTTGTTGTGAAACAGTCAGAATGTCACAATGCTGTAGGTAGTTATTCAACTCTTCCTCTGTCTCCTGTTCGGCGTTATTGATTCTTTTCAGATCAATTTTTTGTCTAAGGCTACCGACATACAGATGACACTCATCAACAGTAATACTTGGTTTAAACAATTCGGGTTTAGGCAGATTGACTGTTATGGCTTTCCCGTTGGCCGAGATATTGTTTGGCGAGAAGTCTTTCAGGTTGATGCCCGCCTTTATCTTCGCGGTACTGACAATTGCCATCGAACGTTCTCGGCCCAGATTCCATCCAATAATCGAGGTAATGTTATTGAAAAACTCAAGTATTTTATTCTCATCTTTCTCGACGTGGACCAGCTTGACTTTGTATTCAACGGTCGCCAGCTCGGAACAGAGGCTGATGCCCTTGATGGCGCTCTCGAGCCGCTGCTCCTCTTCGTGCTTCTGGATCGTGGCTTTCACTTGGGGGATGATGTAGGCGAACAGCAAGGCTATTGCAGCGAGGCCGATCAGCCACTTCTTGTACTTCCTGGCCAAACCCATAAGGATCGACGACAATTCCGATGGCTCCTGATTCTGCCTGTCTGGCTGAGTCAGCAGGTCACTATCCGCTTCTTGGCTGGCGCTCGTCTCGTCGGGCTCGCCGTTCGTCTGGGGCTCATCTTGAGGCGCTTGGTCAGCCTCGGTGGTCAATTTGTCTTTCAGCAGGGACAAGGTTTCTTTGGTCAGCCATATCTGTTTGCCTTGGGACAACAGTGCCTTGACAGCTGCAGGTGATGGCCGATCGTCTTGCTCCTTCATCTTTCGGAAATCGGAAACAAACTGTTCGCATTTCTCAAAGAGACCGTCGCCCGAATCGGCAATCCTTGATTTGTGCTGATTCAGGTCATCGCCGTTGATGCACGCGGCGATGATGAGGTCATTCAACATGTTGACGTCTTCGGGATTATTCTTGTTAAGCATAAGCACACCCTCCAGATTATTGTTTGTGGTTTATGGTCGCGACAGATGAGAAACATCACAACTCAGTGCTGCAAATGTAGAATAATATTTTCATAGAATCAAATCTTTGACCATCATAATGACAGAAAAGGCAATAGCAGGACCCTGGGGTAAATGCAGATAAATCTAAGATAATGAGCGTATTATAAAAATCTTAAACTTTGTAGTGTAGGGATTGCCTTGCAGCAGCGGGGCGTTTTTGAGGCGAGTCTTGCTTAGAGAATGAACACTATGATACACATGACAAGGAGCATAAATCATTTTGTCCGGAAACACCGGTCAATCGGGAAGGATGGGCTGAACTACTTCCTTGCGATGACGATGGGCTGATAAAAGCCGGAATCGGCTGGCTGCAGCCATGTGATCTTGTTGCATCCATTAGCGAGAAACAAGTCTGTGAACTCGTCCTGACGGATAGCTCTGTAATCGCACTCGAACTTGCTGATTTGCAGGGATTCCTCATCGTCAATGATGTATTGGACGAGGTGATACCTGTCATCATCCCAGACCCACGTCTGGAAAGATACCCGTTGGCCTTGATCCGTCTTGTGGATATAGGGTGCGGTGCAAGACGGCTTTTTCTCCAAGAGACTGTCATAGTCACGGATGCTGGCAATAAAAATACCGCCATCTTTGGTCCGTTCCAAAATACTCCTGATTGCCGCTTCCAGGTCGGTTCTTGTCAGCATGTGCGGCAGTGCGTTGTCCATGGCAAGAACAATGTCGAACTGCTCAGTGAACACCTCCGACAAGTTGCGAAAATCAGCGTGATGAAAGCTGATCTGGACACCATTGTTCTCTGCCCTGACTTTTGCTTCTGCCAGTTCACCGTCACTAATGTCTGACGCCGAGACTTGATATCCAAGAACTGCCAGCCCGATTGACTGCGTTCCGATGCCGCAGGCACAGTCAAGAATGTGGGCCTTCCGGTCAAAGCCGTGATCCTTAAAAAATCCCGTCCAGCATTACAGCCTGCTCACGAGTAGTTGATTGCCAGTCAAGGAAAAGCTTCTCGTATTGAGAGGCCATATCATCGTAGAAAGATTGCGTAATATCCACTTGCCTGTTCTCTTTTTCAGATTACTGATTCATCGTTCTAACTCACGAGCAAAGGTAGCGTTTTTTTCACTATTCACTCACGATTTTTCGTCGATTTCAGTATTTTTGCGTCTTAGAGGTGCTTTTGAATTAATGGGGAGGAAGCGAGATTCGGGAGTTGGGATTAGAAGGGGAGGAAGCGAGATTCGGGAGTGGGGATTAGAACGGGAGTGCGTGAGCAGCGGGTGCGACAAGATTGGCTTGCGGTGCTCGCCCATCTTGTGCGCTCCCGCGGGGTCGCTGCCTTTGAACAACCGATTGCTGCGCAATCTTTTGGTTATTTTGTTATAGGGGCGCGCTCGAGTAAACTCGGCGCCACCCCTATAACAAGAGGGTGTGTCAAAATTCTGGCACGCCCTCTTGCTGTAACATGTTGTAAAACATATAACAAAGCCTCTACTTTCCCAAGCGGAGGCTTTGTCATGTCAAAAAGTTTTAGTAACTTTGTGACAATCAAATCTTTAATTAAAAAATATGTCTGCAAAGTTACACTTTCGTGAGCACATAAACAACCAATTGGTTCTTTTTCCTGAAAGAATCGACAAGGATATTGCCCCAGACGACCCTGTCCGTCTGGTCAATGCGGTTGTTGACGGTCTGGACATGGGGCGCATATACTCCCTGTACTACGGCCACGGCGCAAGTCCGTACCATCCCAGGATGATGCTCAAGGTGATCATCTATGGCTACATGAACAACATCTACTCTTGCCGCAGGATGGAGAGCGCGCTCAAGCGTGACGTCCATTTCATCTGGTTGGCCGGTTATGACCAACCCGACCACAAGACCATCAACAACTTCCGCAACCGCGTCAAGGAGGAGATCGACAACGTGTTCACGCAGCTGGTGCTGATCCTTGCCGAGCGGGGCTTCATCAGCCTTGAGGTGGAGTACATCGACGGGACGAAGATGGAGTCGAAGGCGAACAAGTACACCTTTGTCTGGAAGAAGACGGTGGTGAAGAACCGTGCAAAACTGCAGCAGAAGATACGTGCGCTGCTGAGCCAGATCGACGAGGCCATCGCCCAGGAGAACGCGGCCCGGGACGAGTCGGTGGAGTTCACGCCGGCCCAGCTGACCGAGATATGCGAGGAACTGCGCGGATCCATCGAGCGCGCCTCGGCAGAGTCGGCCAAGGACAAGGAAGACAAGGCCAGGCTGCGCGAGCTCAAGCGCCAGGCCAAGGAACTGGAGAAGCAGCGAGACAAACTCGACGAGTACGACAGCCGCCTCGAGCAGCTGGGCGACCGCAACTCGATGTCCAAGACAGACCCCGCCGCGACGTTCATGCGCACGAAGGAGGACGCGATGAACAACGGGCAGACCAAGCCCTGCTACAACCTGCAGATCGCCACCGAGAACCAGTTCCTGGTGGACTTCGCCCTGTTCCCCAACCCCGGCGACACGCTCACCATGCCCCTGTTCCTGACCTCGTTCCATCGCCGCTACGGCCGCTTCCCCCATGAGGGCGTGGCCGACTCGGGCTACGGCAGCGAGGAGAACTAC
>JBGUJU010000180.1:0-12549 GCA_045114065.1 Sodaliphilus sp.
GCCCAGATGGCGGAATCGGTAGACGCGTTGGTCTCAAACACCAATGGGGTAACACCCGTGCCGGTTCGACCCCGGCTCTGGGTACGAGTTTGACTCGAAATTAATCGCTAAAGCCTTGAAATTAAAGACTTTAGCGATTTTCTATTTCTCAGTTTTCCCCACATTTTCCCCACATCTGCAAAGATTCCTGCAAAAATTTTTCTTTTCCCCACAAATTTCCGCTCCAATTCCCATCTTTCCCCACCAAAACAACAACAAACACCACAACCACTTCAACGTCATTCAATCTGATTAAACAACTTTAAATTCTTCTCCAATTCTTGGCAAATCTTTAAATCAACGTCTTCATCGTTAAACAATCCCCATGCCGCCCATATAAAAACAGGTGACATCATCGAGTTTTCCTCACTGTCACTGGATTAAAAAATCTGTAGTATCCACGGCACATCCACGAAAAAACGAATAACGTACAGGACAACCCCATAACGTGACATGCCCGTTGAAGTTGGGTTAAGTGCTAATGGTCTGACAGACAACTATCTGGACTCTAAAACATATTAAAGCATACGCATTGTGCAGGAAATATCATCCCTCCTTGCAATGATAAATAAATTAAAAGCAATGTTTAGTATTGCTGGGTATTTAGAACAGCCTCGTATTCAGAATTAGAAATGGCATTGACAAATTCATTACCATGCTTTTGAAGATATGTTTTATATTGATTCATCCTTACTTCATCGCCCATTTTTATTAACTCATCTCCGTTAAGGTTATCTATATCTATTGAGCCATCTAATATCTTTTGATTTAATATCTTTGACATTTCTTGGTTGGTAGCCTTCGTAACTTGTTGATCAAGTTTATTAATAATCTCGATTGCTCTATTCCTGGTTTTTTCTGTTGGTTGAGATATATATACACAATCATCATAGTCATTTTTTTTATGATACTCTTTTGAAATGCCTTTTGTGCAAGGATGTATTTTTACCGAAAATATTTTTGAGCCCAACCCCCAGTCTGTTGAAAGTCCATCAGGGTCATTTCCCAAATCCATAACCTGATTTCTCAAATAAAGATTTAGCACGAATAACGCAGCGAGAGCATGAATAAAATGTTTGATATTCCCTTTTTTCAAATTGTTAATCCGATTATGCTTAACAGCTTGGTATGCTTTGTTCCAATCAGATGAGCTGGAGCCTCGCTTCATTGCTTTATGCAATGGAAGGAGAAATCTGTTTTCATCTTTCTCGAGGAACAATAATGGTGATGTCACAAGAACGACTTTCTTTTCAAGTTTCCATAAATCATTTAAATACTTTATACAAACTGTATCAAAGAACATATCTTTTTCATCCATCGACGGTCCTCCATTATCTATATATAGTTCTTTAGCTATTGCTTCTATTTCAATTACTGTTCGAGTGACTAAATCCGCTATTCTCATGGAATACACTTCTTGTTGATCATCATTGATGTGAATCGCTCTAGCTAAGTCCTGAAACTCTTGTTCAAGATCTATATATACTTGCCAAAATAACTGTATCTTAGTATTCATTGATTTCAATATTTATTATACATTCAAATGTATACCAATTTGGCACACGCCGCAAAGATACGAAAAGTCTGTTACTCATCATTGCTGTCCACAAAAAACAAGATCTAGTAATACGTTGATTAGTCATTCTAATGAAAGGCTAAAAAAACAATTATGTTTTTGTCAAGTTTCTAATAATCAGTTAAATGCGATTTTATTTTTTTAGCATAAAAACCCGCACTCAATTAACTAAAAATCAATAACCTGAGAAATACATTCCTTTTTTATGGACAGCTAATGATTGTCTCCTTTTGAATAGATATACTTTCGGAAGAAGCATAAAAAAAGAAGTGTTATACTTGAAATGCAAAATGAATATAATTCATTTAATTTGTGTGGGTTTGCATCATTTTCCTTAAATGTTGATTGATTTGGGTGATTATTTGTTAATTTTGCAGCAGATAAACTGCAATTTATATGGAAGATACTAGAGACTTGAATCGCCTTAAAGTGATTTTGGCTGAGAAAAAGAGAACCAACAAGTGGCTGGCTGAGCAATTGGGTTGTGCCCCGACTACTGTGTCCAAATGGTGTACGAATTCCTCACAACCGTCCTTGGAAATGATTGAGAAGATAGCACATCTACTTGATGTGGATTATACAGAACTCATTAGAATTGAAAGGAAATTATGAAAACGAAGAACACGTTCACCATACATACTGAGCTGCTTGATGGCAAGCTCGAAGGAGCCAGAAACATTTATATGGGCGCAAATTCCACATGTCACCTCTACGTCATTCCACGTGAAGAGATAGCATTGGCGAATACGATCAGTGATATTTCGGGGCAACCTGCATTCTACATTTTGGTTAGTTCGCCAGACGCAAATGAATTGCAAGCCTATATCGGCCAGACAACAGACTTTGCCAACAGGAAGAATGACCATTTGCAGAAAAAGGATTTCTGGGACTTGGCTCTTGTATTCATTTCAGACAGTCATAAAATTTATGGTGACGATGTGAAATATCTAGAGTATCTTGGCATTGAGGCAGCACAAAATGCAGGGTCCTATGAGCTCTTGAATGGAGCAAATCCCAAGAAACCTAATATAGCACCCTATCGTGTCAATGACATGGAAGTATTTTTCCACGACATTCAACTTCTTTGTCGGTTCTTTGGCTGTAGGATCTTTGACGCTCCACAACCAAAGCAGAATCCAAATCATCTGTTCTATGCGAAAGCAACTGACCGTCCAGCACAAGGAACTGGATACTATGATGAAGCTACAAAGCAATTTGTATTGCTGAAAGGGAGCATTCTTGCTTCAGATGTCGTAAATAGCTACAAGCCGATCAACAGTCGCAACAAATTCATTGAAGAACACTGCAAGAATGAACATGGTCAGATAACACTTCAAAATGACATCCCATTTAACAGTCCTAGTGGGGCTTCTGGATACGTTCTAGGCCGCCCAAGCAACGGATGGGACGATTGGAAAGATGCTGAAGGTAAGAAACTTAGTGAAGTTGTACAGCGATAATTAGCGACCTGAATTGATAAATTATTATATGGGAAGTTTCAATGAAAATACGAGGGTACAAGTACCTGCTGCGCTCCATCTGTGCAAGCTGGGGTACACCTATCTTGATAATATCAATGCCCTTGATACAAATACAAACATTCTTGTCGATGTTTTTTTGGAGTCAGTAAAGAGACTGAATCCTGGAATATCAAGCACAGAGGTTTCATTACTATTTTCCAAGATTGTCAGCATAGCAAACAATGATGACCTTGGAAGAGAATTCTATCAGCTGTTGTCTGCAAACAGCGGTATCAAGCTCATTGATTTTGATTCTCTTGATAATCCCGAAAAGCCAGACAAAAATGTATGGCATGTCACGACAGAACTTCCATGTGAGAACAAAGAGACAGACGACAATTTCCGTCCCGACATCACTTGTTTTGTCAATGGTCTGCCTTTAGCCTTTATTGAGGTCAAGAAGCCGAACAACCATGAAGGAATCCTTGCAGAACGAGAGCGCATCAATAAGCGCATGAGCAGGAGTTGCTTCCGGCGTTTCTTCAACCTCACACAGTTGATGATATTCTCCAACAACCAGGAATACGACAACGATAACCGAGTGCCTATACAGGGTGCGTTCTACTGCTGCACAGCAAAAGAAAAGGCTTTCTTTAATGTATTTCGAGAGGAGGACAAACACTTTGTAAGTAACTACCCATATATAGAGTTGCCCGAAGAGACGGAGAACGTTGTGCTGAAGCACCGCAACTGCGTTGTCATCAAGAATCTGGAGGAGTATCACACCAACAAGCGAGTTGACACTCCCACCAATCGAATCCTCACTTCCATGCTTAGTAAGGAGCGATTTCTCTACCTGCTCCGTTACGGTATCGCATACGTCGAGAAGAAGATCGATCTGGAAGATGGAACTCAGGGAACAGAGCTGCAAAAGCATATCATGCGTTATCAGCAGCTATTTGCTTCACTGGCCATACGCAAGACGCTTGACAAGGGCATAAAAAGCGGTATCATCTGGCATACCCAGGGTAGCGGAAAGACGGCCCTTGCTTTCTACTCTGTAAAAAGCCTCACGGATTACTTTGCTAAGAAGAACACCATTGCGAAATTCTATTTCATCGTTGACCGCATTGATCTGATGGAACAGGCTACGGATGAATTTGCCGCCAGAGGCCTTGTTGTCCGTAATGCCAAAAGCCGTGACGAACTGATGAATGACATCAGCAACACGGCTATTACCCAGAATAGCGATGGCAAACTTGAAATCATGGTTGTCAACATCCAGAAGTTTAAGGAGGACAAGAAGCAAGTCAAGATAGACGGCAACTACAATACCCACTTGCAGCGTATCTTCTTTATCGATGAAGCTCATCGTGGCTATAATCCACAAGGCAGTTTCCTTGCCAACTTGCTGGAAGCCGACAAAGACGCTGTAAAGATAGCACTGACAGGAACACCACTCCTGAAAGAAGAACGGGAATCATGGCGCGTGTTTGGTAAGTACATCCACACTTACTACTATGACAAGTCCATTGCCGACGGTTATACACGGAAATTGATGCGTGAACCCATAGAGACTATCTACAAAGAGAAAATCGAGAGCATCTTGGATCAATTGGCTGGTGGCGTGGAAGTCAAGAAGAGCGACATTGACCGCAACAAAATCATTGAGCACGAAAGCTATCTCAATGCGTTGCTGGATTACATCATTACCGATTTCCGACGCTTCCGTACCGAGCAGGCAGACGATACTGTCGGTGCCATGATTGTTTGCAAGACCAATCCGCAAGCCCGTGAGCTCTA
The DNA here is from genome assembly GCA_045114065.1 of Sodaliphilus sp. Taxonomy (GTDB): domain Bacteria; phylum Bacteroidota; class Bacteroidia; order Bacteroidales; family Muribaculaceae; genus Sodaliphilus. The sequence continues at coordinate 4,879 of JBGUJU010000180.1, forward strand.
TCGACTGTGGCAAGAACGATTCCATCAAGCGGAAAAGGCAACTTTGCACCAGGAAGAACAGATGTTGATGGCTGCTGAACCCATGCTCACGCCATACGGCTACAAGCCGCTGACGGCTTCTCTCATCCTTCACGACGAAGGCGACAAGATGGAACGGAAGGAATATATTGACGGCTTCAAGAAACTAATGGATGTGGATGTCTTGATTGTAAACAAGATGCTTCTCACTGGATTTGATGCGCCACGCTTGAAAAAGTTGTACCTTGGTCGTTCGCTTGACGGTCATGACCTCTTGCAGGCCCTGACTCGTGTTAACCGTCCTTATAAGGACTTCAGGTATGGTTATGTGGTGGATTTTGTGGACATCAAAGAAAACTTTGAAGCCACCAATGACAGGTATCTGCGTGAATTAAACCGCACTTCAGATGAAGAAACACCTGAAGAACAACCCATCGGCAAAGTCTTACAAGTCGACAAGGACGAAATGATGGAAATAATCCAGCATGTCAAGAGTCTGCTTTTCAATTTTACGACTGACAATCTGGAAGAGTTCCGCAAGGAAATAGACGAAATAGAGAATAAGGACAGTCTCTATGAACTGCGCAATACCCTTGCCGAAGCTAAGGCAATGATTAACCAGGTGCGCTCTTTCGGTGATGACGAGACCAGAGAGAAACTGAAGAAACTGCCACTTGGTGCCATTCCGACCCTAATGACTGAGGTCACACATCGTATCGAGCGTATCAATTTGCTTGAAAATACGGAACACAAGGCTGATGTCTCAGGCATCATCAATGTTGCTTTGTCTGAATTGGAGTTCGAGTTCAAAAAAGGTCTTCCCGAAGAATTACGCATCATTGTTAATGACATTAAGGAACGCTGTGAACGTGTGCAGGCTGAATTTGAGGCAAACTTCGATCAGAAGGAAGAGCGATATGTTATACTGGCCGACGAATTCCGCGAGTACTTCCGCAAAAAAGGCTTTGTGCCGCAAAGCACCAGCGATGCAAAAGAGAGCATTGCCTATATGGAGGAAGTGATGAAGAAGATTCGTGAAATCAATCGACGCAACAATATCCTAAAGAAGAAATACAAGGGTGATGAGCGTTTTGTCCGCATCCATAAACGACTGGAAGAGGCCAATCAGCATCGAGAAAAACCGATTATCTCTCAGCATGAATATGAGATAGCTGAGAACCTGGCACGCATGAAGTCGGAGATTGACCAGATGTTGTTCCTCAATATCAACATATTGAACAATGAGGAGGCCTTCAAACGGGACATCCTAGCTATCATAGGTAAGGAACTGATAGGCATGGACATCAAGGCAGACCTGCAAGATCGTAAGTACATTAACAACTTGATTACATCCGAATACCTCGGACAATATCATTACGCCTAATAAGCATACGAGTAATACAAGTAATATGAGTAATATGAGTAATATCAATATAACAGAAGCGACTATCGCCCTGATTGACTCATTGAAGAGTACAACCGGTGCATTTGGTCTGGCAGGAACTGGAAGTGAATATAAGATCGTCACAGAGATGTTCCTTTATAAGTTCTTCAATGACAAGTTCGGCTATGAAGCCAAGCGTGACCAGGTATATGGGCCACGTCTATCAAAAGCCGAGAAATGGGATGCTGAATATGATAACTTCACTGAAGATGAAGTAGAAGACCTGTTCAGTTATCTTCCTGCCTCTGTTCCACGTTTGAAGCCAGAGCATACCTTGTCCCATCTGTATAACTCTGCCACCAAGGGCGATTTCTCAACCATGCTCGATGCTACGCTCATTGACATCGCCAATGTGAATGCAGACACCTTCTCTGTTACAACATCCGGCAAGAGTAAGGTAAACATCTTTAGCCCTGTCACTACATATGTCACCGACACCCAAAAGCGGGATGAGTTTGCCAGATCGCTGATGCGAAATGTGGCCTCTTTCAACTTTGAGGAAGTGTTTGCCGAGAAGTACGACTTCTTTTCCCGTATCTTTGAGCACCTGCTGAAGGGCTTCAATAATGCAGGTGGCGGCAAATATGCCGAGTACTATACTCCTCGTGCTATCGCACAGGTAATGGCTCGTCTGCTGGTGGGCAAGAGCGACGATCTACGAGGCATTACCTGCTATGATCCCTCTGCAGGCACAGGCACTCTGCTGATGGCATTGGCGCACCAAGTGGGAGAAGACCGTTGTTCCATCTACAGCCAGGATATTTCGGAGAAGTCGAGCGAAATGCTGCGATTGAATCTCATCTTGAATAACCTTTCGGCATCGTTACCCAATGTGGTACAGGGTAATACGCTTACCGAACCTTCACACAAGGAAAGCAACGGAGTGTTAAAGAAATTTGACTTCATTGTTTCCAATCCCCCGTTCAAACTCGATTTCCCTGAGTATCGTGACACATTGGCTTCGGACTCCATCCGATTTTGGGCAGGAGTGCCCAATGCGGTAACCAAGGTTGACCCCAACAAGCCCAAGATGGCTATTTACACATGCTTCCTGCAGCATGTGTTGAACTCATTGAAGCCGACTGGCAGGGCAGCAGTGGTCATCCCAACAGGATTCATCACGGCAAAGAGTGGCGTAGAGAAACGCATCCTGCAACGGGTCGTAGATGAGCACTGGGTTTATGGCTGCGTGTCAATGCCGAGCAACGTGTTTGCAACTACGGGCACTAATGTCTCGGTCATCTTCTTTGATAAGTCAGCAAAATCGGACAAGGTTATTCTTATCGATGCCAGCAAACTTGGTGAGGAATACAAGGAAGGCAACAACCAAAAGCGCCGCTTGCTTGACGAAGAGGTGGATAAGATAGTGAACACCTTCCTGAACAAAGAGCCTATCGACGACTTCTCTGTAGCAGTCACCTACGATGAGATCAAGGATAAGAACTACAGCCTTTCTGCCGGACAGTATTTCGACATCAAGATCGATTATGTCGATATAACCGAGGATGAGTTTAATACTCGAATTGCCAACTACAAGAAGACACTAACAGAGCAGTTTGAGGAAAGCTACAAGTTGGAAGAAGAGATTATGAGACAGTTAGGTTCACTGAAATTCAATACAAAGTAATGTGTGATACTATTTCGTTTTGGGCAACAGTATTAAGCCCCATCGTTGGAGTAATTGCGATAATTGTAGCTTTGATTATTGCAAACCGTTCGTCACGCGATGCGGAGAAACAAGTAACGGCTATTCATAACCTGCTAGATGTATTTGTAGCTGCGCAGAACCCAAATATGGTGGAGGCAATGCAACACTATAAACAGCAACTAGCACAATTAGACGAGCAAATAGGAGCAGTAAAGGAAGACTTAGAAACTGTCGATCCATTCTTTGGCAGAGGTCCGAAGATAGAGGACATTGAATACTCGGCCGAAAAAGAAGAACAAAAACAGCATCTTAACGACTTGCAAAAACAACGCGATAAAATAGAGATGCAGTTGAATTTGATTCTATCATATTTGACTAAAGTGGCAAAATAAGAGCATGGTGATCAAGAAATATAAGCTATCAGACGTTGCAAAAGTTGAGATCAGCAGCGTTGATAAGAAAACCAAAGATTGCGAAACGCCTGTGAAACTATGCAATTTCACTGACGTTTACCATAACTGGGCGATTACAACAGAAATGGCTGATAACTTCATGAAAGCTACAGCCAATGCAAAAGAGATAGAGAAGTTCACCATCAGGAAAGGACAGGTTGCCTTTACCAAGGATAGTGAGACCAGGGATGACATCGGCATACCAACTTATATTGCAGACGATTTTGAGAATGTCCTTCTTGGCTATCACTGTGCCTTAATTACACCTGATGAAAGTAAGATATCAGGCAAGTATTTGAATGCCTTCATGCACTCCGCCTATATACAGAAGTACTTTGAGTTGAACGCCACAGGAAGCGGCATGAGATATACATTATCTCTTGAAACACTTCAAAGTATGCCACTACTGTTACCCTCGTTAGAGGAACAAGAGGCTATAGGTAACCTTTTCTCTTCCATAGACCGCAAGATAGCTCTCAATCGTTCGATAAATCAGAATTTAGCGACACCTGACCGTTCATCAACAATGGCAGGAGCTCATCGCGCTGCTTAGTTAATGTGTCTATTTCCATTTCGTTCCTTAGAACGCTCTCTATAACCGATTCCGTGTACTTACTATATTTTTCATCTAATCCATTCAAAGGCTTCAACACTATGTATGTCTTTGCAGATTCCCAGCTTAATACTGGTTGCTCAGATCCATAAGAATGACGTGTCGCATATTCTATAAATAGATCATCATTTACTAACTGATAAGCATATCCAAGATAGAGTTCTGAATAAGGCCTCAAGACTATAACCGTATCTCTTGTAAGTCCACAAAATGCCGCTATGCACACTTTATGGAAATAAACCCTTCTATTTGATAATAAAATATGTTTCCGCTTAAATCTGCATAGGCCACTGATAGCTTTTTCTATAGGAGAGCATTCGCAAAAACTCATTCTTCGCCTTGGAATCACTTCAATAGGAGCATATTTATCATTACTATTTACAGTTTTGGGCGAGACTTTCTCAACATAAGTTTCTAAGTATTGTGAAAGGGGGACTGATTCCCATCCTTCTGGTATTTCACGTTTTAACTTCTCATTCCACACCATCTTGCCACCACTTGATTTATACGGTTTTCCGTTCTCATCTGGGAAGTCGAACTGAACAAACCAGTAGTCGTAGAGTTGCTTGGCGAGGGCTTCTAAATTCTGATTTATCGAACGGTTAAGTTCGATTTTATGTGTAATTGCATCTAGCAACTGCCCTATTCGGCGTTGTTCACTTATATCAGGGATGTCAACAACGACATCCTTAATTTTGTCAGGGCTTGTATGTCGAATCTTAGTTTGCTGTGCTCCAGCAGCTAGCTGCTTCTTGACACTTGATGACGGCAAAAGATAGTAACAAAATGCCGGATCAAGCATCCCGTCCTTACATCTAACTAATGCAACATCTTGACTTTGAATATATGTCCCAGAGATAGGAATGCGGGCCGTACTACCCAACAAACCAGGTGTTTGTTCCGTTAAAGGTGTGATGATGTCACCCTCCTCCAATATAAACTGTTCTTTAATGGGTCCTGTATAATACAGGTTTGTCTTTGTAGTGTTTGGTTTAAAGCCTCCATTGGCATAATCAAAGTTGCCTAATGTAAGACGAATGTATTTGCCTTCTTCGGCATAAAACTCACCAGCAAGGCTTTGACCACGTGTAACTTCTAGAAGGTCGCCTAACTTATATCGCTTCAAACCCATACTACTTCTCGTTTTGTAATCTGAAAAACTCTTTCTGCTGCTCTATTTCTCGGCGGAGTTCCTCTTGTGTGGGCATATAGGTCAAGTACTTAGCGGCAAACAGTTGGTCGTTGTTGTTAAGCACAGAATAGTGAGCTACATCTTCATCTGTCTCAGCGCAAAGTAACATGCCAATGGTCGGGTTATGACCTTCGGGACGAGCCAACTCGTCATACATCTTGACGTACATATCCATCTGTCCCACATCCTGATAGCTCAGCTTTGTGGTTTTCAGATCAATTAAGACGAAACAGCGCAGGTGGTAATTGTAGAATACCAGATCTATATAATAGTCTTCCTTCTCGGTGTGGATATGCTTCTGCCGGTCAACAAAGGCAAAGCCTTTCCCAAGTTCCATGAGGAATGGGATCATGTGGTCGATGATGCTTTGCTCAAGGCTGCTCTCAGAATAGTTGGTATTGTTCTTGAAACCAAGAAATTCAGCTACCACAGGATTCTTTAAGTACTCTAGTCTGTCCTGCAACGGCTTTGTCAACTCAACCATTTCGTCATGCACGACGGCTTTGTCTTGCGACTGCAGCAGCCGATGGTAATATTGTGAAGACACATTGCGCTGTAGGGTACGAGTGCTCCACATTTCTTTGGCGGCTTCGTTCTCATACCAAGCACGCCCCTCGGCAGTAAGCTCTTGCAGGATTATTCGATAGTGAGTCCAAGAGAGCCGAATAGGATGTTTTGCAGTAAGGGACTGCATCATACCGTCCCATGCGGATTGTGAACTCGGTGCGTTCACAATCTTTTCGCTTGAAAATGGTAATGGTGAACTCGGTGCGTTCACAATTGTAGATTTTCCACTCACTGCTTGGAAAAAGTCGGGATGCTTGACATAGAAATCGACAAAATACCATAAGTTCCTTTTTATAAACCCTTTGCCATATTTTCCTGTCAAATTATCTGCCAGCCTTCCCACTACCTGCTCGCCATATTCTGCACGTTGATCTTTCAGTACCTCATGCTGAATGCGCATCCCTAGCAACCAGTTACGCTTGATTAGCGTTTCATTGATGGCCCGGTATGCTACATGTTGTGCTTGGTCGATGATGAGACAAGCGTCTTGATACAGACTGCCAACGGATGATGCCTGTAAATCAGTGTTCGGATTAACTATCTCGTTCTTAGCCATATGCGCTCTTTTTTGAGCGCAAAGATACTTAAAATTAGCGAGAAACCCTCAGGATGTCTTAGCCCAAGTATTTTTTGTGAGCCATTTTTACGTTATTCTGATTGACGATAGCATAGTGAAGAGTTGTATCTATTCTCACATGCCCCAGCAAGCGTTGGACCTGCTCGATGGGCATACCTTTGTCGATGGCCATAGTGGCAAGTGTGCGGCGGAACTTGTGGGGATGAACCTTGGGTATATCAAGACGCTTGCCCATTTTTCTAATACAAGTCTCCACTCCACCAATAGACAACCTCTTGTGTGGAGAGGAGAGGGAAACGAACAATGCGGGATCGTCATCTATTCGCTCAGCAAGATATTGCTGAAGATGAAGCTTTGTTCTGGCATTAAAGTACACCATACGTTCCTTGTTGCCTTTACCAAAGACGATGCACTGCCTCTCGTGAAAGTCTATGTCGGCCCGGTTCAGTTTCACAAGCTCACCCACACGGATGCCCGTCGAAGCCAGGATGTCAATGATGGCGAGGTCACGCCTATTCGTGCAGTTGTCACGCAAAAGCTCCAACTGCTCGTCAGTAAGCACTTCCTTTACAAGAGAGTCAGTCTTCACCTTGTGAATGCGACGCACTGGACTTTTGGCAATGTAGTCTTCATCTTCAAGCCATGCAAAGAAACTGGAGAAGATGCGGCGCATGTTGTCAATAGTCACCTTACTTGAATGGTTATTCTCTTGATATTGTGATAGATATTGGCGAATATCGCTCGTGGTGACGTGACACACCGCAATATTGTTAGCATGAAGAAACCGCTCAATAGTATTGCGATAGTAAGCCAAGGTTTTATCCGAACAGCCTTCTATCTTCTTTGCAGAGATAAAAGCATCCAGGAGGTCATTATTACCATCCTTACGCTGCTGTTCTGTGCCCTTACATTCTGATACCTCAACATCTTGCAGTTCTTTGATTAGCACCGCTTTCAGCCGTGCCATCTGGCGGCAATCAAGATCACGCTGCATTGCCGTGACCACCGCCGTAATGATGCTCTCTTTCATAAATACTGATAATCTAAGTCCATATATAATATACACGGAGTTAGATAAATCAGAATTTAGAAGCCTTAGCAAAACAACTTTATGACTACTGGTTTGTTCAATTCGACTTCCCTAACGAGGAAGGTAAACC
>JBGUJU010000181.1:0-2049 GCA_045114065.1 Sodaliphilus sp.
AACCTGCGAGCGATAGCGAGCCTATCGTACTACTATCTTCTTGCCGTTGTGGATGTAGATGCCGGGGGAGGTCGGCACGTCCTTGCCTACGGGCTGGCCCATCAGGTTGTAGTAGTTGGGATCAGCAGGGCGAGACGTCCCGTCGGCTATCGCTTCGTCAATGCCCGTGAAGGCACCGTGGCGATAGCGCATACCCTTATAGATAATTTGGCCGTCCTTGACCACATGGCTCAAGCCGCACCATTCCTGATAATCCGCATCATGGTCAGGCTGGCGTGTGAACGGCGTCAACAGGTCGCCCATGTCGCGACTGTCGAAGCCAATGCCCTCAACAACATAGGCCAGCGGCTCGCCATTCTCGTCGATGTAGGCATAGCGCCAACATTCAACGCCTTCTACCATCACAGGGTCAACCTCAATGAAATTTGCCTCTGTTAACTCTGGCTCATTTCCAGTAAATTCGCACCAGAAAAATTCACATATATTGACATAATAATGGATAGAACTGTAGTTTTTGTTAAAATCGTAGAGTTTTCTTGACCCGCCATCTGAGTAATAAGAAAAGTCAAACATTTGCCTATTATCTTCCCTGACCTTGGTTAAAGCATGGTTCCTCATGCATGCTATCTGACCAGGAGTACCATGGAAACCATCGTGATCATGGTAACCATAGTAATAATCAAGTAAGCCAGCTATCAGGCTGTCCTGCTCTGCATTCAACTGCTCTCCCGTATAATAATAGCAAGCGTCAAACTGGTCATTCATCATGTTGGTATATTGGCTGTCAGTGTCTTTTCCCGAGAACTCATAGTTATAGTAATACCGTGTCGTGTCGCCATGATTCACGATAACCTTCTCGTTCACCCACTTGACTCCCTCACGCACAATGGATAAGTAACCATCATATTCCTGCGCCACCGCCTGGCCCATGCCCATCGTGGAGAGCAACATTGTTAATAATATCTTTTTCATAATAGTTTGTTTTAGATTGTTGTTTGACAACTGGACGTGGATGCCTCATTAATCATTAACCTTTATCCAGCTTGCGAAGCAAGCTTATCGACCTACACAAATTTTGTATAAATTTGGTGGCGCCTCAGCAATTGATGCGAGCATCATTGCATTCGGCTAACGCAAATCTTCTTGCCATTGTGGATGTAGATGCCGGGGGAGGTCGGCACGTCCTTGCCTACGGGCTGGCCCATCAGGTTGTAGTAGTTGGGGTCAGTCGGGCGAGACGTCCCGTCGGCTATCGCCTCGTCAATGCCGACGTGGATGTCAGGGTCATACCACCTTCCTTTATAGATGATTTCACCATCTTCAATGACATGGCTAAGGCCGTATGTTACTTGCAAGCCTGTGATGAAAAACTCAAAGTAGAACAGGGGGAATCCTGCTCCGCCATCATAGCCGATACCCTCAATAATGACGCTATTTTCATCATAAGCCCAGTTATAATGATGACATTTGCATTGATGATGACCAATAGTCTCTATATTCGCTCCTACATATTCTGCATATACGCTGGTCCCATATAATGATGTCGGGTCATTGAAATCATAAAGTTTGAATTCTTGGTTTGTAGTAGTGATTGGCAAATCGTGATTAGGAGGACTTATAAATGAAAAGAAACCTACAGGGCATTTAGGGTGTAGGATACCATCAGGCATGATGGCATAGACTATCTTGTTTTCTTCACGTAGATAGACGGGGATAAAGTCCTCCACCTCTTTGCTGTAGCCGTTTTTATCGAGGAAATGAGTTAGACGAACAGGTTTATAGTACTTATCACCTATCAAAACTTCACCGTCCATTTCAAAACTATAATACTGGATGCCCTCTGGCATATCCAGAGCGCCCTCCACAAAAGGATTTCTATAGCAAAATACCCACTTCACACCCTCTCGGACGAAAGGTACATATTCATACTCCTGCGCTTCCATCTGGGTCATGCCCAGCAGGGCTAATAATGTAAATAGTATTGTCTTTTTCATATGCATTTATTTTAGAGTTAGTTATTTGTACTGAGATTCACAAAGGTACAACTAT
>JBGUJU010000182.1:0-12513 GCA_045114065.1 Sodaliphilus sp.
TAAAAGGAAAGAGCCCGGTGCAATACCGAACTCTTTACTCTTAAATCAATAATGTTTAACCCGTCCAACTTTTTGGGGTCACTTCACCGAGTGCGGATGCTATCTTAAAATTATCTCTTAGCGTAAGGTTAACGGATGCGGATGTCGCTCTAAACTTTAAATTGCAAGCCTAACGAGCCCAGCGTGAGGTTTTCCATCGTGAGGCGGCCACGCCAAGGCGAGGTCCTACAAGGCGGATGCCAATTGGTTAAATGCGTATAATTCGCCGATAGTATAAAGAATGCAGATGCTGGCTAATGCCTAAAACCTAAAACAATTTGTTTTTCTTACGAAAAATTCGTACCTTTGCGGGCTCAAATTTTCGGCAATGGCTACATCAGGAGACATTATCATCAAGGGAGCCCGCGTCAACAATCTGAAAAATGTTGACGTGGCGATACCGCGCGGCAAGTTCGTCGTCGTGACGGGCCTGTCGGGCAGCGGCAAGTCGTCGCTGGCCTTCGACACGCTGTATGCCGAGGGGCAACGTCGTTATGTCGAGAGTCTGTCTTCCTATGCGCGCCAGTTCATGGGCCGTATGACCAAGCCCGACTGCGACTTCATCCGCGGTCTGCCGCCTGCTATTGCCGTCGAGCAGCGCACCGTCACGCGCAACTCGCGCAGCACGGTGGGCACGAGCACCGAGATCTATGACTATCTGCGTCTGCTGTTTGCCCGCGTGGGCAAGACCTATTCGCCCATCTCTGGAGAGATTGTCAAGAAGCACACCGCCAACGATGTCATCGACACTATCAACACTTACCCTGACGGCACCCGCCTGGCACTGTTGACCGAGGTCATCGTACCCGAGGGTCGCGACCTGCGCACCCAGCTCGACATCCTTGTCAAGGGCGGCTACTCCAGGCTGATGACGCGCGACGGCAAGTTCATCGACATCTCCCAAGTCATGGAAACCGAGGGCGACATCAATGCCGCCGACTATCGTCTGCTCACCGACCGCCTAGCGGTGACCCACAATCGCGACGACGAGATGCGCCTGCTGGACTCGCTGCAGACGGCTTTCTACGAGGGCAAGGACGAGTGCATCGTCGTGGTATGGCAGCAGGACGGCACGATGACCGAGCACCGCTTCTCCAAGCGCTTTGAACTCGACGGGATGACCTTTGTCGAGCCGAGCGACCTGATGTTCAACTTCAACAACCCCATCGGGGCGTGCCCCACGTGTGAAGGCTTCGGCAGCGTAATCGGCATCGACGAGAACCTGGTGATTCCCGATAGGAGCCGCTCGGTCTATGATGACGCCGTGATGTGCTGGCGCGGCCAGGTGATGGGAGAATGGAAACGCGAGTTCATCCACGTCGCTTCACGTCACAATTTCCCCATCCACAAGCCCTACCACGAGCTGACACAGGAGCAACGTGACCTGTTGTGGCATGGCACCGGCGACGGCGAATGGAGTGGCATCGACGGTTTCTTTGAGTGGGTCAAGAGTAAGTCCTATGCCATCCAGTTCCGCGTGTTGCTGGCCCGATATCGCGGCAAGACCGTGTGTCCCGATTGCCACGGCACGCGCCTCAAGCCCCATGCCCAATATGTCAAGGTGGGCGGCATGACCATCAGCGACCTGGTGCGCATGCCGGTCAAGGACCTTGCACAATGGTTCGCCCACTTGGAGCTTGACGAGACCGACACCCTCGTTGCCAAACGCCTGCTCACTGAGATTAACAGCCGCCTGGACTACCTGTGCGAGGTCGGCGTGGGCTACCTGACACTTGACCGCCTGTCGGCGACGTTGTCGGGCGGCGAGAGTCAGCGCATCAACCTGGCGACCGCCCTAGGCAGTTCGCTCGTCGGTTCGGTCTATATCCTTGACGAGCCCTCTATCGGCCTGCATCCGCGCGACACCCACCGTCTGATCCATGTGCTGCGTATGCTACAAGAGCTGGGCAACACGGTGGTCGTCGTCGAGCATGACGAGGACATCATCCGCAGTGCCGACTACCTTATCGACGTGGGCCCCGAAGCGGGACGCAACGGCGGTCGCATCACCTACCAAGGCCCTGTTGACCGACTTGCCAATGCCCAGGAGAGTTACACGGCACGCTACCTGACCGGAGCCATGTCTATCCCCGTGCCCAAGCAACGGCGCCACTGGAGCCAGTACATCGAGGTCAAGGGGGCGACCCACAACAACCTCAAGAATATCAACGTCAAGTTCCCCCTGGGTGTAATGACCGTTGTCACGGGCGTCAGCGGCTCGGGCAAATCCACCCTCGTGGGCAAAATCCTCTACCCTGCCCTGGCACGTCAACTGGACCAGACTGCCGACGCTCCAGGCAGCTTCAGCGGCATCGGCGGCGACCTGAGCAGGATCCAAGCCGTGGAGTTCATTGACCAGGGACCCATCGGCAAGAGTACGCGCAGCAACCCTGCGACCTATCTCAAGGCTTTTGATGAGATACGCCAGCTGTTTGCCCAACAGCAACTGTCCAAGCAAATGGGCTACAATTCCGGCTTCTTCTCGTTCAACTCACCCGGCGGAAGATGCGAGGAGTGTAAGGGCGAGGGCACCATCACCATCGAGATGCAATTCATGGCCGACATCACGCTGACCTGCGAGGCATGCCACGGCAAGCGCTTCTCGCGTAACGCGCTGGACGTGACCTTCCGCGACAAGACCATCAGTGACGTGCTCGATATGACCGTGAACCAGGCCATCGAATTCTTCAACGAGTCCAACACCTATAATGAGCACAAGATCGTACGCCGCCTCAAGCCATTACAGGACGTGGGTCTGGGTTACATCAAGTTGGGGCAGTCGTCCTCGACGTTGTCGGGAGGCGAGAATCAGCGCGTCAAGTTGGCCTACTACCTGAGTGGCGAGCGTCAGGGCAACACGTTGTTTATCTTTGATGAGCCGACGACGGGTCTGCACTTCCACGACATCAACACGTTGATGCGCTCGTTTGACCAGCTGATCGGCAATGGCCACACAGTGGTGATCATTGAGCACAACCTCGATGTCATCAAATGCGCCGACCACATCATCGACCTTGGTCCCGAAGGCGGTGACAAGGGCGGCAACATCGTCATCGAGGGCACGCCCGAGCAAGTCGCCCAGTGCAAGGAAAGCTACACGGGCCGATTCCTCGCCGAGAAACTAGCTGGTACTTAGTTTCTAGTCCCTAGTTTCTAGTTTCTAGTTGGCATCCGAATTCTATGGGCTCACGCTAAGGCGCTAAGACGCTAAGTTTTTTTATATGGCATCCGCAATGTAGAGACGCAAGATTTTGCGTCTCACATGCAACGACAAGACTCACAATAAAGTTTATGGACACCAATAGCAATCAAGAAGTATTAAGGGAGATAAGGAAGGAGTTTTTCGCCTTCCGTAATGGCATTGTGGCCGACAAACTGAGGAAAGCCGGCGACCCGCACAGCATGATCATGGGATGCTTGCTCGTTGACGTGGTGGGGATTGCTCAACGTGCCAGGGAAACCGTCGGGGACAAGGGACAGTTAGCAGCCGTCGCCAACGAATTGTGGAACGACACCAACTCCCGCGAATGCCGCCTTGCCGCCCCCATGCTCTATCCTGCCGAAGCCATGAATCTGGAGCAGGCGCTGCAATGGTGCCTGACCGTCGAAACGGTCGAGATTGCCGACAACCTGTGCCACAAGCTGCTGCGCCACATTCCTGACGCCGATGCCCTCTTCCGTCAGTTGATCAGTGATGAAAAACCTCTCATCAGATACACTGGCTATCGCCTGCTGCTCAACCTCTTCCTGCTAGGGAAGATTCAACCCAGCGCCTCGCTCAAGGCCATCGTAGAAACCGAGGCCGAGCAAGCCGAACCGCAACTGAAATCTCTGCTAAAAGATATTTTGGAGGAATTGGAGTGACGCGTTAGCAGAGACAGTGTCATCATTCAATTGCAAAATTATAACCGCCCTGTGGACGAGAGATAAGCAAAATAATTTTAAGATTTTGTTTGATTTCTCGGGCAAAGCCCGATCAAAGTTTATGGGTGCGTGCTTAGTCCCACATGAGGTCACGGATAACGGTATCGCTGAGCATGATGCCGTCACGCGTCAACACATAGCGACCGTCTTCTGTCAAGTGCAGGTTACCCACCTCGATGTGGTGCTGTGCCTCACGGATGAAATGGCGCCAAGCCTCGTCGCCGAAGTCCACACGCAGCCGCTCGGCATCCACGCCGCGAGCCGTCCTCAAACCTAACATCACGCGCTCGTCATAGCGTTCCCACAGGGAGATTTCCTCTAATTCACAAGCCGTCTTGCCAGCCATCACACTATCAATGTATTGTTGCAAGTCATGAGGATTCCACCTCCTGACCTTGCCGTCATAGCTGTGGGCGGCGGCACCAAGGCCCAAATAAGGCGTGTCGTCCCAATAGGATGAATTGTGGCGGGAATGATAACCGGGCAGGGCAAAGTTGGAGATCTCATAGTGTTCATAACCAGCCGCTTGCAGCTCATCCACAAGGATGCGGTACATCTCCAGGCACTGCTCCTCGGGTACTTCAATCACCTCGCCGCGCTCCCGCTGGTGCCACAGCCTAGTGCCTTCCTCGTAGGTCAATCCATAGGCTGAGATGTGCTGAGAGCGCAAGTCCAGCGCCTGCTTCACCGATGCCGTCCATGAGTCTAGTGTCTGACCAGGCAAGCCATAAATGAGGTCAATGCTGATGTTGTTGATGCCCACCGAACGCAGGTTGAAGACCGCCTGTGCCGCCTGGAGGGCCGTGTGGCGTCGGCCGATAAAGCGCAGGATTTCGTCCTCAAACGACTGCACGCCCATGCTCACGCGGTTCACGCCCAGGGCTGCTACTGCTGCGCACCACTCGGTTGTCACATCGTCGGGGTTGGCCTCGACGGTGAATTCCTCAACACCAGACAAGTCAATCGTCTCGCGCAGGCCTGTCACCAGCCGTTCCAGCAACTGCAACGGCAGCTGTGACGGCGTGCCACCGCCCAGGTAAAGTGTCCGCACAGCCTCGCCCGCCAACTCGCCATGACGTAGCTCTGCCTCGGCAATGACAGCTTCGACATAGGGCTCGCCAGCATGGGCGAGACTCAACGTCGAAAAGAAGTCGCAGTAACTACAGCGACTCGCACAAAATGGGATATGGACATAAATGCCGGCCATCACGACGCAAAGATACAATTTTTCCGCCACATCACCAAAGTGAGGCCAAAGTAGGGCAATAATGGGAGAAAACGGCCCTCGTTGTGTCCCGTTTTTATCGTATTTTTAGGGCTGTTGAAAATTTTCTTTTTAATAATGTTGTGATAACCAGTAAAAATGACTAATTTTGCAGGCTGTTTAGCGAATAGAACAACAATTCACTATATAACAACCATTTAACAACAAAATTAAACTAATGAAGGTTTACAAAACAAACGAGATTAAGAACATCGCTCTCGTCGGTGGCAAGGGCGCTGGTAAGACCACTCTCACCGAGTCTATCCTCCTTGAGGGCGGTGCTATCAGCCGCAGGGGTTCAGTCGATGGTGGCAACACCGTGAGCGACAACACTCCCGTTGAGAAAGAGTATGGTTACTCTGTTTCATCATGTGTATTCTATGCCGAGAAGAACGGCAAGAAGCTCAACTTCTTTGACTGCCCGGGTAGTGATGACTTCGTGGGTAACACCGTGACCGCTCTGAACGTTACCGATACCGCCGCTCTGGTGGTTGACGGCCGCAACGGCGTCGAGGTAGGCACCATGAACAACTTCCGCACCGTGGATCGCATCGGCAAGCCGCTGATGTTCGTCATCAACCGCCTCGAGGACGAGAAGTGTGACTTTGACAACGTATATAACCAGCTGCGTGAGACCTACGGCAACAAGGTTGTCGCCCTGCAGTTCCCCGTGAACGCTGGTCCCGGCTTCAACAGCGTGGTTGACGTGCTGGCCATGAAGCAGTACACCTGGCCCAAGGACGGTGGCAAGGCTACCGCCGCTGACATTGACGGCGCACACGCCGACAAGGCCGAGGAGTACCGCATGGCTCTGCTCGAGATGGCTGCCGAGAACGATGAGGAGCTGATGATGAAGTTCCTCGACGAGATGACCCTGACCGATGAGGAGACCATCAAGGGTATCCGCCTGGGTATGGTTGACCGCAGCATCTTCCCCGTTGTCCTGGTTAGCGCCGAGAACAACATCGGTACCGACCGCATGCTCGATATCATGACCGAGATCGTTCCCGACGTGGCCGATATGCCCGCTCCCAAGAACACCAACGGCGACGAGGTGCCCTACGACGAGAATGGCCCCGTCAGCATCTTCTTCTTCAAGACCTCTGTAGAGTCTCACATCGGTGAGGTTTCCTACTTCAAGGTAATGAGCGGCACCCTCAAGGCTGGTGCCGACCTGACCAACATGAACCGCGGCAGCAAGGAGCGCCTTGCCCAGATCAACGTGGTTTGTGGCCAGAACAAGACTCCGATCGACGAGCTGCACGCTGGTGACATCGGTGCTGCTGTGAAGCTGAAAGACGTGCGCTGCGGCAATACCCTCAACGAGAAGGGCTGTGAGCACATCTTTGACTTCATCGTTTATCCCGCTCCCAAGTATCAGCGCGCCATCCGTGCCCTGAACGAGAGCGAGACCGAGAAGCTGGGTGCCGTCCTCAACCGTATGCACGAGGAGGATCCCACGCTGTTGATCGAGCAGAGCAAGGAGTTGCGTCAGACCATCGTTTCGGGTCAGGGCGAATTCCACCTGCGCACCCTGAAGTGGAACATCGAGAACAACGACAAGATCCAGATCGAGTATCAGGAGCCCCGCATCCCCTACCGCGAGACCATTACCAAGGCTGCCCGTGCCGACTATCGTCACAAGAAGCAGTCTGGTGGTAGCGGCCAGTTCGGTGAGGTTCACCTGATCGTGGAGCCCTATCGCGAGGGTATGCCTGAGCCCGACACCTACAAGTTCGGTAACCAGGAGTACAAGATGAACATCAAGGACAAGCAGGAGATTCCCATGGAATGGGGCGGTATGCTGGTTGTCTACAACTGTATCGTCGGTGGTGCCATCGATGCACGCTTCATCCCCGCTATCGTTAAGGGTATCATGGACCGCATGGAGCAGGGCCCGTTGACCGGTAGCTACGCTCGCGACGTGCGCGTCTGCATCTACGACGGTAAGATGCACCCGGTTGACAGTAATGAAATCTCCTTCCGTCTGGCAGCCCGTAACGCCTTCTCCACCGCTTTCCGCGATGCTAACCCCAAGGTGTTGGAGCCCGTCTATGACGTTGAGATCCTGTTGCCCGCCGACTGCATGGGTGGTGTACAGAGCGACCTGCAGGGCCGCCGCGGCATCATGATGGATATGTCGAGCGCCAATGGTCTGGAGCGCGTGAAGGCCCGCATCCCCCTGAAGGAGATGTCGAGCTACAGCACCTCCCTGAGCTCTATCTCGGGTGGCCGCGCTTCGTTCAGCATGAAGTTCTCGAGCTACGAGCTCGTGCCCGCCGACGTGCAGGCTCAGCTGCTCAAGGAGTACGAGGAGAGCAAGCAGGACGAGGATTAATACCCTGTTCTACTCATTATATAATAATGGGCGACCCATCGCGGGCCGCCCATTGTTTTTATCCCCAATTGATGCAATTACCTGATGTGCCCAGGAGGGTTATGGGATGGTCTATAGTGCTCCCTGCTCGTGTTGTCCCATTTGGCAGGGAAAGTGGCTATTTTAACATTTGGTGTTAATTTTTTCAGCAAAAAGTGAACGGAAAATTTGTTTTTTCACAATAAAGTGTTAATTTTGCCGTTGATTGTTAAAAACAAGATTATAAATAAACAACTCTCATGAAGAGATCTACTATATGGATATTGACCGTTGTGATGGCGATAGCCCTGCTGGGCCTGCTCGCCATGCAGATCGTCTATCTGGAAAAGATGGTCAATATGCGCAACAGCCAGTTCAGCGAGACGGTCATGCGCAGCCTCTACAGCGTGTCCACCATGCTGGAGCAGAACGAGACCAAATACTACCTTGATATGGACCTAGCCGATGCCGAGCAGATGTACTCAGGTGCCGGCCAGAACAGCTTCAGTTTCAGCGAGCGCCACGAAGCGACGATTGACACGACATTCAATAAAGAGGATCTGGTCAACGTGCGTCCAGCCAATCTGCCGACGCTCAAGGACCTGAACGACAGCTACCAGCTCAAGCAAGAAATGCTCAAGGACCAGTACCTGCGCCAGAAGACCCTGTTGAACGAGGTCATCCTTACTATCCTGAACCAATCTAGCGACCGTCCCATCAAGGAACGCGCCGACAGCGCTACGGTGTCGACCTATCTGAGGTCAGAGTTGGAGTTCAACGGCCTGTCATTGCCCTTTGAATTTGCTATCGTCAACAGGACCAGCGGCCTGGTCTATAAGACCAGCGGTTACTCACCGATGTCGCAACAGGACATCTATAGCCTGGTACTGTTCCCCAACGACCCGAAGAACAAGCAGAACACGCTGAATGTCACCTTCCCCAACAAGAGTGACTACATCTTCTCATCGGTGAAGTTCCTGGTGCCGTCGCTGGCATTCACCTTCCTGCTGCTGGGTGTGTTCTTGTACACCATCACCGTGGCCTTCAGGCAGAAGAAGCTGAGCGAGATCAAGAACGACTTCATCAACAACATGACGCACGAATTCAAGACCCCGATCTCGTCCATCTCTATCGCCGCACAGATGTTGAACGACGACAGTGTGCGCAAGAGTCCCGAGATGCTCAAGCACGTGTCGGGTGTCATCAACGACGAGACCAAGCGACTGCGTTTCCAGGTCGAGAAGGTGCTGCAACTCTCCCTGTTTGACCGCAAGAACGCCACCATGCGCCTCGAGGAAGAGGATGCCAACGCCAACATCTACAGCGTTATCAATACCTTCAAACTGAAGGTTGAGAAATATGGCGGTCACATCAATGCCAACCTTGATGCCGAGGATCCTATCATCAAGGTGGACCGCATGCACTTCACCAACGTGATCTTCAACTTGCTGGACAACGCCGTCAAGTACCGCCGCGACGACGTGCCTCCCGAGCTTGAAGTGACCACGGTCAACCCCGACGAGGACCACATCCAGATCACTGTTGCCGACAACGGCATCGGCATGAAACGCGAGGACCTGAAGAAGATCTTCGAGAAGTTCTACCGCGTCTCTACCGGCAACCTGCACGATGTGAAAGGTTTCGGTCTGGGACTGGCCTACGTACACAAGATGATAGACCTCTTCGGCGGCTCGATCCGTGCCGAGAGCGAGATCAACCAAGGATCGAAATTCATTATCACATTACCATTATACAAATAATTAAAAGACAAGATTATGGAAGACAAGCTGAAAATTCTGTTGTGCGAAGACGACGAGAACCTGGGAACCCTCACCCGTGAGTATCTCGAGGACAAGGGCTTCAAGGCCGAATTGTTTGCCGACGGTGAAGCCGGTTACAAAGCTTTCCTCAAGGGCAAGTACGACATCTGTCTGCTCGACGTGATGATGCCCAAGAAGGACGGCTATCAGCTCGCCCAGGAAATCCGTGCCGTCAACAGCGACGTGCCCATCATTTTCCTCACCGCCAAGGCCCTGAAGGAGGACATCCTTGAGGGCTTCAAGATCGGTGCCGACGACTACATCACCAAGCCCTTCTCGATGGAGGAGCTCGTGATGCGCATCGAGGCCATCCTGCGCCGCGTCAAGGGCAAGAAAGGCAAGGAAGTCACCGTTTACAAGATCGGTAAATTCACCTTCGACACCCAGCGCCAGGTCCTCTTTACCGACGACCGCAGCGAGAACCTCACCACCAAGGAGAGCGAGCTGCTGAGTCTGCTGTGTGCCCACTTGAACGAGATCCTGGAACGCAACTTCGCCTTGAAGACCATCTGGATCGACGACAACTACTTCAACGCTCGCTCGATGGATGTCTATATCACCAAGCTGCGCAAGAAACTCAAGGAGGATCCCAGCATCGAGATCATCAACATCCACGGCAAGGGCTACAAGCTCATCGCCCCCGAGGTGGAGACCGATGAGAAGTAACCACCCTTCCCCACACAGGCTACATAAAAACAATTGCATAGTCTGAGATTTCTGAGGCATACGCACTCTGGACCTCACGCGAAGGCGCTAAGACGCCAAGTTTTTAAAATAGCTTGAACATCATTATGTGCATCCGCATTCCCGTCAAAGGAGAATGCGGATGTCTCACTTCTAATTCCTAATTCCTAATTTCTAATCTAATCCCTAATCAACACTAAATACTTATGTCCTAAATTGCGTTAAATCTATACCAAATCGTGACCTAATCACGCGCATACCCTTGCATTATATTGCCAAAATCTGTAACTTTGCGGTACTCAAAGCAAGAACTTGTGATTGACAGAACAATGATATACCTTTACCGAATATATCAGTGGTGCATCGTTTCACCCATCATGCTGGTACTCAGCATCATCACAGCATTAATTACCATAGTGGGCACCCTCTTCAACCAAGACTATTGGGGCTATTTTCCTGCCAAGTGGTGGGCCCGCACATGGTGCCTGCTGCATCTTGTGCGCATCCGTGTCGTGGGTCGTGAACTCATCGACCACGAGACGAGCTATGTTTTTGTTGCCAATCATCAAGGCGCTTATGACATCTTTTCGATCTACGGTTTTCTAGGGCACAACTTCAAGTGGATGATGCGCAAGGGCATTACCAACATCCCCATCATCGGCACTGCGTGCCGCATGGCGGGCCACATCATGGTGGACACCCATTCCACCCAGGGCCTGCGTGACACGATGGCGGCAGCCAAGAAGAAACTGCACAGCGGCATGTCGATTGTTGTCTTCCCCGAGGGACGGCGCACCGACACGGGCAAGATGGGTCCCTTCAAGAATGGGGCTTTCAAACTGGCGCTGGAGTTCGGTCTGCCCGTAGTGCCTATTACCATCGACGGCAGCTACAAGGTGATGCCGCGTAGCACCTTCAATGTCACCCCGGGAACCATCACCCTCACCTTCCACAAGCCCATCCGGCACACTGGCGGAAACGACATTGCCCAGGTGAGTGCCGAATGCCGAGAAGTCATCCAGCAGGATCTGCCCGCCGACCAACGCGACAATCCACAATAACACCACTGCACAAGACAAACAGAAAACAATAAGTGCAATAAATACTGCATGATGAAAATCAATCACTCGTATTTATTGCACTTACTGTTTTCCTTTACTCTCCAATTCCTAAGTACTAAGGAATAATCAGGTCATTCTTGACTGTCTGTTCAATCTCGGGAGCCAATTTGCGCCACTCCTTGGACTTGATATAGTCCATGATGATGTGGGCATGCTTCACGTTGTGCATATCACTGCCCAGGTAGTCAATCATACCGTTACGGACGAACCACAGGGCACTCTCGCGTGCCTCCTCGCCAAAGTATCCCGTGAATGACAGGATATTGACCTGGAACTTCGCACCGGCATTGTGCAACTGCTCATAACGCTTGCGGCGGCGCGAATAATAAGGATAGCGCTCGGGATGGGCAAGAATCGTCTTGTAACCCTTGACCTGCATGTCAAACAACAGGTCGTCAAGGTTCATCAGTTCCTGCTGGAAAGAGTTCTCGAGCAAGATATGGTTGCCAGGCATCGGGATCAGATGGTCGGCAGCATATTCCTTGTCAAAGTATTCATCCATGCGGTACTCGGCACTCAAGAACAACTGGATGTCAAGACCGGCATCGGTCACCGCATCCTGAAGCTTGAGGAAGGCATCCATCAGACTCTCACGCGTGTTCTCGAACGTCACTGCCGTGACATGGGAAGTGAGGATAACCCGGTTGATACCCATTTCCATCTCGGCTTGCAGCATGTCGAGCGAATCCTCGATGGAGCGCGAACCATGGTCCACACCCGGCAGGATGTGGCAATGGATATCGGTATTATAGAAAAGCTTTACCTGCTCTTTTTTATTCCTGAATATGTCCAACAGGCCCATATCTTATACTTGTATAATTCTATCGTTTAAAATCAGCCTGCAAATTTACGCATTATTTCTCTAATCACATCAAAAAACTCCATTTTTTGTTCTTCAAAAAGAAAAAACGAGTAAAAAGTTTTTCCAGTTCAAAAAAACGTTGTACCTTTGCGCGCCATTACAAAAATTGGGCGTTTACCACCGCCGCAAAATTGTATTGTTTAACATTTTAAAGATATATCGAAAAAATGAAGAAGGATATCCATCCCAGCAACTATCGCGAGGTTGCTTTCAAGGACATGTCTAATGAGGAGGTCTTCATCACCCGCAGCACGGTGAACACCAAGGAGACCATTGAGATTGACGGTACCACCTATCCCCTGGTGAAGCTTGAGATCACCAACACCTCACACCCGTTCTTCACCGGTAAGCAGAAGCTCGTCGACACCGCAGGTCGCGTGGACAAGTTCATGCAGCGCTACGGCAACCGCAAGAAGAAATAAGACGACATCAAGTAACAGCCG
>JBGUJU010000183.1:0-2691 GCA_045114065.1 Sodaliphilus sp.
CGTGCTGGCCGCATCATTAAACGACGAGGAATGGGATATCTCACGCCCCATTTGTATGGATGGCGATATCAAGTTCTTCAAGTGGGAGGACGCCGAGGGCAAGCACGCCTTCTGGCACACATCGGCACACTTGCTGGCTGAGGCCCTGCAGGAACTGTACCCCGGTGTACAGTTTGGTATCGGCCCGGCAGTAGAGAACGGTTTCTACTATGACATCGACACCGGTGGCAACCCCTTGACTGACGCAGACTTCGCCAAGATTGAGAAAAAGATGACAGAACTCGCTCAGAAGAACGAGGACGTGGTCCGTGCCGACATCAGCAAGGCCGACGCCTTGAAGTTCTTCGGTGACAAGGGACAGACCCTGAAGTGCGAGCTCATCAATGACCTGGAAGACGGTCACATCACAACTTATACCCAGGGTAACTTCACCGACCTGTGCCGTGGCCCGCACATCCCCTCGACAGGTGCCATCAAGGCCATCAAGGTGATGTCGCTCGCCGGCGCTTACTGGCGCGGTGACGAGACCCGCCCCCAATTGACCCGCGTCTATGGTATCACCTTCCCCAAGAAGAAGATGCTCGAGGAGTACCTCGTACTGCTTGAGGAGGCCAAGAAGCGCGACCACCGCAAGATCGGCAAGGAGATGGAACTGTTTGCCTTCTCGCCCAACGTTGGTCAGGGTCTGCCCCTGTGGCTGCCCAAGGGTGCCGCCCTGCGCAACCGCCTGCAGGACATGCTTGCCAAGATTCAGAAGCGCTACGGCTATCAGCAGGTGATCACGCCGCACATCGGTAACAAGCTGCTCTATGTGACCAGTGGCCACTATGCTAAATATGGTAAGGACTCGTTCCGTCCCATCACCACGCCCGAGGAGGGTGAGGAGTACATGCTCAAACCCATGAACTGCCCCCACCACTGCGAGATCTACAAGACCGCTCCCCGCAGCTACCGTGACCTGCCCATCCGCTATGCCGAGTTCGGTACCGTTTACCGCTACGAGCAGAGTGGTGAGCTCCACGGCCTGACCCGCGTGCGCAGCTTCACCCAGGACGATGCCCACCTGTTCTGCACCCCCGACCAGCTGAAGCAGGAGTTCCTCGGTGTGATGGACATCATCTCGTTCATCTTCCGCGTGTTCGGTTTCAACTACGAGGCTCAGATCTCGCTGCGTGACCCCAACAACAAGGAGAAGTATGTAGGTACCGACGAGGTTTGGGAGAAGGCCGAGCGTGCCATCATCGAGGCCTGTGAGGAGAAGGGTCTGGTTGCCAAGCAGGTGACCGGCGAGGCCGCCTTCTACGGTCCCAAGCTCGACTTCATGGTCAAGGACGCCCTGGGCCGCCGCTGGCAGCTGGGTACCATCCAGGTGGACTACAACCTGCCCGAGCGCTTCCAGCTCGAGTACACCGGTGCCGACAACCAGAAGCACCGTCCCGTGATGATCCACCGCGCCCCCTTCGGCTCGCTGGAACGCTTCGTTGCCGTGCTGCTTGAGCACACCGCTGGCAAGCTCCCGCTGTGGTTGGTTCCCGACCAGTGTGTCGTGCTGCCCATCAGCGAGAAGTTCAACGACTATGCCCACCATGTGGCTGACGAGCTGAACAAACTTGACGTGCGCGCCATCGTCGATGACCGCAACGAGAAAATCGGTCGCAAAATCCGTGATAACGAGCTCAAACGCATCCCCTATCTGCTCATTGTCGGTGAAAAAGAAGCCGGAAATGAAGAAATTTCTGTAAGAAAACAGGGCGAAGGTGATCAAGGTTCGAAAAAAATTACTACCTTTGCAGCCGAAATTAATCGCGAAGTGGCAGAAATGACCAACTTTTAAGCCATTTCCGTGTGGCGAGAGCTGCATGGAAGTGCTTGATTGTCACGATAATACTAACAATTGTAAAACTGTTGAATGAACAAAAAACCGTATCGTCCCGGGCCTAAGCGCCCGAGCAATGCTACCAGGCCCAGAGGTCGCAATCGCCAGATGGGCGGCAAAAAAGAAGACACCAACCTGATCAACGATGAAATTCGTGCCAGTGAGGTGCGCCTGGTGGGTGACAACGTGGAGCAGGGCATTTATCCGCTGGATAAGGCTCTGAAAATCGCCGAGGAGCAAGAGCTGGATCTCATCCTGATCGCCCCTCAAGCCGAGCCTCCCGTTTGCCGAGTGATGGACTACCAGAAGTTCAAGTTCCAGCAGCGCAAGCACGCCAAGGAACAGAAGGCCAAGTCCACCAAACTCGTGGTCAAGGAAATCCGTTTCGGACCACAGACCGACGAGCATGACTACAACTTCAAGCTGAAGCATGCCATCGGTTTCCTCAAGGAAGGTGCCAAGGTGAAGAGCTATGTCTTCTTCAAGGGACGTTCCATCCTGTTCAAGGAACAGGGCGAGGTATTGCTGCTCCGCTTTGCCAACGACCTGGAGGAGTATGGCAAGCTGGACCAGATGCCAGTGCTCGAGGGAAAGCGCATGACCATCATGATCTCGCCCAAGAAGCCCGGCAGTAAGAAGAAAGAGGCTAAGGACGCTCCCGAGGTTGACGGAGCCGTTCAACAGCAAGATGACAACACTCCCGACGTGGAGTAATCAACAACTGAGAGAGAAGAGCATCAGGCTTGGTAAGTGCCTGGTCTCGATTAATTAATAACATTTTTTAAACTAAAACAAAATGCCAAAAGTTAAGACGA
>JBGUJU010000184.1:0-14295 GCA_045114065.1 Sodaliphilus sp.
TTTGCTGAAAATCACTGGTTTATATTCGCATTTAGACCGAACGGATTTGAAATCACAAACCGATTGATACTGAGGAACTTGATTAAAAACATGATTGATTTTGAGCCTTTTATAAAATCCAATTATCGACAAAATATCTAATTCAAATTTTTAGTGGACAGCAATGTCACATTATATTATATAAAGAACAATGGAACACGACGAGATGATGAGCGGAATGCCGCGCCGCGAGCGCGCGGTGATGTATAAGCGCAACTATAACTGCTGCCAGGCCGTGCTGCTGGCCTTCGCTCCCGAATTGGGACTGCCCGAGGACAAGCTGCTGGCAATGGGAGCCTGTTTCGGCAGCGGCATGGGCTGCATGGAGGAGACCTGCGGCGCATTGTGCGGGGCACAGATGGCGCAGGGATTGATGAAATATGACGGCCGCCGCCTGAACCCCCAGGCCAGCCAGTTGAGAGCCGAGTTTGAACAGCGCTGCGGTGCCACGCGCTGCAAGGATCTGAAAGGCGTGGGCACAGGGCAAGTGCTCTGCTCATGTGAGGACTGCGTGCGTCATGCCGTGGAAGCACTCGAGGAATCAGGAGCCAGGAATTAGAAATTAGAAATTAGGAATTAGAAGTTTCAGGTGACTATTTTGGAGAAAGCAAAAAACTATTCCAAAACATAGCGCCAGTTTGGCGGGTTTTTACTAATTTTGCAGTCCAATTAAAGAGAGATATAATTATTAAGCATTCATAACTAACTATCTAACATACAGATATCAATCATGGGATGGTTTTCATTCACACAAGAAATCGCTGTCGATTTAGGAACAGCCAACACCATTATCATTCATAACGACCGCATCGTCATCGACGAGCCGTCGGTTGTCGCTCTGGAATCCAAGACGGGCAAACCCATCGCCGTCGGTGAGCGTGCGCGCGAGATGCACGGTAAGGCTCACGAGGGCATCCGCACCGTCAGGCCCCTGAGCGACGGCGTCATCGCCGACTTCAACGCCGCCGAGCACATGATCCGCGGCATGATCAAGAAAGTGAGCGCCAAGAACCACTGGTTCTCCCCCTCGCTGCGCATGGTCGTATGCGTCCCCTCGGGCTCGACCGAGGTTGAAATCCGCGCCGTCCGCGACTCAGCAGAGCACGCCGGTGGTCGTGACGTCTATATGATTTACGAGCCCATGGCAGCTGCCCTGGGTATCGGACTCGATGTGCTGGCCCCCGAGGGCAACATGATCGTTGACATCGGTGGCGGTACGACCGAGATCGCTGTCATCTCGCTGGGCGGTATCGTCAGCAACAAGAGCATCCGCACCGCCGGTGACGACCTCACCGAGGACATCCAGGAACACATGCGCCGTGCCCACAACGTCCGCGTGGGCGAGCGCACCGCCGAGGCCATCAAGATCAACGTCGGCTCGGCACTGACCGACCTGGGCGCCGAGGCTCCCGAGGACTTTATCATCCATGGTCCCAACCAGGTGAACTCCCTGCCCCTGGAGGTCCCCGTGACCTATCAGGAGGTGTGCCACTGCATCGAGAAGTCGATCTCCAAGATCGAGGCTGCAGTCCTCAGCGCCCTGGAGCAGACGCCTCCCGAGCTGTATCAGGATATCGTCCACAACGGTATTTTCCTGACCGGTGGTGGTGCCCTGCTGCGTGGTCTGGATCGTCGCTTGACCGACAAGATCGGCATCGAGTTCCACGTCGCCGAGGATCCCCTGCACGCCGTCGCCAAGGGTACCGGCATCGCACTGAAGAACATCAAGCACTTCAAGTTCCTCATGCGTTGATCTTTTGAGGCTTTAGGTTTTAGGTATTAGGTTTTAGGTAATTGCCGTTAGGTCATTCTACCTGTAACCTAACACCTAAAGCCTAAAACCTAACGCCTAAGACATGAATAATCTGCTCAACTTTTTCATCAAGCACAGTGCGTGGTTCATATTCGCTATCTATGTGATTTTGAGCCTCGTGCTGCTGTTTAAGGATAACCCTTACCAGCAGAGCGTCTATCTGACCTCGGCCAACCGACTGAGTGCTGCGGTCTATAAGGCGTTCAATGGCGTCACGTCCTATTTTCACCTGCACGACATCAACGAGAGTCTGCAGCAACGTAACGCCGCACTGGAGATGGAATTGATTGAGCTGCGTGGTCAGTTGTCCGACCTGCAACTGCAGTCACCCGACTCGCTGCGCCAGCCGGCACTTTGCCAGTACAGCTTTGTCATGGCGAACGTCATCAGCAACAGCATTGCCCAGCCCAACAACTACATCACCATCGACCGCGGTCACATCGACGGCGTCAGTCCCGAGATGGGTGTCATCGACCAGAACGGCGTGGTGGGTATCGTCAATGTCGTGGGACCCCATGCGGCACGTGTCATCTCGTTGTTGAACCCCCACATGCGCCTTTCGTGCAAGCTGCGCGGCAGCGGTTTCTTCGGCAGCCTGGTTTGGGACGGCAAGAGTCCCCGGTTTGCTGTGCTTGAGGAGCTGCCCAAGCACATCACCTTCCACAAGGGGGACACGATTGTCACCAGCGGCTACTCGGCAGTATTCCCCGAGGGTATCATCGTGGGCACGGTCGAGGGACTGGCACGCGACATGAGCGACAGCTTCGTGTCACTGCGCATCAGGCTGACGACCAACTTCAGCCAGCTGAGCAATGTGCGCGTCATCACCAATAGCATGAAGGAACAGATCGACGCCCTGCGCCGAGCCGAGCAAGGCATCGACACCGCTGCCAGCATCCAGACACGTCCCGAGCTCAAGCCCGAGATTATCGACGTGCTCCCCAACGAGGAAAAGCCGCAGAAGTCCTCCCCCAAGAAGCCTGCCCAGCCCGTTGAGCCCACGTCTCCCGTCCAGCAACCCGTTCCACCCGTTGAACCTGTCAACTCCGAACCAGTAGAAGAGTAGCCATGACCAAGACCGTCATACAATTCATTGTGCTGTTCCTCGCACTGGTATTGGTACAGCTGGTGTGCAACAAGATCGTGTTGTTCAACATCGCCATGCCCGTCGTGTTCATCTACCTCATCCTCAGGCTGCCGGTCAACCTGCATGGCGGATGGGTGCTCACCATTGCCTTCTTCTCGGGCCTGATCATCGACATCTTCAACAACACGCCGGGGATGAATGCCCTGGCTTGCACCATGCTTGCTGCAGTGCGGCGACCGGTATTCAACCTGTTTGTCTCGCGGGAGAACGACATGAACATCCCCATCCCGTCGGTTGACTCGATGGGTGTCGGCGACTACTTCAAGTACATGGCAACGTTGGTCACCTTCTATTGCACGCTCATCTTCCTCATCCAGGCCTTCTCGTTGCACGACATCCTGCTCACCCTGGCACGCATCGCCGGCAGCAGCCTCCTGTCGATTATCATCATTTTTGGGTTGGACACTTTAGTGAGCACGCGCCGTGAGAAAAGATTATAACCTCGAGAAGCGCAAACTGGTCATCGGCGGCTTTATCATGGCGATTGTCATCGTCTACATTGTCCGCCTGGTGCAGTTGCAGCTCATGGACAGCACCTACAAGGCGTCGGCCGACAACAATGCCTTTATGGAGAGGGTCATCTACCCCTCGCGTGGCCTTATCTATGACCGCAACGACTCGCTCATCGTCTATAATTCTCCCGAGTATGACCTGATGATGACCCCCAAGGACGTGCAGGAGTTTGACACCATCGACTTCTGCAACACGCTGCAGATCAGCCGCGAGGAGTTTGACCGCCGCTTGCAGGAGATGAAGAAGGGGCGCAACTACTCGTCCTTCACCCAACAGGTGTTCATGAACCACCTCTCCCCCGAGGACTACGGACGCCTGCAGGAGAAGTTGTACCGTTTCCCAGGTTTCTTTGTGGTCCAGCGCATTCTCAGGCAGTATAACTACCATGTCGCTGCCAATGTCCTGGGCGACATCCGCGAGGTCAATGCGCGCGACATCGAGAACGATGACTACTACCGCCCCGGTGACTACACCGGCGACCTGGGCATCGAGAAGAGCTACGAGAAGTGGCTGCGTGGCGTCAAGGGCAAGGAAATCCTCGTCCGTGACGCAACGGGCAAGATCAAGACGCGCTACAACGACGGTGCCGACGACATCTCCCCCATTGCGGGCAACAACCTGAAGCTGAGCATCGACATCGGGCTGCAAGCCTATGGCGAAATGCTCATGCAGGGCAAGGTAGGAGCCATCGTGTGCATCGAGCCCAAGACGGGCGAGATCCTGGCGCTGGTGTCCAGCCCCACCTATGACCCGGCGCTGCTCATGGGTAAGGAACGCGGCAAGAACTACAGCAACCTGGTCAACAACAGGCTCAAACCGCTCTATGACCGAGCCATCATGGCGGCCTACCCTCCGGGCTCCACCTTCAAGCCCACCCAGGGCCTCATCTTCCTGGACGAGGGCATCATCACCACGAGCACGATGTATCCCTGCCGGCGTGGCTACGTCAATGCGGGCTTGCGCGTGGGATGCCACGGCCACGGTTCCCCCATCTCCCTGAAACCTGCCTTGCAGACGTCGTGCAACGCTTACTTCTGCTGGGGTTTCAAGCACATGATGGACAACCGCAAGAAGTATGGCTCGACAGGCAAGGCCTTTGAGGTCTGGAAGAACCACATGGTGTCGATGGGCTATGGCTATAAGCTGGGCGTGGACATGCCGGGCGAGAGCCGTGGTTTTATCCCCAACACGGCCTTCTATGACAAGTTCCACAAGAAGGGCAAGTGGTCCGGGCAGTCAATCATCAGCGACGCCATCGGACAAGGCGAAATCCTCGCCACGCCGCTGCAGATTGCCAACCTGAGCGCCACCATTGCCAACCGCGGCTACTACATCACACCTCACGTTGTCAAGAACATCGAGGGCGTCGGCGTCCTCAAGAAGAATCTGGAACGCCACGACACCGATATTGACAAGCGATACTATAGCGACATCGTCGAGGGCATGCGCATGGCTGTCATGGGTGGCACCTGCTCCCGCGCCAACATCCCCGGCCTCGACGTGTGCGGCAAGACCGGCACGGCGCAGAACCCACACGGACGCGACCACTCCATCTTCATGGGCTTCGCCCCGATGAACGACCCCAAGATTGCCGTCTGTGTCTATGTCGAGAACGCAGGCTTCGGAGCCGCCTTCGGCGTGCCCATCGGCGCATTGATGATTCAGCGTTACCTGCGTGGCGACTCTCCCGGCCTGCAGTCCCAGGGACGCGCCATGGCAAGCTGCCACACCATTTCTTCACCCAAGGTGAAAACAGAGAAGAAGTAATAGATATCAGATATTAGACATCAGACATTAGATATTAGACATCAGACATCAGATAATAGATAATAGATAATAGATATCAGATATTAGATATTAATGACAAACGATAGAAGACTGAAGACAAACGACTAGCGACTAATGACTAGTGACTAGTGACTAGCGACTAAAGTCTAAAGTCTGAAGTCTAAAGTCTAACCAACAAATGGAAACGAGAAACGACAACGAGAATACTAACCTGTTGAGGTCAGTGGACTGGTTTACCATCGTCCTCTACATCATCATGGTTGTGGCTGGCGCAGTGTGCATCTACGCCGCCACCTACGACTATGACAAGGCGAGTATGTTTGACCTGAGCGAATTCTCGGGCAAGCAATTCCTGTGGGCGGGTCTGTCACTGCTCATCGGTTTCTCGTTGCTGTTGATCGACAGGCGCATCTACGAGGCCTATGCCTATCCGCTATACGGCTTCATGATACTGCTGCTGATCATCACCAGCTTTGTCGCCCCCGACATCAAGGGCTCCCGCTCGTGGCTGCAGTTCGGCTCGGTGAGCCTGCAGCCTGCCGAGTTTGCCAAGACAGCGACCGCGCTGGCGCTAGCCAAATTGTTCAGCACCTATGGCTTCTCGCTCAACGGCTGGCGCAACTATGCCATCGCCCTGGGCATCATCATGTTGCCCATCCTGTGCATCATCCTTGAGCGCGAGACGGGCACGGCACTGATCTATACCTCGCTCATCTTTGTCCTGTACCGTGAGGGCATGTCGGGCTTCGTGCTGTTCGCGGCATTGATGGCAGTCGTCTATTTTGTCGTGGTGCTGAAGTTTGCCGCCATAACCTTCATGGGCATCCCGCTGGGCATAGCCGTAGCCTTCATCATGGTGATGACCCTCATCGTCGGCATGCTGCTGGTCTATTGCCGCTCGTGGATTTTGGGGCGCAACGTGCTGCTGGGCTACCTGGCGGCAGGCGCCATCGCCGGCGGATTGACGCTGGCAGGCGTGCACGTCAACGGCTATGCCTTCTTCCTGCCGGTCATCATCCTGTCACTGCTCTATCTGCTGTGGGGCATGCTGCACGACGACTTGAAGAAGGTGCTGATCACCATCTGTTTTGCCGCAGCGTCGCTCATGTTCACGTTCACTGTGGACTTCGCCTTCAACCATGTGTTGGAGCCTCACCAGCAGCAGCGCATCAAGGTGACCCTGGGCATCGAGGATGACCTGCGCGGCGCCGGCTATAACGTCAACCAGAGCAAAATCGCCATCGGCAGTGGCGGACTCACGGGCAAGGGCTTCCTCAACGGCACACAGACCAAACTCAAGTATGTGCCCGAGCAACACACCGACTTCATCTACTGCACCATCGGCGAGGAGCAGGGTTTTATCGGCAGCGTGGCTGTGCTGGTGCTCTTCCTGGCGCTTATATTGCGCATCATCACCCTGGCGGAGCGCAACCACTCCACCTTCGCGCGCGTCTATGCCTACT
Organism: Sodaliphilus sp.; assembly: GCA_045114065.1. Lineage (GTDB taxonomy): Bacteria > Bacteroidota > Bacteroidia > Bacteroidales > Muribaculaceae > Sodaliphilus. The sequence goes on from JBGUJU010000184.1 coordinate 6,764, forward strand.
GTGTCGCGTCCTACCTCATCTTCCACCTGACTATCAACATCGGCATGGTTATCGGTTTGTGCCCCGTCATCGGCATCCCCCTGCCCTTCTTCAGCTACGGCGGTTCATCGCTGTGGGGCTTCACCATCCTGCTGTTCATCCTGCTGCGCATCGACGCCGACCGCGGCAACTACGGCTCCTGGTAACCCCAGCAACAAGCGGGCATCAGCATCCTTTCAAAGGAAAACAAGAAATACAAGGGCTAGTGGCTGCGAGCGCAACGATGCCAGGTCGGTTGTTTGTTGATAATTACATCCTGTGTGATATACTATCGAGTGGTGGTTTCTCGTTAATTAATTAGCGACTAACAGCTAATGGCTAACAGCTAAAGGCTAAAAGTAAACAATTGGCATTATTCTTGCCACAAGATAATAATAGATGCAACGGCTGCTGCGAACATATTGCATGACGGTGTTGTGTGCCCTGTGTGCAACGGGTACACTCGAAGCCGCACCCCAACTGCCGCCCTTCCCTGCCGAACCAGTCCAAAGCCAGGAACAGCAGGAGGACTCGGTGCGCGTGAGTCTCGTCACCTTCTATCCCGGCAGCGAGCCACATAACATCTGGGGACACAGCGAGATACGCGTCCAGCAAGGGCCTGTCGACCTGTACTTCAACTACGGCGTGTTTGATTTCCAGGCACCGGCGTTCATGTGGCGATTCATGCTGGGCGAGACCGACTACCTGTGCCAACCCGTTCCGCGGTTCTACGCCACCGTCGGGATGGAAGAGCGCCGCATGGTGGAACAGGAACTCAACCTGCCACAGGACCGTGCCCTCGCCGTGAGGGACTTCCTGTGGAACAATGCGCAGCCCGAGAACCGCGAATACCGTTATAAATTCCTGAGCGACAACTGCTCTACCCGCCCCCGCGATATCATCGAACTGGCTGCGGGCGAGGGACTACAGTATCCCGAGTTCTCTCCTGCCACCATCCTGAAGGGTTCCACCGAGGGAAATAATCGCACAACTGTCACCTATCGTGACATTTTGGCACACTACTGCCGCAACTATGCGTGGGAAAAATTTGGTATCGACCTGGTGCTGGGCTGGGACGTGGATACCGCCCTTGACCAGCGCGCCACGATGTTCATCCCCATGCTGCTCATGGATGCCGTGGCCGATGCCACCATCACCACCGACAGCGTGACCATGCCACTGGTCAAGGCGACCACCGTGCCCATTGACAAGAGTACCGACGGCAACGTGAGGCCCCCCACGCCATGGTACCTCTCCCCGATGACCGTAGCCATCCTTGTGTTGGCACTGACCCTGCTCGTGAGCTGCCATGACTGGCGACGCCGCGAGGTAACCCGCTGGCTTGACACAATACTGTTCACCGTGGGCGGTCTGGCAGGGTGTCTGCTGTTTTTCCTCATCTTCTTCTCGGCCCACGAGGCCACCTCCCCCAACATCAACATCGTGTGGCTCCACCCGCTGTTGCTACTGCTCGCCGTGCTGCCCTGGTTCAGGAAAACTCGCAATGCAGCACGCTGGCTCCACGCCCTGAATGCCGTCATCGTGGCCCTGCTCATGCTGGCATGGCCCTGGCAGCCTCAGGTGGGCAACATCGCCTTCTTCCCGCTGATGGTGGCGCTGGTGATGCGCTCGGCGACCAACGTCTTCCTGCTGAGCCATCCGACCCGAGGCCCGACATCTAAGCGTTAGGCTTTAGGTGTTAGGCTTTAGGCATTAGGTGTTAGCAATCCCTAAAGACCTTAAAGACTCTAAAGACCTTAAAGACCCCAGAGTCCTTAAGGGCACTAACAGCAAAAAGCTATCCTAGAGCATTTTTATAGCCTCTTTTAGCTGCTAATCGGCTAAAAAAGTGTACCTTTGCCGTTTAGAAAAAAACATCATAACAATCAATATATAACAAACCAACAAATGGGACTTAGTGACATTTTGAAATCCATGTTTGGCAATAAGTCAACCCGTGACCTGAAGAAGATCACACCTATTGTCAACCAAATCAAAGCAATTTATCCCGAGATTGACGCTCTGGACGTCGACAGCCTGAGACAGCGCACAGCCGACATCCGTCAGATGCTCAACGACTCGGTACAAGACAAACGCGACGAGATTGATCGCATCAAGGCCGAAATCGAGACCCTCGACTATGAGGAACGTGAACCGCTGTGGAAGAAGGTCGATGACATCCAGAAGGAGATTCTCGACGTCCTCGAGGACAAGCTCAACGAGGTGCTGCCCACCGTTTTCGCTATCGTGAAATCCACGGCTCGCCGCTTTGCTGAGAACGAAACCATCATCGTTAACGCTACCCAGCTCGACCGCGACCTGGCAGCCCAGGGCAAGGACTTCGTCACCATCGAGGGCGACAAGGCCATCTACACCAATCACTGGATTGCCGGTGGTAACGACACCAAGTGGGACATGGTACACTATGACGTACAGCTCATCGGTGGTATCGTCCTGCACCAGGGCAAAATCGCCGAGATGGCGACTGGTGAAGGTAAAACCCTGGTGGCTACCCTGCCCGTCTTCCTGAACGGTCTGACCGGCAACGGTGTCCACGTGGTGACCGTGAACGACTACCTGGCCAAGCGCGATAGCGAGTGGATGGGACCGCTCTACATGTTCCACGGCATGACTGTCGCCTGTATCGACAAGACCGAGCCCAACTCGACCCAGCGCCGCGACGCCTATAACTGCGACATCACCTTCGGTACCAACAGTGAGTTCGGTTTCGACTACCTGCGTGACAACATGGCGATGCGCCCCGAGGATATGGTACAGCGTCCCCACAACTTCGCCATCGTCGATGAGGTCGACAGCGTGTTGATCGATGATGCCCGTACCCCGCTGATTATCTCTGGTCCCGTGCCTAAGGGTGAAGACCAGATGTTCAACGACTACAAGCCCAATGTGGAACGCGTGTATAATGCCCAGCGCCAGCTGGTGACCGGACTGCTCGCCGATGCCAAGAAGATGATGGCTAGCGACGACCCTGCGACCATCAAGGAGGGTGTCCTGAGGCTCTTCCGTGCCTTCAAGGGTCTGCCCAAGTATAAGCCGCTGATCAAGTACTTGAGCGAGGAAGGCGTCAAGAACGCTATGCTCAAGACCGAGGCCTACTACATGCAGGACAACAACCGCGAGATGCCCACCGTGACCGATCCCCTCTACTTCATCATCGACGAGAAGAACAACACCGTCGAGATGACCGACAAGGGTATCGACGTGCTGACCAAGGGCACCGACGACCCCGAATTCTTCATCCTGCCCGATATCGCGTCACAGCTGTCGGCAGTGACCAACGAGCCTCTCACCGAAGAGGAAAAGATGAACAAGAAGGACGAACTGCTCGCCAACTACTCGGTCAAGGCCGAGCGCGTGCACACCGTCACCCAGCTCTTGAAGGCCTACACCCTGTTTAACCGCGACGACGAGTACATCGTTGACGCCGAGGGCAAGGTGAAGATCGTCGACGAGCAGACGGGCCGTGTGATGGAGGGACGCCGCTATAGCGACGGCCTGCATCAGGCTATCGAGGCCAAGGAGGGCGTGAACGTTGAGGCTGCCACCCAGACCTTCGCCACCATCACCCTGCAGAACTACTTCCGCATGTATCACAAGCTGGCAGGTATGACCGGTACCGCCGAGACCGAGGCTGGTGAGTTCTGGGACATCTACAAACTGGATGTCGTCACCATCCCGACCAACAAGCCCGTGATCCGCAACGATATGGCTGACCGTGTCTACAAGACACAGAAAGAGAAATTCAATGCTGTCATCGCCGAGATCGAGGCCATGCGCAACTCGGGACGCCCCACCCTGGTGGGTACCACAAGCGTCGAGATCAGTGAGATGCTGAGCCGCATGCTCAACCTGCGCCACATTCCCCACAACGTCTTGAACGCCAAGCTGCACCAGAAGGAGGCCGACATCGTCGCCCAGGCTGGTCAAGCCATCGACGGCAAGGGTGTCGTGACCATCGCTACCAACATGGCAGGTCGTGGTACCGATATCAAGCTGTCGCCCGAGGTCAAGGCCGCAGGTGGTCTTGCCATCATCGGCACCGAGCGCCACGAGTCCCGCCGTGTGGACCGCCAGTTGCGTGGTCGTGCCGGTCGTCAGGGAGACCCCGGTTCTTCGGTATTCTTCGTGTCGTTCGAGGACAAGCTGATGCGTCTGTTCGCCAGCGAGAATGTTGTCAAGACGCTCGACCGCCTTGGTCTCAAGGACGGTGAGGCCATCGAGAGCAACATGGTGACCAAGAGCATCGAGAACGCCCAGAAGCGCGTCGAGGAGAACAACTTCGGTATCCGTAAACACCTGCTCGAGTATGATGACGTGATGAACGCCCAGCGCAAGGTGATCTACACCCGCCGCCACCACGCCTTGATCGGTGAGCGCATCGGTCTGGACATCATCAACACCCTGTATGACAGTGTGGAGGATATGGTCGAGAGATATGGTGCCGACGACTACGAGGACTTCCAGATGCAGGTGCTCAAGACCTACGCCATTGAGCCCCCGTTCAACGAGGAAGAGTATCGCCGCATGGACGATGGCAAGAAGCAGGAAATCCTGTATGACAACGTCCTGAAGGCCTTCAACCGCAAGATGGAACGTCTGAGCGAAGTTGCCGATCCCATCATCCAACAGATCGTCGAGAGACAGATTGCCGAGGGCATGGAGCCCCAGGGCCTTATCCGCGTGCCTATCACCGATGGCAAGCGCACCTTCGGCATCGTCATCGATATCAAGGAAGCAGCCGACACTCATTGCAAGTCGCTGACCAAGTCCTGGCAGAAGGCCGTCATGCTCCTCACCATCGACGATAACTGGAAGGAGCACCTGCGCGAGATGGACCAGTTGCGCCAGAGCGTACAGAACGCCACCTATGAGCAGAAAGACCCGCTGGTCATCTACAAGACCGAGGCCTTCAACATGTTCAAGCAGATGGTCGGTGTCATGAACGGCAAGTCTATCGCCATCCTGATGCGCGGTCAGATTCCCGAGGCTCCTCCCCAAGAGAATGTCTCGAACAATGAGCCTCAGCGTCGTCAGCGCTACAGCGAGGGCCGTGGCGGCCAGCCCGATGCCAGCCGTCCCAACGCCCCCGTTGGCAACAGGCCCACCGGACCCACCGGTCCCATCCGCAACGAGGGTCCCAAGATCGGCCGCAACGATCCCTGCCCCTGCGGTAGCGGCAAGAAGTACAAGAACTGCCACGGCCGCGGCCTAGCATAATCCAGTTCTTCACGACAACAATTCACGCCAGCCCCCGATGTTGGGGGCGGGCGTGAATTATTTTATCAGCGCTATAGTTTCTATAGCAACTATAGTATCTATAGTATCTATAGTAACTATAAGAAGCTATCGGGAGTCGTTACGGCAGCTCGTCGTCGATGATTAGCTTGAGCCACTGGGCGGTGGTCAGCGAGATAGGGCCGGCGGGCTCGGTAAACATCAGGCGCTCGTTGAGCTCTAGCAGCAGGGGGCGGGCGTCACTATCGCCAGCCTGAGCGATAATGGCATGGGCCTCGGGCATAGCGCGCTCCATCACTGCCTGGGACGATGGGCGCAACAGGAAGCTGCGCCAGTAGAGCCAGTAGGCATAGTCATAGATGCGGCGGGCATCCTCGGGATTGTCCAGATCCACCTCGCCAGCGATACAGAATTGACGCGGCACGGGTGCCTGTTCATACTCCTCGTCAAGCAACTTGTGGAATGCCATGGCAAGGGCTTCTAACTCCTTATCCTGCGGGTCAAGGACGTTGTTACCCTGCTCGCCGGCGATGGTCCACCAGATAACATAGCGCACGTCGCTCAGGTTCAACTCATAGTCCACATAGTCTTCGCTGCGGCCATAGTGGGGCAAGGGTGTGCCGTGCCTGTCGTTGTGCAGGCGCGAGAATGAACGCCAGATGCCGCCATCGGCCACCACATCCTGATAATAGCCAGTCACAGCGAGCACCACGTCACGCCTCACGGCATCATCCAGCCCACGCAGCCACGGCGACTCGTCCCACACCTTGGCCAGCCGCAGAGCTATCCACAGATAGAACTGATCAGTCTCAACAACCTTAGGGTTATTGGGCTGCCGTTCCATATAATCCTTCACACTGATCTCCATAAAGAAAAACTCTTATTAGAGCGTAAATCTACAAAATATTTCCATTCTGAATAGAAATATTCCAGTAATATTTTCATTCAGAATGGAAATAAAGTGACCACCTGAGGTCTCAGGAGTCAATTATTCAATCGACAAAGCAAACCTGAAACCGATACAACTTTGTGTATTTGACGGATTATTATAATAGCGGGTTGAGACTCTACAATTTTTCTCATAAGAATAAGAATTACCTTTTAACCAAGAACCACTGCGAAGCACTCGATAAGTTCCTGTCTCTGGACCTGTTGGATTTGTTTCAACAACACCACTGTAACTGCCATACCAATCTTGGCACCATTCCCAAACATTACCACTCATATCGTAAAGCCCTAATTCGTTAGGTTTTTTTGAAGCTACAGGATGAGTTTTACTTCCCGCATTGTTGTAATACCATGCCACCTCGCTTGCCGTATTGCTGCCTGCATACTTGTAACCCATGCTTTTATTGCCACCTCTGGCCGCATATTCCCATTCAGCCTCCGTCGGCAAACGGAACGTTTTGCCCATTAATGCATTCAGTTCTACCAGAAAACTTTGAACGTCTTCCCAACTAACACTTTCTACAGGTAAATTATCTCCGATAAAATTGCTTGGGTTAACACCCATTACCTCAAGCCAAAGGGCTTGAGTCACTTCAGTCTCACAGATATAATAAGATGATAAGGTTACTCTGTGAGCCGGTTTTTCATCAGCTTGAGCATCACTTCCTTGCTCACTTGTTGCACCCATATAGAAATTTCCGCCTTCAACCAGAATCATCTTGAAATGAACTCCATTTACATTAAAATCAATAGAATCTGGCATCTCTTGTGGGTCTTGTGGGCTATCAGGCCAGTTACCACTCAACAGGTAATTAATGAGCGTGGTCACATCAGTAATGCTGACTTTGCCATCAAGGTTAGTATCACCACGTGCAAAATCGTCAGCGAGAGATTGAAAGGGCAATGCCATCAGGCACAGGATAAACACGGTTTTGAAAAAAGTCTTCTTGTTCATAATAGTAAATGTTTAAAAGTTAGTGTTAATTGCTACAAAGTGTTGACTAGATAATAATGCCCGCGACGGCTCGCCGTCGTGGGCGAGTTCATTGCGTTTTCTAGTTTGCAAAAATAGTATTTCTCTTGAGTACTACCAAAAGTTACCGAGACAATCCAGGGCTCCCACACCAAAAAAGAAAACTAGTGCCTGTTATATAAATCGGGCTATCGCACGAGAAATATAATAAAAAAGAGAGACGGGAAAACACCAACGTCTTCCCGTCCTGGAGCCGCGAGCGGGACTCGAACCCGCGACCTTTTCGTTACGAATGAAATGCTCTACCGACTGAGCTATTGCGGCTTGGTGCACTGCG
>JBGUJU010000185.1:0-7205 GCA_045114065.1 Sodaliphilus sp.
GTCACACAGGCGGGCGGTCTCGTTCACCTTGTCGTCGTCGTAGGGGTAAACCGTCAGCACGGGGCCGAAGATTTCCTCTTCCATCGACTTGAAGCGAGGATTGGTGGTCTCGATAACGGTCGGCTCCACGAACCAGCCTTTCTTCTTGTCGCACTTGCCACCGATGACGATTTTGGCATCGTCAGCCTCCTTGGCATAGTCGATATAGCTCTTGCACTTGTCGAACGAAGCCTCGTCGATCACAGCGTTGATGAAGTTCATGGGATCCTGGACGTCGCCCATCTTCACCTCCTTGCACATAGCCTTGATGTCCTTCAGCACGTCGGGCCACAGGCTCTTGGGGATGTACATGCGGGAAGCAGCCGAGCACTTCTGTCCCTGGAACTCAAAGGCACCGCAGAATGCAGCGGTAGCCACGGCCTTCTTGTCGGCACTGGGGTGAACGAAGATGAAGTCCTTGCCACCGGTCTCGCCCACGAGGCGGGGGTAGGAGATGTACTTGTCCACGTTCAGGCTGGCCTGTTTCCACAGGCTCTTGAAGGTGGCGGTGCTGCCAGTGAAGTGGATGCCGCTGAAGTACTTGCTGCTGGTAGCTACCTCGCCGATGAGGGCGCCGCTGCCGGGCAGGAAGTTGATAACGCCGTCGGGCAGACCGGCCTCCTTGTAGAGCTGCATCAGGTAGTAGTTGCTCAGCAGGGCGGTGGTGGAGGGCTTCCACAGGGCCACATTACCCATGAGGACGGGCGTCATGCACAGGTTGCTGGCAATTGAGGTGAAGTTGAACGGGGTAACAGCCAGGATGAAGCCCTCGAGGGGACGATACTCGGTGTGGTTGAGCTGGCCGATGCCATCCTTGGGCTGCATGGCGTAAATCTTGCTGGCATAGTGCACGTTGTAGCGGAAGAAGTCGATCGTCTCGCAAGCCGAGTCGATTTCGGCCTGGTAGAAGTTCTTGCTCTGGCCCAGCATCGTGGCAGCATTCATGATGGGACGATACTTGGTGGCGAGCAGCTCAGCCATCTTCATCACGATAGCGGCGCGGGTGGTCCAGGGAGTGCGGCTCCACTCTTTCCAAGCCTTCATGGCGGCGTCGATGGCCATCTTGATCTCCTTCTTAGTCACCTTGTGGTAGGTAGCCAGGACGTGCTTGTGGTCGTGGGGGCAGGTCACGGTACCCGTGTCACCGGTGCGGATTTCCTTGCCGCCGATGATGATGGGGATGTCCACGACGATTTTGCTCTGGCGCTCGAGTTCAGCCTCGAGGGCAACGCGCTCGGGCGAACCGGGCATATAGGCCTTCACCGGCTCATTGGCGGGAAGGGGGAAATTGATAATAGCGTTATTCATATTTTTAGTTTTTAGTTTTTAGTTTCTAGTTTCTAGTTTTTAGTCCCTAGTTTCTAGTTTGTTGTTTTTGGGTTGAAAATGGTTGATTTGTGGGTAGAGCTAGAGTCAGAACCCCTAAATTCTAACCTTTAAACATCAAGTGCCGCAAGCCACGTGGGCTTGCGACACTTGAATAATGTATTATCCGAACATCTGCTCGAAGGTCTTCTTGATGATGGCGATGGCCTCCATGAGTTCCTCCTTGGTGATGCACAAGGGAGGAGCGAAGCGGATGATGTGGTCGTGGGTCGGCTTGGCGAGCAGGCCGTTGTCACGCAGCTTGAGGCAGATGTCCCAAGCGGTCTTGCCCTCGACGGGCTTGGTAACGATGGCGTTCAACAGACCGCGGCCACGCACCTGAACGATGAACGGTGAGTGGATCTTCTCGATCTCCTCGCGGAAGATCTTACCCATCTTCTCGGCGTTCTGGACGAGTTTCTCATCCTTAACCACCTTGAGGGCCTCAACAGCAACGCGGGCAGCCAGGGGGAAGCCGCCGAAGGTCGAGCCGTGCTCGCCGGGCTTCACGTTGAGCATGATGTCATCGTCGGCAAGGCAAGCCGATACGGGCAGCACGCCACCACCGAGGGCCTTACCCAGGATGACGATGTCGGGACGGATGCCGTCGTGCTGTGAGCACAGCATCTTACCCGTGCGGGCGATACCGGTCTGCACCTCATCGGCGATGAAGAGCACGTTGTGCTTGTGGCACAGGTCGAAGCATTTCTTCAGGTAGCCGTCGTCGGGAACGAAGACGCCAGCTTCGCCCTGGATGGGTTCGGCGATGAATGCGGCAACCTCCTTGCCATATTTGTTGAGCGCATCTTCAAGCGCCTTGGGATCGTTGTAAGGAATGCGGATGAAACCGGGAGTCAGAGGACCGTAGTTGGCATAGCTGTCAGGGTCGTTGCTCATGGTGATGACGGTCACGGTGCGGCCGTGGAAGTTGCCCTCGCAGCAGATGATCTTCACCTTGTCGTTGTCGATACCTTTCTTGACAACACCCCAGCGACGAGCCAGCTTCAGTGCGGTCTCGACGCCCTCGGCACCGGTGTTCATGGGCAGCACCTTGTCATAACCGAAGTAGGAGTGCATGAACTTCTCATACTCACAGAATGCCTCGTTGTAGAAGGCGCGTGAGGTCAGACACAGTTTGTTGGTCTGGTCCTTGAGGGCCTTAACGATGCGGGGGTGGCAGTGACCCTGGTTGACTGCTGAATAGGCTGACAGGAAGTCGAAATACTTCTTGCCCTCAACGTCCCATACATAAATTCCCTTACCTTTCTTCAGTACGACAGGCAGGGGATGGTAGTTGTGAGCGCCGTAGCGATCTTCCATTGCGATGTAACTCTTGGTTTTTGCGCCCAGTGGTGCGGGCTTGCTCTGATCCTTAATAGCTTTTTTAGCTGCAGGTTTCTTCATTGGTTAAGTTGATTGTTATTAAATGGTTAATGTTAAAGATGAATTTCTGCTTGCAAATATAATTTATAAATATGAGAAACGGTTTTGTTTCACATAATTTAACGCAAATATGTTATTAACAAAAGACCACCCAGCTGGTATTGAGCTGGGTGGCCTTGATGTCGTGTTGCCGTGCGATGACACATGATCGGGTCATTGCTGGCTGTCGTCTTCGTTGTCGGCAGCGGCACGTTGCTTGGAACGTCGTTCTTTCTTGCTCGTCTCGCTGCTGCTGATGTCTTTTTCCTCTTTAAGGTCAATCTCGTTGCGTTCTTTGTCGATAACCTTGTATTCGAGGTAGTTGAGTGACTGGTCGGGCAGGATGCGGAATTTGCGCTTGAATTCTCTGCGCCATTTCCAGTATTCGCTCACTAGTCCTTTCTTGAGGTAGGCGTCGACAAACGGATGGACATACATAATGAAGTTGCTCACGTTTAACGTGTTGACAAGGTAATCAATCTTGTCTTTCAGCTTGTCGGTAAAAAGCAGTGAAGGTTGCACTTCACCTTTTCCTCCACAGGATGGGCAAGTCTCGGCAGTGGCGATGTCCAGTGCTGGACGAACGCGTTGGCGGGTGATTTGCATCAACCCGAACTTGCTGAGCGGCAGGATGTTGTGGCGTGCACGGTCCTTTTGCATCACTTCACGCATGTGCTTGTAGAGCTCTGTGCGGTGCTCGGACTTGGCCATGTCGATGAAGTCAATCACGATGATGCCGCCCATGTCGCGCAGGCGCAGTTGCCTGGCTATCTCGTCGGCGGCGAGCAAGTTCACGTTCAGCGCATTGCTTTCCTGGTCGGTACTGGTGCGCGAGCGGTTGCCTGAGTTCACATCGATGACGTGAAGTGCTTCGGTGCTTTCTACGATTATGTATGCGCCCGATTTGAAGGATACCGTCTTGCCGAATGACGACTTGATCTGCTTGGTGATGCCGAACTTGTCAAAGATCGGCATGTCGTCGCTGTATAGCTTGACGATATCGCTGCGTTCGGGGGCTATCTGAGTCACATAGTCACTGATCTGCTCATACACCTCGGCATTGTTGACTTGGATGCTCTCGAATTCGGGATTGAAGATATCCCTGATTTCGCCGACGGCACGGCTTTCTTCCTCATAGACGAGGCTGGGAGGGGTGGCCTGTTGGATCTTGGCTATGGCATCATCCCAGGCCTTGAGGAGCACCCTGAGCTCATTGTTGAGCTCGGCAGCGCGTTTGTTTTCGGCCGATGTGCGCACGATGACCCCAAAGTTCTTGGGCTTCATGCTCTCGATGAGTCGGCGCAATCGGGTCTTCTCGGCGTGGTCCTTGATCTTTTGTGAGACCGAGATGCGGTCATTGAATGGGCTGAGCACCAGGTAGCGTCCGGTGAAGGTGATTTCGGTGGTCAGGCGTGGACCCTTGGTCGAGATGGGCTCTTTGGCGACTTGTACCAGCAGTTCCTGCCCCTGGGTGAGCACGTCGGTCACGCTGCCGTGCTTGTTGGTGTCGGGCTGGTTCTTGACTTTGCTGATGCTGATGGGTCGCTTGTTGGGATTCTCCCGTACCGTCTTGATGTATTGAGCGAATGTGTTGAATTGTGATCCCAGATCAAGGTAATGAAGGAATGCGTCCTTGGGATGTCCCACGTTGACAAATGCGGCATTTAATCCCGGCATCAGCTTCTTCACCTTGGCAAGGTAGATGTTGCCCACGGCATAGGAGATATCTCTTGTCTCCCGTTGCAATGACACGAGGCGGCCGTCTTCGAGCAGAGCCGTCGTCATGTCCTTGGGCGTGACGTCAACTACTAATTCACTTCTCATCGCAGAAGGGTGAGTGAAAATAATAAAAGTGATATTGGATTTATATATGTGTAATGTAATATATAAAACTGCACGCTCTCCTGCGGCTGGAGTAGATGTGTCCCGCTGGACACGTTGCCGACAGGCGGTGCGAGGGTGGGTAGGGTCTATAGGGAATCGGGTCGCTGAGCGAATCAGGCCATTGTGGTATCCCTTGAAATAGCAAACAGGAACAAATCAATCGACGAGATGAACCGGACGGTCGAGGCGTTAAGCTAGACGGATCAGGCAATCATCGTGCGCGCCAATTTATTTGTTCCTGCTATTTCACAGTCGTCACAGATTGACTACACGATTACTTCTTGTTTTTGTGACGGTTCTTGCGCAGTCTTTTTTTGCGCTTGTGCGTTGCCATCTTGTGGCCTTTGCGTTTCTTTCCGTTAGGCATATCAGTAAAATGTTAATTGTGAATTATATGTTTCTGTCAACAATAGTGATTTACTTCACCTGGTCCATGAACACCTTAGCGGGCTTGAAAGCGGGGATCTTGTGCTCGGGGATGATGATGACAGTGTTCTTGCTGATATTGCGGGCGGTCTTCTGTGAACGGGTCTTCACGATGAAGCTGCCAAAACCGCGAAGGTAAACATTCTCGCCATTGGCCAGAGAATCCTTAACGGCGTCCATGAATTTTTCAACAGTCTCTAAAACCGAAGCTTTGTCAATGCCGGTTGAGCTTGCAATCTCTCTAACGATTTCTGCTTTAGTCATTGTAGTATTTTAAATTTAATGTTTGGTAAAAAATTAAATAACAAATTTTCTATAAATGCTTGTTCATTAGGGTTTTAATGACTGCCTCTAGGGTTGAGGCGACAAATAAAAAGCGCCCAAAAATGAGCCCCTAACGATTTTGCGACTGCAAAAATAGACCTTTTTTTCTAATTAAGCACTAATAATCAGCATTTTTTATGAAAAATTTTGATTTTCACCACTTTTGATATTTTGGGGTTGCCGCCTAGAAGAAGTGTGAAAAGGGGTGGCAAGTATGGTTTTTTTGGAAGCGGTTGTAGCACATTTTATTAGAATTTGTTTAATTTTGCGCCCAGTTATGGAACAAGAACAGAAATTGAAAATCGAGGAAGACATCGTCAAGATGTTAAAAACGGTCTACGATCCTGAGTTGCCCGTTGATGTGTATAGCCTGGGACTGATCTACAAGATCGACCTGAATGACGAAGGACATGTGGATATCGACATGACCCTCACGGCTCCTAACTGTCCCATCGCCGACTTCATTTTTGAGGACGTGAGGCAGAAGGTCGAGAGCGTGGACGGTGTGACCAGTGCGACGGTCAATCTGGTGTTTGAGCCCGAGTGGGATCCCCGCATGATGACCGACGAGGCCAAGCTCGAGTTGGGCATGATGTAGTTTAATAGTTAGAAGTTAGAAGTGAGGAGTTAGAAGTTGAGCACTTTTCTGGGCGATATCCATCGACTAGTGACTAATGACTAGCGACTAGAGACTACCAACTGAAAATGGCTGGCAAGAACACATATTTTATATCGGACCTGCATCTGGGCGCGAAGTACATGGCCAAGGATTTGGACCGTGAACGTCGCGTCTGCCGCTTCTTGGACAGTATCAAGGACGATGCAGCCGAGCTCTACCTGCTGGGGGATATCCTGGACTATTGGTATGAGTACAAGAATGTGGTGCCCAGGGGATATATCCGTTTCTTCGGCAAATTGGCAGAGCTGGCCGATGCTGGAGTGAAACTCACTTGGGTAACAGGCAACCACGACGTGTGGCTGTTTGACTACCTGCGCGACCAGCTGAATATGACCGTCCTCAACGGACACACCGAGGTCGTCTCACAGGGGCGTCGCATCCTCATCTCCCACGGCGATGACGTGGGTGTGCAGCCCGTCATGTATCGCTTCACGCGCTGGTGCTTTTATAATAAGGTGTGCCAGTGGCTTTATGCCGCCATCCATCCCCGCTGGACCTATCCCATCGCCACGGGATGGTCTAGCGAGAACCGCACGAGCCGAACCCCCGAAACACTCAAATCTATCTCAGAGCGTGCCGCCGTCCGGCTGCTGGATTTCTCACGAGACTATCATGCCGCTCATCCTGACGTCGAGGCCTTTGTCTATGGGCACCTCCACATCGCGCGGATGAATGAACAGGAGGGCATGCCGCCCGTCATCTTCCTGGGTGATTGGATTAGCCTGTGCACCTATGCTGTGCTGGACGCTGAAGGCCGTTTTGAACTCAAGCACTACGAGGAATAAGGGCTAAAATCAGCCGTTAGAATTGTTTAACGGTTATTCTTAATAAAGTTTAAACCATGGGTTTATTCGGTTGAATGATAGCTGTTTCCGCTGCCCTTGTTGATGGGGAAAATCCGTCAAAATTCATGCTTTTAATCAAAAATATGTTGTAAAACATAGATGAAAAGTTTTCATGGTAGAATAAATGGCTATAAATTTGCGCCATAAACCTGAAACAATCTTTTTTACCTTAGAAATTTTACCTATTTGAAACCTAAAAAGGAATTTTAAGCCGAGGCTTA
>JBGUJU010000186.1:0-1966 GCA_045114065.1 Sodaliphilus sp.
TCCTCTCTATGGGTGGCCGTCTGTGTGACAGCTACAAGCGCCAGAAGCGCAGAAACGGTGAGTGCTCCTTGGACACCGATCCCGGCTTCGAGGCTGATGTGCTCCACGGCCCCATGACCCCGGACGAGTACATGGACAAGCATGAGCGTGATCTTGCCCTCTATGACGCGCTGGCCCAGCTCCCGGCTGTTCAGGCCCGGCGGATCTATCAGCACTATATCCTCGGCAAGAGCAAGGCCGAGATTGCCGCCGCCGAGGGCGTGGGCAAAAGTCGGGTCTGCTGCTCGATTGAACGGGGCTTGGCCAGCCTGAAAAATATGCTGAAAAATTCTCTCTAACAGGGAGTACTTTTACCTCCTAAGCGCCCTGATAGATGAGAGGTACATTTCTTCTCGCTGACAACTGAATAGACAGTACTCCAGATACGAAACCCGCGTGATAGCGACGTAAGGTGCGCCGCCACGACAGCCAGCTTTAGGAGGTGATGGACAAGCTGGCCGAGCGATCTACGCAGCCTTTAACCCGGTGCTGGCAATCCGGGCGCGAGGACAGCGCGGGGGATAATGAAACTTGTTCACGCCCTCCCACGGACTTGAGGGGGAGTCCCTGCCGTATGCGCCAGCCCCCCACGGGCAGCGGTATTGCGGGGCTATGCAGCCGGGGCCACCGGCGGTCTGGAATACTCCCCGCGCCGGGGATGCGTGGCAAATACGGCGTACATATCAATCAGGGAACCGAAGATCTGGGGTCTTTCTGTCTTGTGACAGCCCAAACTTAACCCGGCCCGGCGGCTCTCTCCATTGTGGATTGAAATGGAATAAAACAGTCTCCCTGCTTCTGGTCATCGTGGCCAGAGGTGGGGCAAGGTCAAAGGGCGGCGCTTTTCAGCGCCGCCTTTCAGCGTTTCCCCACAGGACAACGGGAGACTGGTAGTATCAAACAACAACGGAACAGGAGGATGCTATGACAGATCCCATTGATCGGGAGGAATATGTATATCAAGTCGATAAGATAAAATTCATCGTCACGCCCGTCTACAAGGAGGACGGAGAGCCGATGCGCGATATTCTCTTAAAACTGATGCTGGCGGAACTGGAGCCAGCTTAACCCCCTTTCACGGACATCCTTAACATGGGCGGTCAACGGAGGTATAATATAGGTAGGATAAAACCTCTTGTTTGACGGCTGAAAGGAGGATATATTGAAACAGTCAAACAAGAATTTCGCAGTAGGTACTGCCGCTCTATATTGCCGCCTGAGCCGCGATGACAACATGGATAGCGAGTCCAACAGCATCAGCAACCAGAAGAAAATACTTCAAAAGGCCGCCAAGGAAAAGGGCTACACCGATACCGTTTTCTTTGTGGATGACGGTATCACGGGTACGACGATGAAGCGCCCCGGCTTTCAGAAAATGCTGACGGCTATTGAAGCCGGGTATATCTCGGCGGTGTTTGTGAAAGACCTTTCCCGGCTGGGCCGTAACTACATTGAGGTCGGCAAGCTGACGGAAGAGTTCTTTCCGCTCCACGATGTACGGCTGGTGGCCGTTTCCGATGGCGTAGATAGTGACGAGGGCGAGGACGACTTCACCCCGTTCAAAAACATTATGAATGAATACTACGCCAAAGACATCTCCAAGAAACGGCGCATCGTCAACAAAATGAAAGGCAATTCTGGAGTGCCACTTTCTCCGCCGCCCTATGGCTACATCAAGAACCCAGATGATACCCGCTTTTGGATTGTGGATGAAGAAGCCGCCGCTGTGGTACGCCGCATCTACCGTATGGCGCTGGATGGCTTCGGCCTTGCCGAAATTGCCGCCGCGCTGGGTGCGGACGGGATTGTAAATCCCACCTACTACTGGCGAAGCAAAGGTACCAACCGGGGCGGCTCCAAAAGTACGCTGGAGCCTACCAAGTGGGGCCACACCACCATTAAGAAAATCCTCACCTTGCAGGAATAC
>JBGUJU010000187.1:0-12380 GCA_045114065.1 Sodaliphilus sp.
ACTTACAAGGGGTTACTTTGGCGCTCGCAAGAACGTCTGGACCGTTGCTAAGAACACCTGGGAGAAGGGTTTGACCTACGCTTACGCTGACCGTAAGAAGAAAAAACGCAACTTCCGCGCGCTGTGGATCCAGCGTATCAACGCTGCCGCTCGCATGGAGGACCTCTCCTACAGCAAGCTGATGGGCCTGATTCACAAGTCTGGTATCGAGATCAACCGCAAGGTGCTCGCCGACCTGGCTATGAACAATCCCGCCGCTTTCAAGGCTATCGTTGACGAGGCTAAAAAGCACGCCTAATCAACCGAGGTTCATTCCAAAGAATTAATTCCGCAAAATGCTACCAGGCTCCAAGAGGGAAACCTCAAGGAGCCTGTTTTATTCATGAGGCTGTGTCATAATTTCTTCGTTGCAAATGGAGTCGCGCTTCGCGCGAGAAATTAAACAAATTTTTATTTTAATTTTATTAATAATTTTGCTTAATTTCTCGGCCGTCAGGCCGATTAAAAATCGCGAGGCGAATTATGGCACACCATCATGTGTGTTTAAAGAAGGGTGATGGTTACTCGTTGTACAGGTTGATGTATTCCATGATGTTGTCGATGGCTTCCTGGCGCATGTCCAGGTGGAGCGAGCCATCGTGCAGCACGTCGGCTACCACCTTGTAGACCATCGACCAGTCACTGTCTAGATAGATCTGTGCGTCGATGAGGGCCGATGCCATCGCCACGCTGAAGCTCTTATTCTTGTTCTTCTTTACAGCCTGATGGCCCAACTCGCTTGCCGCTTTGACGTCAAAGTAATTGCTCATCGCCTTGGCATAGGCATATACGGCCAGCGTTCCGGCATCCAGCTTCTTGACCAGCTTTTTCTCGTTCTGGGCTTTGTAGCGGCCCATTAAGTATTGCCCTAGCTGCTCCCCGACTGAGGTGCCGTCAAAGTTCCAGCCAATCTTGTTGATCACTGCCAGTCGCACGTCAACAGGCTGTTGTTTATCGGCCAGGAAATTCAATAGAGTTGTGGGGATGTCGTTCTGCATCAACTCGTTGGCCATCTGCACCATCTCGTGGTCAGAATAGGCGTCGGCAAAGTGTGTTGAGGTCAATGGCGAGTCCGCCCAGCTGACAGTAAACGTCAGCAACAATGCAATCGCAGTCAATAATCGTTTCATAGTCGTTTGTTTTTTTGAGATTGTTATTCTTTCTGCAAAGATAATACAAATACTCAAAATGAGGATGTTTTAAGAGTTTTTCTTGTAGCTCAGGACGGCCCAGGTGGCCATGATGGAACCGATGCCCAGCAAGGCGAGCAGCTGGTGCCAGATGCTGGACAGCCCGCCACCACGGATGAAGACAGTGCGCACTGCCTCGATGAAGTAGGACATCGGGTTGACATAGGTTGTGGCGTATGCCCACGAAGGCATCGAGCGGGTGGGCGTGAACAGGCCCGACAGCAACAGCATCATCACCACAAAGAACCACATCACGAAGATGGCCTGCTGCATCGTGTCGCTATAATTGCTGATCATCAGGCCGAACGAGCTCCAGAACAGGGCCAATAGCATCACGAGCAGATAAATCAGCGCCAGTGGCCCCACGCTGGTGATGCCATAGACCGCCCAGGCTAGCAACAGGCACACGGTGATGACAAACAGGGCGATGATCCAGTAGGGGATGAGCTTGGCAAGGATAAACGACCACTTGCTCACGGGCGTGACATTGATCTGCTCGATGGTGCCCGCCTCCTTCTCGCCCACGATGTTGAGGGCTGGCAAGAATCCAGTCATCAGCATCATCACGATGGCAAACAGGGCGGGAATCATGAACAGCTTGAAATTCAGATGTTTGTTATATAGGAACAGGGAGGAGACGCGCGACTGCATCGCGGTAACATCGGGGTTGACGTGGGCCGTGACAATCTGCGTGAGGTAAGCACTACCCATGGCACCCTTGGTACCATTGACGGCATTGGCGGCGATGAGTACCTGTGGCTGGTTGCCCAGTGTCATGTCGCGGCTGTAGTCCTGGGGGATGACCATCACGACATCGGCACGAGAATGCTCAACTTCTTGCAACGCAGCTTTGTAGGTGGGCTGCTGGCCCTTGAAGATGAAGTAGTTGCTCGCCTCGATGCTGTGTACCAGCTGTTGGGATAGGGTAGAGCGGTCGTTGTCCACTACCGTGACCTTGATATTCTTCACCTCCATGTTCATCACCCAGGGCATGACACACATGATCATGATGGGGAACACCACGATGAGTTTTGGCAGGAACGCGTTGCGGCGAATCTGCGTGAACTCTTTCTGTATGAGATATTTCAGTGTCATTCTTTTTCAGTTTTCAGTTCTCAGTTGAGAGCGGATGCCGCTGGCAACAGAGAAGTATAAATTGGCAACGCTATTCCAATCGCTTGTTGAACTTGGCAAGGGCGAGCGTCATCAGTACGGCAAGCATGCCCGTGAGAATCAAGACCTCACGTGCCGCTTCCTTGATTCCGACACCCATAATCATCAGTTTGCGCATCGCCTCAATATAATATCTCGGCGGGATGACAGCCGATATCCACTGCAGTACCCGTGGCATGGACTCAACCGGGAAAAGCATACCGCTGAGCATCACGATGGGCACCAGCAGCACCATTGCCGAGAGCAGGAGCGCCACCAACTGAGTCTTGGCGACATTGCTGATGAGCAGACCCAGTGCGAGAGCCAGCAGGATGTAGATGATAGAAATGGCGATAATCCAGAAGAGTGATCCCACCAGTGGAACGCCCAGGACAAACCTTGCCATCAACAGGATGATGATCAGTATGACGAAGGCGAGCACCAGATAAGGTATCGCCTTGGCGACAATAATCATCAGCGGCTTGACGGGCGAGACGAGCAGCACCTCCATCGTTCCCTTCTCCTTCTCGCGCACAATCGAGATAGAGGTCATCATCGCGCACACCAGCATCAGCAGCATACCCATGATGGCGGGCACGAAGTTGTAGGCCGACTTGAGTTGCGGGTTATAGAGCATCTTGGTGTTGACGGCGCCACCGTCGGCATTGAGCAGCACGGCTGTGGCATAGTTGGTCCATTGCTGTGCCATGTTGGGGTCGGCACCGTCGACGATAAACTGCACGCCACTGCGTTTGGAGGCGAAGTCGGGCCCAAAGACGATCGCCATGTCGGCCTTCTGGCTGCGGATGACCCGTTCGGCATCTCGCGGCGTGGCGACCACTTGGGTGATGGTGAAATATTCTGATACCGCCAGCCTGTCTACAGCCTGTTGGGTGAGATGGTCCATCGAACTGGTCACCACCACGGTGCGCACATTTTTCACATCGGTGGTGATGGCGAAGCCAAAGATGAGCATCAGCACCAGCGGCATGCCGAAGAGGATGAGCATCGTGCGCTTGTCGCGCAGGATGTGCTTTGCTTCCTTGATGACAAATGAGATGAACTGTTTCATTTTCTCTCAGTTTTTTGTTCTAGATGATCTAGAACAGATTATTTGGCTAGTCACTAGAGCGGGTGGCTTGGCGCGCCAGATAGGTGAACACGTGGTCCATATCGGGCTGGTTATACTTCTGTTTCAACTCGTCGGGAGTGCCCATCGCCTTGATCTTGCCGTCGACCATGATGGAGATGCGGTCACAGTATTCGGCCTCGTCCATGTAGTGGGTGGTGACAAACACGGTGATGCCACGGCCAGCAGCCTCATAGATGAGTTTCCAGAATTGGCGCCGCGTGGCGGGGTCCACTCCGCCCGTGGGTTCGTCGAGGAAGACTACGCCCGGCTCGTGGAAGATGCTTACCGAGAAGGCCAGTTTCTGCTTCCAGCCCAGCGGCAGCGAAGCCACCAGAGCGTCCTTGTGGTCGGCAAACTGCAGTCGGGCAAGCAGTTCGTCGGTCTTGCGTGCAATTTCCTTGTCGTCCATGCCGTAGATGCCGGCAAACAGGCGGATGTTCTCAGCGACCGTCAGGTCCTCGTAGAGCGAAAACCGCTGACTCATGTAGCCGATGTGCTTTTTGATCTGCTCATGCTCGGTGCGGATGTCATAGCCCACCACGCGCCCCGTACCACTCGTCGGTTGGTTCAGGCCCGTGAGCATGTGCATCGCTGTGGTCTTGCCAGCACCGTTGGCCCCCAGGAACCCGAATATCTCGCCGCGCTTGACGGTGAAACTGATGTCGTCCACGGCATGGAAATTACCGAATGCCTTGACCAGATGTTCCACCTCGATGACATTCTCGGGCTCGCTGTGCTGCGACTGGGTCGCCTTGTCGTGCTCGATGCCCGGCGGGTTGAACACGTCGGCAAAGCGAGTCAAGATTTCGTCAGGGGTGCCGATGCCGCGTATTTTGCCTTGGTCAAGGAATGCAACGCGCTCGCAGCGGCGCACCTCGTCGAGGTAGGGGGTAGAGGCTACGATGGTGATGTCTCGTTCCTTGAGGTCGCCCAGCATATCCCAAAATTCCTTGCGCGACACGGGATCGACACCGGTGGTGGGCTCATCGAGGAAGAGCACACTGGGTCTATGTACCAGTGCACATGAGAGCGCCAGTTTCTGTTTCATGCCGCCTGACAAAGCGCCTGCACGGCGGTCCTTGAAACGTTCAATCTGGCTATAAATCGCCTTGATACTGTCGTAGCCCTCCTCGAGCGTTGTGCCGAATAGGGTAGCGAAAAACTCCAGATTCTCCTGTACCGTCAAGTCCTCATAGAGCGAGAACTTGCCGGGCATATAACCCACGCGGCGGCGAATGTCGGTCATCTGGCGCACCGTGTCAAAGCCGTCGACCGATACTGTTCCCGAGTCGGGCAGCAGCAGGGTGCACAAGATGCGGTACATCGTCGTCTTGCCGGCACCGTCAGGTCCGATGAGCCCGAAAACCTCACCCTTGCCGACCGAGAACGACACCCCGTCGAGCGCCTTGACCGTCCCATAGGACTTGGACACGTTATTTACCTCAATCGCGTTCATTGCCGTCACTTTTCAATAGTTCCTATAGTGACTATAGTATCTATAGTGATTATAGTTTTAATCAATAACTAGAACTTCACCTCGCCATACATGCCGATTTTCACATAGCCATCGTTCTTGATGGCGATCTTGACGGCATAGACCAGGTCGGCTCGCTCGTCATCGGTCAAGATGGTCTTGGGGGTGAACTCCGAGCGGCTCGAGATCCAAGTGATGGTGCCAGGGTACTCCTTCTTCTTCCCGTCGCCATAGTCGGCGAACACCTTGCACGCTTGTCCCACCTTGATATTCTGCAGCTGCGCCGAGGTGACATAAGCACGGATGAACATATTGTCCACATCAGCCATCTTGAACAGCGGCTTGCCTGTCGAGACAAACTCGCCCTGTTCGACATACTTCTCCAGCACGGTGCCCCTGTAGGGTGCCACGATGTCGGCATTGGCAATCTGGTCATCGAGTTGGCGCTGCTGGGCGTCGATGCCGGCGACCTGGGCGTCAATGCCTTCCATCTGGGCGCCGATGCCCTTGCCCTGCTCGGCTAGGGCGGCATTGGCACTGCGGATCTGGTCGCGCGTCGCTTCCAGCTGACGGTTCAATACCTTGATTTGATTGTCGATGTCGTCGAGCTGTTTGCGTGGTACGGCGCCGTCCTTGACGAGCTCGGCATAGCGCTGGCGCTCACGCTGGGCATTGGTGATCTGTTGCTGGATGGACGAGAGTTGCTTGTTCAGGTCCAGTTGCTGGCTGCTGGCTGCCGAGCGGTTGGACGACAGTTGGCGCTTGCTGGCTGCAAGCTGGCCACGCTGAGTCTCGAGTTGCTGCTTCTTGAGCGTCAACTGATAGGTGTCGATGCGTCCCACCTGGGTGCCACCCTCAATGGTCTGCCCCTCGGTCACGTCAAAGGATTTCAACTCGCCCGTTGCCTTGGCCGAGATGGTGACCTCGGTCGACTCGAACGTCCCCGTGGCGTCAAATGCCTTCTCCTTCTTGCCGCAAGCGGTCATCAGCATCAGTGCCACGCTTGCCATGATTGTTATCTTTTTCATCGCTATGTTGTTTGGTTAATTGTTCGTCGTATATTTCAGGTCATACATCTGCTTGAGCATCTCAATTTCATGGATGGACTGCTGCACACGCGCGGCATTCTCGCTGTTGATGTCGCGTATCAGGTCATTCACGTCGATGATGCCGTGTGAGAGTTTGGACTCGGCGGCCTTGCGTACCTGCTGGCGCAGGGTGATGATTTCCTCGTCTTGTGCCATGAGTTGGCGGTAGCGGTCGATGGCCTCGTTCTGCTGCATCTGCTCTAGGCGGTTATTGAACAGGAACACTTCACGCTGGTTCTGGGCAGTCTCGCGCATCAGCTGCACCTTGGCCTTGTCGTTGTGATGGGTGTAGAGAGCGCCGATGTTCCATGTCAGGCGCGCGCCCACCATGCCGTTCCATGACCACTCGCGGCCCATCATGTCCTTGAACAGGTTGTAACCTGGGTAGCCGTAGTAGCCCTGTGCGAACACGCCCAGACGCGGCAGCAGGGCAGCCTTGAGAGCCTGGTCCTGGGCGTCGGCAAGTCGCAACTGACTGTCAATCAGTCTCAGTTCGGGACGGTTATTGCCATCGGTGACATTGACGGCGGCGGGCTTGGCCACGTGGTTGACCTCAATGCCGCAGAAGGTACCGAGCATCGCCATCAGCACGCGGCGCTGTGACTCCAGTGTGGTCATCTGCTGGATGACGTTGAGGCGCTCGGCTGTCACGTTGTTCAGGTCACACTGTGCTGCAGTGCCATGCTTGACCATCGAGGTGAGTTTATTCTCACTCGCGGTGAGCTGCTCCTGCAGGTCGTTGTTGAGGCGGATCTGGTCATCCAGCAACAGCAGGCCGAAGTACATCTCGTTGACACGTTGGCGCACTTGATACAGGCTGACATCGAGCTGTGCCTGCTGCACGGCGCCCTGCTCACGTGCCACCTTTTTCTGGGCACTGATGGCCCCGCCGTCAAACACCGTCTGCTGCAAGTCGAGCCCCACGCGGTACTGGTCCTTGGCGAGTCCCTTCATGTCAATGCTCATCTGTCGCATCAATCCCTGCATCTCCTCGGGCCAGGCGGTTACCGCACTCTGGTAAGTCGCTTGGGCTGTCGCGCTGAGTTGCGGCAGCCACCCTTTCTGGATATTGGCGACGGTGAGGTCGGTCGTGCGGGCGATCAGGTCGTGCTGTGCGATGAGCGGGTAGTTGCGCTCGGCTGCCTGTTGGCACTGCTCGAGGGTCTGTGCCGTGGCACTGAGTGTCAAGAAAGCGCTGATGATGAATAATAGCCGTTTCATATCCTTGTAGATTGGTTTGATATCGCAAAATTAGTGACTAATCTTGTCTCTTGCTCTATCCAAAGCAGGGAGAAAATGTCCTGTTTGTACAAAAATCCAAAATTTTTATCAAAATCAGCCATAAATTTCTATCTTTGCGTCCAAAATCAAGAGGATTATGGCTGAATTAAGACAACTGAACTTGACGCAACTCAAGCAACTCATTGAAGGCAGCGACCAGCATCTTGCCAATAACTACATCTCGCGCAACCTTGCCGTTGCCCGCAACGTGCGCATTAACTTGATCAAGGAACAGATTATGGACCAGCCGACCCTCATGCCCGAGATGCGTATCCTCATGATCAAGAACGGGTGGGCATCACCCGTCATCAATATGATGGAGCGGCGTTTCGAGGCAGGCGACCTGGTTTTCTTGAGCACGAACGGTATCTTGCAATACAGGGACGCTTCGAGTGATGTGCAAGGCATTGGACTGTCAATCAGCGACGAACTGTTCTCGCTGGCCATCGGGAACCGCATACCCAGGACCTTTGACGGGCATCTGCGTGACTTCCAGTTGCGTCTGCAGTCCGATGACATGGAGTATCTGGACCAGTTGCATCTGATGCTGTACCGCCACTTGCGCCATCAGGATGGCAGCAGCCAGGTTACACTCAACTTGGTGAGCGCCTTCCTGTGGTATGTCGATAACCTGTGGAGCCAGCATGAGCAGACTTACCGCCATAGCCAGACGCGTGAGCAACGTCTGTTTTCTGACTTCATCCAGCTGGTGAGTGAGTTTGCCCCCGAGCACCATACCATCGATTACTACGCTTCTTGCCTGTGTCTCACGCCCCGTTACATGAGCACCATCATCCGTCAGGTAAGCGGCAAGAGCGCCAAGCAGTGGATTGACGATGCTCTGGTCACCCGCATCAAAATCGACCTCAAACACACCGACAAGTCCCTTGCCAGCATCTGCGACGACTTCAACTTCCCCAATCCATCCTTCCTTACCAAATTCTTTAAGCGCATGACAGGCATGACGCCGAGCCAGTTCCGGCAATAGCGCTCTCCAAAAACAATCATGGCTAGACCATCGATGCAGTCCAGCCATGATTGTAATTATATAATGTGTGTCTTACTCCTTGACGAGCAGGGTGCCAGTCTTGCCCTGCAGGGCCTCGCGGGCCTTGTCGAGCGAAGTGATCAGGGCGGTGCCGCCAGTTGTGTTCTCCACGAAGCTGATGCAGCTCTCCACCTTAGGCAGCATGCTGCCAGGAGCGAAGTGACCCTGCTGGATGTACTCGCGAGCCTCGGAAATGGTCATGCGGTCCAGATCCTTCTGGTCGGGCTTGTTGAAGTTGATGGACACCTTCTCCACGGCGGTGAGAATCACCAGCATGTCGGCATTCAGGTCGAGGGCCAACTTGGCGCTGGCGCGGTCCTTGTCGATGACGGCTGCCACGCCCTCATAGTCGCCAGGGCCGTTCTCCACAACGGGGATGCCACCACCACCCACGGTGATGACCACGCTGTGCAGGCCTACGAGCTGCTCCACGATGGGCAACTCGACGATCTTGACGGGGATGGGGGAGGGCACTACGCGGCGGTAGCCACGGCCGGCATCCTCAACAAAGGTGTAACCAGTCTCGGCGACGATGCGGTCGGCATCCTCCTTGCTGTAGAACATGCCCACGGGCTTGGTCGGTTTCTGGAAGGCGTCGTCGTTCTTGTCAACGACCACCTGGGTAACCACGGCGGCACAGGGCTTGTTGATGCCACGGCGAGCCAGCTCGCGCTCAACGGCCTGCTGCAGGTGATAACCGATGTAACCCTGCGTCATGGCGCCGCACTCGGGGAAAGGCATGGCGGGGGTGCCGCCACCGTTGTTGGCCGAATACTCAAAGGCCAGGTTTACCATACCCACCTGCGGACCGTTACCATGACCGATAACGACGTCATAACCCTCCTCGACGAGGTCAACGATGGTTGAAGCAGTACCCTTTACCAGGTCCAGCTGCTCTTGAGGAGTCTTGCCCAGGGCGTTGCCACCCAGAGCGATAACAAGACGTTTACTCATATTTCTTTATCTTTCTAGGTTTTAGGCTTTAGGTTTTAGGCTTTAGGTGAAAGCGAATGCCACCTAACACCTAAAGCCTAATACCTAACACCTGATTTATTTCAAGGTGGCGTACATCACGGCCTTGATGGTGTGCATGCGGTTCTCGGCCTCGTCAAATACCTTGGATTGCGGGCTGCGGAACACCTTGTCGGTAACCTCCATCTCGGGCAGACCGAACTTCTTGTGGATGTCAACACCGATGGTGGTCTCCAGGTCATGGAACGAGGGCAGGCAGTGCAGGAAGATGGCGCCGGGGTTGGCGTTCTTCATCACGGCGTCGTTCACCTGATAGGGGCTGAGCAGCTTGATGCGCTGTTCCCAGATCTCGTCGGGCTCACCCATCGATACCCAGATGTCGGTATAGATGACGTCAGCATTCTTGGTGCCCTTCTTCACGTCCTCGGTCAGGGTGATGGTGCAACCGTTCTCCTTAGCGATCTTCTTGCAGGTGTCAACGAGCTTCTTGTCAGGCATGTTGTCCTTGGGACCACAGGCTACGAAGTTGATACCCAACTTAGCCGAAACGACCATCAGCGAGTTAGCCACGTTGTTACGGGCATCACCCATGAAGACCATCGTCAGGCCTTTATAGTAACCAAAGTGCTCCTCGATAGTGAGGACGTCGGCCAGCATCTGGGTGGGATGGAAGTCGGTGGTCAGACCATTCCATACGGGAACACCAGCGTGCTTGGCGAGGTTCTCAACGATTTCCTGGTCGAAGCCACGATACTCGATACCGTCAAACATGCGGCCCAGCACCTTAGCGGTGTCCTCGAGCGACTCCTTCTTGCCCATCTGTGATGAACCGGGATCGAGGTAGGTAACACCCATACCCAGGTCATTACCTGCTACCTCAAACGAGCAGCGGGTCCTAGTGGAGGTCTTCTCGAACAAGAGCACGATGTTCTTGCCTGCGAGATACTTGTGAGGAGTTCCGGCGCGTTTCATGCGCTTGAAATCCTTAGCGAGTTCGAGTAAATACTGAATCTCCTCGGTGGAGAAATCGAGTAACTTCAGGAAACTTCTTCCAGATAAACTTCTTGGCATAATTGAAAATAGTATTAAAAAATTAATATTGAATAGATTAAATAAATTTCAGTTGGCAGTTGAAAGTTTTCAGTTGTCAGAAAGCGGATGCCTCATTAAACATTAAACTTTAACCTTTAACCTGCGAGCTTCGCTCGCATTAATCACGCCAGAGCGGCATGCTCATGCAACGGGGCCCTCCGCGACCGCGGGACAACTCGCTGCTGGGGATCTCCAGCACCGTGATGCCCTCCTCGCGCAGGATGGCGTTGGTCACATTGTTGCGCTCATAGACGATGACCTTGCCCGGTGCGATGCACAGGGTGTTGCTACCGTCGTTCCACTGCTCGCGCTCGGCCGTGATCAGGTCGCCGCCGCCACACTTGATGAGCGTGACGTGCTCCAGACCCAGTGCCTCGGCGAGGATTTCCTCCAGCGTCTCCTCCTTGCGCTCCAGCTTGATCTCGTTGTCGCCCTCGCCACGGGTGAGCTTGAAGACTTCCAGCGGGCCCAGGATGCCGGGATGCACGGTGAACTTGTCGTGGTCAATCTGGGTGAATACGGTGTCCAGGTGCATAAAGGCACGCGTCTCGGGGATATGGATAGCCAGCACGGTGTCGATGGCGGCATTGTCGTTCTTGAAGATATTCTTGGCAATCAGCTCGATGCCGTCGGGCTCGGTGCGCTGACTGATGCCGATAGCGAGCGTGTGCTCGTTCAGGTTCAGGATGTCGCCGCCCTCGATGCGGTAGGGCAGGGTGCGGTCGTAGTAGTGGTCCACCTCCTTGAAGTCGGGGTGATACCTGAAGATATAGTCGCCGTAGATCGTCTCGCGGCAACGCGTTACCGAGAACATCCGGTTGATGCTCACACCAGTGCCGATGCAGGCAAACGGATCGCGCGTGAAATACAGGTTGGGCATCGGCTTGACCACAAAGCGGCTGTCGCCCTTTACCTGGTCAACCAGCGAATTTTCCACCTCGCGCGGGTCGCGGGGCAGATCCTGCAGGTAGATGCCCTCCATCGTCTTCAGCACCAATTCCTTGCTCGACTGGATGCCATTCAGATAGTTGTAGATGATATCGTGATATTTGGTCGCACAGATGCCGGCCTCCTCAATGAACTGACGCAGGAATTGCTCCCTGATCTCAGGGCTGATGTCCAGCACTTGGGCCATCAGGTCCTCCAGATAAACCACCTCGACACCATTGTCACGCAGCACCTGCGAGAAGGCATCATGCTCCTCCTCGGCAACTTTCAGATAAGGAATATCGTCAAAAAGCAGTTCCTCCAGGGTGTTGGGCGTCAGGTTGAGCAGTTCACGTCCGGGACGGTGCAACAAAACCTTCTTCAGCGGTTTTATCTCACTTGTAACATGAATACCTCTCATGACTTGGAATTTATTTCGATCTTGTTTATGTTATGGATGTTCAAAATTCGGGTGCAAAGGTAAGCAAATTCCCTCAACCATACATCATTTTTCACATCTTTTTATTAACACGGCCATTCTATGTAACTATTCTGCCTTTTTCCTCACGCTAAGTGCTCGCTGCGCTCGCAGTTTAAAGTTTAAGGTTTAGTGTTTAGAGAAGCATCCGCACTCCATTTTTAAAAAAAACAACTCAAACAACTTAAACAACTTGACTGCCTCATTGATGCGAGCAAGCTCGCAGATTAGGGATTAGTGATTAGAGATTAGTGAAGTCTGCTCATCTTCTATTCATCCAAAATGGGCGGGTAAATACAGACATTTATTCAACACTTTCACAGCAAACCACAAGCGATCCATTCATCTATTCGTCCAAACGCAAATAAAAGAGGAAAAGTGAGGACTACTTTTCTTTCATTACTACAATTCATCACATCACATCTTTTCGTCTATTCGTCTACTTTATTATATATAAATAGACAAATAGATGAATAGATGGGTTGTGTCATCGCAAGTTTTGACACA
>JBGUJU010000188.1:0-2358 GCA_045114065.1 Sodaliphilus sp.
CGTGCGCCGAAGAAGCAGTCTTCGAAGTACATCATTGAAAGAAGAAAGAAGTAATTTGATTAAATTCGATTAATTATGAGTCGTTCATTAAAAAAAGGCCCTTACATCAGCGTGAAACTCGAGAAGAAGGTTGACGCCATGAACGAGAGCGGCAAGAAGAGTGTGATCAAGACCTGGTCCCGCGCTTCGATGATCGCCCCCGAGTTCGTAGGACACACCTTCGCAGTTCACAATGGCAACAAGTTCATTCCCGTCTATGTTACCGAGAACATGGTAGGTCACAAGCTCGGCGAGTTCGCTCCCACCCGCACCTTCCGTGGTCACAGCGGCAACAACAAGAAATAATGGGCCCGGGATTATTTAAATTTACAGAACAAAAAAGAATTAAATACAATGGGTAAGAGAAAACATGAATCAGCTGTGTTGAAGAAGGAAGCCCGCAAGAGCGAATCCTTCGCAAAGCTGCGCAACGTTCCCAGCTCCCCTCGCAAGATGCGCCTGGTGGCTGACATGGTTCGCGGTGTCGAGGTATTCAAGGCCCTCGGTCTGCTCCATTTCTCCAACAAGCAGGCTGCCAGCGACGTTGAGACACTGCTCAAGTCGGCAATCAGCAACTGGGAACAGAAGAATGGCAAGAAGGCCGAGAGCGGTGAGCTCTACATCAAGACCATCATGGTTGATGCAGCTCCCATGCTCAAGCGCCTCCGCCCGGCCCCCCAGGGTCGCGGCTATCGCATCCGCAAACGTTCCAACCACGTGACCATCTACGTGGACACTATTAACAAAGAAAAAGACGCATAAAACGAAATGGGACAGAAAGTTAATCCAATCAGCAATCGTTTAGGCATCATCCGTGGTTGGGATTCCAACTGGTTCGGTGGCCGTAAGTATGGAGATACCCTGGTCGAGGACGACAAGATCCGCAAGTATCTCAACGAGCGTCTTGCTAAGGCCAGCGTGGCCCGTATCGTCATTGAGCGCACGCTCAAGCTCGTGACCATCACCATCTGCACCGCACGCCCCGGTATCATCATCGGCAAGCAGGGTGCTGACGTGGAGGCCCTCAAGCAGGAGCTCATCAAGCTCACCAACAAGGACGTTCAAATCAACATTCACGAGGTTAAGCGCCCCGAGCTCGATGCACAGCTCGTTGCCGCTAACGTCGCTCACCAGATCGAGGGCAAGATCGCCTATCGCCGTGCCGTGAAGATGGCTATCGCCAGCACCATGCGCATGGGTGCCGAGGGCATCAAGATCCAGGTCAAGGGTCGCTTGAACGGTGCCGAGATGCGCCGCAGCGAGATGTTCAAGGAAGGCCGCACTCCGCTCCACACCCTGCGTGCCGACATTGACTACGCTCTGGTTCCTGCTCACACCAAGGTCGGTGTGATCGGTGTCAAGGTTTGGATCTGCCGTGGCGAGGTCTATGGCAAGAAGGATCTGGCTCCTAACTTTGCCAACAATGCCGGCGAGCGCCGTGGTGGCGGTCGTGGCGAGCGCGGTGAGCGCGGCGAGCGTCGTGGTTTCCGCGGTGGCAAGAGAAACAACAATCGTTAAACCCAGTCACAACCAGTAACTTGAAGTGTGACTATAAAAAACGAAATTTAAAATGTTACAACCTAAGAGATTAAGATACCGTCGTCCCAGTGATGGGCATCCTCGCCAGTACAGCAAGCGCGGCAATCAGCTCGCTTTCGGTTCCTTCGGAATCAAGACTCTGGAGAGCAAGTGGATCACCGCTCGCCAAATCGAGGCCGCCCGTGTCGCCGTGACACGTTACATGCAGCGCCAGGGACAGATCTGGCTGCGCATTTTCCCCGACAAGCCCTACACCCGCAAGCCTGCCGATGTCCGCATGGGTAAAGGTAAAGGTGATGTTGCCGGTTACGTCGCTCCTGTTCACCCCGGACGCATCCTCATCGAGGTTGACGGTGTGAGCTTTGATATCGCTAAGGAAGCCCTGCGCCTCGCCGCCCAGAAGCTCCCCGTAGCTACTAAGTTTGTCGTTCGTCGCGACTATGATCCCACTCAACTCGTTTAATATTTTGACCGCATTATGAAAAAGGAAAATATCAAGGAACTGACCGATAAGGAATTGCAGGACCGCCTCGACCAAGTACAGAAAGAGTACGTTCAGGAGAAGATCCAGCACACCATTTCCCCGCTCGATAATCCGGCCAAGATCACGCTTGACAGGAAATTGATCGCGCGCTTGAAGACCGAGATTCGTGAACGCGAGCTCAAGAACAACAAATAATCCCAACAACCACTACAATGGAAGAAAAACGTAATTTAAGAAAAGAGAGAATTGGGGTTGTTTCCAGCAACAAGGGTGACAAGACCATCACTGTGACCATC
>JBGUJU010000189.1:0-1941 GCA_045114065.1 Sodaliphilus sp.
ATTCATGCAGGTCGGTACTTATCCGACAAGGCATTTCGCTACCTTAAGAGGGTTATAGTTACCCCCGCCGTTTACTGGCGCTTCACTCCGTTGAACCGAAGCTTCACGTGCCAGCACTGGGCAGGTGTCGCCCTCTGTACACACCTTTTCAGGCTAGCAGAGAGCTATGTTTTTATTAAACAGTCGGGCCCCCCTGGTCACTGAGACCAGCCATTCACATGGCTGGCACCCCTTCTCCCAAAGTTACGGGGCCATTTTGCCGATTTCCCTTAGCTAGTTTACCTTAAAACGCCTAAGCCTACTCAGCTAGGGGCACCTGTGACGGATCTCGGTACGAAATAGTTGAATCCATACTAATTCCCTTTTCAAGGACTCCATGAATCAGTCAAACAACCCATACAGGTTGCTCATCATGCCTACACCAGGTTCTCGCCATTACACCTCTCCCCTGGCTTAAACACTTAAATATGACGACAATCATACAAAACCTATCTCAAAGCGTCAGAAACTAGTCCACGCGTCACCGCACGTATCAACTATGTACAGGAATATTAACCTGTTTCCCTTTCGACCGGCTCGACTTACGACCGGCCTTAGGATCGACTAACCCTTGGCTGACGAACATTGCCAAGGAACCCTAGCCCCTCCGGCGGTAAGGATTCTCACCTTACTTTGCTGCTACTACTACCAGGATCCGCATACCTGCAAGGTCCACAGGAACTCACGCCCCCACTTCAACCCTCACAGATCGCCACTCTACACAATCACACAAAAACCGTGTGTTCTATGGTATCGGTAGTTGGATTAATTCCCGTCCATTTTAGATGCCTTTGACCTCGATGGGTGATCTGTTACGAACTCGTTAAAGGGTGGCTGCTTCTAAGCCCACCTGCCCATTGTCTTGGGCCAAAGACTCCCTTACACTTATCCAACATTTAGGGACCTTAACCATAGTCTGAGTTGTTTCTCTTTCGGGACACAAGCTTACCCCGCGCCCCGCACTCCAACCATCAACAACGGTAACGAGTTCGGAGTTTTACAGAACGCCGAGAAGTTTCCCTCCCTAAACGCCCAATCAGTGCTCTACCCCGCTACCAATCTCCAGTCAGGCTGACCTAAGAGTCATTTCGAGTGGAACCAGCTGTCACCGGCCTTGATTGGCCTTTCACCACTATTCCCAAGTCAGAGGAGTGTTTTGCAGAACAACAACCCTGCGGACCTCCATCACTCGTAAGAGCGACTTCATCCTGCTCAGGAATAGATCGACCGGCTTCGGGTTTCAATGCTGTGACTAAAAGGCCCTATTAAGACCTCCCCCCACACACCAAAAAAGATGCTACGAGGAATCGGTTTCCCTACGAATACGAAGCTAAACACCTCTTATCCTCGCCACAACAGAGAACTCCCTGGCCCGTGTTACAAGACGGACGATACAACCCTAGTCCGCTTTCAATCATACTACAGCGTCACCACTGCCTCTTTCACAAAAGCATCATTCCTTAAAGGCCATATCTGGCTATCACTATCTGGTTTCAAGTTCTTTTCACCCCCCAATAGGGGTTCTTTTCAGCATTCCCTCAAGGTACTAAATACGCTATCGGTCTTGAGATGTATTTAGGATTAGGTGTTGATGCCACCCAAATTCAAACGCAATATCCAATGCATCCTACTCAGGAAACAAGAACAAATCTTCAAACACACATACTTACGGGACTATCACCCTCTACGGCGCTGCCATTCCAAGCAAACTTCAGCTTAACATAAGAAGATTAAAATCAAGATCCGAAACACCACATCTCCACATACCTCACAGTACGGGATTCAGTTTGTCCTGTATCGTTTTCGCTCGCCGTTACTAACGATATCGCATATTGCTTTCTCTTCCTCCACCTACTAAGATGTTTCAATTCAGTGGGTTCCCAATCCTCAACGGATCAAACA
>JBGUJU010000190.1:0-4072 GCA_045114065.1 Sodaliphilus sp.
TGGCTGGGATTCCGCGGTTCGTTCTATGATGCCTATGACGCAGGTGCCCGCAAACTGTTCTGGAAACAGATGAACGACAACCTGTACGCCAAGTACGGCCAGAGCATCGACGCCTGGTGGATGGACGCCAGCGAGCCAAACATACGCGACTGCACGCCCATGTGGTACCGCAAAGCCCTGTCAGGCCCCACGGCCCTGGGTTCGTCGACTGAATATTTCAACGCCTACTCTATCGTCAACGCCGACGCCATCTATAACGGCCAGCGTGCCACAGGCAACAACAAGCGCGTGTTCCTGCTGACCCGCAGCGGTTTTGCCGGCGAACAGCGCTACTCAACTGCCACATGGAGCGGCGACATCGGTACCCGATGGGAGGACATGCGTGCCCAGATGACTGCAGGCCTCAATTTCTCGATGTCGGGCATCCCCTTCTGGGGCATGGACCAGGGCGGATTCTGTGTCGAGAACCGCTATGTGGTAGCTCAGCAAGAGTTTGACCAAACGGGCCACGAGAACAGCGACCTCACCGAGTGGCGCGAGCTCCAGACCCGCTGGAACCAGTTTGGTTGCTTCATTCCCCTGTATCGTGCCCACGGTCAATGGCCCCTGCGCGAAGTGTGGAACATCGCCCCCGAGGGTCATCCCGCCTACAACAGCATCGTCTATTACCACAAGCTGCGTTACCGCATGATGCCCTACCTCTACTCGATGGCCGGTTGGGCACACTTCAAGGACTACACGCTCATGCGCGCACTGGTGATGGACTTTGCCAACGACAAGAATGTGCTTGACATTCCCGACCAGTGGATGTTCGGCCCCGCTTTCATGGCCTGCCCCGTCGCCACCTACAAGGCCCGCAACCGCCAGGTCTACTTCCCCAAGCAGTGCGGCTGGTATGACCTGTACAGTGGCCAGTATATCGAAGGCGGCCAAAAGTTGGTGGTTGATGCCCCCTATGAGACGATGCCCGTGTTTGTGCGCGAAGGCAGCATCATCCCCTTCGGTCCCGAAATACAGTGGAGCGACGAGAAGCCCGCCGAACTCATCAACCTGTATGTCTACACCGGTGCCGACGGCCAGTTCCAGCTCTATGAGGACGAGGGTACCAACTACAACTACGAGAAAGGCAAATATGCCACTATCGACTTCAGCTACGACGAAGCCACGCGCACGCTCACCATTGGCGAACGCAAGGGCAACTTCAAGGGCATGCTTGGGGCACGCCGCTTCAACATCGTTGTCATCTCCCGCGACAATCCCCGCGAGCTCAACCTCGAGAATCCCGCAGGGCAGATGGTAGAGTACAACGGCAAGCAAGTGACCATCAAACTATAATGTGTGAGTCAATAACTAAAGACGATAACCAAAACAATAGATAATGAAAAGATTTATTTCGACCATTGCCATAGCCCTGATGCTGGCAACGGCCACCGTATCGGCACAAAAAACGAAGCCGATTTATCTGGACAACAACGCCCCCCTCGAGCAACGCGTCGAGGACGCACTGTCGCGCATGACACTGCATGAGAAAATCCAAGTGATTCATGCCCAGAGCAAGTTCACCAGCGCCGGTGTGCCCCGCCTGGGCATCCGTCAGCTCAGCATGGACGACGGCCCTCACGGCGTGCGCGAGGAGCTGGAATGGAACACCTGGTCACCAGCCAAGTGGACCAACGACAGCATTGTTGCCTTCCCGTCGCTCACCTGCCTGGCAGCCACCTGGAACCGTGACTTGGCAGCGCTCTACGGCAACGCCCTGAGCGAGGAGTTCGCCTTCCGCGGCAAGGACATCTTGCTGGGTCCTGGCGTGAACATGGCCCGCCTGCCATTGAACGGCCGCGCATTTGAGTATATGGGCGAAGATCCCTATCTGGCCGGCGAGATGGTTGTACCCTACATCAAGGCAGCCCAAGCCAACGGTGTGGCTTGTTGCCTCAAGCACTTTTTCTTGAACAACCAGGAGGTGGACCGCTTTGCTGTCAATGTCAACGCCAGCGAACGTGCTATCAACGAGATCTATCTGCCCGCCTTCAAAAAGGCTGTCGAGGAAGCCCACGTGTGGAGCATCATGGGCAGCTACAACATGTGGCAAGGCATCCACTGCTGCAACAACGACTCGCTGCTCAACGGCATCTTGAAGCGCCAGTGGGGATTTGACGGAGCCGTTATCAGCGACTGGGGTGGCACGACCGACACCTGGCAGGCCGCTACTGGAGGTCTTGACATCGAGATGGGTTCCTTTACCGACGGCAAGACCAAAGAATCAGAATATACCTACGACGACTATTATATGGCCCGCCCGATGGAGACACTTATCAAGGAGGGCAAACTTGACGTGTCCTATCTCGACGACAAGGTTCGTCGCGTGCTGCGCACCATGTTCCGCACCTGTATGAACCCCGACAAGGCCATCGGCAAGCAGTGCAGCGAGGACCACTACGAGGCCTGCCAAGCCATCGGCGAGGAAGGCATCACCCTGCTGCGCAACGAGAAGAACATCCTGCCCATTGCCCCCGAGCGTTACAAGAAGATTCTTGTCGTGGGCGAGAATGCCACCCGCAGCCTCACTCAGGGCGGCGGCTCATCGGAGCTCAAGACCCTGCGCGACATCAGTCCGCTCGAGGCCATCAAGAAACTCTATGGCGACAAGGTGGAATATGCCCAAGGTTATCTCTCGGGCCGTGCCTTGTATGACCAGGTGGACGAAGTCATCCCCTCGGATCGCTTGCGCCTGAGAGAAGAGGCCCTGCGCAAGGCCAAAGAGGCCGACCTCATCATCTACATCGGCGGCCTGAACAAGAACCACAAGGAGGACTGCGAGAACGGCGACCGCCTGAGCTATGACCTGTCGTTTGAACAGAACGAGCTTATCGAGGGCCTGGCCAAAATCCAGAAGAATATGATTGTCATCAACTTTGGTGGCAACCCCTATGCCATGCCTTGGCTCAACAACATCAAGGGTCTGCTGCATTGCTGGTACCTGGGTTCGATGGGCGGCGAAGCGCTGGCCGGTGTGCTCAGCGGCAAGGTCAACCCCAGTGGTAAACTGCCCGTCACCTTTGCCAAGACCATCGAGGACTATCCTTACTATGAATATGGCAAGAAGGCCTATCCTGGCGTAAACAAGCAGGTCTATTACAGCGAGGGCATCTACATCGGCTACCGTCACTTCGACACCCGCAAGGTCAAGCCGCAGTTCCCCTTTGGCTACGGCCTGAGCTACACCACCTTCAAGTATGGCAAGCCCGTGCTCTCCTCGCCCAGCATCACCAACGACGCCCCCATCACTGTGAGCGTTCCCGTGACCAATACGGGCAAGGTGGCAGGCAAGGAAATCGTCCAGCTTTACATTGGCGACCTGGAGTGCAGCGTTGACCGCCCGCGCAAGGAGCTCAAGAACTTCGTCAAGCTCAATCTCGCCCCCGGCGAGACCAAGATGGCCGAGTTCACCATCACGCTCGATGACCTGAAATACTATAGCGAAGCCATCCATGACTGGACCGTTGAACCCGGTACCTTCCGTGCCTACCTGAGCACCAACTCCAGTGACGAGGGCTGCTATGTTGAATTCAGCTATTAATTCCTAATCAAGCGCCAAATGAAATTTCAACGATTGCTCTGGCTTGCGGCAAGTGTCATCACAGCCTTGCAGCTCACGGCGCAACCCGCAGGAGCCTATCTGAATCCTGTCATACCGGGCTTCAACCCCGACCCGTCGATTTGCCGCGTCGGTAACGACTACTATGTCGTCAATTCCACTTTCCAGTACTTCCCTGGCGTGCCCATCTATCACAGCACCGACATGGTGAACTGGGAGCAAATCGGCAACGTGCTCACCCGTGACTCGCAGCTGCCGCTTAACCAAGCCTCGTCCTGGCTGGGCATCTATGCCACCACCATTCGCTATCACGAAGGCACTTTCTACATGATCACGACCAACGTGGGCAACGGCGGCAACTTCATGGTCACCGCTACCGACCCGCGTGGCCCGTGGAGTGAGCCCATCTGGCTCAAGCAGCAAGGCATCGACCCGTCGCTCTACTGGGAAGACGGCCATTGCTACATGGTGAGC
>JBGUJU010000191.1:0-29986 GCA_045114065.1 Sodaliphilus sp.
CTTCTTCTTCCGCCGCATGCGACCCATCATCGAGAACGGCTACCTCTACATCGCCACGCCGCCCCTGTACCGCGCCCGCACCAAGAAGGGCCAGCGCGAGGAGTACTGCTGGGACGATGTGCAACTGCGCAAGTTCATCGACGAGTATGCCGGTGGTAATGAGGACGGTGTAACCGTACAGCGATTCAAAGGTCTGGGTGAGATGAACCCCGAACAGCTCTGGGAAACCACCATGGATCCCAACAACCGCCTGCTCAAGCGTGTCAACATCAGCGACGCTGCCGAGGCCGACCGCATCTTCTCGATGCTCATGGGTGAGGACGTGGATCCCCGCCGCAAGTTCATCGAGGAGAACGCCACCTACGCCACCATCGACACGTAATTCTATAATTGCCAGATATGCTGGCAATTATAGAAGTTTAGAGTTTAGGGTTTAGAGTTTAGAGAGCCTTTGACTCCGTGGGGCGTAATCCCCACGACGATATATACATCTACAACAACCCCTGGCACCAATGGCGGTCCCAGGGGTATTTATTTATCCATCTTGACAAGGGTAAAAAGTTATAAACTCGCTAAGCGAGCATGATGGGTCATCCTCTTCCTTTAGTTAAAAATAAATACAAGATACTATGATTGAAGACAACTGGAACAACATTTATTGAAGCCACCACTGGAAGAATGACGTCATAGATGAAACTGTCGCAGTTGAGTCTTTTACTCGCAGATTTTCACTATCTAAAAATGTGCTATATTTTGCCACGAAGGGGTAAAAAAACGTGTTCGTGGCAAAATATAACACATTTTCTTATTGAAACGATAGCTATTAGCCAAACAGATCGTCCAATATCACTTCGTTATTGACGATACCATAGTGGCTGTTGTGTACAGTTCCATAAGTGGTGACCATTGTAAGCTGAATTGATTTTTTTCGACCTGATAATTCCATGAAGCGTGTTATCTTGTTCCGCAAGTTCATCTCATAATCTTTGTCAATAGAAAAAAAGCCTATACTGAATTTCATTTCGCATAGGTTGATCGTGTTGTCAGCGCGGTCAATGATCAGATCAATCTGAGCTCCTTTATCTAACTCTTTGCATTTCCAGGCATATTCCATACTATTGAGACCCAAGATGCTCAATTTTGCTTTGATTTGGTGAATGTGATTTAAGGCCAGCAGTTCAAAGGTCAGCCCTGCCCATGTGTGGAAGGCTGGTGTACTATGCATGGCAGTCCAGTTGTTGAACTTTCTCGCTACCATGAAATTGAAGTGGAATAGAGTAAAGAAATCGATGAGTTGATAGAGTGTGCTGTCATTTCTCGTGGCCTTGTAGTTCTGGTATTTGCGAATGAAACCACACCACTCAAGATTTTTCAAGACGGTAGTCAGTCCATTACCTGATGGCAGTGATGTCGCTTTGATAATTTCACTGCGATTCATTCCCGCTTTCTTCTTACTCAAAGCCTCAACCACTTTGATGTAATCATCTGAATTTTTGAATAAGGCGGCATATAGGTTGGAAAATTCCCGTACTAATAATCCATTGGGTCTGAATAGCAATTCATCAATATTCTGTGCA
This sequence comes from Sodaliphilus sp., assembly GCA_045114065.1. Taxonomy (GTDB): domain Bacteria; phylum Bacteroidota; class Bacteroidia; order Bacteroidales; family Muribaculaceae; genus Sodaliphilus. The sequence continues at coordinate 1,578 of JBGUJU010000191.1, forward strand.
AGACTCATTTTGGGATCAAGCATATCTAAATAATATGGGATTCCTCCAAGAATCATGTAACCGATGGCTATGTCATATCGCGATAGATGGAATCCTTTCCATTGCAGGAAACGCTCGCACTCGCCTAGTGTGAACGGGTCAAGGAACAGTTGGCAGGTCAATCGGTTATGCAGTCCGCCATGATTGTTGATGAGTTTGTCCATCATCCAAGAGGTTGACGAGCCACACACTACTGTTACAAGATCATGCCTGCCTGATGCCCATGAGTTCCAAAAGTGTTCCAGCGCTGAGATAAAACCCGATCGAGGTGTGTCCATCCATGGCAATTCATCTAGCATGATGACTTTTCGCTTTGCTGTAGATTGGTTGATGAGTTGCCGTAGTAATGAGAATGCCTCAATCCAGTCTTTAGGTTGATGGTCTTGATGGGGTAATCCACATTCAATCAAGTCTTGATAGAATGATTTGATTTGTCGTTTCATGCTCTCATTGGCGAGACCTGCTGTTTGAAATACAAGCTCATTTTCAAAGAATTCCTTAATTAGGAACGTCTTACCCACGCGGCGGCGACCGCATACTGCTACAAATTCGGCCTTGTTAGATTGGAGTATCCTTTCCAAGATGGCCTTTTCCTTTTCACGACCAATAATGTTCTGTTTCATGACGAAAAAGTGTTATAATTTACCACAAAGGTACTATTTTTTTTATTCGTGGCAAAATATAACGTATAATTTGCCACGAATATTAATTTTTACCCATTCATGGCAAAATATAAGCTAAGATTTGGTTGTTGATGAAGTGAATGTTATACTACTTGGTGAGACAATAAAAACGCGGCATTGGGACAATCTGCCCCGATGCTGTATTGATTATAGTCACTTTTACGCTTGCAGTTGGTTACCACCTGAGGGCGGGTGATAGCGTGATCTGTTTGGACCCGCCATCGGTGCCGATGACGTCCAGCGTGATTTGGGGCAGCTGATTGAGGCGGTATTCTTCTTCCCAGGTGAAATCCTCCACGGGCCTGCTGTTGATAGCGATGATGCGGTCGTTTAATTGCAGCCCTGCACGGGCGGCGTCTCCATCGCGCGTGAGCGATGAAACAATCCAGCCCTTGCCGATGTCGGTGCGGTTCCTGAAATCGAAGTCATAGTTGGGCTTGAAGGGTTGGTCTTCCTTGAAACGCTTGAGGTAGAGGGCATTGTGAGCAATGTCGATAATCAAATTGAACTTGGATAATAGTCGGTTGCCGATGACACCGACATATCCTTTGTTGCCGAAGGCGCCTATTCCGTTAGGCAAATAAGAAATGATCTCATTGCTGGTGGTGTCAGTACCGATGACGATGCGCTGTGACTGCATGACGACGATTTCCTCCTGGGCCTTGTCTCCGATGCCAAACTGGGTCATGTCCTTAATGTATCGCTTGCCTGGCAGCGATTCAAGCCCGAACTGCTGGACCGAGTTTGCCGAGAAGCTGACCGAACTGCCTGCGCCGGTGTCCATGAGAAACCATCCCTGGATGTTCTTGCCGCCAACAAGGACCTCGGCCTGAACCAAGATTCGATGGTCCTGGTAACGGATAGGCAATCTCTCATAGCCTTCAAACGGTGGATTTCCATCCGTGTAATGCTTCAAGAAGTTGTTCTCAAAGTTGATTTCCAACGGATGCCGCTCAATGTCCTTGATGCCCCAGATGCCATCGACATGACAATCAATCACATCCCTCAACTTGAAGATCGGTACTATCTCGTAAATGCTGTTCAACGACCCGATGCTCAACATGGTGGAATCTATGATAACTTTAACTCTGGTATTGCCCGCACCACCACCTGTTCTGGCCCAGCCCATGTCCTGCGGATGCCACTCCGATGCCGAAAAATAGACGCTGTCGATGCCGAAGATACTAGCGGCTCCCGTATCAAAGATGACATTGGCCTGATGCTCATTGTTGATACAAACGGGAAGATAGAGGTGCGAACGGTATAGGAACGGGATACTATCATTGCCCCAAGCCACTGCAGCCCATGACCAAAGGGCAGCAAGGGCGAGAATGAGCATTCGCAGATTAGTTCTCAAGAACATCATATGCAATAATTGATTCATTGTCAACGATTTGGATTGAGAGTATATAACTTTAGTCCTTGGATCTTTGTTTTTTGGTTGCGGTAACTTATTCCTCAATACAGCCGAATTGCTCATTCCACGGGGAGCAGTCCTGATAAGACGAGATGGACGTCGAGGGAACGTGGAGGGTGCGGTCGCTGTAGTCGCCCGATGGCAACATGAAGGCGTCAGGCGATGTGGCGACCAGTGCGGGATCGGCAATGCCGCAAACGACATCTTTCAGGCCCGTACAGTTGTTGAAGGCCTTGCGTCCGATGTGCGTCACGGCATCTGGAATGGATATCGACTCGAGGAAAACGCATCCATCGAAGGCGGCGTAACCGATGGCCGTGACCGAAGTCGGTATGACGGTTTTGCGGCAGCCAGCAATCAGTGTGCCCGTGGCCGCCTCGATAATGGCGTTGCATCCTTGGCGTGAATCGTAATGGGGATTACCTCTTGCAACCGTCATTCTCGCGAGCGATGGGCACTCCCTGAATGCCGAGCTTCCAATCGAGGTGACTGACTTGGGAATGTTGATTGCGGTCAGCGAAAAGCAACCGCGGAAAGCTGCCGTTCCGATGGACCATACGGTCTCGGGTATATTGATGGCCTTGAGCAGGGTACAGCCATAGAACTCGAAGTCGCCTATCGAAGAGACAGATTTGGGGAGATTGATGCTTTCCAGTGAGCTACATCCGCCAAAGGCCGCTTGTCCCAGTGAACTGACCGAGTTGGGGATGTCCAGAGTCTTAAGGGCCGAACATCCGCTAAAAGCCGCGTCACCAATATACGTCACCGAGGAGGGGATGTCGATGCTAGAGAGGGAAGTACATTCCGCGAATGCATTGTTGCCGAGCGAAGTGACCGATTTGGGAATGCTGAGCGAAGTGAGCATGAAACACCCGCTGAAGGCGTTGTCGCCAATCGAGGTGACCGTTGCGGGAATGACGGTGTTCATGCAACCGGCCACCAATGTGCCCGTTGCTGTCTCAATGATGGCGTTGCAACTGTCACTTGAGTCATAGCAGGAATTACCGCTGGCCACACTCATGCTGTAGATTGCCGGGCAATGCTCGAATGCAAAAGCGCCAATAGTGCGTACCGTGGCAGGAATTTCCACACGATTTAGTGCTTTGCAGTCAAAAAATGCCGAAGCGCCGATGCTGTTGAGACCCATGGGGAAGGTGACACTGCGCAGGACGGTACATCCCCTGAAGGCATAGTCGCCAACCGAGTCCACACCGACGGGGATATCGATGCTGGAGAGCGTTGAGCATCCCGAGAAAGCGTAGTCGCCAACCGCCTTGACAGAGGCGGGGATGACAGTATTGCGGCAGCCCGCTATCAGTGTGTTCTCGCGGGTCTCGATAATGGCGTTGCACTCGTCACGCGAATCATACCGCGGGTTGTCGCTAGCCACACTTATGCTAGTGAGCGATGGGCAGTATTCAAAGGCCGAGTCGCCGATTCCCCTGACGCTGCCGGGGATGTGAATCCCCCTGAGTGACGAACAGCCATAAAAAGCCTGGTAACCGATAACCCTGACCGAATTAGGGATATTCACACCAATGAGTGACGAGCAGCGATAAAAGGCCTCAAAGCCTATTATGCTCACAGAATTGGGGATATAAATGCTGGTCAGACCCGTACAGCAGTAGAAAGCCCAATCGCCGATGGCGGTCACGCTGACGGGAATGACGGAACTCTGGCATCCGGCAATCAACTCTCCGCTTGCCGTTTCGATGATGGCATTACAGCTGTCGCGGGAATCATAGACGGGGTTACCATCATCCACGGTAATGGAAGTGAGCGAAGTGCAATTGCTGAACGATGCGCTGCCGATACTCGTCACAGCACTCGGGATATTGATGCTGATGATTGATGTACACCCCGAGAACGCGAACGAGCCAATTGTCGAGACCGAATCAGAAATCACTGGTTCCGTGACTTCCATCCCCTTCAAAAACAAATGGTGAGCATGATAACAGGGATTGGCCGACTCCGATTCGAAGTTGATGCCACACCAGCGGTCCAGATTGCTGATTTCCACGCTGTCCAGTCCCGTGCACCCTGCAAAGGCATGTTCCCCGATTGCTGTAATAGTGCTCGGGATAGTTACGCTTGTGAGGGCAGAGCAGTCGCGAAATGCCGCACGGTCGATGGCAACAACCGGGAAAACACTATCATTGTGGCAGATGGAGTCCGGAATGGCCACATCGCCGTAATAGGGATAGGTGCCGCTGGTGACGATGGCATGGCCATCAATGATGTGATAGTATATGTTGCCGACTTCCAGGTTTTGCCCAGTGATGAAGGTGGGTAGCAGGATGCTTACCAGCAGGATGGCGTTTTTGATGAACGGTTTCATAGTGATGCTGGCCGATATAACGTGAGTTCAACGATTGGATTTCATTGAACTCACGTCACTATAATAACTAAGGTTAAATGTTGAGAATGCGGCCGCATTTACGGCTGCGGTTGTTCTTGCTGTGCCTCTTGAGGCTGCTTAGGGTCACCCTGCATTTTGAAGGTGATGGGCAACGTGTACCACACTGACACGGGTTCACCGCCCTGGCGGCCAGGTTCAAACTTGGGCATGGACTTGATTACACGAACGGCCTCGGTATCAACTTCCTCACTCACCGAGCGGACGACCTTGACATCTCCCACCTGACCGGTCTCGTCAATAATAAACTGGACAATGACGCGGCCCTGAACATTGTTCTTTATGGCAGTGGGCGGATATTGAACATTCTGTTGCAGATATCTCATCAGTCCCTCTACGCCTCCAGGGAACTCGGGCATCTGCTCGACAGATTCATAGACCTTCTTGGACTCGGGGACAGGCTCATTGGGTACCTGCTCTTCGGCAATCTTCTCCTCTACAGCAGGCTCCTCGGCTTCAGCCTCGGCCAGTTGGGGAACGGCCTCGACCTGGATAGGATCAGGCTGTGCATTAGGAGCCGTAGATACCTTGGCCGGCTGATTGGTCACTACTGCTGCTACACTCTTGGGGTTGGCAAAGGCCAACAGCGCCAATGCTATCACGGGCACCGCAGCCAGCGCACGCAATGTCTTCCATTGGCTGCTTTTGTTCATCGTCATCATACGGATTCGTTTTTTTAGAGATTGATAATTGAAGTTATTTGCCATCGAGAATAGCTGGTCCCCGACGGACTTTCGTATGAGCAGCAACTGGTACTGCTTCACGTCGACGCCTTGTTTCAATACGGCCATATCGGCCTCGTATTCATGCACTTGTCGCAACTCGCGGCACAATAGCCAGGCGGCAGGATTCCACCACTGGAGCAACTTGACCAGCTCGGTGAACATCACGTCCCATGAGTGCCGCAGACCGATGTGTGCCAGCTCGTGGGTAAGGATCTCCTGCGGGTTGTCGCGGTAATCCTGCTCGTTGATCACGATGTGCTTGAAGTAGCTGAATGGTGCCTGGTTGCCAGGTAGCACATGCAGCGTGATGCCACCAGGCAGCGCCTCGGTGCGGCCCTTTTTCATCAAGCGATACAGGCTCCACTGGCTGTGCAACAGCCACAGCAGCAAGATGACTGCCCCGACAAAATAGAGGACGGTGGCAATGTTGATGACATTCCACGTTTGGACCGCCTGATGGGGTTGGGCAGCACCTGATGGGGTGATGATCAGTTCCTCAAGCATCACCATACCCTGGCTCACCGGTGCTGGGCTATACAACGACAGTCTGATCCACGGCAGCACCAGCGCGAGCGCCATGACCACGAGCAGTGCCACGCGGTTGAACCGGTGGAAGGTCTCGCGGCTGAGCAGCAACTTCCACAGCAGGTAGAAGGCGATGAGGCAGAGACCCACTTTGATTTGATAGATGAGTAACATGGCGGTAGAGGATTTTTACTGTTGGTTGTTCTCTTCCACTTCACGGATGAGTTCCTTCAGGTCCTCGACGCTGATTTTCTCGCTCTTGACCAGAGCCGAGACAGCACTCAGGTAGGACTTGCCGAAGAACTTGTCGACCACGTTGGTCAACGAGCCGCCGCGGTACTCCTCGCGGCTGATGCGGGCAAAATACTGGAAGCAGCGCGCCGTGATGGCCTTGTGGCCCAGGAACCCCTTCTCCTCCAATATCTTCATCAATGTAGCCAGGGTATTCACATGGGGGCGGGGCTCGTCATAGCAGGCCTGCAACTCACGCACCAGCATGGGACCATGATCCCACATCCGCTCCATGATTTCCTCTTCTTTTTGGGTTAACTGTTTCATAATTCAAGCCTTTTTTAAGTTTCACGACGCAAATTAACTAAATATTTTAGTTATAAGACAAATTATTTTAGTTAATAAAACTAAAAAAGTTAGTTTTCCTTGTGTTTGGGTCAAAAAAGAGGATACGAATGATGTCGTACCCTCTCCTTTTTCCTTAAATTAACGTGAATCTGATGAAAATAAAGTGCTGATACTCAGTTTCCCCTCTTAGTCCATATAAGAGGGGCTCATTGTATCACCCAAATAATCCACTGTCTATCTAGCAGAATTGCTGCACCGACAAGTTATCATTCAACACCTATAAAGTGTATTGTAGTATAATAATGAATCATATAGTCCCAAAAGGGAGACCGTGTCCTCAAGACGGCATAATCAAACTGACAGTGAGTCTAGAAAAGAAGTAACGAGGCTAACACTGTAGAGGCGCCAGTCTCGTCTTCTTTTTTCACTCCAATTGCTTTGAAAAATTTGATTATTTCTGGCAAATCACTAACTTTGCGGATGGAAAAAACATGATAAACCAACTAATTAGATAACGTTATGAAAAAAATCTTTACGGTTTTACTCAGTTTGTTCATTATGTCGATCACGCTATGGGCTCAAGACGTTGACCGCAGTTTCGTGTTCGTCGACGAAAATGGTGCCGAGGTTGTAGACGGAGCTACAATTGTACGCAACTTGGTTCAGGATTTCGATGAGGTAACAGAATGCATCAATGCGGGTCTTTCAATACAGAAGACTAGCGCCGCAGCCTCATCCGATTACATAAGATTGAACTACACCATCGAGCAAATAGACAATGGTTCCTATCAGCTGTGTTACCCTACCTCTTGCAATATGCAGGCCGAGGTGGGTACCTATGAGACAGGTATCGGACAACCCATGGGTGAAATTCAGGACATCCAGGGCGAGTGGTTCCCGACGGCCAACGGCACCTGTGTCGTTACGATGACTATCGAGATCTTTACAAAGCAAGGCTTTTTCCCGCCTAGCTATGTCCATAAGGCTTACGGCCCTAGCGTTACCGTGCAGTTCGTTAAGTCATCAAGTGCCTCTGATGATAGTTTCCCCTATGTCAAGCTGGCAGATGGTGTGTATTTGGACGGTACAACGCTCTATATCTGTAACGGTGTAACATCTCTGGGCGGCTTGCAGATTAATCCCAGTGAAATATACTGTTACGCAGCAATACCACCCTCTTGCTTGGCTAACACATTTACTGGCTACGACGCTACCCTCCATGTGCCCGCTGCTAGTATGGTGTCATATTTTACCGCTCTCTACTGGTACAACTTCAACAACATCCTTTCCGATGCTATTGAGCCGCTGTCAGTAACGATGAACACAACTGATGCTGAGGTGGAAATTGGACAGCAGATGTCACTCTCTGCCACTGTTGCCCCAAGTGATGCAACCCCTAAAACGGTGTACTGGTCAAGTTCTGATCCATCAATCGCTACTGTAAGCAGTGGTGGTACGGTGACGGCGGTGACAGCGGGGGAATGCGATATCTTTGCCCGATGTATAGATAAGGTGGCTGTATGCCATGCGACTGTGGTACCGCCGCGTGTTTCCATCTCCCTAGACAAGCACGAAGCCCGTCTGCTTCCCAACCATACAATAACCCTTATGGCCACTTGCTCACCCATAGATGTGGACCTGGCTGTAACCTCTAGTAATCCTGGTGTAGCCATTCCGCGTTTAGTGAACGGTACCATTATGGTGGTGGGCGTTGCTGAAGGAACAGCGACCATTACTGTCAATGCTGCGGACGGCTGGGGTAATCCAGATTCGTGTGAAGTAACCGTTTATACTGATCATGGGGATGTAAACAGTGACGGCTATGTGAACATCAGTGATGTGACAGCTTTGATTGGTTATCTGCTAAGCGGTAACCCATCAGGTGTTAATCTAACTGGAGCCGATTGTAATAATAACGGCAGTATCAACATCAGTGATGTGACTTCGCTAATTAACTTTTTATTGAGTGGAAAATGGCCATGGGAGTCCGAACAACCTACAGAACCGACAACCGAGACGTTTACAGTAAATGGCGTGTCTTTTAAGATGGTGGCCGTTGAAGGTGGTACTTTCACGATGGGCGCCAGCGATGATGATACCGAAGCATACGACTGGGAGAAACCCGCTCACCAAGTGGCGCTCTCGAGTTATTGCATCGGTGAGACCGAGGTGACGCAGGAATTGTGGCAGGCTGTGATGGGCAGCAACCCGAGTTATTTCACTCCGTCTTATGGCTATGATGAGAACTTGCAACATCCCGTGGAACAAGTGTCTTGGGATGATTGCCAGACGTTTATCGCTAAATTGAATCAGATGACAGGCAAGACGTTCCGCTTGCCTACCGAAGCCGAGTGGGAGTATGCTGCCCGTGGCGGCAACCAGAGCCAGGGCTACAAGTATGCCGGCAGCAACACTATCGATGATGTGGCGTGGTATAAAGTCAATGCAAACGATGTCGGTAGCAATAGCCCCGACTTTGGAACGCATGCTGTTGCGACTAAGGCCCCGAACGAGTTGGGCTTGTATGACATGAGCGGCAACGTGTGTGAGTGGTGTCAGGATTGGTGGGAAAGTTATAGCAGTGATGCCCAGACGAACCCCACGGGACCTGTCGAGGGCTCTATCCGCGTGGATCGAGGTGGCGGCTGGGAGGTCAGCTCTGGGCTCTGCCGAGTGTCGTACAGGTTCCACTACCCTCCGTCGTTCTCGTACCGCTTCCTGGGGCTGCGTCTTGCCCTTGACCCTGACATCAGCCCAACGCCCGAGGAACACGAGTGGGTTGACTTGGGTCTGCCCAGTGGCACACTGTGGGCGACGTGCAATATCGGTGCCAGCAGTCCCGAGGAATATGGCGACTACTTTTCCTGGGGCGAGACTGATCCCAAAGAAGTGTATGATTGGAGCACTTACAAGTGGTGCGAAGGCAGCGAAGACACGCTGACAAAGTACTGCACTAACAGCGGTTATGGCATTGTTGACAACAAAACCGAACTGGAGCCTGAGGATGACGCCGCCTTCGTCAACTGGGGTCCGTCGTGGCGTATACCTACTAATGACCAACTCAAAGAGTTGGGTGATAAATGCACCTTGACGTGGACGACGATGAACGGTGTGGAAGGCCGTCTAATTACAGGTCCTAACGGCAACAGCATATTCTTGCCCGCTACTGGCTTCCATTGGCATGAGTCGGTCAAATACGTTGGCATATACGGCAATTATTCGTCTCGCACGCTCCGCCCGAACTACTCTAACAACGCCTTCGGCCTGAGCTTCAATTCGGAGCACGTGTATATGGAATACTACTGCGACTTCTGGCGTTACTACGGGTACACTGTGCGTCCTGTGCTGGTCTTGCGGAATTAGCCACATCTCCCGTTAGCAAACCAAACACGTACTCGTTGATGGTATGCAAATCCAAAATCATCAAAAAAAGAGAATGGTTAAGAGGGGGTGCCCGTTAGGGCAGGGGCGTTTGTTATACAGCGATAAATAGCCTTAATCGGTGGAATCAACGCCCCCTGGTCCGCTCTTTCAGCGTCAATGGGCATCGTCTCAACAGAGCACAAGCAAGCTTGCCCTCTGTATTCGGCCATTGGTCTAATCTTAGAGGGGGAGCTGCTAACACGCTGATAGACAATCAATAGTTTCGTCGAACTTACGTTATATAATTAATGTCTTTGTTTAATCGACCTTGATTTCGCCCAGGTTGATGCCCTGGGTGTTCTGGTCAAGCGCAACCGTGGCGCTGAAGGTGGGCATGTCATCGTAGAGCAGCACCTTGCCGACGACGAAGTTCACGCCCGGCGTGATATGGACGGTCAGCGGTCCCTCGATGCTGTAGGAGATCTGCTCGCCGATATAGATGGCGTCATCCATAAATCCACCCATATCCTCGACGTGGTTGGTCACGGTGGTCAGCGGTTTGCCGTTGGCATAGAACGTGATTTCCTGGCCGTTGATGCTATAGGTCAGTGCCTTGCGCCAGGCTTCCTGCATCTCGTAGGGGTCGATGGAGTTGACGATGCTCGCATAGCCGTCGTCGTCGAAGCGCAGCAGGTAGGGGCGCTCAACATTGACACCGGTGCCCTCCATGACGCCTCCCACGATCAGCAGGTCGCCCGTTGCGGCATCATAGCGTGCCCGCGGCATACGGCCGTGGACCATCTGGGGCATGGCGGTCTTCACGTCGCCCTTGGCGATGACCATGCCATAGCCCTCGCTGGAGATGGTGTCTTCACACTTGAGCAGGCTATAGACGGCAACGCCCGTCGCCTTGTCCTCCATGACCGTCTCGTAGCGGTCATCGAGGTTGACCCGTTTCATCAGGTCCACTACCGCTTTGGGTGCCTCGCCCTGTGCGAGCGCCTCTTCCATCGTACCGTTCACGGGGAGTTGGGCACTGCCCTTATCCTTGCATCCCGTCATCATTGTGCCGCACAGTGCAACCACGGCGGTAACCGTCAACCATTGTTTCATCTTTTTCATTGTCAGTTTACTGTTTATTGATTTCAGTTATTGTTATGGACATTTATTCATGATACAGCCTCAAGGGAAGACTGTGGAAACGCAGCGTGTGCAGCTGGTCAATGGCCATTCAGCAAGATGTTGATCAGTGTGGTCACGTCGCTGATGTTGACGCTGCCGTCGGTATTGACATCGGCTGCATCAGGAGCGCTGGCGTTATTGAGCAGCAGGTTGATCAGATAGGTCACGTCACTGATGTTGACATAGCCATCGCTGTTCACATCGCCGATAAGGGCGGCTGCAATTTCGGTCCAGTTCGTGCCATCGTGTCTGTAAGGCAACCAATTCTTGGCACGGGCATCAGTGGCGTGGGTGTTGTTAAACACGTTATTCTCTCCGGTCGAGTACAACACACGCAGGTTTCCTGATATAGTTGTGCTACGGTCGGGAAGATTGCTGATGAGTGCTGTCATGCCTTGCTCGGAGAAATAGTTGTCGTAACAGTACAGTTGCTGCAACTGTGTGCATGGGGAGATGTCAAGCGATGCCAAGTGGTTGGAGTAGCAGTTGAGCTTTTGTAGCTTTGTGCAGCCCGTGAGGTTAATAAAGGTCAGTGCATTTTGTTGACAAATGAGTGCCGTCATCTGGGCGTTATTCGACACGTTCAATGACGTCAACTTCGACAGACCGGTCAGTGTGATGGATGTGAAATTGTTGTTTCCACACTCCAGGACCTGCAGGTTCTGTGGCGGGATGAACGCGGTGAGGGCGTTGTTATTGCAGTACACGCTTCGCAGCTGCACACAGTCCGACAGGTAGAGCGATGTCAGCGAGTTGGAACGGCAATCAAGGCCCTGTAGCGCACTGCAGCCGCCCACGCTGAGTTGAGTCAACGCATTGCTGTTGCAGTAGAGCCACTTCAGGTTATAGTTGTCATTGAGATACAGGGTCTTGAGTTTCTCTTTGCCTGTTATCGAAAAAATGGTCATCTGGCTGCCAGTGCAGTAGATCTCTTCAATCTGGTGGCATCCATCGAGTTCGAGTTCTGCCAGTTGGTTATTATAGCTAGTAAGTTTCTTTAACTTCGTGCAGTCGACCAGATTGAGATGTCCCAAATAATTATAGCTGCAGTCCAGTTCCTGTAGCTGATAGCAGCCATCCAGGCTGAGGGTCATCAGGCTATTGTTGTTACACAGGAGTTTGGTCAACGATGCGTTGTTCTTTACATACAGAGTGGTCAGATGCGGCAAGTTGGTGATATTGAGTGATGTGAAGGCGTTGTTTTTGCAATGCAGCGCCAGCAGCTGGGTGCATGCCGACACGTCGAGCGAGGTGAGATTGTTGTCGGAGCAATCCAGCACCTCCATTGCGGTAAGGTGCTCGATACCCTTGAGGTTGGAAATGCTGCGGCCGTTTACATAGACCTCGGTGCGAGCATTGACATCGCTTGAGGTCATGTAGCCCAAGGGATAGTTCGAGAGCATGTAGGAACGGAAGTTGGCATCGGGGAAATTGTTGGTATTGATCAGTACCGCATAATTGTCGGTAATGTGGATGCTTCGATCATAAATCAGGCTGCCGTCCTTGATGATGCCCTGGTAGGGATTGCTGTAGTAAGCATCCGATGGCGATGCGACGACCTCGTTGCCATTGAAGGTCATGGCGGCCAGATTGGAGGCGACGGGGTAACTGCTGTTACTCGTTGCCTTGAGGACGATGTGGCTGCCCGCATTCACGGTCACGCGAGCCCAGTCATACAGGGCGCCCTTCTTGCCCGATGCCTCGACATTGACGTTGGTAAAGGTCAATGTGCTCGAGCTGCTTGTACCCTTGCCCTCAAAGCCGTACTTGTCGTTGGTGGACTTCACGATCAGTTTGCCGGGACCAGACACGGTAACTGCCACGTTGTTGCTGTACACGCCACCCTCGGTGCCGCCAGTGACGGTTGTCGTGCCGCTGGACACCACGATCGAGCCAGGCTGGTTGAAGCGGATGACCGATGCCGACGAGGCGCTCAGGTTATTGGTGCCCACTAGCTTGACGATGAGGCCCGAGCGGTCGCTCTGGATGGCGCGATTGTCGGTGCCCGTGCGCGTGATCGTCACATTGGTCAGTGTCAACGTGTTGTTGCTGGGAGTGAACACCGCGGTGCCGCTAGTGATGTTGCTGCCCGTAATGTTGCTGCAGTTGTCACTGGTGACCTTCACACCGCCCACGTAGAAGTTGTAATCGGTTGCTGCTTGTGCAATCAGTGTCGACACCAGCATCAAGAGAAATAATACATTTTTTTTCATAATCAAGTTTATTTAGATAACCCATTGGCGGGAGTAAAAGGTGAATAATTAATGCCCTGGGAGCCGCACATTTTGCTGATTATTAATAATTTATTGGTAACAAATTCAATAAAATCAAATCACCGGATGCACAACTTGTAGGCAAATTTCGTCAAAATCCTTGAAGTGTGCAAGAAAATTGCATCAAACTCTCGTGTTCATTACTTGCTGTCACTCCATATTAAAAAAGAAAGCAGAAAAACGCACGTCTGTGCTTTTTGACATGGTGGCGAGCAGGAGCCGTGTTTTACCTTTGTCGCATCAAATAAAAACTCAAAAACCACTCAAAAACCCGTTTTTACCATGAAAACGACACTGAATATCAACCTTGACACAGCCATGATGGTGACGGTGGCTGCCTCGCTCAAAAACAGTGAGCTGGGGCGCCTGTTCCGCGCCATCACGGCGCGCATGGCGGGCGAGGATGCCGAGGTGCATCTCAACAATTCGGGTCTCAGGCTCGCCTTTGCCCTGCTAGGGCCGTCGATCGACGACAGCCTGCAACGCCTGGCCCTGAACCGAGCCAACGGCGCCAAGGGCGGTCGCCCCCGCAAGCACCCCGTTGACCCTGTCGACGGTACTGTAGAGACGCAAAATCTTGCCTCTCCCTGCGACGGCACTGCGATGAACATGTCTCCCAGCGGTGGAACGATAAACGCGTCTCCCGTCGAGAAAAACCAAGAAGAAACCCTAAAAAAAAGCAAAAAAGAAGACCTTTCCCCCACACCCCCTATAGAAGAAAAAATTAAAAAAAATAATTCTGCTGTTGTTGTTGACTCGCGCGAGGAATTGGAGCAAGAGATTTTCAACAATGACTTGAAGATGGAACAGGCCTGCATGTCGCTCGGCATTGCGCCCGATGAGTATCGCCAGATGGCGCGGGCTGTTCTCAATGAATGGGAGTTTACCGAGGAGAGCGACCGCAGTTACAAGCATTTATTAAACTCACTGCGCATCAAGGCGCGTGAGCAACAACGCAATAAACATCAATATCATGAAACCAGACTTAAAACTCGACGTGACATCACTGACACAGCGGCTGTTAGCGCAAAAGACTACGAAGGTCCGTTTTAGATTTCCCTGCACACGTGAGCAGGCCATCGACTTGCTGACGGCTGCCTACAGAGCCGAGGTGGCCTTTCGCCGCCGCTCATTCATCGCCGACGAGTACACCGCGTCACACATCGCCCAACTCGCCGATTTCCTAACCAGCGACACCTCCAAGTTCGGCATCATGCTGTGTGGCACCTATGGCAACGGCAAGACGACGCTGATGCATGCCCTGCGCTCAGCGACCAATCTGCTCAACCGATGTGGGGAGTTTGCCGAGCAAAACATCGGTATCCGCATGGAAGATGCCCGCGATATAGCCAAACTCTATACCGCCCGGGACCAGCGCCCCTACAACGAGTTTAAGCAGGCCGAGCGCGTGATCATCGAGGACATGGGCAAGGAGCCGGTCGAGCAGATGAACTATGGCACGGTCATCTCGCCCGTAGTGGAAATCCTTGAATACCGTTACCACAACCAGTTGTTCACAGCCATCACCACCAACCTGACGCCTCAGGAGATACGCGCCAAGTATGGCAACCGCATCGCCGACCGCTTCAACGAGATGATGATGGTCATCACCTTCCAGGACCAGACCTACCGCAAGTGAAACCAGAGCATTCACTAAAATCAACGTGCATCCAATAGAAATAAAAGGCTGATACTCAGCAGCTAGAGTGTCATAATTCGCCTTGAGGTTTTTAATCGGCCTAACGGCCGAGAAATTAAACAAAATTTGTATAAAAAATTAAATATGATACATTTTTATTATAATTTTGTTTAATTTCTCGCGCGAAGCGCGATTCATTTAAGTTGAATGATTTATGGCACTGCGTCAACTACTAATACGTTAATTATCAGCACTTCTGGTGTGTGATGGGCGGCGGTAGCGGTTGAAGAGGAAGACGATGGTGATGAGGGTGCCCAGCAGGACAGCGACAATTGAGGCCTCGGGACCGAAGGCACCACCGGTGATGATGTCGGGGCCGTAGGTGGTGGGGACGAGCAGGGTGGTGCCGGCATCGGTGCCCGAGACGGCGAACCCGAAGATGTTGCCCTGGGTGTAGTTCCAAGCCCAGTGGATGCCGATGGGGAGCCACAGCGAGCCCGACCACTTGTAGGCGGCGCCCAGCAGCAGACCAGCCTCGATGGCGATAGCCAGCGACGACCACCAGGTGGCGTTGTCGTTGCTGATGTGTATCCAGCCGAAAAAGATGGCCGATACCAGTAGAGCGACCCACGTGTTCCAGCGCTCATCAATCCAACGGAAGACAACACCGCGAAAGATCATCTCCTCACCGACTGCAACAGTCAGAAACATCATGAGCACGCTGAACTGCTTGTCGGCCGAGAAACCTTTCCAGTCCACAGTGGCAGAGCCTGTTGCCACGATGGTGCTGACGACCAGTATCATGAAGAGGAAGCCCACGAGGATTCCTAGCAGGGTGTGGGGGATAAGGCGCTTGAGTGATAGGTCGGTGGGCCAATGCCTCTCCATCAGTCTGACAAACAAGGCATAAAGGCCGAGGACCAGTGCTGCCCATGCGACGGTAAGGCTCGGATGATGGAAACGGTAAGATACTTCAAATCCTCCCATCACCATCCCGTAACCGATTATGGACAACAGGAAAGCAGCGATAAATAGAAGGATCCATTTCCACAAGGGGCGCTTCTTGTTAGGAACTGAGGGTGTAGCCATAGTCAAATAATATTGAGTCTTGGCTACAAAGGTAACGATTATTTTGTAATTTTGCCGCTATGGAAAGTCTCTAATACAATTCGGGCACAGTTTTTCTGGTCGCTAGCCTAGAATGAGCTTCGATAATCCAATCCTATAGCTGTCAAACGATACTTTTGCTGCGGATGTCGCTGCTGTTCGGGATATAACATCTCGACGAATCCTTTCTTAATGGCAGGATTAAGGTAATTGGCTCTGAAACTCTTTCGGTCACGCAACCCCATTAGTCCCATTATTTCTGTGGTGGAGAGATAATCAGTATCAAGAATGAGAAGGAGTTTATCCACTTGGGGGGTGCTTGGGGGGTACTTGGGGGGTACTTGAGGTGAACCCAAGAGTTTTCTCACTTTTTCATCACGAGTGATGGTGATCATAAATCCACCCTGTTTCTCTTCAAATTGCGGTAATTCAAGGTTAGCTTTTTCAAACTCTTCTTTGATTTTATTGATGCCGCGCCCCCATGTCTCAATGAAGCCAGCTTTGAAGAATGCATTGGCTAACAGCTTGTTCCTTGGTTGGGATGAATGTTCAGCCAGTAAATCTTGTATGGTGAGCCCTAGTGGTAAACTTCCTGGATTCCACAATGTTATGCGGTCATTATATATGCGCATCTGTATGTGCGAACCATTATAGTCCTTATGGCAAATGGCATTATAAAGAATCTCGCGCAACGCCTCCACAGGAATTTCTAACGGCTCGACACGAAGCATTCCCTCGTAATGGACAGGAGATAAAAGATACTTATTTTTAAGAACATCGATGATTCGGTCAGCCATCTGAATGATGTTGCCTTCAATAGTATCTTGTGAAATCAAGTCACTTTCACTTTTCCCAAACCGCCCTATTCTAAAAATGGACGAAATAAATAATTGTTGAGGATTTTTGCCGAACAACAAAACGGCAGCATGATTCAGATTGCCTTCATTTGTAATCAATTGAAGATTTTCTAAGACCCTCTTTGTTGAATAATTAATAGTTTCAGGCGCAAGGCGTTTGCTGTCTATTCCCTGTTGAAGGAAATAGTCAATAGCTTTACGGTCAATCATCTCAAGAGACGAATTCTCTATAGGTGTATCGTCCCAGCTTCTTCCCATCTTCTTTAAGATAAACTGCTGGAGTGCAACTCCTTTCAGTTGTTGCTTGGTAGCCCCGCTACGATAATGAAACTCGCCTTAATAGGCAATTGGCATGTTGCTGGGTTTGACCACTATTTCTATATAATGCTTTGCATCTTGCTCATGTAGATTTACATCGCAAACGATACCTAGTGTAGAAACAATTTTGTTGGGAATATCTTCCATCAAGCGATGGACATTATTTAAACCAACGATAGTCTGGTCATCATCAATGCCAATATACAATTTCCCTCCCTGTGCATTTGCAAATCCGCAAATCCACTGTAGGTATTCATCTTTCCATATTCGTTTAAAGTCTATGTTTTGGTCTTCTTCCATCTTCATTATTTTGATTACAAAGATAATGTTTTTCTAAAAAAAGATGATAACAATCTCACTTTTTATTATTTTTGTTGCATAATAGTTCGATTATGGAAATACACGAAGTGCAATTCGGGCACCGCAGGGTGTGTCTGTACCATTTGGTCAATGGTCCGGCACCGCTGGTCTATTCGATTGATTATCATGAGAATGGGCAGTTGCTGCTCGATGCCTGCAAGCAGGTGGGGTGCAGTGGCTTTAACCTGGTGACCATCAGTGGACTGCATTGGAATCAGGAATTATCACCATGGGCGGTGGAGACTGTCGTTTCACGCGATGACAACTTCGCGGGCGAGGCCGACCAGTGGCTGTCCCTGCTGACCGGTGAGGTTGTGCCCCGGGTCGAGCGACTGCTCGACGCGCCACCCGCATGGCGCATGCTGGCTGGTTACTCGCTGGCGGGCCTGTTTGCCGTGTGGACCGCCTTCCACAGCGACCTGTTCACCCGCATTCTGTCGGCATCGGGGTCGATGTGGTATCCCGGATGGCTGGAATATGTCGCTGAACATCAGCTGGTTGCCGATGTACAGGGTATCTACCTATCGGTGGGCGACAAGGAGAGCACGTCGCGCAATGCCGTGCTGCAGACCGTCGGCGAGCGCACCCAGGCTGTAGCCGCCTTGATGGGGGAGCGCGGCATCCCCTCCAAGTTTGAACTCAACCCCGGCAACCACTTCAAGAACCCGCCCCTGCGCGTCGCCAAGGGCATCCACTGGCTGCTGTAGAGGCTCGCTTCGCTCGCAGGTTAAAGGTTAGAGGTTAAGGGTTAAAGGTTAATGAGGCATCCGCAACGGAGCCAAATCAAAAGTCAATTTTTACAAACACGAATGGCCATGAATGGTCATGAATCATAAAATTGATGATCATTAGGGTGGTCATTGATAGGAATTCGTGTTCAATAAATGGTCTCGCGTGATTGAAAACTAGGGACTAGGGACTAGAAACTAGAAACTTTTTTGTACCTTTGCACCCTCAAAAAAACTACCAAGATTCTCAATGCGCAAGCAAGACAACTATACTTTCCTGACCACGGCTCCCATCCGTCGCGTGATTCCTGCGATGGCGGTGCCTACCATCATCAGTATGCTTGTCACGAGCATCTACAATCTGGTAGATACCTATTTTGTGGGCCTCATCAATACCCAGGCGACAGCCGCCGTCGGCGTGGTGTTCCCCGTGATGGCGATCATCCAGTCCATCGGCTTCCTGTTCGGTCAGGGCTCAGGCACCTACATGTCGCGTCACTTGGGTGCCCGTCGCATCGACGAGGCGCGTCAGATGGCTGCCACCTCGTTTGTGGGCAGCATCATCTGCGGTCTGGTAATCACTATTTTAGGCCTGATTTTTCTGGAGCCATTCTCCATTGTCCTGGGGTCCACCCCCACCATCCTGCCCTATACGATGCAGTTCATGGGCGTGATACTGCTGGGTGCGCCTATCATGACCGCCTCGATGGTCATCAACAACCAGATGCGTTTCCAGGGCAATGCCACCCAGGCGATGTATGGTATGATCTCGGGCGCTGTGCTCAATGTGATCCTGGTGCCGCTGTTCATGTTCACCTTCGGGTTGGGCATTCTGGGCACCGCCATCGGTACGGTGTTGAGCCAGTTGTTCGGTTTCATCGTGCTGTGGGTGATGTCACGTCGCGGCGAGAACATTCCCATTGACCTCAAGCAGGCCTCGCGCCGCTGGCATTTCCAGCAGGAAATCCTCAAGGGCGGCACGCCGTCGCTCACGCGCCAGGCCCTCGCCAGCATTGCCACGCTGATGCTCAACGTTGCTGCGGGCGTGTATGGCGACGCGGCGATAGCGGGCATGTCGATTGTGTCCCGCTTGGCATTCATCATCTTTGCCATCATCATCGGGGTGGGGCAGGGGTATCAGCCCTTCTGCGGCTTCAACTATGGCGCCGGCCTGTACAAGCGTTTGCGCCGGGGGTTCTACTTCACCATCCTGCTCGACATGGCAGTCTTGCTGGTGATGTGTGGTCCCGCCTTTGTGTTTGCCGAGGAACTGGTGGACATCCTGCGTGACGACCTCGAGGTCGTCGAGGTGGGTGCCGTCGCCCTGCGCTGGCAATTGGTCGCCCTGCCCATGGCTGCCGTGGTCACCGTGTGCAACATGACGCTGCAGACGTGTGGTCAGAGCCTGTCGGCCAACATCCTCGCCTCGGCGCGTAACGGCATCTTTTTCATTCCCCTGATTCTGATACTGCCCCGCATGCTGGGCCTGTTCGGCGTGGAAATCTGCCAGGCCGTCTGCGATGTGCTTGCCTTCTTGCTCGCCATCCCTCTCACCATGCACTTCTTCCGCTCCCTCAATCATAAACAGACACGCTAGGGATTGATGCCGGGGTGTGTCATATCATCATTTTTCAGCCGTTAAGCCGATTAAGAATCTAGAGGCGTATTATGACACAGCCACGTTCTGTGGCTTCTACAGCATGGCAGCATGTTTAGCAAACACCCTAATGATTGTTTTCCTTATGGCAAATAGCCAGTAAAAGGCAGAAAATATGTACCTTTGCGGTTTGTAAATAAGAAACTAGAGACATGGCAATAAATCTGAAATATGACAGCCAGGGCGACGCCACCAAGCGGCTGTTGCTCGAGACCTATGGCTGCCAGATGAATGTGGCGGACAGCGAGGTCGTGGCCACCGTGATGAAGATGGCGGGCTACGAGACCTGTGAAGTCCTCGACGAGGCCGATGCAATCTTCATCAACACCTGCTCGGTGCGCGACAATGCCGAGCAGAAAATCTTCTCCCGCCTGAACCAGTTGAACGCTTACCGCCTCAAGCGCCAGCGCCGTCTCATCATCGGCATCATCGGCTGCATGGCCGAGCGCATGAAGGAGGTGCTCATCAATGAGCACGGCGTGGACCTGGTGGCAGGGCCTGATGCCTACTTGGAACTGCCCTCGCTCATCGGCCTTGCCGAGCGCGGCGAGAAGGCCATCAACACCAATCTGTCTACCACCGAGACCTACCGCGACATCATCCCGTCGCGTGTGGCAGGCAGCAAGGTGAGCGGCTTCATCAGCATCATGAGGGGGTGCAACAACTTCTGCACCTACTGCATCGTGCCCTACACCCGTGGTCGTGAGCGCAGCCGTGAGCCGCAGAGCATCCTCAACGAGCTTGCCGACCTGCGCCAGCGCGGTTTCATGGAGGTGACCCTGCTGGGCCAGAACGTCAATTCCTACCTCTACAAGCCCGAGGACGGCAGCGAGCCCGTCGACCTGGCGCGCCTGCTGGCGATGGTCGCCGAGGCTGCCCCCGAGATGCGCGTGCGCTTCACTACGAGCAACCCCGAGGACCTGAGCGACGCCATCATCGACACGATGGCGAGCCACGACAACATCTGCAACCACATCCACCTGCCCGTGCAGAGCGGCAGCAACAAGGTGCTCAAACTCATGAACCGCAAGTACACCCGCGAGTGGTACCTGGACCGCATCGCGCGTATCCGCGCCGCCATGCCCGACTGCGGCATCTCGACCGACATGTTCACGGGCTTCCACGACGAGACCGAGGAGGACTTCCAGGAGACCCTGTCGCTGATGCGCGAGGTGGGCTTTGACTCCGCCTTCATGTTCAAGTACAGTGAGCGCCCCGGCACCTTTGCCGCCAAGAACTTGCCCGACAACGTCCCCGAGGACGTGAAGATCGACCGCCTCAACCGCATGATTGCCCTGCAGAACGAGCTGTCGCTGTGCAGCAACCGGGCTGACGTGGGCAAGACCTTTGAGGTGCTGGTCGAGGGCTACAGCAAGCGCAGCCGCGACGATATGTTCGGCCGCACCCAGCAGAACAAGGTCATCGTCTTTCCCGCCCATGGCGAGAAGCCCGGCGACAAGGTGATGTGCCGTGTCCTGAGCGCCTCGAGTGCCACCCTGCTGGGCGAGCGGGTCAACAATTAGGAATTAGGAATTAGGAATTAGGCGATAGTAACACGACTAATTTTACTACTATTAGAATTACAACTTAAAACTGAATCTTGATGAAATTTGCTCAGAACTGTAACGAGATATTTGACCAGACGGTCAAGCTATACCATGTCACCGACAGTGTTGATGCCGTGTTCAACAACCCGTTTGATGAGAACAGCATCGAGGGACGACTTGCCCGCAAATGCTGGATTGATGCCGTGCAATGGCACTACGAGGACATCATCCGCGACGAGCACATCGACCCCGTCGAGGCATTAGCCCTGAAGCGCCGCATCGACCGCAGCAACCAGGACCGCACCGACCTCGTCGAGGAAATCGACACCTACTTCCGCCAGCAGTATGCCGCCGTGGAGGTGTTGCCTGGTGCGACCATCAACACCGAGAGCCCCGCCTGGGCCATCGATCGCCTGTCAATTCTGGCCCTCAAGATCTGGCACATGCGTGAGCAGACCGAGCGCACCGACGCCGATGCTGCCCACCTCGCCAAGTGCCAGGCCAAGCTCGATGTCCTGCTGGAGCAGCGCGTGGACCTGACCACGGCCATCGACCAGTTGCTGGATGATATCGCCGCCGGTCGCAAGTTCATGAAGGTCTATCGCCAGATGAAGATGTACAACGACCCCGACACCAACCCTGTCCTGTATGGCAAGAAGTGACGGTCAACGGCACAATGTATTGGTCATGCGCCTGTCAGCCCTCGGCGATGTGGCGATGACTATCCCCGTGCTGTATCCCGTGTGCAAGGCTAACCCTGGCACGCGGTTCATCATGTTGACCAAGAAGTGGCCCGCCTCGATGTTCCATGACCGCCCTGCCAACCTCATGGTGGTGGGTATCGACACCAAGGATTACAAGGGCGTCTTCGGCTTGAGGCGGCTGGCCTCCAAATTGCGCAAGCAGTACCAGATTGATGCTGTTGCCGACCTGCACAATGTCCTGCGCACCCGCATCATCGGCCTGTTCATGCGCCTGCACGGCATTGATGTCAAGCGCCTGGACAAGCAGCGTGACCGCCGCAAGGCCCTGGTCAACCACCGCGAGGGTGAGCCGATTACGCCGACCGTCGAGCGTTACCGTCAGGTATTCGAGCAGTTGGGGCTGGATGCGCCCGACAATTTCACGCGCCTGTTCGACGGCAAGGAACTGCCTTCATGCCCCATGGTGCTGGACAAGCCGCAGGGGGAACGATGGATTGCCGTCTCGCCTTTCTCGGCCCATCAGGGCAAGGTCTATCCCCTGGAACTGATGGAGCAGGTGATTGACAAGCTGGTGGAGCGCAAGAATTACAGGGTCTTCCTCATGGGTGGAGGGAAGGACGAGAAAATCGCCCTGCGCCCCATCGCCCGCAAGTACAAGAATGTCATCTCGATGGCCGAGGTGAAGCACACCTTCATCGATGAGTTTGCCTTGTTGGCACAGTGCGACCTCATGCTCACGATGGACTCCGCCAACATGCATCTTGCCGCCCTCATGGGACTGAAGTCTATCACCATCTGGGGCGCGACGGCTCCTCAATGCGGATTCCAGGGTTATGGCAAGACGTCCGATGATGATATCCAGCTCGACATGGAGTGCCGTCCCTGCTCGATCTACGGCGAGCGGGAATGCAAGTTCGACGACTATCGGTGCATGAGCAGGATACGACCCGAGCAGGTCGTCAGTCAGGTGCTCGCTACACTTGAGAAGGAATAATGCTCAAATAGTTGCATAATTCACACAAAATCTATATCTTTGCCCAAAGTTTATCAATAGTTTGCGCTTTATGGCAAAGAAAAAGAAACAGTTCCGCAACGTGCTTGTCATGCGCCTCTCGGTGCTGGGCAACGTGGCGATGGCCATACCTGTGTTGTACCCCGTGTGCAAGGCCAACCCGGATACCCGTTTTATCATGCTCACCAAGAAGTGGCCCGCCTCGATGTTCCATGACCGCCCTGCCAACCTCAAGGTGGTGGACTTTGACGTCAACGAGAACCACAAGGGTTTCTTCGGACTGTTGAAGCTGGCTTCGCAGCTATATAAACTATATGATATTGATGCCGTTGCCGACTTGCACAACGTGAGCGGTACGTGGATCATCGATGGCTATATGCTCGCACGTGGTGCCAAGGTGGCACGCCTGGATCGCGAGAAACCCAAGCGCCGCGCGCTCGTCAACCACAAGACCAATGACCCGGTGACGCCCATCCATGAACGTTACCGCTGGGTCTTCCAGCAGTTGGGATTTGAGACGCCCGACACGTTTACGCGCTTGTATGAGGGACGCGAGTGGCCCGAGAGCCCCATCGTCCCCCAGAAGGAGCCTGGACAGCGCTGGATTGCCATCTCACCGTTCTCGTCCCACCGCCAGAAGGCCTACCCCCTGGAGCAGATGGAGCAGGTCATCGCCGAACTGTGCAAGCATGAGAACTATTTTATCTTCCTCATGGGCGGCGGCAAACCTGAGAAAGTCGCCCTGCGGCCCATCGCCCGCAAGTACAAGAATGTCGTATCGATGGCCGAGGTGAAACACACCTTCATTGACGAATATGCCCTCCTGGGCAAGTGTGATCTCATGCTGACGATGGAGTCTGCCAACATGCACCTGGCATCGCTGGTCGACCTGCAGGCCATGACGGTCTGGGGACCCACTTCGCCCGCCTGTGGCTATCTGGGCTATAACCAGATGGTGGAGGATGACATCCAGCTCGACATGGACTGCCGTCCATGCTCCATCACGGGCGATAAGCCCTGCAAGTATGGCAACTTCCCCTGCCTGAGGAACATCAAGCCCGATGTCATCGCCCAGCACGTCATCGAGGCTGTCGAGTATAATGTCCAGCATCAGACCAAATCCACTAAGTTGGCGATGATCCGCAAGGCCAAGGAGCAAGAAAAGAATACTACAGAATGAAAAGCATTCTCATTACTGGAGCCGGTGGTTTCATCGGCGGCTTTCTCGTTGAGGAAGCACTCAAGCGAGGTTATGACACCTGGGCGGCTGTGCGCTCCACCACGAGCCGCGAGTTCCTGCAAGACAAGCGCATCCACTTTATCGAGCTGGACTACAGCGACCAGGACCGCCTGGAGGAGACCCTGCGTGACCACATGGGCGAGTGGGGCCGTTGGGACTGTATTGTCCACAACCTGGGCGTGACCAAGAGCACCAATTACCTGGACTTTGAGCAGGTCAACTATGGCTACTTGCGCGCGCTGGTCGATGCCTTGCAAGTCACCAACATGACGCCCGACGTCTTCCTGATGATGAGCAGCCTGAGCGTCATGGGACCGGGCGACGAGAAGACCTACAAGCCCATCATGCCCAATGACGTCCCCATGCCCAACACGTTCTATGGCGTGTCAAAACTCAAGGCCGAGACTTATCTGCAGAGTGTCGAGGGCTTCCCCTATACCATCTTCCGTTGCACGGGTGTCTATGGACCTCACGAGAAGGACTATTTCCTGATGATCAAGAGCATCAAGCGGGGATTTGACTTCAGCGTGGGCTTCAAGAAACAGATGCTCACCTTCATCTATGTCAAGGATCTGGTGACGGGAGTGATGGATGCCCTGGAGAAGGGACCCCTGCGCAAGGCCTATTTCATCAGCGAGGACAAGGCCTACACGCAGCAGGAGTTCCGCCAGATCGTTTGTGAGGAGCTGGGCAAGAAATTTGTCATCCCGGTGACGTGTCCCCTGTGGTTGGTCAAGATCGTGTGTAGCGTGGCAGAGTGGATCGGCAAGGTGACCCTCAAGGCGAGCCCCCTCAACCGCGACAAATTCAAGATATTGAAGCAGCGCAACTGGCAGTGCGACACCAGCGACGCGCAACGCGATTTCTCCTTCAATCCCAAGTACCCCCTGCGCGAAGGCATCCGCGAGGCGATTGCCTGGTACCGCGAGGCGGGATGGCTATGATGAAACCTGTTTTCCTGATCGGTTACATGGGCTGCGGCAAGACCACGCTGGGCGAAGTGCTCGCCCGGCAGATGGATGTGCGCTACCTTGACCTTGACGACTATATCGAGCAGCAGCACGGCATGTCGATAGTGGACATCTTCGCCGATATCGGCGAAGATGGCTTCCGCGATCTGGAGACCGAGGCCCTGCGCGAGGTCGCCGTGATGACCGATGTCATCGTGGGCTGTGGTGGCGGCACCCCCTGCCATGGCAATAACATGGCGCTGATGAATGAGGCAGGCACTACCGTCTGGCTCACCACCAGCCCCGAGCGCATCACCGCCCGTCTGCTCCTGCCCGACCAGAAGCGCAAGCGCCCCAAAATCGCCCGCCTCCCCGATGATGCCGTGTTCTCCCTTGTCGAGCGGGAACTGGCGCACCGCACCCCTTACTATTCCCAGGCCCACATCCAATTTGACTCCACCGACATCGAAACAGCCGAGGAGACCGAGCGCACCGCCCGCCGCCTCGCCGCCCTGGTCCGGTCATCCATCTGATGTGGATTTGCCGATTTCGGAATTTTAGTG
The DNA here is from genome assembly GCA_045114065.1 of Sodaliphilus sp. GTDB lineage: Bacteria > Bacteroidota > Bacteroidia > Bacteroidales > Muribaculaceae > Sodaliphilus. Next base: position 27,462 of record JBGUJU010000191.1, read on the forward strand.
TACTTTTGTAGTTTCAAGAGAAGATTAGGAACTATTCATGGCAAGTGATAGGCGCAAGTGGTATGTCGTGTGGCAGGGGACCGAACCTGGCATCTGTGACTCGTGGGCAGAATGCGAGTTGCGTGTCAAGGGCTATCCCGGTGCCCGCTACAAGGCGTTCAACACCCAGGAGGAGGCGGTCGAGGCGTTCCGCAACAATCCCGGCGAGATGGACATCCTGCGTGCCATCGCCCGTGCCCCGCGCGAGTTCATCAACTATGACGCGATTCCTGAGATTGTTCACGACAGCGTTGCCGTAGACGGTGCCTGCTCGGGTAATCCCGGGGTGATGGAATACCGTGGTGTCGATGTGCCGTCGGGCGCCGAACTGTTCCATCAAGGGCCGTTCGCCGATGCTACCAACAACATCGGCGAGTTCCTGGCCATCGTGCATGCGCTGGCGCTGTTCCACAACCAGGGCAACGACCACACCGCCATCTACAGCGACAGCAAGACAGCGCTGTCGTGGATCAGGGCAAAGCAGTGCCGCACCAAGCTCGCGCGCACCGATGCCAATGCCCGGTTGTTTGAGATTATTGGCAGGGCAGAGCGTTGGCTGGCAACCCACACATGGCCCAATGCTTTACTCAAGTGGAATACTGCCGAGTGGGGCGAGATACCAGCCGACTTCGGCCGTAAATGATAAAGATGATGAAAGAGAAACCGTTGATGATAAAATATCGTGACGAGCTGGATAAGAGCTACGGCGTGGCAGGCATGGTGCTGGGACTGTCGGTCCTCGATGCCAATGACCTGCTGACCGCTGTCACCCTCGATGGCGATGGCCCCAGCTGCATCCAGTTTACGCCCGAGTTCTTCTTTGCCGGCAATCCCAGGCTGTCGCCGCGGGGAGCCTGGCAGTATATCCTGGGACATTACCGCATCACGGTGGGCCTGGCAGTCGCTAACGCCCTGTGTCGCCGCATGGTGCTTGACAACGAGAAGGTGGACAACACGCTGCGCGACGAGTTGTTCAACGCCGCCCTGGCCGACGGCAGCAATTACTGCCAGCTGGAGCGTGACGAGGTCGAGCCGATCTTTGACGAGGCCTTTGACAACATGAAGCGCCTGTTTGCCGATTCCCGGGTACGGCGTGCCATGGATACCTTTGCCGACACCTTGCAGCAGCGGCGCACGCTCTCACACATCGATGTCAACGACATCCTTCAGCAATTGAACCTCGTGTAGTCTATTTTTTATTATATATAATGTGTAATAGACATCACCTATCTATAATATCACTTAAAAACTAACGTGAACTCGATGAAAATGTATTTTGATAATCAATTCGTCAGCTATTCCCCCTCTAAGACTAGAGGGGGTTAGGGGGCGTTAATGCTACCACAGGCGGTCGTCATCATTGCGGTATCGACGCCCCCCTGCCCCCTCTTATCCAAGAGGGGGAGCTGAGTATCAGCACTTGATTTTCATTGATATCACTTAAAACTAAAAACTCAAAACTATAAATCATGCAGACCGTACTTTTCCATTCGACGATTTATGGCCCCATCCACAGCAGGCGCCTGGGGATGTCCCTCGGTATCAACCTCATGCCCAACGACGGCAAGATTTGTTCCTTTGACTGCCTCTATTGCGAGGCGGGATTTAATGCTCAGGGACCGGGCAAGGATGGTGTGCCTTCACGTGATGCCGTGAAGAGGCAGTTGCGTCACAAACTCATGGAGATGAAGGAAGCGGGACAGACGCTTGACGTCATCACGTTCTCGGGCAATGGTGAGCCCACCCTGCACCCCGAGTTCAAGAAGGTGGTCGAAGACGTCCTCAGGCTGCGCACCGAGTTCTTCCCCGATGCCAAGGTGTCGGTCCTGAGCAACTCCACGATGGCGGGCAAGCCCGACGTGGTCCAGGCCCTGCTCAAGGTGGACAACAACATCCTCAAGCTTGACAGTGCCATGCCACACACCTTCCGCGTCCTCAACCGTCCCACCTCGCCCAATTGCCTCCCCGAGGGTGTCATTGCCGACCTCAAGCGTTTTTCCGGCAATTGTATAGTCCAGACGATCATGATCCGTGGCGAGTACGACGGCGAGCGCTTTGACAACACCACCGATGTGGAACTGGATGCCCTGTTGAGTGCCTATCTTGAGATACGGCCGCGTGAGGTCATGCTTTACAGCATCGACCGCAAGACGCCTGCCGAGAACCTCGTGAAGGTGTCCAAGGAGGAATTGGAACGCATCGCCGAGCATTTCCGCAGTGCCGGTATCAAGGTCCAGGTCAACGCCTGATCTGCGATAAAACGATAGCTGAAGGGGGAGAGAAAACCGTTATCGGTCTTCTCCTCCTTTTTTTTGATGCCACATCCAGGCCTGGAATATCCGCTCTAGGAGATTTGCTATCGTTTTCAGTTAAAACAGGGCAAATTTTGCCATTCAATCCTTAACGGAGGTTAAATAATAGATTTTTCTTTGGAAATATTTTGCCAGTCTCGGTAACGGCTGTAATTTTGCATCGCTTTTGCGGCT
>JBGUJU010000192.1:0-1548 GCA_045114065.1 Sodaliphilus sp.
GGTTCATTCTACGATCAGGACGGTATCGTTCCCACCACGGGCTACACCAAGACGACCTTCCGCTTCAACGGTGAGCAGAAGGTGGGCCGCTTCACCTTCGGCGCCAACGCCGCCTACAGCGATGCACGCACCGTGAAGACCCTGACTGGTGCCGCTCTGTACGGTTCCAGTGGTACTGGTGCCCTCTACGCAGCCTACAACTGGGCTCCCAGCGATGACATGCGTCACTACCTCAACGAGGACGGCTCGCGTTTCCGCATGTTCGGTGACCAGTTCCAGCCCTGGGACGAGCGTGACAATCCCTACTGGATCCTCGACAAGAACAAGATGACCGATGACACCGAGCGTTTCACCGGCAACTTCAATGTGAAGTGGGATCTGTTTGACTGGTGGTGGATCAGCTACCGCATGGGTGTCGACAGCTATACCACCCAGAGCCACAACGAGATTGGTGCCGGTGGCGCTATCAAGCAGATCTGGCAGCGCGGTATGTTGAGTGACAACATGTACAAGTATCGCTACCTGAGCAACAACTTGATGTCGAACTGGAATGGTCAGTTCGGTGACTTCAACCTCAACTTGATGTTGGGTGGTTCGACCGACTACAAGAAGACCCGCCGCGACTATGAGTCGGCTTGGAACTTCGCTGTTGAAGACTTCTTCAGCTACGAGAATGCCAGCGATGCCGACAAGAAGTTCAAGCACAGCAGCAGCAAGTATCGCATGGTATCAGCATTCGGTGAGTTCCGTGCTGACTGGCGCAACGCTATCTTCCTGACCGTTACCGGCCGTAATGACTGGACTTCGACTCTGCCCAAGAATCACCGCAGCTACTTCTATCCTAGCGTGAGTGGCGCTATCGCCTTCACCGAGCTCTTCCGTGAGAGCCTGCCCGACTGGTTCTCCTTCGGTAAGATCCGTGCCAGCTGGGCCGAGGTAGGTAAGGACACCGATCCCTACGAGACCAACACCTATCTGTGGCCTGTGGGCACCTACCTGGAAGGTATGGTCGGTCTGGGTAACACCTGGAGCCGCGGTAACTCTTATCTGAAGCCTGAGCGCACCCGCTCGACCGAGGTTGGTCTTGAGTTGCGCTTCATCCAGAACCGCTTGAAATTTGATGTAGCTTACTACACCAACAATTCTTATGACATGATCTTGTCACCGCGCGGACCTCAGTCCACCGGTTACATCTTCTGCTCACTGAACTCTGGTAACATCTATAATAAGGGTCTTGAGATCAGCTTGAGCGGTACTCCTATCAAGCATGAGAACTTCATCTGGGAAACCGGTATCAATATCTTCGGCAACCGTGGCACCGTGGGTGAACTCGTCAACGGTATCGACGTTATGTACCTCACCGACGTGCAGTATGGTGGCGCTAAGGCTGCCAGCTACAACCATGGTAACTTCATGGGTATCGATGGTACCAAGTGGAACCGCACTAAGGACGGCAAGCTCATCCTTGACAAGAACGGCTTCCCCACCACCGACAGCAAGGCCTATGAGGTCGGCGACCGTGAGGCCAAGTGGCAGGGTGGTTTCAAC
>JBGUJU010000193.1:0-80776 GCA_045114065.1 Sodaliphilus sp.
CGGTGACGTCGGCAAGGCTGGTGTGTCCATCTGCTCGGTAGAGGACATGAAGGTGCTCTTCGACGGTATCCCCTTGAACAAGATGTCAGTGTCCATGACCATGAACGGTGCCGTGCTGCCCATTATGGCGTTCTACATCGTGTCAGGTCTGGAGCAGGGTGCTAAGCTCGAGGAGATGGCAGGTACCATCCAGAACGATATCTTGAAGGAGTTCATGGTGCGCAACACCTATATCTATCCTCCCAAGTTCTCGATGCAGATCATCGCCAGCATCTTTGAGTACACCTCTAAGTATATGCCCAAGTTCAACTCGATCTCCATTTCGGGTTACCACATGCAGGAAGCCGGCGCTACCGCCGACATCGAGCTGGCTTACACGCTGGCCGATGGTATGGACTACATCCGCACTGGTGTGAATGCTGGTCTGTCGGTTGACGCTTTCGCTCCCCGCCTGTCGTTCTTCTGGGGTATCTCGATGAACTTCTTCACCGAGATCGCTAAGATGCGTGCAGGTCGTCTGTTGTGGGCCAAGATCGTGAAGAGCTTCGGTGCCGAGAATCCCAAGTCGATGTCGCTGCGTACCCACAGCCAGACCTCTGGTTGGTCACTGACCGCTCAGGATCCCTTCAACAACGTGGGCCGCACCTGTATCGAGGCTATGGCTGCCGCACAGGGTCACACCCAGTCGCTGCACACCAACGCCCTTGATGAGGCTATCGCACTGCCCACCGACTTCTCTGCTCGTATCGCCCGTAACACTCAGATCTACATCCAGCAGGAGACCTATATCACCAAGGTAATCGATCCTTGGGCAGGTTCCTACTATGTAGAGGCGCTGACCAACGAACTGATGCAGAAGGCATGGGCTCACATCGAGGAGATCGAGAAGCTCGGCGGTATGGCCAAGGCTATTGAGACCGGCGTGCCCAAGATGCGTATCGAGGAGGCTGCCGCTCGCACCCAGGCCCGCATCGACAGTGGTCGCCAGACCATCGTTGGCATCAACAAGTATGCCCTCGAGAAAGAGGCTCCCATCGACATCCTTGAGATCGACAACACCGAGGTTCGCAAGGAACAGGTTGAAGGTCTCGAGAAGCTGCGCGCTAACCGTGACGAGGCTAAGGTTAAGGCCGACCTCGCCGCTATCACCGAGTGTGTCAAGACCGGCAAGGGCAACCTGCTCGAGCTCGCTGTCGAGGCTGCCAAGGACCGCGCATCGCTGGGTGAAATCAGTGATGCCTGCGAGGAAGTCGTTGGACGTTACAAAGCAATCGTTAAAACCATTTCAGGCGTGTATTCATCAGAAACCAAAAACGATCCCGACCTGGAAGAGGCTCGTCGCTTGACCGCCCTCTTTGCCAAGAAGGAAGGCCGTCAGCCCCGTATCATGATTGCCAAGATGGGTCAGGACGGTCACGACCGTGGCGCTAAGGTCGTTGCCACCGGCTATGCCGACTGTGGCTTTGACGTGGACATGGGTCCCTTGTTCCAGACTCCCGAGGAGAGTGCTCGCGAGGCTGTCGAGAACGACGTGAACGTGCTCGGCGTATCTTCACTCGCCGCTGGTCACAAGACCCTCGTGCCCGCCGTTATCGAGGAGCTCAAGAAGCTTGGTCGTGAGGACATCATCGTCACCGCTGGTGGCGTTATCCCCATGCAGGACTATGACTACCTCTATAAGGCAGGTGTAGCCGCCATCTTCGGCCCCGGTACCAACGTCATGAAGAGTGCCATCGAAGTGATGCACATCCTCCTCGACGATGCCGAGTAATTGCCCGCCCTAGAACGGACACATTATTAAAAGAACAAGAGCGTTACAGCCATCTGGCCGTGGCGCTCTTGATTTTTTGTGTTATAAAAGAATGACGTGTCTCAGTCTTCTGCAGGACGTGTTGTCAGTGTATTGCGAGCTTCCAGCTCGCACGATCAGTCACTTCGGCGTGACCGTAATCATAGCGTACTCCGAGTCCGTGCCGATGCGGAACTTGCCGCCCCACAGCCCAATACCCGAGCTGACGTAGTAGTCGGTGTTTCCACGGCGATACTGCCCATAGTCACACTCATACATTCTCTTGGTTACCCAGTTCAGGGGCCATACCTGACCGCGATGGGTGTGTCCGCTCAGTTGCAGGTCAATACCATTCTGCTCGGCTTCCTCTAGATGGTAGGGCTGATGGTCAAGTAGGATCAAGTAGCTGTCAGTTTCAACGCCCTGCATCAGCTGAGCGATACTCTTACGATGACGATTGCTGCGGTCATTACGACCGATGATGGTCACGTCACCGATGGTCACCGTACTGTCGCGCAGCACGGTGACACCCATCTGTCCGATGAGTTCAAGTGCCTTGTCAATTCCTGAGATGTATTCATGGTTGCCCACACAGGCCAGGGTGGGTGCATTCAACCGCTTCAGTTCCAGGGCTGTACCTTGGGCCAGCAATGGGCGCGGGTTGTTGTCGATGATGTCACCTGCAATGAGGATGAGGTCGGCATGCTCTGCGTTGACCATATCTACCCAACGAGCGATTTCGGTCCTGCGGTTGTGGAAGCCGGCATGAAGGTCACTGAGCATGACAATCTTCAATGGTCGTTCCAGATGCTTGCTGGTCGTCAGGTTAATCTCTTGACGTTGCTTGTTGTGGTAGTGGATATTGCCGCCGATAAAGGTAACCAGCATGACAGCAGTCATCACCAGTGAAGTGATGCCGTTATGCTTGAGCCAGTCGGCAGGGACCAGGTGCACGAGACGACCGATGTCAAGCAACAGGAAAGCCATGAGCAGGTAGAAGGCAATCACCATCCAGGAATTGCCGATTTCATACATCGCCGTGGCAATGCCCAGGGGCATGCTGTCACTCTTGAATTGCATCACCATGCAGACCAGTGAAACGAGCATGACGAGCATGATGATGATTTTAATGGGGGTCGATAGAGGGAGCACCCGCCACACGTGCCACATCACATAACCTTGCATGACCAGCATCACGGTCAACGCTATGAGAAAGAATTTTGCCATATTGTCAATTTTTGGCGGCAAAAGTACAAAGATTCTATGTATTATAGGTTTAGTGTGAGTAGAATTAACTAATTTTGTGGATTGATACTCTACACGCGATGAAGGAGAAAGAATTAATGCAGATCGTGCGGGAACGTATGGGCATTGACGTGCTCAATGACATGCAACTGCAAGCACTGGAACAGTGGAAGTCGGGCAGGGGAGACCTGGTACTCTACTCGCCCACGGGTACCGGCAAGACATTGGCATTTGCCTTGTGTCTGCTACAGGCACTCAAGCCGCCCATGCAGCAACTGCAGGCGGTCGTGCTGTCACCGTCCCGCGAACTGGTGATGCAGACGGCCGAGGTGCTGCGCCTGCTAGCCGAGGGCTACAAGGTGACTCCATGCTATGGCGGTCATGCCGTTGCCGATGAGAAGGCCTCGCTCGCTGTCACTCCTGATGTCATCGTGGCGACGCCCGGTCGTTTGTTGGACCATCACAAGCGTGGGCACATCGACTTGCGTGGCACTCGATTGCTTGTACTCGATGAGATGGACAAGGCGCTGGAACTCGGCTTTGAAGACGAGATGCGCCAACTGTTGAAGCACATGCCGCACATCAATCGACGCATTCTGGCTTCGGCAACGGTGCTGGACGTAGTACCCGATTATGTACGCCTGCACAATCCTTTCACGCTGAATGTGCTGAATGGTGACGAGAAGCCTGCCGAGCGCATTACCGTTTATCAAGTCATGTCGGACAGCAAGGACAAGCTCGACTGCCTGCGACGGTTGCTGCTCTCGCTCGGTGGCGGCAAGGCCATCGTGTTTGCCAATTATCGGGAAAGCGCCGAGCGCATTCACCAGTCGCTGGTCAAGACGGGCATTGATGCCGGAATCTATCACGGTGCCCTCGAGCAACAGGACCGCGAGCGCGTGGTGGCTATGCTCAATAATGGCAGTGTGAATGTGCTGGTTGCGACCGACCTGGCTGCTCGTGGCCTGGACATCGACACGGTAGAGCATATCATTCATTACCACTTGCCAGTCAATGAGCAGGCCTATATCCACCGCAACGGACGTACAGCTCGTGTGGATGCAGCAGGCAACGCCTATGTCATCACAGCCCCTGATGAGGATCCTCCAGAGTGGGTGACAATAGATGATGAGTTCGACTTGTCTCCTGTTGACAAAATGCCTAAGCCATTGATGGCGACCCTCTATTTCCAGGCAGGAAAAAAGGAGAAACTCTCACGAGGTGACATCATGGGATTCATCGCCAATAACGGTGGCATCGATGCCAGTGCCATCGGGCGTATCGACGTGCGGGACCATTATGCACTTGCTGCTGTTCCTCGCCGTCAGGCCATGGATGTGCTGAAACGCCTCCAGGCTGCCAAAATCAAGGGCAAGAGAGTAAGAATTTCTCTGCTCAAATAATATTTGTTAACAATTTACGTTATCATTATATATAATATACCTTAAACTTAATTGAAGCTATAGCATCACTATGAAACCCGAAGAAAGAAAACGCGACCTCTATTTCTTGAAGCTGCTATCACGCAGTTTTCCTAATGTTGCGACCGCGAGCACCGAGATCATCAATCTCGAAGCGATCCTGAACCTCCCGAAAGGAACCGAACACTTCCTTGCCGACCTCCATGGAGAGTATCTCGCTTTCCAGCATGTGCTGCGCAATGCCAGCGGTAGGATTAAACGCAAGGTGAGTACAATCTTCAGTGACTCCCTCAGCGCCCGTGAGCAGAAGGACCTGTGTACCCTCATTTACTATCCTGCCGAGAAGTTGGAACTGGTCAAGGATGAAATTAAAGAAAAGGAAGATTTGGACGACTGGTACTTTATTACCATCAACCGATTGGTGAGAGTCTGCCGTCACGTTTCTTCCAAATACAGCCGCTCCAAGGTTCACAAGGCGCTGCCCGAGGATTTCTCTTACATCATCCAAGAGCTTCTCCACGAGCATAGCAGTGACCCGAACAAGCAGGCTTATGTCGATGTGATTATCAAGACCATCATCTCGACTCATCGTGTCGATGAATTCATCATCGCCATGTGCAACCTGATTCAGCAGTTGACCATCGATATGTTGCACCTCTTGGGCGACGTCTATGACCGTGGTCCCAGTCCTGATAAAATCATGGATATCCTGTGCAACTACCACAACTTTGATATTCAGTGGGGTAACCACGACATCCTGTGGATGGGTGCTGCAGCCGGTAATGATTGCAGCATCGCCAACGTGCTGCGTATCGCCCTGCGCTATGGCAACCATGGTGTGCTCGAGGATGGCTATGGCATCAACCTGTTGCCGCTGGCCACCTTTGCGATGGATACTTACGCCGACGATCCCTGTGAGCGCTTCTTGCCCAAGGACGGCAGCGCCAAGGATCCCGAGCGTGCCCGCACGGCACAACTCGTTGCTCAGATGCACAAGGCCATCAGCATCATCCAGTTCAAACTCGAGGCAGCTGCTATCAAACGCCGTCCCGACTTTAACATGAAGGACCGCCTCTTGCTGGACAAGATGGACCTGAAGAAGGGTGTTATCAAGATCAAGGGCAAGGAGTACGAGCTGCTCGACACCAATTTCCCGACAGTGGATCCCAAGCATCCTTTCAAGCTCACTCCCGAAGAAGAGTCTATCATAATGAAGCTCCACCAGTCATTCACCGAGAGCGACAAGCTGCGCAAGCACATGAAGTGCCTCTTCCGCAACGGATGTCTGTACACGATTACCAACGGCAACCTGCTCTATCATGCCTCCATCCCCCTGAACGAGGATGGCACCTTGAAGGATGTGGATATCCGTGGAGAGAAGTTCCATGGCAAGGCGCTGTTGAAGCGGGCTGGCAACCTCATTCGCTCGGCTTACTTCGGCTGTGAGGATCCCGAAGAGCGTGCCTTTGCGCTTGACTATGTTTGGTATCTGTGGTGCGGCCCCGATTCACCTGCATTCGACAAGAGCAAGATGGCAACCTTTGAGCGCTATTTCATTGCCGACAAGGAAACGCACAAGGAGATCAAGGGCTCATATTACGCGATGCGTGATAATCCCGATGTGGTAGATGCCATCCTGGATGAGTTTGGTGTTGAAGGCAAGCACCGTCACATCATTAATGGCCATGTGCCCGTCAAGACCATCAAGGGCGAGAATCCCATCAAGGCAGGCGGTAAACTCATGGTGATCGACGGCGGCTTCTCCAAGGCCTATCAGCCCGAGACAGGTATTGCCGGCTATACGTTGGTATATCACTCTCAAGGATTTGAGCTCGTACAGCATGAGCCGTTCTCATCGATTGACGAGGCAGTTCGTCTCGGCCAGGACATCAAGTCCACGCGTAATATCGTCGAGCATACCCATCAACGCATCCTGGTAAACGATACCGACATCGGCACCGAACTCAAGTCCCAGATCGAGGACCTCAAGGAGCTGCTCGATGCCTACCGTTCGGGCGATCTCAAGGAGCGCAACCTGCGTCCTATCACCAACAAGCGCTAACGACCAGGAACTAATTATGTAATCACTATACCGCACGACACGATCCCGACTGGTTGTCGTGCGGTGTTTTTATCATTTTATGAAGTGATAATTTTTCTTTTTTCGGTCATTATAATTAAACCAAAGTAAGTTTTTTTTATCAATAAGTGTGGTAATAAAAATATTTTACTATATTTGCGAGTTGTAAAGACTTGACAATTCACATTATTCATTTATATAACCAATAAAAAAGAACAATGAAAAAGACTTTATGCTTATTACTGAGTGCAATGTTGATGTTTGGCATCACGGGGTGTGATTCTCTGAACAATGCTGCTAAGGGCGGTATGATCGGTACTGCAGGCGGTGGCGCCCTCGGTGCTGGTATTGGTGCTCTTATCGGCAAGGGTAAGGGTGCTGCTATCGGCGGTGCTATCGGTGCTGTCGCTGGCGGTGTTGCTGGTACGCTCATTGGTAAGAAGATGGACAAGCAGGCTCGCGAGCTCGCTCAGATTGCCGGTGCTCAGGTTGATACCGTGACCGACGTTAACGGTTTTGAGGGCATCAAGGTGACCTTCGACGAGGGTATCCTTTTCGCTTTCAACAGCTCTAAGCTTGGCCAGAAGGCTGAGTCCTCACTGAATGAGTTTGCTAGGTCGCTGATCAACAACCCCCAGACCGATGTCCAGATTTATGGCCACACCGACAATATCGGCACACGCGCTGCCAATGAGAAGGTTTCCAATGCCCGTGCAACCGAGGTAAAGAACTTCCTGACCAATGCCGGTGTACCCAAGGCTCGTATGACCAGCAAGGGTCTGGCTTATGACTATCCCGTTGCCAGCAATGACACCGAGGCCGGTCGCGCCCAGAACCGTCGCGTTGAGATTTACATTACCGCCAACGAAGACATGGTGAAGGCCGCCCAGGAGGGTACGCTCGAGTAACCCATCATTTTCGGTAAGTTTTAGAATAATGGCTTCTCGTCATGAGAAGTCATTATTTTTTGCCCAAGTTGTTTGTACATAGCAACTTGTGACTCCACCTTGTTGATGTTTTGGAAAACTTTTTGATGTTCGCAAAAATCTAAACACCTGAAAATCAGATAACTAATTTTTGTTTTAAAAAACTTTAGAAAAGTGGCGATAAATTTTGTTATTCAAAAATATCGTATTACCTTTGCGAGGATTTTGCCGCGATGACAAAACCCCTTTCTTTTTAATCCTTAAAAACAACAGTATCACAACAAGATAGCAATGGAAAAGAAAACCTACAATTATCAACAAGCCTACGAGGCTTCGTTGAAGTACTTTGACGGCGATGAGCTTGCTGCCAGAGTATGGGCAACGAAGTATGCCTTGAAGGATTCATTTGGCAACCTCTACGAGTTGACCCCCGACGACATGCATCGTCGCATCGCTCGCGAGATCGCCCGTATTGAGAATAAGTATCCTAACCCCCTGAGTGAAGATCATCTGTTTGAGCTGATGAGTCACTTCCGCTATATTGTTCCCCAGGGTAGTCCCATGGCAGGAATCGGCAACAATTTCCAAGTGGGCTCTTTGAGCAACTGCTTTGTCATTGGACTCGATGGTGAGCCCGATAGCTATGGCGGCATCCTCAAGATTGACGAGGAGCAGGTACAGCTCATGAAACGCCGTGGTGGAGTGGGTCATGACCTGTCACACATCCGTCCCAAGGGCTCGCCCGTGAAGAACAGTGCCTTGACCTCGACTGGTCTCGTGCCCTTTATGGTGCGTTACAGCAACAGTACACGCGAGGTGGCACAGGATGGTCGCCGTGGTGCCTTGATGCTGACCGTGAGCATCAAGCATCCCGATGCCGAATCATTCATCGATGCCAAGATGGAAGAGGGGAAGGTGACCGGCGCTAACGTGTCGGTACGCATCGACGACGCATTCATGCAGGCAGCCGTTGATGGCAAACCCTACCACCAGCAGTATCCCGTTGACAGCGACAAGCCGACTTATGTGAAGGAGACCGACGCTGCCAGACTGTGGGCCAAGATTGTCCATAATGCATGGCGCAGTGCCGAGCCGGGCATTCTCTTCTGGGACACTATTACTCGTGAATCGGTGCCCGACTGCTATGCCGACCTGGGCTTCAAGACCATCTCGACCAATCCGTGTGGTGAGATTCCCCTGTGCCCCTACGACAGCTGCCGCCTCATCGCCATCAACCTCTACAGCTATGTGAAGAATCCTTTCACTCCCGAGGCTTACTTTGACTTTGACCTCTTTGCCGAGCATGTGGCTTGTGCCCAGCGCATGATGGATGACATCATCGACCTGGAGATGGAGAAGATCGAGAAGATTCTTGATAAGATCAAGTCCGACCCCGAGACTCCTGAAGTGAAGACCACCGAGACTAATCTGTGGAATAAAATCCGCACTAAGACCCTCAAGGGTCGCCGAACAGGTGTGGGCACCACTGGCGAGGGCGATATGATTGCTGCCATGGGTTTGCGTTATGGCACCCCTGAGGCTACCGAGTTCTCGGTGAGCGTGCATCGCGCTCTGGCACTGGCTGCCTATGGCTCGTCGGTACAGATGGCCAAGGAGCGTGGCGCTTTTGAAATCTATGATGCCAAGCGTGAGGAAAACAACCCCTACATCAACCGCTTGCGCGAAGCTGATCCGAAACTCTATGAGGAAATGAAGAAGTATGGCCGTCGCAACATCGCTTGCCTGACCATCGCTCCCACGGGCACCACCAGTCTGCTGACCCAGACGACTTCTGGTATCGAGCCCGTCTTTATGCCTGTTTACAAGCGCCGCCGTAAGGTCAACCCCAGTGACAAGGACGTGCATGTCGACTTGGTTGACGAGAATGGAGATTCGTTTGAGGAATTCATCGTCTATCACCACAAACTGGTGACCTGGATGAACATCAACAACATCCCCGTGCGTCGCGACTACACCCAGGAGGAACTCAATGCCATCGTTGCCAAGTCGCCCTACTACAAGGCTACCGCCAACGATGTGGACTGGGTCAACAAGGTCCGCATGCAGGGCGAAGTGCAGAAGTGGGTAGACCACAGCATCAGTGTGACCATCAACCTGCCTAACGACATCAGCGAGGAGATGGTAGGCAAACTCTATGTCGAGGCATGGCGCAGCGGTTGCAAGGGTTGTACCGTTTATCGTGACGGATCACGCACTGGCGTGCTCGTGGCACTGAGCGACAACGACAAGAAAAAGGAGAAAGAGAAGGAGAATGGCTCAAGCGAGGAGCAGGCAGCACGTTACATTGCCCAGGAAGAGCACATTCTCAAGCGTCCAGTCGAACTCGAGGCCGACGTGGTGCGTTTCCAGAACAAGAAGGAGAAGTGGATCGCCTTTATCGGTCTGATCGACGGACGTCCTTACGAGATCTTTACCGGTATTGCCGACGATGACGAGGGTATCTTCTGTCCCAAGTCGGTCACCAAGGGCAAGATCATCAAGGCTGTCGGCGAGGATGGCGTGAAGCGCTATGACTTCCAGTTCATCAACAAGCGCGGTTTCAAGACCACTATCGAGGGCTTGAGCGAGAAGTTCAACCCCGAGTTCTGGAACTACGCCAAGCTCATCTCGGGTGTGCTGCGCTACGGTATGCCCATTCCGCAAGTCCTCAAGCTCGTCAGCAGTCTGGAACTTGACAGCCAGTCCATCAACACCTGGAAGATGGGTGTTGAGCGCGCCCTCAAGCGTTATATCCATAACGGAGAGGCAGCTGCCGAGCGTTGCCCCAATTGTGGTCAGGACACCCTGGTCTATCAGGAGGGCTGCCTCATCTGCACCAACTGCGGCACTTCGCGCTGCGGATAAAATGATTTAATCTATGTGACGGCAAGATAGTCTGACTGTGCTGTGTCCTACTGATGATAATCGGTAGGACACATTTTTTTTGCAAATTTTTCTAGGATTACTCTTTGAATTACTTTCCTTGTGATTATATTTGCAGGACTCATGTTTAATATTGTTTGTTGTTTTTTTAATTACCTACCAAAATGTGTAAAAAAAAGTATTCTATTATTGTGCTTGGCATCAATTGCATTGTTGTCAATTGCCGGTGTGCGCCCTGAGGTGCAGTTGCGTTCCCAGGCTGGCGTTTTGTTGAAAGTGAAATCATCCGAAAAACTGAAGCATCTTTCGCCTTGCGATGGCCTGGATATCTACAGCCGCTCCGATGGTGGTTTTGTTATCATGGCTAATGATGACCGTCTCCCTGCATTGTTGGCCTATTCTCCTAATGGGCACTTCTCTTCCAGTAGCGACAACCCCGGCTTTAACTGGTGGCTGAATGCGATCAAGAGGGCGATGCTCCGGTCTGCTCCCAAGCGTGAAACCACCAAGCCCGACCCAAACCTTTTCCCATCACACGTGGATCCTCTCATCACTACAATGTGGGGGCAACGAGAACCATTCAAGTTTATGTGCCCATTTGACCATTATGTGGCAGACCAGAGCCTTTATGGTACCTATCAGCCTGATTCTGGGCACTATTCCGTGGGATGTGGAGCTGCTGCAATGGCCCAATACCTAAACTATTACAAGTATCCGAAACATGGCATCGGCACTGGATCGGTCAATGTCAAGTACGACCAGGCTACAGTAACCCTCACCGAGGATTTCAGCACAGTCGATTACGATTGGGCTAACATGATTGACGACTACCAGGGTGAGTACACGGTAGAGCAGGGCATGGCGGTGGCACAGTTGTATTATCATTGCGGGGTGGCTGCCAAGACCACCTGGAATAACCTGGGTGGCGGAACGGTCGATACAAACATTATCAGGGCTTTCATCGATCACTTCGGATACAATGATACGGCGCATTTTGTGCCTCGTTCTCGCTATGACGAGCCTTCCTGGATGGAGATGGTTTACACCGAACTCTCGTCAGGGCATCCCATCTTCTATTCGGCTAAGGATATCAATCTAGAAGCAGGCATTATCGCGGGTCACAATTTCATCCTTGATGGATATGACGAGAATGGTCTGGTTCACGTCAACTGGGGATGGTATGGTATCGAGAATGGATACTTTGACTTGGCTACTCTTGCTGTGAGGGAGTACACCTATGATGACTGGCAAGCGATGTATGTCGGGCTTTATCCCAAGGAACCTCAATTCATCAGGGGTGATGTCGACGGCGACGGCAGATTGTCTATTGCCGATGTCACTTCTTTGATCAACGCCCTCCTCACTCAATCATCATTGGGTAATCCGGCAAGTGATGTCGATGATGACGGCCAAGTCAATATTGCCGACGTGACCGCACTCATCAATATCCTCCTCAGCGGCAACAACTAGTCCAAAAACGAGATTGTGTCATAATTCAATTGCTAGAATTATAACCGCCCTGCAGGCGGGAAATTAAACAAATGATAATATTAATTTTGATTTAAAAATTTGTTTAATTTCCCATGCGCAAGCACGGCTATATTATCGTGTCGCAATTATGACACAGCCTCATTCGCTTGTTATTATTAAGGGAACAATTACCCGCAGTCCCAGCAGTAATAGGCAAGCGAGAAATTGCGGGCAACGAGGGCTTCACTGTCGATAAAGATAAAGCCGCTACCCATATCTCCCCACATGACCAATTCCTTGTTGTCAATGGTGGAGAATTGGGAATCGAGCTGGAACAATAGGGTGTTCTGACTGTCCATGTCGCGGCGGGCATCATCTTGGGTAAAGAACGGATAGCCCAGCATCTGATGACGGGGGCGCTTCATGCCCAAGTGTTTTTCAAAGTACAGGCAATCGTCATTGTCCAGGTATTCGTACCACATCTTGGCCGTGGGCTCGGCACCGGTGATTTCCTTGACGATGTCAAAGAACAACCGGTTGAAATGGCCGTCGGTCACACCCATCGAGATTTCTTCCTTTACCACGTCGATAGCTGTCTCGCGCTTGACAGGTGTCACCATGTCTTCGACGTTGTCATGGGTGGGAACATCGGCTGGAGTAGCGTTCTCGCCGATTTCCTCATGATAGACGATTCGGAACCCGGCACCCGCTTCATCATAGTTACCCATGCAGCCATACATACGCTCGGGGTTAACGCTGATGAACCATTGTATCAATCCATGGTCGGGCAGGGGAGAAGCCAGTCCCGCCTCTTCGCAGTTCAATTGCATGAGCATGAGCATTTTCTTGCCTTGTTCGTCAACGAGGAAATCCTTCCCTGCTGGCCAATAGGGCAATCCCCCGACCTTACTGCCCGTGATAGATGGCTCACGGTTCTCATTGAGTACAAGACGGTAATGCCCGGTGGACGTTCGCTTGACAATCTCCTCGGCTATGCGCATGGCGCGTTCACTCACTTGTTCCATAAAAAAATCATTCGTGTAATCCGTATAGCATTAGTCCCGCAGGACAAATGCGGACTCCCCAGATATTCCAGACACTTCAGTTGTTTAAAAAGCACTAACGTCTAACGTCTAAAGTCTAACGTCTAATGTCTAACGTCTACTCAGCATAATAGCCCTCAACATTGTTGATACAGGGGCACGCACGGCTGTCAAGGATGCGGATGCGCCACTCCTTGGCTGTTTTCTCGTGGAAGCGCACGATACGCTTGTAGCCGATGGTCGTCGTCTCCTCATCAACGATGACTGGTACCCACTTGCCACAACAGGTCTTGTACTCGATGACAAACTCCTTGACACGTTGGCCCAGCGGGATATATTCCTGAAGCATCATCCGGTTGAGTGTCACATCTTTTTTGGTCTTGATCACGATGTCGGCGGCAGTAGTCTCATCCTTGGGTGCCCAGTAGGTTTCCCAAATGCCGTCTCCCATCTTTTGGGGGGCAAACGCCTTGTTTCGCGTGTCGCTGGCACTGAATTTTGCACCCTTGAGCAAGTTGTTGCCCAGTTCACGACAGATGCGCTCATGCCATTGAGCGGCGTTTGCCGAGTCGGTGGGGTGAATGAGTCCCTCACGGTCGACGGGGAAGTTCAGCAGGAAGGTGCCGTTATGGCCCACGCTGCGATAGTACAGGTCGGTCAACTGCTCTACGGTCTTGACTTTGTCATCCTCGTTCTCATGGTAGAACCATCCCGGGCGGATGCTGGTATTGCACTCGCTCGCACACCACACGTCACCGTCGGCATGGCCCGACTGCAATTCCTCGTAGTCGGGATAGCCGGGATAGACCACGCCGTCACGCAGGAAGGCCCAATTAGTCGGGTTAGCATAGCCTTTCTCATTGCCCACCCAGCGGCATCCAGGTCCGCCGTCCGAGAAGATAACAGCATTGGGCTGCAGGCGGTTGACGATGCCCCAGGCCTTGGGATAGTTATAATAGGTGCTGCGGTCGATCTGACGCTTCTCACAAGCTCCGCCATACCAGCCGTCACCACCGTTGGCGCCGTCAAACCACACCTCGAACACGTCGCCGTATCCGGTCATCAGCTCTTCTAGCTGCTTATAGTAGTATTCAACGTATTGGGGTGTTCCATAAGTGGCCTGGTGCCTATCCCAGGGCGAGAGATAAACGCCAAACTTGATGCCATATTTCTTGCAGGCGGCTGCCAGTTCGGCGACGACATCGCCCTTGCCACCTTTGTAGGGCGAATGAGCGATGCTATAGTCGGTATATTTTGTAGGCCACAGGCAGAATCCGTCGTGGTGCTTGCAGGTGAGAATCACGCCCTTCATGCCAGCTTTGATCAGGGTCTGGACCCACTGTTCGCAGTCAAGACGGGTGGGATTGAAGGCACTAGCCGGCGTGTCGCCATAGCCCCATTCCTTGTCGGTAAACGTGTTGGGACCAAAGTGGATAAAGGCGTAAGTCTCAAGTTTCTGCCATTCTACTTGACCCGGGGAGGGCAGGGGATAGCAAGGTTCTGGAGCCTTACTGTTATCGGCAAGCACTCCAAGCGAAACAAGCATCGCAATCAAAGTCAATAATCCGTATCTCATATCTATCGTCATTTTAATCATACAGACTACAAAGATAGTAAACAATCCTGTATCTGCAAAAAATGTTAGCACTCGGCGAAAAATTGTGGAAAATCGTAGTCATTTTTTCTTGATTATTCAAATTCTTTTGTAAATTTGCCATTTAATATGGATAAGTCTGCATTGACGGCTGTATAAATGTTTGGCAAAAAGGGAAATATGTTATCCAAGCTCGCCCGATGGGTATCGGCGGGTATTGTGGGCATGGTAGCGGCTTTGCCGTTTGCCGCCTATATCCCTTGGGTCCAGAACAAGGCTGCCGACATCTCCGCCGAATATGCCAGCAAGAAGACGGGCAAGGACATCAGCGTGGGCGACGTCAGGGTGCGCTTCCCGCTGGACGTGACCGCCACCGATGTGCAGGTCATCGACGAGAACGGTGACACACTCTTCAAGGCCGATGAGGTGAAGGGTAACGTCAAGCCCGGTCCCCTGTTGGACAAGAAAGTGGAGGTTGATAACGCCTCGCTAAAGGGTGCCAAGAGCCAAATCAAGACTGATGACGGCTCTATGGACCTGGACGTGGATGTGGACGATGCCTCGATCGACAAAGCCTCGGTTGACCTGAACAACAATAAGGTCGACGTGGGCAACGCGGCACTCAAGGGCGGCAAAGCCAAGATGAGCTCCAAACCCGAGAAGAAGAAGCCCGAGCCCGATAAGGAGCCCAGCAAGCCCTGGAAAGTCAATGCCAAAAAAGTCACTGCCGACGATGTGGACTTCAAGATGGACATGAAGCCCACCATCGACAACCTCGATGCCAAGGTCGGTCACGCCGAGGCCAAGGATGTGAAAGTCGATACCGGCGAACAGACTGTCGATGTGGGAGAACTCGATGTCGAGAAAGCCGATGTGAACTATCAGCATCCAAGCCCGAAAGATGCCAAGCAGTATAGCAAGGATCATCCCATGCCCAAGGACACCAAGAAGGACAAGGGTGACGACAAGCCCTGGAAGGTCATGGCCGACAAGGTGCGCGTCAAGGACAGCAAGGGTAAATACTCACAGACAGGCAAGAAGCCCAATAAACCTGGTACTACGCTGGATCCCGACAATATCGAGGTCGAGGACGTCAATGCCGAGATCGACAACCTGGAGTATGACGGCGAGAACCTCAAGGTGCCCGTCAAGCACCTGAGTGGCAAGGAACGTAGCGGCCTGCAGGTCAAGGATGCCAGCGGCACGGTCGACAAGAACAAGAATGGTCTGGACCTCAACGACGTGAATCTCAAGACCAAGGGCAGCGACATCAAGCTGGATGCCCATATGGACCAGGATATGCTCGACGGCAAACCTAACGGAAAAGCCACCATCGACACCGACAGCAAAATCGACCTCAACGAGGTAGAGAAACTCGTGCCAGAGGCCCGCAAGGCGCTCAAGGATATTCCGCACAACAAGCCTGTCAAGATCAAGGCCAAAGCCCGCGGCAATGACAAACGCGTCGACATCCACTCGCTGGATGCCGATGTGCCCGGACTGGGCCGCGTCAAGGGCAAGGGAACCATCTACAATCCCACCGACATGGATCGCATGAAGGCCGACCTTGATACCGAGGTGGACCTGCGCGACCCGAGCGCCCTGAACAAGATGCTGGGTCTGAAAGACGTGAAATTGCCACCCATGAAGATGAGCGGCAAACTCAATAAGGAAGGCTGCAAGTGGGTAGCACGCAACCTGCGCGTCTCGACCGGAGGCGGTACCTTGCGCGGCGATGGCTATTATGACGTGTGCAACGAGAACTACGATGTGGATGCCACCTTCAACAATTTCCCTGTCAAGTCCTTCTTGCCCGACTATGATGTCAAGAATCTGACTGGCAGCATTGATGCACGCGGACACGGTTTTGACTTCACCGACTGCGGCTCCACATGGACCGACGCCAACGTCAATCTCGCCAGTGTGCGCTATAACGGCAAGCGCTATGGCAACGTCAAGGCACGCGGCAAGCTGAGTGGCGGCTATGCCGACGTGTATGCCTCCAGCGCCAACAAGGGTGCTGACCTGGACGTCAATGCCCACGGCACCATCTGCAATGGCCACTATGTCTTCACTGCCAATGGCGACGTGCACGATTTAGACCTGCAGCATCTGGGCTTTACCGAGGGTACCTGCAACGGCAAGACCAAGCTGCATGCCAAGGGTGATATCAACCTGCGAACCCAGGAGTGGGACGCCGACCTGACATTGCGCGATATCGACTGGCAGCTCGACAGCAGCCAGCTAGTGACCGATGAGGCTCACGCCACGCTGCACAGCACCCCGTGGATCACCTGCATCATGGTCGAGAACGAGGATAACTACGCTCACCTGAATTCCCCGATGGGCATGACACAGCTAGCCCAAAAACTTGGCGAGACTGCCGACGAGTTCAAGCGTCAATACAACGAGCGCTGGCTGGATGTCGAACGTCTGAAGGAGCCGATGCCTTATTTCGACTTCGACATGCACATGGGAACCGATGGTCTGGTACAGCGCTACCTGCAGCAAAAGGAAATTGACTTCCGTGACATTAGCTGTGAGGTGAGCCGCGACACCAGCATCTATATCGATGGCCGCGCCCATGGCATCAGCATTGCCGAGACCAATATCGACACCATCACCATCCACGCCAACGAGCTGCAGAACCAATATCTCGCCTTCAATGCCCACATGGGCAATCGGCCCGGCACGTGGGACGAGTTTGCCACGGTGGACATCGAGGGCGGCTTGAAAGGCCCCGCTGTTGACTTCATGTTGCACCAGCAGAACATCAAGCATGAGACAGGTTACCGTCTGGGCTGCAATGCACGATTGACCGATGATGAGGTGAGAATGCGCCTGTTCGGCAAGGACAAGATGGTCATCGGCTATCGCGACTGGACAGTCAACGAGGATAACTATGTGAACGTGGAGTACCGCACCCGCATGCTTGATGCCGACCTGCACCTGCAGAGCGACAGCAGCAGTGTGGAACTGATGACAACGCGCATGCCTGGCGAGAATACCGAGAACATCCAACTCATTATCGACAATCTGCGACTTGAGGAATGGACCCGCATCGTGCCCATGTTTGACAAGACCAGCGGCACGCTCAATGCCAGCGTCGATATCAACTGGGACGGCGCCAATGCCGATGGTGACGGTGTCATCGACATCAAGGACTTTGTCTATAACGGCAAGCCTGAGGGCGACGTGACACTCAATGCCGACTTTGACTTTGATCCCGCCACCGCAGCCACAACACTTACTGCCGACCTGATCCTTGACGGCAAGCAGTCAGCCACCTTGCGCGGCTCGCTCAACGATGCTACCGCCGAGACCCCGCTCAATCTGGAGGCAAACTTTGAACGCTTCCCGCTGTCGCGTGCCAATGCGTTCATTCCCGGTGACTACATCTGGCTTTCCGGTTATGCCATGGGCACTTTGGCCGTGAGCGGCTCTACCGATAATCCTCATGTCCACGGCTACTTCACTGCCGACTCGGCAACGGTCAACCTGCCACGCTACGGCAGCTCGCTGAAGTTCGCAGCCGACCGTATCCCCATCGACGACAATATCATTACCTTCAATAACTACAGACTCATCGGTTCTAACCGTAGTCCCGTGATCCTTAACGGCACCGTGGACCTGCGCGATCTGGACAATATGGTCATTGACCTGAGTGCCGACGGCCGTGAGGTGCAGTTCATGGATAGCAAACAGGATGAGGTGACCCAGATCTTCGGTAAAGGTCTTGCCGACATCAACGCCACCGTCAAGGCCCGTGGAGACTTCATGAGCGTGCGCGCCGATGCCACGTTGCTGCCGGGCTCCAATATCACCTATGTGATGAAGGACGATATCTCGCAACTGTCCAAGAAGGTTGACGAGAATATGGTGACCTTCACCGACTTCAACCATCCCGCTTCCAGTGCCATCCTGGTGACCGGCAAGGGCAGCAGCGCGACCAATATTTTGGCCAACATCAATGTGCAACAGGGAGCCAAGATTAATGCATACTTGTCGGAGGACGGTCAGAATCGTGCGACTATCGATGGTAGTGGCCGACTGAAATATACCCTTGACTTTGCGGGAAAGGACAACTTGACGGGCACCTACACGATTGCCAGCGGCAACCTGCGTTACACGCCTCCGATGATTTCGCAGAAAAACTTTAACATCACTCCTGGCAGCACGATTACCTGGACTGGAGATATGCTCAATCCCCAACTTGACCTCAATGGAACAGAGCGCCTTAAAGCCAGTGTGAGAGATCAGAAGGATCCTGTGGACTTTGTGATTGAAGCCCATGTGGGTGGCACGCTCAGCGTCATCGACCTGAAGTTTGACATCAATTGCGAGAATAACCCCTACGTGCAGAACGACCTGCAGACCATGGGAGAGAACAAACGCTCCGAGCGGGCTATCAATCTACTGTTGACAAACACTTACATGGATCCCAATGAAAGTGGCAATAACGTCTTTACGGCATCGGCCAGTTCGGCACTCTTCTCATTCCTGCAGTCCAAGCTCAATGCTTGGGCCGCCCAGACCCTGCCCGGTATTGACCTCTCTTTCGGCATCAATCAGTATGTGGGATTCCAAGGCGCCAGCACCCAGACCAGCTATAGCTACCGTCTGGCCAAGTCATTGTTCAACGACCGATTCAGGATCGTCGTGGGCGGCGAGTATAATCCGACCGCTGCCCAGGAAGAGAGCATCGCCAGCAATCTCTTTAATGAGGTGTCGCTGGAATATTACCTCAACGATGTCGGCAGCCGTTACCTCAAGCTATTCCGCCACATGAGCAACAAGAATGTGATGGAAGACAAGGTGATCGAGACCGGAGCCGCCTATGTACTCAAGCGCAAACTCACTAACTTGAAGAACCTCTTTACCTTCAAGCATTCGCGCGAGTATCTGCTGCGAGACTCGCTCGAGAAGGCTCGCAAGGCCGAGTTGAGGATGCAGGAGAATGCCATCGATGCTATTTCCGAGCAAGTGGAGGAGGAGCGCACTTACAACGTCCCCCTTGACAGCGAGGATATCAATAAACCCGTTGTAACCCGAAAGAAAGATGATGAGAGCCAAGAATAGGACATACCTAATAAGCCTTGTGCTGACGGCGGTGCTCGCTCTGTTGGCTGCCTCTTGCTCGACAACCAAGAAATTGGGCGAGGGCGATGTGCTCTACACGGGAGTGAAGCGCCTCAAGTACCATGAGGACAGTGTCAAGATTGACGAGGGCGTGAAAGCCGATATCTTCACGGCCATCAATGTCCGCCCCAACAACCCGCTCTACTCGCCCTATTACCGCACGCCGTTCCCCATCGGGCTGATGATCTACAACAATATCGACGAGGATGCGACAGGCTTCAAGGGTTGGCTGTACAAGCATTTTGCCGCCAAACCGGTACTTATCAGGCGCGTGAATCCCCAGGCACGTGTGGACATGATCAACACCATCCTGCGCAACAATGGCTATTTCACATCTTCGGCATCCTATACGCTTCATCCTGCCAGCAATCCCAAGAAGGCCAAGATATCCTATGATGTCAACGTTCACAAGCCTTACACCATCGGCAACGTGGAGTATATCGGTGACAATGACCCCTTGATTCAGATGGTGGACTCACTGGCTCGGACCAATCGTTATCTGCAGACGGGCAGTCGTTACTGCCTGGACTCGCTGAGTGCCGTGCGCATCGACATCACCAACTTCGTTCGCAACCGTGGATACTATTTCTTCAGGCCCGAGTATATCCAGTTCCTAGCCGATAGCGTTCAGGACAAGGGCATCATACACATGCGCATGATTGAGGCCAACGATATTCCCAATATCGCCATGATGCGTTATCTCACCAATGATATCGTGGCTACGGTAGTCAATGACGATGGTGTGGGAGAACCCGACACCATTGAATTCCCGCGTTGCACCCTCATCAAGTATGAGCCGGTCTATATCAAGGACAATGTTATCCCGTCGTGTATACGTGCCCGCAAGGGAAGCCTGTTCCGCATCAACAGCATCGATCGCACCCAGGTGGCACTGTCGCGACTGGGCATTTTCAGCACCGTGGACATTCAGGTCACGCCGCTTGACAGCGTCACGCCCGAGGGTGACGGACTGCTTGACCTTGCCATCAACTGCCAGCTGGACAAGCCATGGGAGGTAACCTTTGAGATGCGCGGCAAGTCTAGCAACAGTTATCTAGGCCCGGGTGTCGAGATTGGTGCCAGCCACAAGAACGCTTTTGGGGCAGGAGAGAAATTCTCGGTTGATATCTATGGTGACTATGAGTGGCAGACGGGTGGCTCGAGCGGCTTGAGGGGAGCAGATTTCAATTCCTATGAGTTCGGTATCGAGTCCAAGCTGGATATTCCCCGATTGTTGGCGCCCAAGTTCCTGTACCCCTCGCGCCGTTACACCAACTGGACCCGTTTCTCGCTCAGTGCCGACCTGATGAACCGTCCACACTGGTTCAAGATGTCGCAGCTGTCCATGGCAGCCACATGGGAATGGCATGCCAACCGCTATTCCAGTCACATGCTCACGCCCTTCAAACTCACCTATAACCGCATGTTAAGTACCAGCGAGAAGTTTGACTCAATCATGAACGACTCGACGAACCTGGCACTGAGGCAGAGTTTCATGAGCGTGTTCATCCCCAAGATTGAATACACCTATACCTATGACCGGGACATCACGCCACGTGACCACATCAATTTCACCGCCAGCTTCACCGAGGCAGGCAATATCGCTTCAGGCATCTGGTCATTGTGTGGTGTCAAGGGAACCAAGAAATTGTTGGGAACGCCGTTCTCTCAATTCGTCAAGCTACAGGGACAACTGGTTTGGACGCGTCACTTCGGCCATCAATCAGACCTGGCAATAAGGGTGTTCCTGGGGGCTGCCCATGCCTATGGTAATAGAGATGAGTTGCCCTATAGGGAACAGTTCTATGTGGGTGGTTCTAATTCGGTAAGGGCCTTCAGTGTGCGCACTTTGGGACCTGGTAGCTATCACCACGAGAATGATAGTGTGAGTATACCTTTCTATGACCAGACGGGTACCTTCAAGTTCGAGGCTAATGCCGAATACCGTTTCCCCATTTTCGGCTATTTCAAGGGTGCCGTATTCCTTGATGCAGGCAATATCTGGCTGCTGAAGGATGACCCGAATCGTCCTGGCGGTCAGTTGAAGATGAAGCGTTTCTTCAAGGATCTAGCGCTGGGTACAGGTGTCGGCCTGCGCTTCGACATGTCGATGATCGTTGTTCGCGCCGACCTGGGTCTCGCCATCCATGCCCCCTATGACACAGGTAAGAGCGGCTACTTCAACATCCCCAGCTTCAAGAAAGGCTATGCTTTCCACCTTGCCATCGGCTACCCCTTCTAACATTAAAACACAATACGGATTACGCGAATTATACAGACTCAAAATCGTATAATTCGCGTAATCCGTAGTTGGATGCTAGGCTTCGTAATCGGCGTTTATTCCGTAGTATCCGTTTCCGTCTTTATCTTTGAAGCGCGGGCTTTCTTGATGCGGGTGGTGATTTTCTCATCCTCGGCATCGATGACGATGGTGTCGCCGGTCTTGGCCTCCTCGCGCAGCAGCATCTCGCTCAGGGGGTCTTCAATTTCGCTCTGGATGGCGCGCTTCAGCGGGCGGGCACCGTACTGGATGTCAAAGCCACGGTCGGCCACCAGACTCTTGGCGGCATCGGTGATTTCCAGTTTCAGACCATTCTCCTCGACACGCTTGTAGAACGAGGCGAGCTCGATATCGACAATCTTGAGGATGCAGTCGTGGTTGAGTGAACCGAAGGTCACGATGTCATCCACACGGTTCAGGAACTCGGGCGAGAACTGGCGGTTGAGGGCCTTGCGGATCACCGAGTCGCTGCGCTCCTTAGTCAGTACGTTGGTATTGAAGCCGACGCCTGCGCCGAAGTCCTTCAGCTCCCTGGTACCGATGTTAGAGGTCATGATGATGATGGTGTTCTTGAAGTCCACCTTACGGCCCAAGCCATCGGTGAGGTTACCCTCGTCGAGCACCTGCAGCAGCATGTTGAACACATCGGGGTGGGCCTTCTCGATCTCATCGAGCAGCACGACGCTGTAGGGGTGACGGCGAACCTTTTCGGTCAACTGTCCGCCCTCCTCATAACCCACATAGCCCGGAGGCGCACCGACAAGGCGTGAGACATTGAATTTCTCCATATATTCACTCATGTCAACACGAATCAAGGCTTCATCGCTGTTGAACAGGAACTGGGCGAGTTTCTTCGCGAGCAAGGTCTTACCGACGCCCGTTGGTCCCAGAAACATGAACGAACCGATGGGGCGCTTGGGATCACGCAGGCCGGCACGGTTGCGGCGGATGCTGCGGGCAATCTTGTCAATGGCCTCGTCCTGGCCGATGACCTGCTTCTTCAGTTCGTCGGTCATACCCAACAGGCGGATGCCCTCACTCTGGGCGATGCGTTGTGTGGGCACGCCGGTCATCATGGCGACAACCTCGGCGATGTGGCCCTCGTTGACGGTCACACGGCGGCTGTCGAGCTCTGCTTCCCATTTCTCCTTGGCGATAGCAAGTTCTTCCTTGAGCTTCTCTTGCTGGTCACGGTAGCCGGCTGCACTCTCAAAGTTCTGTGCCTGGACAGCCTTGAACTTGTTCTCCTGGGCCTCGGCGATGCGCTGCTCCAGCTCCTCGATTTCCTTGGGGGTATCCACCTTGGTGATATGCACACGCGAACCAGCCTCGTCCATCGCGTCGATAGCTTTATCGGGGAAGAAACGGTCACTGATATAGCGGTCAGTCAATGTGACACACGCCCGCAATGCTTCCTCGGTATAGTTAACGCCGTGGTGTTTCTCGTACATCTCCTTAATATGGTGCAGAATCTCCAGCGTCTGCTCGGGCGTGGTGGGCTCAACCAGAACCTTCTGGAAACGGCGCTCCAGGGCACCGTCTTTCTCGATGCTCTTGCGGTACTCGTCGAGCGTGGTGGCACCGATACACTGGAACTCACCGCGTGCCAGGGCTGGCTTGAGCAGGTTGGCAGCATCCATCGAGCCGCTGGCATTGCCGGCGCCCACGATGTTGTGGATCTCGTCGATGAACATGATGACGTTCTTGTTCTGGCTCACCTCATCGATGACGGCCTTGAGGCGTTCCTCAAACTGGCCACGATACTTGGTACCAGCCACGATGGCAGCCATGTCGAGCGAGACGATGCGCTTGTCGAGCAGGGTGCGTGCCACCTTACGCTCCACGATACGCTTTGCCAGGCCCTCGATGATGGCGCTCTTGCCCACACCGGGCTCACCAATCATCACGGGGTTGTTCTTCTTTCGACGGCTCAGGATCTGTGCCAACCGTTCGATTTCAGTCTCACGGCCCACGACGGGGTCAAGGCGACCCTCGGCTGCCTCACGTGTGATGTCCTTACCATATTTATCGATAACGGGAGTGGCAGAATTGTCACCCCGACTGACATTTCGTCGCTGTCGTGTCTCTCGGTATGAGGGGTTCTCGCTATCACCAGCATTACTGCCGCCCGGCAGATCCTCGTCCTCCTCATCTTCTTCATCGGGGAAGTCGGCGCCTGCTACAGGTAGCGTAATCTCCTGTCTCCAGTGGTTTTGCTGGAGTCGTTGTTGGTCATTCATCATATTGTGTTTATTTCCTTTTTAGTAGTCAATATCTTATTGTCATCCCAACAACAAGCAAGCACCGTGCCAATGGACGAGGAATAAGTCACTGGCAGTGCCAATTTAGCATGTTTAACTACTAATTTTAACGCTGTCTCCCAGGGTGACCTTCTGTTGCTTGTAGAGCAGACCGAGGGCTTTCTTGAAATCCTTCTTGCTGCACTTGAAGACCTTGTTGATGTCATCGGGGTCGCTCTTGTCGGTAAGGGTCATCTCGCCTCCATGGGCGTTAAGGTAGTCAAGGATGCGGTCGGCAAGGTCGTCGACACGCATCTTCTCGATCTTGGCAAGCGTGAGGTCAACTTTGCCATCAGGTCTTACCTGCTTGACAAAGGCGGTCAGGCGGTCTCCGACGTTGACATCCTGGTAGGTCTCGTTCTGGTAGATCTGTCCCCAGTGGGCATTATTAACGATGACACGATATCCCAGGTCGCTGGCTTGCACCACCAGCACTTCCACTCGCTGGCGATGGTAGTAGTCGGGATTGGTCTTGTTCAGGAACTTGGCAAGCTTGGCGCTGGCGACGATGCGATGGCTTGCAGGATCAAGATAGATATGCACGATGTAACTGCGCCCTGCCTTCATGTCCACGCGTTGCTCGCTGAAAGGTACCAACAGGTCCTTGGCGCTCAGACCCCAGTCGAGGAAAGCACCTACAGGGTTGACAGCTTTGACACGCATCAGGGCGAAGTCTCCAACGACGGCATAGGGTACCTCGGTGGTCGCCACGGGACGGTTCTCACTATCGTTATAGACAAACACGCGGATGGTATCGCCCACCTTCATGTCGGGGGTAAGGTAACGCTTGGGGAGCAGTACCTCGTGGGTATCGTCATCGATGAGGTAGGCTCCGAAGTCTACCATACGGTTGATGCGCAGTTCGTTGTATTGACCAATCTCCATAATATTGTTGCCATGAAAAGTTTTTGCAAAGTTCGGCAAAAAAATCCATTCCTTGACTTGGTTTTTGATGAAAAAGTACTACTTTAGCGAAATAAATACGATTAACTAAATCATAGCGCAATGAAATCACTGTTTAATAGACTCTTTATATTCTTGTCGGTCACGCTGTTATTGCTATCTTGCAACAAGAGCGAGACAGGCAATGGTGATGATGGTAAGCCTGCCGTTATCGTCAAGACCCAGCAGTTGAGTGACAACTCGGGATTCACCATGACTAACGGCATGCGCTGCACGATCACCGCCGATGCTACCATTGATTATCCCGCATCAACGATGAGTGGTGCACAAGTGGACAGCCTACAGCGCCTCTTTGCTGCCTATGTTCTCGAGTCTGGAGATTCTTTGTCATTGCAGGAGGCCATGCGCCAGGTGGTCGCCAACAGCATGCACCAGTATGACTTCATGCAGGAGCCCGTTGACAAGAACGAGGCCGACGAAGGCGAGGACTTGACTACGCTCAAGTATACCACCAGCACCCGTGTCACACCCATCTACAACAAGCATGACGTAGTAACCTTTGAGCGTGTCGATGTGGTAAAGAAGAATGACAAAGTAGTCTCAGTCACCCATCGCTACTACAGCTATGATGTGGAAACCCAATCCTTGATTGATGTCAACAGCCTCTTCCGTGAGGATGCCGTGGCCGACGTTTGCCAGCTGTTGCGCCAGCAACTGTTGGCACAGAACAATGTGAAGGGCAATGAGCAGCTGAATGACCTGGGGTATTTCAATGTCGAGAACATTACGGTGACACGCAATTTCTACTTCGATGACAAGGGCGTGACCTGGAGTTTCCTGCCCAATGAATTGGCAGTCGAAGCCGTCGGTGAGCCCAAAATCACGATTCCTTACAATGACTTAACTGACTACCTGTGTGACGAGAGCATCATCCAGAGGTTTTAGGAGTTAGTCCCAAAAACACAGTCCCTCGATTTAGCAGACATCAACCAGCCATGGCACAAGAACGTGGGACTAGAAACTAGAAACAAAAAAATGGAACATATCCTGAAATATTTCCCGGAACTGAGCGAGGAACAGCGCAATCAGATGGCTCAGCTCGAGACGCTATATCCTGAGTGGAACGCCAAGATTAACGTCATCTCGCGTAAAGACATCGACAACCTGGAGGTGAACCACATCCTCCACTCGTTGGGAATCGTGAAGTTCGTCAAGTTTACAGCTGGCACGCGAGTGATGGACCTGGGAACGGGTGGGGGATTTCCCGCAATACCGCTGGCAGTGTATTATCCCGAAGTGACCTTCCATCTGGTGGACCGCATCGGCAAGAAACTCAAGGTGGCGCAGGACATCGCCGAGCGCATCGGACTGAAGAACGTCACCTTCCAGCATGGCGACGTGAAGGAAGTGAAAGGCAAATTTGACTTCGTAGTGAGCCGCGCCGTGATGGACCTGGGTGACATGGTGCCGCTGGTCAAGCGATTCATCGACAGTGAGGACCGCAATGCCGTGCCCAACGGACTCATTTGCCTCAAGGGCGGTGACCTGACAGGCGAGGTGCAGCCATTCAAGAACCAAGTCCTTATCGATGAACTCTCCAGCTATTTCAAGGAAGATTTTTTCAAAACCAAGAAAATCCTCTACCTCCCCCTCTAACCTTTAACCATTAACCATTAACCTGATATGAATGCGACAATGATGACCGTCAATCCGTTTGGCGAAAACATGTATATCCTGTGGGACGAGGCTTCGCATGAGGCCGTGGTCGTTGACCCTGGCATGATGCGCGAGGCTGAACGCGAGATGGTAACCAAATTTATCGGAGACAATAACCTGAACGTGAAACACATTCTGCTAACCCACCTGCACATCGACCACATCACTGGAGCCCGCTGGCTGGCCGACAAGACAGGAGCCGACGTGTGCGGTAGTGTCCAAGACGCTCAGTTGGGACTGGAACTGCCCGACCAGGTTGCTTATTTCCACATCAATGTGGAGGTTGAACCCTTGACGCTCGACCGAGATCTGACCGATGGCGACACCATATTATTGGGTGAAGAGACTATCCAGGTGCTTCATGTGCCTGGCCACAGCCCAGGCGGTTTGGCATTTTACCTGCCTCAGAGCGGCTTACTCATCAGTGGTGACACAATCTTCAACGGTAGCGTAGGCCGAACCGACCTCACGGGTGGCGACATGGCGCAGTTGATCAACAGCATCCGCGAGAAAATCCTCACACTCCCCGACGAGACTGTCATCGCCTCGGGCCATGGTCC
Source organism: Sodaliphilus sp. (assembly GCA_045114065.1). GTDB lineage: Bacteria > Bacteroidota > Bacteroidia > Bacteroidales > Muribaculaceae > Sodaliphilus. Next base: position 27,351 of record JBGUJU010000193.1, read on the forward strand.
CACAACCACCATCGCCGACGAGAAACGCTGCAACCCCTTCCTATAACCGAAGGAAATGAAATAATGCAAAAAACGGGGAATCCCAGGAAGAAGGATTCTCCGTTTTCCGTATTTTACGTAATTTCCGTCTATTATAGACCAATAATAACGCCCAGCATCCAAGTGTTTTTGATTTCGGGACCGTATCCCTTCTTGAACACTTCACAGGGGCTGTAGCGGCAGTAAACTCCAAAGCGATTGTAGGACAAAGCGCCATAGACGTCAAAGGTCAATTTATTCTGCTTGATTCCACGATAAGACACGTCGTGGTGGGTCTTGTTGACCTTATAATGGGTGTTACACTTGGCATAGACGTTCCAGTTCATGGTTCCGCCCAGGGTGATGGGGAAATCTTTCCCAATAAACTGCTGGAATTGGAGCGGGAATTGGATGGCCCTGACCGAGAGGACTGATGAACGGTCAACGGTGCCCTCGGGATAAGAATCGATGCCCACAATGTTGGTCGCTTCGTCCATGGCAAAGCAGTTGGGGCGCTTGAGCGAAAAACGCTTGTTGTCATAGCCCACGCCAATCGAGAATTGCTGCCCATGCAGGGTGTTGTAATTGAGGCTGGCGAAGTTGAGAATACCCCAATTGAAGCAGTTGTTGACCAGATCATAGGACGTGCCGAGCCCTGCTCCGATGTATAATCCCGAGCAAACTATGCTCCAGTGGTATTCCTTATTGCTGCTCTTCATGAACGGCAGATTCAACTCCCAGTCGGTCGACTGTGTAGTGTGAACCGTGTCGTTTCCCGAGTGTTGCATCTCATAGGTGTAACTATAATCCTCTTTTTCTTTTGACCCAATCACTTTTACCAGTGAGCCTGAAGGTGTCTCTGTGATAATGACCTGGCTGGGCTGTTCGATGACGGTCACTGTATCGGGAGCAGCGGCCTGTGCTTGTGCCATGGCAAGCATTGTTGCAAATAAAAGTACAATCTTTTTCATTTCCTAATATTATTGTTTAGTGATTATTTACGAATTAATTTCTTGATTTCGTCTTGGCTGGCAAACCCTTCCATATAAATGAGTGTAACGATGTTTCTGGGAAATTTACGAGCCAGATTCTGATTCAAGTAGAAGATGTAACGGTTGTCACGTTTACTCTTTTTCATCGTGTAGAAGCCGTAATAGAGTTGTCCGTTGCGATATTCCACTTCTTTGTCGACGGCCTGCACACCGTCTTTTATGACCAATGCCTCGACAAGTTCGGCCTGGTTCTTCTCTGTCACGCTCAGGCTGTGATAGACGGTCAATCCGATTTCACGGGCCTGAACTCCAGTGACGATGATCTCGGTTGCGCCAGCCGTTTTTTTGAATCGTCCGTCAAACAGGCGGTTGATGTTCAAGCCGGTCTGGGCCATGGCTGCCATGGTGGTCAACAGGCACGTCAGGATGATGATTGTGATTCGTTTCATATCAGTTGTCTTTATTATTCGTTGTCAAGTTCTAGGGCTTCACCCAAGCTCGAGAGCTGGTCGGTCATGGCATTGGAGGCATTGTCCATCTTGCTCATGTCATCAGCGACAAGTGCCATCACCTTGTCATTGTCCTGGACGACCTGCCCGTTCACGTAGGCAATGCACACGTCGCCCGGTTGATGATGATGCCAGGCATATACTCCAACGGCCAAGATGATTGCTATCGAAGCGGCAATGCCGATGAGTTGGCGGCGGGAATTGCTCTTCTTGGTACGTTGTGTTTCATGGCTATGGGCGGCAAAGTAGCCCATAGTGAATCGTGCCTCGTCAATCGTCTCGCTGCTCCAGGGGCAGTCGGCGAGGGCGGCACGCAGCATCTGCTCTTCCTGGATGCTGGTCTCACCGTCAAAGTAGCGCTCGATGAGTTGCTCCAGTTCGGCTTGGTTGGTTATGTGATGATTAGTATTCATAATTACTTCTCTTTGCTTCTTGCTTGGTAAATCTCACGCACACGTCGGCGTGCTCGGCTCAGTTCCACACGCACGTTGGCGGCGGTCATATTCATTCGCTTGGCAATATCTTCAAACTCGAGACCTTGCATTTCCCTCAGGTCAATGATCTGACGTTGGTTGGCCGACAGGTCGTTGTCAATGATCAGGCGCACTTGCTGGTAGGCTAGGGTGCGCTCGTTGTCGGTCACTTCCTCGACGGTGTCGGCGGCTTGCTCGACGGGGACATCCGATCGGTGGTTGTTGCGCCGTGCCAGGTCGATGCTGGTAGTGCGAACGGTCATCATCCCGGCACCCTGAGCATGACTTGTGCTCTCATAGCGTCCCCGCTGTTGCCACAGTTTCACGAAGGCGTCCTGTACCGCATCGGCGGCATCGTCACGGTTACCCGTGATGCGCTCGGCCAGCGAGAGCATCTGCTCCCTCAAGGCTGTGAATGCATTAGTGATGCGGTCAGTTTGCTTCATCGTCATTGATCGTTTCTATTCAATAAACGCAGCAAGGTGCCATTTGTAACATATAAAATGAAAAAAAGACGGAAATTCCATCATTTTCGGGAATTTCCGTCTTATCCGTAATGTCAATTATCTCCGTTCGATGATTACAAACCGAAGATCAGACCCATGGTCCAAGTGTTCTTGATTTCGGGACCGTAGCCCTCCTTGAAGAACTTGCCAGGGCTATAGCGGCAGTAGATACCTACCTCATTCCAGGTGAGGCTGCCCATGAAGTCAAAGTTCACCTTGTTCTGCTTGAGCCCCTTGTAATGGGTGTCATAGTCGGTCTTGTTCAACTCGTAGTGGTTGTCCACGCGGGCATAGGTGTTCCAGTTCAGGATACCGGCAACGGCAATGTCAAGTTTCTTCACGATGCGCTGACGGAAAGTCAAGGGGAACTGAACGGTCCACTGGTTGAGGTTGGACGAACGGTGCTTGATCTCGTTGACGTTTGTCGAAGGATAAGTCGACAGTTCTACAAGATGCTGAGCATCACGCACGAGCATATAGGGGCGCTTCATGCTGTAGGAGCGGTGATGGAAACCGGCACCCAGCGTGATGGTCTGTCCGTGCAAGCTGTTGTACTTCAGTCCGACAAGATTGAGGATACCGACCTCAAAACTGTTGTTGATGGCATCCCACTTGTGCTTGATGCCCATACCCAGATAGAAACCGTCGGTGAAAATAGCCCAGTGCTTGTTGAGCTTGGCGTCGGACTTATCGAGCAGGACTATCGGGCTGTCATCGTCATCAACTGGTGCGGTCAACGCAGGTGCTTCGGCATTAGTTGCATCAATGTTGACGGCTGTTTCAGGGGTTGCCGCATTCATCTGTGCCATGGTCAGCATGGCAGTAAGAATCAAAACAATCTTCTTCATAATGTTTTTCTTATAAAATTATTTGATAAAATCGTGCGCAAAAGTAGTCTTTTTCACTGATGTGTGCAAATTTTAATCTGAATTGATGATTTTGGAAAAGCGCACCTGGCTCTTAAAAACAGGGAAATAAAGGGTCAGGATAACACCGTTCTCGATGGTGACATAGGCGTCGTCGGTGATAGGTTCCATTGTGGCATCAATCCACTTGAGGTCATAGTTGCCGGTAAAGATTGTTTTGACGAAGTGACCTTTCAGCATACCAGGTTTCCACTGAGATTTCTTGACCTGGGCGCCATCAATATAGATAATGTCATAGCCGTCATCGGCCCGCACTACGGCAAGCGTGTAGCGACCTCCCAGTCGCAACCACTTGTCTTCCATGTCGCGGTCCAGATAACGCCAGTAACCTTCGGTCGGGTCGGTGCTGTTCATCAGGTATTCGTCCAGGGCATCGAGTGTCCACAGAGTAGAGGTAGCGACCTGGTTGTCGTTGTCGATAGTGAGTACCGCCCGCTCGATAGCAACGCGTGAACCGGGTCCCACGAGGTAACCCACCCTGACTGCTCCCGAAGGGCGAGGAATGCTGGCTTCCAGCACTTGTTGCAGGTCATCCTTGCCGATAGAAACCCTCACGCCGCGCTCGTCAACATCGACACACAGCGTGTTCAGGTCATCCTCGAGCGAGACACCGCGGGTCAAAGTCGTGCTGGCCAGCACTTTCTTGTCTTTTCGCTCTTGTCTGATCAACTTCACCTGCATTGAGCGCTGGTCGGTAATGTCGTCATAGGGGGTGCTGTTGTTGCAACTGAGTACCACAGCGCAGTAGCCACCATCATCATCATCACGATTGAAAATCAGTCCCCACTCCGGACTAGTTATCGTGGTTTTGTCGCCAGTCATGGGGTTCTTGATGGATTTGGTCATGCCCTGCTTGTTATTGAGGTTAGCAAAACGCAGCTGGTAACGATAGGTAGTGCTGTTGATCAGCATCGTGTCAATCGTGCTGGCGTTGGCTATGGTCGCATTCTCCTCAATCAGGCGGTCGCCGTTGATGCCCTTGTAGCGGCCTTGCATCCTCATGCCAGGATGGGGAAACAGTCCGCCGAAGTTGTTGTCCACTGTGTTATAATAAGACTTTCCCTGGACATCAATTCCCGAGGTAAACAGCAAGGATAATATAAATATGTATAAGATACGTTGCATAACAATAGTAGTGATACAAGTGTGATGTTTTACAGATTACTCGTGATGATATGGCTCGTGACGCAGGATGGTGAAAGCACGGTAAAGTTGCTCGACAAAGATGAGTCTCACCAGTTCGTGGGGGAATGTCATCTTGCTGAGCGATATCTTCTCGTTGGCACGGTCATAAACCTCGGGCGAGAAACCGTAGGGACCACCCACGACCAGCACCAGCCGCTTGCTGCCACTCGCCATGCGGCGCTGCAACCACTGGCTGAACTCCACCGAGGTGCGCTCCGTCCCGTGCTCATCGAGCAACACGACATGGTCGCTTGTCTCCAGGATAGCCAGTAATGCCTTGCCCTCGGCAACCTTCTGCTGGGCTTCACTCATGTTGCGGGTGCCTTTCACATCGCTGATGTATCGGATGTCAAACGTCACATAGTGCTGCAGGCGCTTGACATATTCCTCGATGCCCTGTCGGACATATCCGACTTCGGTCTTACCGATGACAGCCAGTGTAATCTTCATTTTCTTTGGGTTGTTTTGATGTTTCTTGGCACAAAATTAGCAAATCCACCGAAAACTCCCTAACTTTGTGGTCGAGAAATCACTAAAAGCAAAGATAATATGAAAACAAGAGAAGAACTGATTGACGAATTGATTGACTTGGCGTTTGCCGAGGATATCGGTGACGGTGATGCTACGACCCTGTGCTGTATTCCTGCCGACGAGATGGGACGCCAGCGCCTCATCGTGAAGGAGGAAGGCATCCTGGCTGGTGTGGAAATCGCACGTCGCGTGTTTGAGAAATTTGACCCCGAGTTGCAGATGGAGGTCATGATCGGCGATGGTGCCCATGTCAAGCCTGGTGACATTGCATTTGTGGTAACGGGCAAGGTGCGCTCCCTGCTGCAGACCGAACGCTTGATGCTCAACATCATGCAGCGCATGAGCGGTGTGGCAACGACCACTGCACGCTATGCCAAGTGCCTGGAGGGTCTCAAGACCCGCGTGCTCGACACCCGCAAGACCACGCCTGGCATGCGCATGCTCGAGAAGGAGGCAGTCAAGATTGGCGGCGGTTGCAACCACCGCATCGGCTTGTTCGACATGATTCTGCTCAAGGACAACCACGTGGACTTTGCTGGAGGCATCGTGCCTGCGATTGAGAAAGCCCACCAGTGGTGCAAGGACAATGGCAAGGATCTCAAGATCGAGATTGAGGTGCGTAACTTCGACGAGTTGCAGCAAGTGCTGGACCACGGTGGCGTGGACCGCGTGATGCTTGACAACTTCAGCGTCGAGAATACCCGCAAGGCGGTAGAAATCATTGCCGGCAGGGTAGAGACAGAGTCCAGCGGTGGCATTACCATCGACACGTTGCGAGCCTATGGCGAGTGCGGCGTGGACTATATCTCGGTGGGGGCTCTCACACACTCCATCAAGTCACTCGACATGAGCTTTAAGGCTTGTTAAAGAAAAGGTGTTAGGCGCTAGGCATTAGGCGCTAGTTAGCATTTGCTTCCTGGTAGCCTAAAACCTAAAGCCTAAAACCTAAAACCTAATATGGACTCACTACAGGACATCCAGCCATTGCGGTTCCCAGGCATTGATGATGGCGCACCCATCGTCATTGCCGGACCTTGCAGTGCCGAGACCGAGCAGCAGACACTCGATACCGCCCGGGCATTGAGTGCCGTCGGTGTGAAAGTCTTCAGGGCAGGCATCTGGAAACCGCGCACCATGCCTGGGTGCTTCGAGGGCGTGGGTGATGCCGGACTGCAGTGGCTGCGTCGTGTCAAGAACGAGCTGGGCATGGCAGTTGCGACCGAGGTAGCGACCGTAGAACATGTCCGCGCAGCCCTTGATGCGGGTATCGACATCCTGTGGATTGGGGCACGCACCAGTGCCAACCCCTTTGCAATACAGGATGTAGCAGACCAGCTGAAGGGCCATAATGAAGTGACAGTGCTGGTAAAGAATCCTGTCAATCCCGACCTGGAACTCTGGATGGGCGCATTGCAACGCATCCACAATGCAGGCATCACCCGCTTGGGGGCGGTACATCGCGGTTTCAGCTCAGCAGGTCAGCACCTTTATCGCAATGACCCGCAATGGCACATCCCGTTTGAGTTGCGACGCCATGCTCCTGGAATGACACTGTTGTGTGATCCTTCGCACATCGGTGGGAAACGCCGATTTGTCGAGCAACTATCCCAAATTGCCCTTGACACGGGCTTTGACGGCTTGATGATCGAGAGCCATATCCATCCCGACAGTGCCCTCAGTGACAGCGCCCAACAGGTCACCCCCGATATGCTCAAGGCAATTCTTGATCGACTGATTGTACGTTCGGGGTTGCCCGTCGATGATGACCTGGTACTCTTGCGCCAGCAGATTGACGATTGTGATCATGAGTTGCTGGCGGTGCTGGCACGGCGCATGAGCGTGTCACGCGAAATCGGCCGTTTCAAGAAATCTCAGAATTTGCGAGTTGTTCAACCAGCCCGCTATCAGGATATGATTAAGGCTCGCCTTGACGAGGCAGAGTCCTTGGGACTGATGCCCGAATTTATCGAACGGCTCATGCAGGCCATCCATGAGGAGAGCGTCCGTCAGCAGTTGAAACTTCTGGAATAAATCCTTTACTTGAATTCATGATGAAGAGAGCAGTTATCATTGGCGCCTCGTCAGGCATAGGGCAAGAAGTGGCAAAATTGCTGCTTGCCGAGGGGTATCATCTTGGCATCGCAGCACGGCGAGAAAATCGTTTGCTGGAACTGAAACAACAGGCTCCTGATAGGGTAGTGGTTCAAACCATCGACGTCACTGTCGATGATGCTCCGGAACGCCTACGCGAACTCATTGACCATCTTGGAGGCATGGATCTGTTCTTTTATGCCTCGGGCGTCGGCAAGCAAAACCGCACACTCACACCCGACATTGAACTCAATACCGTAAACACCAATGGCATGGGCTTTACACGAATGATAGGGGAGGCCTACCGCTATTTTGCTGAGCGTGGCGAGGGGCATATTGCTGCCATCTCCAGCATCGCCGGTGTAAAGGGTCTAGGACCGGCTCCTTCCTATTCAGCGACCAAGGCAATGCAGAATGTCTATCTTCAAGCCTTGGAACAACAGGCCAATGCCCGTGGTCTGAAAATCCGCTTCACCGACATCCGGCCAGGGTTTGTCGATACCGACCTGCTAAATGGTGACTTCCATTATCCCATGATGCTCAAGCCCGACAAGGTGGCCCGCGAGATTGTAAAAGCAATTAAAAATAAACGTCACATTAAGGTCATCGACTGGCGATATGCCGTGTTGACCGCCCTATGGCGCAGGGTGCCGCGATGCTTGTGGCGTCGCTTGAAACTCTAAGTCCTATCCCTCATTCTCCACACTTGGGATGTATCAGTGGCCAAGGATGAGGTCCATCAATGCATTGATATCTCCAAGGCTGATTTCTCCGTCGCCATTGACGTCGGCACGGCTGCGTGTTTCGGCATCGGCATAACTTCCTAAGATGATGTCTATCAGCGCGTTCACATCAGCGATATTGAGCTCTCGGTCATCGTTGACATCACCGGTCATTGCATACATGAGCTTCAGCTCTTCATATACAAACTCAGCGCGCTGTTTGAGCCAATCAATGGCATTGGCAGTCTGATTGGCATAGTCGGTACCATCGAGTGATGCCGCCTTATTGTTCAATATGGAAGGCCTGGCATAATCATAGTATTCCTGACAGAAATCGCACAATTCCTCAAGCCCGTTAGACTTGAAGTCTCTGAACAATAGATACATCCGGCTTGCCACTTGAGGGTTTTTGCCGATATGATTAAATATGCTGGATGTTGTCAAGGCACGGAGATAATCACGATCAATATTATCCCTGAAGTAGCTGGAAGCGCTCCCTCCATTGAAACCGAAGGCCCAATCGAGATCCCAAGCCGGTCCGAATATCAGTTTGCTGTTCTCGTCGAGTACGTTCTCATAGTAGCAGTAAGTGCTCTTGGGGTGATACAATTCCAGATTGAAAATATAATAGTTAAACAACAGGTAACGGGCTAGTTGATCCAGCTCGGCATAGTCCGAGATAACTTCATGATCATTTACCGCTCTTGCAAATCCGTTAAATCGTTGTTTGATATCATTCAATGTGAGTAGAGTGGTTCCCTCGCTGAACTCCGGTTCTTTGATATTGACGGGTAGGCTATATGGTGTGGATCTGAACTTCTGGGCCGAAATCTCATCATAGTAAAGGTCCAATTCAAGCAGTGCGGCTACACTCTCGTCATCCAAGTCCACACTGTTGTTGGCAAACCCCACCTTCTCGGTGAAATTGTAGCTGCCCTTGTAAGTGCCGTTGATATAAAGGTCAACGGGGATGATGTGGTTGGCAGCCACTGTCCCTAACAGGCTTGCCGCTTTCATCCCGATGGCATTGGTGAGCAAGGATCCCTTGATTCTATTGGACAACAGCACCCAATTCTTGCCTTTGGTCAGGCCAAATGGTTTTACCTTGTCGGCAAACTTCAGGCGATAAGGGTTCTTGGAATCCGGGTTGCTCGACCATGAATTGTTGCCACGTCCTTTTATTTTCACCGAATCGGTCATTGAAGGGAATACCCCTGCACCGTCAATGATAATCTCGGCGTCAACATAGACTTCCTTGCTGGTAATGTTGACTCCGTCTCTAGTATTGATATCGATGCGCGGAACTGTTGTGCTATGGTCCGTCAAATAAGTCACCGTCACAGTGTATTGACGGCCGTATGGTAGGAGTGAATATGTGCCTGATGGTTGAGGTGACAAGATAACGTCCCCTGGGTAGCCCACAGTATAAACCCGAGCAGGGGCAAAACGCTGGCGGCTCACTCCGCTCACCTGTTCTGCGCCATCAACAAATGCTCGGGCCTCGTTATCTGACAGGCTGAACGAGGCTGTCAACCATTTGCCGATGCCAGCAACCTCGACTGAGATATCATTGCCATCAATCTGACCTGATGCATCAACAGGCAGTTGATAGTTGCACTTGTTATCAAACTTGTAGTCCGTGATGGTGGGCAATTCCTGGGGAAGCTGGGGACTGATGGATGATACTTCCGATAGGGGATAGGTAAAAACAGATCCATCAAGCGCAACAAACGACAATAAGCCGTTGTCACGTGAAGTGCTTTGCACACATGAATCGGGAAAAACAAGCAAGCGCCCGTCATTAAGTGTCACATAACTTGTCGCTTGCGCTACTTGTGATGACAGGATGAACGCCACCATAACGGCACAACGAATGTAGCAGTGGTTAATGGCGGTGGTTGTTTTCATGCCAAATGACAATAACGGGATTATGCGCACGTCAGGAAATTATCGGTTAACGCGTCCTGCAGCATGGAAGTGAGATGCCCAGTAGTTTTGTCGCAGGTCATCAACAACGACGCCACGCGACGAGGACGCATGGACAAACTTGTTGTCCTTAAGGTAGATACCCACGTGGGAAACGCGACCTTCACCACTGGTACAGAAGAACACGAGATCGCCTTCTCGCAGGTCGTCCAGGTCAATGATATGGCAGTTGTCTTCAAGCATCTTGGCTGAGTTGCGGTGCATCTGGATGCCATAAACCGTCTGATAGACTTCCATGACCATGCCCGAGCAGTCGGTACCCTCACCACAGGTGTGCCCTGCATGGGCATAAGGTGTACCTAGCCAGTGCTTCAATTCCTTATACAGTTTCTTGTTGTCCTTTCGTCCTAGCTTGATGTCCAGCCGTGCCCACTCGTCACTGACGAGGCCGTTGCCGCCAGGGATGGGCTTCTTGCCGTCATCCTTGCTGGTGCCAGGGGTCTGATCGTTAGGAGCACCGCCACGGTTGCGCCGTTCATTATAAGGGCGGTAAGTGTGTGTATTATGGCTTGTACTGCGGCACGATACTACTGGCAGCGACAAGAGAATAGCCGCTGCCAGATAAAGTATCGATTTGCCGTACTTACTCATGTGTAGTCTCTAGCAAATAGAGGGTGTTTATTCCTTGGTCTCTTCGGTGGAGTCCTCGGCAGGCTCTGCTTCCTCTTCTTTGGACGTGAAGTCAGTGATGCCGGCACCAACCAGAATATTATACCATGCGATGATTTTCTTGATATCACTGTTGTGGACACGGTCTGCATCCCAGTTCTCGAGCACGGCACCCATGAATTCATGAAGCTTCTCGGGAGTAGCATATTCCTTGGCATCAACTGCCTTGTTCTCAAATTTCTTGGCTGCGTTTTCAAACACCTGTGACAAGGGAACATCTTCGTTAGTAGTAAAAATGGAAATGTCACCCAGCGACATCACGCGTTCACGTGAATGAACAGGAAAACGATGGCCGTCGGTGAGACCCTCGACCAGTAGCATATTCTTGCCGTAGGAAACAAGTTTGTAAAGTCCGGGACGACCCGAGATAGATAAAATTTTCTTCAGCATAATAATGTTGTGATAATGTTGATGATTATAAAAAATTAATGTTGTTGTATTTCATGTAACAATTTGACGACCTGGGGCAGCAAGGCTGCGATGTTGTCATTAACGATGACCTGTTCGCCTGCATTCACGGCTTCTTCAAGGCTCTGAGCGTCCATACGCTCTTTTACTTGTCCAGCCGTCAAGCCGCTACGGACCATGACCCTGGCGATGCGCACATCAGATGGTGCTGAAACATGCCACACGCCATCAACCAGGCGGTCTAGCCCGGCAGTGCGCAGCAGTGCAGTCTCGCAGAAGGCGATAACCGCTCCTCGGGTCTCTTGCTCACGTGCCCAACGTTGCATGTCTCGGGCAGTTGCAGGATGTACAATGGCGTTAAGGCGACTCAGGGCTTGCTCATCGGCAAAAGCCGTCTGACTCAGATGCTGGCGGTTGAGAGACCCGTCGGCAAGAAAGGTCTCGGTACCGAACGTCTGCACGAGTTGGTCGCGCACATCAGCGTCCGTGATCATCAGCGCCTTGGCCCGTGAATCACAGTCATAGACCTCATAGCCCATGACCCGAACCACCTGCGCAACGACGCTCTTACCGCTGCCGATACCACCTGAGATTGCAATCAGCTTCATACTGCGCGCGTCAGTGCTTCTCAATAATGTATTCCACACTATCGGGGGAGAAGGTCACATCCTGATAAGCGGCAGGCACCTCCCCAATGATCACTTTGACCTTGTTGCCTGGTCTGCCAAAGTCCACCGAGCTGTAATCAACGACGGGGGTAATGCCGGCATCCTCAGTAATACGGCTCTCGGGGGAAAGGTACTTCACTTCCACATCGCTGGGGAAAAGCAGCATCTTCACGCCTGGAGGCGCGTTGCGAACAACAATTTTTACCGAGCGGGTCTGAGACTTCAGCTTCTCGATAGGCACCATGATCTCAATGGTACGAGGCTCGACAACAGCGCCCTTGATGGGTGCAATAGACACCTTGCGGTGCAACGTATCGGTCAAGTCCACTTCCTCGACATGATAGGTATAAACCTCATTGATTTCACTCAATGTCTTGGCATCACTGAAGACCAATACCGAGTCCTGGCTCTGGATTAACGCGCCGTACTGGGTGTAGTCCTCGCGCGGCTCGACACTGATGTCGGCCCTGACTGGCACTTTCTTGCCGGGCAGGTCGGTATAGGCGATATTGATGGACTCGGGCAGCACGCTGACAATGGTGACATGTTTGTTCAAGATGGGAGCCAACGCTTTCTTCAGGTGACTCTGGTCCACCTTGAAAAAGCCATTGCCATCACTGTAGTCGGTCAAGCGCAGGGTGAGCTTTGGCGTCTTCTGGAAGATGTGAGTGAAAAACCTATAGCCACGGTCACGGACAATGACCGAGAGCGTGTCTGGCACCTTGGACAGCAGATGCACATTGGAGGGCTTGCTGATTTCTACCGGCACCTCAACCTCAAGCTGCACATCGCCGTTGAAGGTCAGGAAACTCCAGAACACAGCCGAGATGACGACAAAGAACAAGTAAAGGAGAATCGACCTCGTGCGAGGAGATTCCTTTAAGCGTTCCTGTAATTTGTCCCAGAGTCTCATGATTATTATCGAGGATTACTTGGTGATTACCTCGCTGGAGTCGGGCATCGAGATAGCGCTCTTGTCAAACTTGATGCGCACACCGTCGGCCACTTCGAGGATTACGGCGTTATCCTTTACCTCACGAACGCGGCCATAAATGCCACCGATGGTCACCACCTTGTCACCGTTCTTGAGGCTGTCGCGGAAGGCATTAATCTTCTTCTGCTTCTTCTGCTGCGGCATGATCATGAAGAAATAGAAGATGACAAAGATCAGAAGCAGGGGTAACAACATGCCACCAAACATGCCGGATCCACCACCGGCGGTGCCGCCACTAGCGGCTTGCAATAAAATCAAATTAAGCATACTCAGAATATAATTTAATGAATGAATTTCTATCGTTATCAGGGTTTGAGCACTTTGCCTTCACGGCGCAATCGCTTGACGGCATTATTCAAGATGCCGTTGACAAACTTGCCGCTGGCCGATGTGCTGAAGTTCTTGGCCAACTCAATATACTCGTTGAGGGTTACAGCCGTCGGTATCTTCTCAAATGATTGCAACTCGGCGAGGGCGGTGCACATGATCAGGCGGTCCATAAGCACGATGCGGTCTTTGTCCCAACGGCTAGTTTCAACCAGTTCATCGATGAGCTCATTGTTGGCAGGCATCTGGACCACAGCAGCCGTGAACAATTCTTTACCGAAAGTAGCGTCCTCCTCGTCCTTATACATCGGCAGGATGGCATCTTCATCACCCTCGGCAATGCGACGGAAGGTCTTGCAGACGAACTGTCCGGTCATGTCCATATCATACTCGCTCCAGAACAGGGAACGCTGCTCGATAGCGTCAGCCATGTTGTCATCGGTCAAGATGACCATTTTCATGAGTTGTTGCCACAGCAGGCTATCGCTGGTCATGCTGCTCTCCTCATCGGCCATGTAATCATTGTACAGGTCACTCTTGAGAACTTTGTCAAGCATGAGGCGAATGAAAATCGGGTCATCATTCCAGGTCACCGTATGGTCGCGGGCATAGTCCTCTAGCTGCTGGTTATCGGCAAGCGCTGCGACAAGACGGTTGTTGACAAACTTCAGATTAGGATTGAGGTCCTCCTCTGTCGGCATGAACTTGTGGCGTGCATCGTCAAGGCGCACGTCTTGCATGTGGGTCAACTCCACTGGTAGGCGCAACAAGTAATGATACAACTCGTAGGTCTTGTCCAGACTCTTGTCCAAATCCTTTAACGCTTCATCAAGCGTGCGCTCTGAACGAGTGAGCATGTATGAGTACAGATTCTGTACGACTTTTGTCCTTATTGTAATACGATTTATCATAGTGTCATTGTTTGAATTTGCAAAAATAGTGAAAAATGGCGGTTCCGACAAGAAATAACCCTATTTCACTTCCTGATTATCATTGAGACGTTGACGCACCACCTCATAAATCATGATACCACCAGCCACCGAAACGTTCAACGAATTGATGTGACCAAACTCTGGAATCACCACTTGGGTGTCGCACAATTTCATGATCTCAGGGGAAACGCCTTTATCCTCGGCACCGAGCACGATGGCAACTGGCCCAGTGTAATCTGCCTGGGTGTAAGTCATCTGGCTCTTGTCGCTGGTGCCCACAATCCTGAATCCACTGTCGCGCAGCAGCTTCACGGCATTGACTAGATTGTGCTCACGGCACACGGGCAGATAGTTCAAGGCCCCTGCCGAGGTCTTGACAGCATCGGCATTGACGCTCACGCTCTCGCGGTCGGGAATGACGATAGCACTCACTCCAGCGCATTCACAGGTGCGTGCCACAGCTCCGAAATTGCGCACATCGGTCACTCCGTCAAGCACCACGATGAATGGATTCTCGCCCTCGTCAAACAACTGTGGAACGACGTCCTCAACACGATAATAGGTGACTGCTGCCATCATGGCAAGCACGCCCTGATGATTGCGACGGGTGATGCGGTCGATTTTCTGGACAGGCACTCGTTGAACGGGCACACGCAGCTGTCGGGCACGGTCGATGATGTCCTGAGCAGTCTCAGGATTCAGCGTCTTGCTCAACAGGATTTTGTCAATGTCTTTGCCGGCATCAATCGCTTCGATCACGGCATGGATTCCATAGACGTATTGGGTCTTGTCAATCATTATCTCGTTTTGTGTTTATGGTTAATTAATGATTTAGCATTCTCAATGGCGGCCTGGTTAGTATCCTTGCCGCTAAGCATACGGGCTATCTCCATCACGTGCTCTTGCTCGTCAAGTAGCTGGACTCGGGTGAGGGTTTCCACCTCATTGTCAGTCTTGTACACCCTCAGGTGATGGTCACCGTTGGCTGCCACCTGTGGCAGGTGGGTGATTGCGATGACCTGAATAGTGCGTGCGATGTCGGCCATCATTTCGCCGATCATGTTGGCGACGTCACCGCTCACGCCCGTATCCACCTCGTCAAAGATGATGCTCGGCAGCTGGATGTGGCGAGCAATGATGGTCTTAATGCATAGCATGACACGCGAGATCTCACCACCAGACGCAGTATCCTTGACAGGCATGGGCTGCTGGTTCTTGTTGAAGGCCATCATGAACTCCACGCTGTCGGTACCGCTTGCCGTTAGGTCAGTTTCATCAAAAGCAACCTCAAAGGCTATATTCTTCATGCCGAGCGGTGCGGCAAGTTTCAACAGTTCCTTGCCGAAATGGTCGGCGGCGGCATGTCGCTTGGCAGACAATTGCTGTGCTAAACCCTTGGCAACGGCTATATTGGCATCAACCCTGGCCCTGAGCTCGTTGATGAGGTCATCATTATGTTCAATTTCGCCCAATTGACGTTCATAATCCCGTTGAATCTCAATGAGCTGGTTCACGTCCTGGACGTTGTGCTTGCGTTGCAGGGTGTAGATGTTGTTCAGGCGTTCGTCCACTCGGGCAAGTTCGGCAGGATCATCGTTCAGAGTGTCCACAATCGCGCTCACTTCCTGAGCGATATCCTTGAGATCGATCAATGCCGTCAGTACGCGAGCATACATCCCTTCAACATCGGTGAGATTGCGCTCTGCACTTTCCAAGCGCTGGGCTACAGTATTCAGGCGCTCAAGGATGCTGTTTTCCTCGCTATTGAGGTCGTTTTCAACGCTCCACAATGCTTCCTTGAGTTCGGTGACATTACTTAGTTTGCTTTGTAGCGCTTCAAGTTGTTTGTCCTCGTCGGGCTGCAGCTGCATCGCTTGCAACTGCTCTTGCTGGAAGCGGATGTAGTCTTCGTTGCGTCGCAGCTGCTCCATGGCCTGTTGGGTCTCACTGAGCTGTTTCACTGCATCGCGATAGGCTTGGTAGGCTTCGCGGTAATCATTGAGCAATGCACCGTTACCGGCAATACTGTCAAGAATGGATAGCTGGAACGCGGGCTGAGATAACAGCATATTGCTATGCTGGGAATGGATATCCAGCAGACGGGTTGCCAGTTCACGCAGTACATTCAAGGAGACGGGGGTGTCATTGATAAATGCACGTGAACGACCGGTAGGGGAGAGTTCACGGCGTACCAGGCACTCATGCTCGTCCCAATCGATGTCATTATCTTTGAAAAAACTTTCCAGACGGTAGCCACCGATGTCAAACGAGGCCTCGACCACTGTCTTAGCCCCTGTATCTCGGATGGCCTTGGTGTCGGCGCGTTCTCCCAGGATGAGTGACAGGGCACCCAAGATGATGGATTTTCCCGCTCCTGTCTCACCTGTGATAATAGTCAATCCATCGTCAAACCCGATATCGAGTTTGTCGATAAGTGCATAATTAGAGATGTGCAGTTGCTTAATCATCACACACCCTTAGGGTCGATTCTCAGTATTCTTGATTTTTTCTAAACGGGTATTCTCGCTGGGATAGACCTGGTAGAGCATCTCATAGACCGATTCTTTCTCGGTCGTGTTAGCCTTGCTATAGATGTTGATGAGCTCATCCAGTTTGGCATCCTTGAACATGGACAGGCAAACCGACATGGGAGCCACTTCATAAATCTTGCCCAGGTTCTCAAGCGTATGGGTGATAGTTGAGCGGCCTTTGTCCACAGTTAAGGCCATCTGGTCCAGACCCAAGCGGTGATAGTCATACAGGACCTGGCGGATAGGAGCGGTCTGCGGTTCGGTATAGGCACTGAGGACAGCACTGCGGTTGGCATCGTCCTCAAAGGCCTTCCAGCCACTGGCACCTTCACTTTGTGCCTGTCTCACTATCCTTGCAGCAATTTCATAGTAAGGATCACCGCCTTTGAGTTCAAAGGAGTCAAAGTCTATCGCAATGATCATATAGGCCCAAAAGTTGAGGATAGCCGTCAAGTTGTCCTCCATGTCCATCTCATTAAAAACTAGCTGCTGACCAATTTCATAGTTGAACTCCACTTTAGTGTCCTTGAAATTGATCAATGCTGTAGTATAGGAACTGTTGTATACCGGGCGCTGCGACTGTATCTGAAGGTCACCTTTCATCAGGCCCGTGGCATTGTCCCACGAGCTGACGGTAAACATCATCTTACAGTATATCTTCTCATTGTTACCGAATGTGGCGTTAGTCCACTTCGTTGTGTTCATATAGTCGGAGATCGACTGCTTGAGTTCGTTGAAAACGTCTTTACTGCCAGAATCGATTTTATCGCTGTTGACCTCTACATCACAATTCAGTTCGGTAGCATCATCATCAGCAACGACGCTGAAGGCGCACAACAGTGCAGCCATCATCAACATGAAATACTTCTTCATTTTCTAGCCAGATACTTTTGTAAAACATCAACAATATCATGAGCGACAGCACGCTTTGACTTGCATTCGCCCTCAATCACCTCTCCCTTGTCGGTAAAGATGGTCACCTTGTTGGTATCGACTTGGAAACCGGCATTCTTGTTACGCAACGAGTTCATAACGATGAAATTCAAGTTTTTACGCTCCATTTTGCCTTGTGCATTGACATTCTCGTTGTCGGTTTCCAGCGCAAAGCCCACACTCACCTGGTCTTCTCGCTTAGTCTGACCTACGGCTCGTGCGATATCGGGGTTAGGGGTGAGTTTCAGGACGGGGGCTGCATCTTTTTCCCGTTTGATTTTCTTGTCGGCGACATTCTCAACACGGTAGTCTGCAACGGCTGCACACAAGATGATGGCGTCAGCCTGAGGCAGGCAAGCCATCACGGCATCATGCATTTCCACGGCCGTGGTCACATCAATGCGGTCAATACCTGCATTCTCTGTCTTGAGAGATACGGGACCTGCGACCAATGTCACTTGAGCCCCGCGGCTGGCGCATTCCTCGGCAAGGGCAAATCCCATCTTGCCTGATGAGAAATTGCTGATATAACGCACCGGGTCTATCTTCTCGAGTGTGGGACCTGCAGTGATGAGCACATGTTTGCCTTCCAGGTCTTGGCCCACTGCAAAGAATTCGTCAAGCGCCTTGACAATGTTCTCGGGCTCCTCCATACGGCCTTTGCCGATGAGGTGGCTGGCAAGTTCACCCTCGGCAGGCTCGATGATGTGGTTGCCGTAACTGCGCAACAATTCCAGATTGCGCACCGTGCTCGGGTGGCGCATCATGTCCAAGTCCATTGCAGGGGCAACAAATACAGGAGCCTTGGCAGACAGATAGGTTGTCACCAGCATATTATCTGCTACGCCATTAGCCATCTTTCCGATCGTCGATGCCGTGGCGGGAGCGATGATGAGGGCATCAGCCCACAGTCCCAGGTCAACATGGCTGTTCCATTGTCCAGTATTGGCGGTGAAAAACTCACTGATCACGGGTTTGCCGCTCAATGTGGAGAGCGTCAGTGGCTGGATAAACTGTTTGGCATTGGGGGTCATGATGACCTGAACCTCGGCGCCAGCCTTGACGAGCAGGCGTGTGAGTATCGCGCATTTATACGCTGCGATACCGCCCGAAATACCCAGGATAATGTGCTTGCCTTTTAACATAAATCTTAATGCAGTGAAGCTGTTAACTCTATCGTTTCTTGTACTGGATATACAACTTGGTGATGACCTGCTTGGTGTTCTCGGCAAAATCACTCTTCATCATCCAGTCATAATAACCTAAATCAAGCTTGGTAAAGACATCTTCAACAGGTTTGCCCTTGTGCTTACCGAAGTTGAATACAGGAACTTGTTGTTCATTGTAGATGATGCGTCCTGCCAAGTCAATGTTGCGGTTATGGCAAGAGTACTGTGACAGATAGTCCACATCGTTCTGGAGCGGCTCGGCATCACCGGCATAATGGTCCAATTGGGCCTTGAGGACTTCCAGCGTAGTGCGGGCGTCATCGGCTGCCGAGTGATGATTCTCCATCGGGTGTCCACAATAGAAAATGCAAGCTGCTTCCAGATCTCGTTTCTCTCGCTTATGGAAAATGGTCTGCACATCAATGAACTTGTGCTGCGACGGATCAAAACCGACACCAGCTTTGCTCATCTCCTGTGCCAGCAGAGGAATGTCAAAATGATTACTGTTGAATCCGGCAATATCACTGCCTTCAAACACCCGCGCTATATCATGGGCACGCTCCTTGAAGGTGGGCTCATCCTTCAAGTCCTCATTGGTGATGTGATGCACGTCTATCGCTTGTTGGGGAATCACCTTTTCGGGGTTAAAGCGATAGGTCTTGCTCTCTTCATGACCATCAGGATATACCTTGACATAGGACAACTCGATGATGCGGTCCTCGGTGATATTGAGTCCGGTCGACTCCAGGTCAAAGACCACGAGAGGACGTTTCAATTTCAGTTCCATGCTTAATTTCGGTTTTAGGCTCTTGAGTCTAGGCTTTAGGTGTTAGGGAGCAGCAATGTTGTGTGGCATCTCAATCCAAACGCCTAAAAAACTTGACTAATGACTAGAGACTAATGACTCATATCGACTAGATCATCATCGGCATCTGCAGGACAATGAGGTCCTCACCGGCCTTCTGCTCACTCGGTACAAATACACCTGCACGGGCAGGGTCGAGGAGTTTGAGGAAGACACCGTCGCAGTCGATGTTGCTGACAACATCTACGACATCGGCGCTCTTGAAACCGATATTCATGGGCTCACCATTGTATTCACAGGCGATGGTCTCCTCGGCAGCGGTCGAGTGGTCAACGTCTTGAGAGGTGAGAACCACCTCGGTGGGACGCAAGTCCAGACGAACCAGTCCACCCACGTTAGCAAATACAGCGACGCGGCGCACGGCATTCAACAGCGTCTGGCGGTCAACGGCCATGGTATAGGGGTTGTCCTCGGGAATAACAGAGTTGTAGTTAGGATAACGGCCATTGATGAAGCGGCACGACAACTGATAATCGGCGTTCTCAAAGGTGGCGCTGCTCTCATCCACGGTGATCTTGATGTCCTCATCACTGTTAGCGTCGATGATGGATGCAAGAATGCTTGCGGGCTTAGCAGGCAAGATGAATGAGCGTTCAAAGTCGGGTTTCACGTTGGTCTGGCGATAGCGCACCAGTTTATGGGAGTCGCTGGCGACATAAACAATCATGTCGGGCTTGATGTCCCAGTAGATGCCGGTGAACTGCGGGTGCATATCATCGTTGCCGACTGCAAACAGGGTGTGGCCGATACCCGAGGCGATGCTCTTGGCGGGCAAGGCAAACTGCTGCACCTCGTTGGCGCTGGCTGCCTTCTCGGGATACTCGTCACCATTCAGTGCCACGGCATCATAGAAACCGTTGACATAGGTCACCTTGACAGCGAGTGTCTCGTCGTTGATTTCAAAAGTCAACCCGGTGTCGGGCAATTCCTTCAGGGAATTGATGGTGCGCTTAACGTCAAGGGCGAATTTGCCGCTGCCTTCCACGTTCTGCACCTCAATGTTGGTGGTCAGGCGAGTTTCCATATCACTGCCGGTAACCACAATGCGATCGCTCTGAAGCTCAAACAGGAAGTTGTCAAGAATAGCATAAGCGTTCTTACTGCTGACCACTTTGCTCACGGCATTCAAGCGGGTGAGCAACAATTTACTTTGGACGTTGAATTTCATACAGTTATGTACCTTAATATCGTTAGTAATTTTTTATTCTATTATTTAACCTACAAAGATACAATTTTTTTCTCATACAATATCACATCAATGAGGTTATTGTTAATAAAAAACGAAAAAAAGCGTCATCAATTGCCCCGATAACGCTTTTTAATGATTTAAAAGTCGGACTGACGTGATTTATTCAGGATGGCTCAATAAGAAGTTAATCAGCGTCGTTACATCATCGATGCTGATTCTTCCATCACTATCAAGGTCGGCATTTGTGGCGTTGATTAAGGTCTCATCATGAGACAGCAGATAACTGATTAAGTCAGTAATATCATCGATATTGACCTTACCATCATCATTCACATCACCATAAACAACAGTTTGATAGTCACTGATAAAGCATCTGTTGGCGTTGACGGCATGATGATTTGTCTTGTTGATGATAACGGCTATCACGTGCAGGTTGTCCTTGTTCTGTATGAGCGAGGGAACGGGGAGGCTAGCGAGGGTGAAACGATAATGAAAACTGTAATCGTTGTAGGCAACAATCTCATCGGGCAGACTTCCTCTCACGATGCCGCTGGTGCCAACGATGACATCGTTGAAGTGGTAGTCAGTGACAATTTCTGGTTTGTTAACCCACGGACCAAGATATGGGTCGCTGGAATAATAGTCAGTGCCACTGTAATAATTTTCTTGATTCCATGACGCGCTGCTACCATGCAGGTCATCGGCAATGAGCATGATCTCAAGCGCATATTCGGCGCCAGCATCAATAGTGAAATAGCTTGTCACGTCCACGTCGATGGCCGTTTTCTCATCGCTGGTCCAGCGGGCGGTCACAAAGGCATCGGCTATCACATCTGTCGTGGCAAACTGCTCGATGTCGCTGACAATACCACCTGGAGCATCAACGAAACCAAAATAGGGGTCAACCTCATAAGTTCTCTCGATGAATGCTGTGGGAAAACCCCAAAAGTCATTGGGGTAATCATTAGTATACATGATCTCCATCGGATCATCATTGTGGTAGGATACGCCGATGAACTCGTCGCCAAATCGTTGCCTTAATAACTCCAGGCCAACGAGACCTCTCACACACCAGCCACACCATGTGCCGGTATATTCCTCGATGAGTGGTCGATGGACAGGAACTCTGTCATCGTTGACTACTTGGGCTGTTGTCGTAATAGCCATCAGCCCGGCAGCAATTACAATCATTAGTTTAGAAAATCTCATATCATTTAACTTGGTTTTGGTCGAATGGCCTCGCCTCATCGCAGCCGTGTCGATGTCAGGAACCGGGTTTGGCATCACTTGAGTAGGGTATCGGCGAGAGTCTTGTTACTTAATCACTACTTAGGGGAAAAGCACAAGCGCCAATGGCAGCTACATGAGGCCACTGACGCTTGTTATGTGTGGATGTGGGCTTTATATGTTCAAAGCCGCATCTGCCATGCTTAGTCCAGCTTGTGGATGATCAAACCGGAACGCAGCTTGGGCTCAAACCAAGTGGCCTTGGGAGGCATGATCTTGCCACTGTCGGCGATGTCGATAATCTGCTTCATGGTGACGGGATAGAGGGCAAGCGCCATCTTCATCTCACCACTGTCAACACGATGTTTCAGCTCGCCCAGACCGCGGATACCGCCGACGAAGTCGATGCGCTTGTCGGTACGCAGGTCGGTGATACCAAGGATGTCGCGCAGGATGTAATCGCTGCTGATGGTCACGTCGAGCACGCCGATGGGATCGTTGTCGTCATAGGTGCCTTCCTTGGCGGTCAGTGAGTACCACTTGCCACCCAGATAGAGGGAGAAGTTGTGCAACTTGGCTGGCTTGTAAATCTCGGTGCCCTTCTCCTCGACGATGAATTTCTCGCCCAGCTTCTCGAGGAACTGCTCCTCGGTATTGCCGTTCAGGTCAACAACCACGCGGTTGTAGTCCATCACCTTGAGGTGTGACTGGGGGAAGCAAACTGCCAGCAGGTAGTTGTACTCCTCGGTGCCGTTGTGGTTAGGATCGGCCTTGGCCTTCTCCTCGCCCACGTGAGCGGCAGCGGCGGTGCGGTGGTGACCGTCGGCAATGTAGAGATAAGGAATCTCACCAAACTCACGGGTGATGGTGTCGATGGTCTCCTTGTCGCGGATAACCCACAGGGTGTGGCCGATGCCGTCCTCGCTGACAAAGTCATACTCGGGCGTGGTCTGGGCTGTGCGGTCGATGATGTCCTCGAGGGTGCTGTTATCGGGGAACGCCAGGAATACCGGCTCGATATTGGCATTGTTGATCTCGATGTGGTGCATGCGATCTGCCTCCTTCTCACGGCGGGTGAGCTCATGCTTCTTGATGCGGCCAGTGAGGTAGTCCTCAACGCTGGCACCCACTACGAAGCCGTACTGAGTGCGGCCGTCCATCGTCTGGGCATAGATGTAGTAGCAGTCCTGGTCATCCTGAACGAGCCAGCCCTTGTCCTGGAACTTCTTGAAGTTCTCTACGGCCTTGTCATAGACCTTGGGCTCATGCTCACCGGTACCCGGTTCAAAGTCGATTTCCGGCTTGATGATGTGATACAGACACATCTCGTTGTCGCCAGCCTCGGCACGTGCCTCTTCACTTGAGAGGACGTCATAGGGCTTGGAAGCTACTTTTTCTACATACTCTTTCGGCGGTCTCACGCCACGGAACGGTTTTACTTTAGCCATGATAAATGAATGGTTTTAAAAGTGTTAATAGGTTATCGTTATAAAATGATTACGGTTGTTTTTTATTGTTCTTTTCATCTTTGGGCACATGCTTGGCTCGTTTCAATTTACGAGCACAGGTGCTACAAGTGCCGTAAACATAGAGGCTGTAGTGATCGGCGTTAAAGGCATTGAATCGCCGGGCATTCATGAAAGCGGCAAGATTGGTGTCACGCACCTCCTTGACCTTGCCACAGGTGGTACAGATCAGGTGGGTGTGAGGTAGGGTGATGCGCTCATACTGTGCCTGCATGCCTTCAAAAACGTGCCGTCTCAGCATCTTGGCCTCGATGAGCAGTTCAACAGTATTATAGACTGTCGAACGACTCACGCGGAAACCGTCAGCATCGATCATCTGTTGCAGTTCCTCAATCGTGAAGTGGCCATTGATGTCCATGATACGTTTCAGGATGGCATAACGCTCTGTCGTCCGGCGCATCCCATGAGCATCAAGATACTCGTTGAATTTGCGAACGACGGGGCTGTTGCTTGCAGCAAAATCATCGATATGTGAATCGGTTTTCATCGGTGTGACAAAAGTACAACCAATTTTGCAATCAAGCAAAGAAAGTATTGAGTTTTTAGTCATTTTTAGGCTTTCAACGCCTAGCGCCAACTCCTGATTATTAACTCTTGATTCCTAAGACCTCGATAGTCAATTCACTCACGTCATTGACCATCAGGTCACACAAGGGTCGCACGTCCTCGGCAGGCAGTGTCGTGGCAAGGCCGATGACCTTGGCTCCCGATGCTCGGGCCGCAAGGAGTCCGTTGCGTGAGTCTTCCAGCACGATGCAATCCTTGATGTCCACACCCAGCAGCTTGGCACCCATCAGGTAACAGTCTGGATCAGGCTTGGCTTTAGTGACCATATCACCAGTGATGATCTGGTCAAATAGGGTGGGGAACACTGGATGATGACGATAGAGGGCTTCCATCTTCTTGCGGTCACTTGACGTGACAATTGCCATGGGAATCCCTGCGTCTCGCAACTGGTTGACAAGTTCAAGGGCGCCATCGAAGAACTCAAACTGCATATTGCGTTCATAATCGAGTAGTTTGTCAAGCACTTCCTGGCGCACTTCATCGTTGGCAAAATAGCCCAGGATGCGCGTCAGATGAAAGCCCTTGATGAATCGGGCAAAGTCGGGAACGCCGGTATGATACTCTTTTTCCATCGCGCCCCAGAAGATGCTGTATCCACCTTCACTGTCGAGCAACACACCGTCTAGATCAAACAGCACGCCACATTTCTTTGTCTTCTCGCTCATGATCGTTGTCTTGTTAATGATTTATGGCACAAAAGTACTGCAAATAGGCGAATTTTATTTAATTTTGTCGCACAAATTATTATCATCCCAAGAATATGATTCAGGAATTGCAATTGCGTGTCAATCCGCGCACTGCGGCCAGCAAGAGTGACCTCACGCTATACATTGACAAGCATTTTGACATACCGGCCCAGAACATCCAGGGCATCAGGATATTGAAACGCTCGATTGACGCCCGTCAGCGACAGGTGGTCGTCAACCTCAAGGTGAGACTCTATATCGATGAGCCGATGACCCAGGACTACCTGGTGCCCCCGATTGACTATCAGCCTGTTGACGGGAACCGCCAAGCCATCGTCGTGGGAATGGGTCCAGGCGGACTGTTTGCCGCCTTGAGGCTCATTGAGTTAGGTATCAAGCCCATCGTACTGGAACGCGGCAAGGACGTGATGAACAGGCGCATCGATGCGTCTCGAATCCAGCGCGAGGGCGTGGTGGATCCCGAGAGCAATTATTGTTATGGCGAGGGTGGGGCAGGTGCCTATAGTGACGGCAAACTCTACACCCGCAGCAAGAAGCGTGGCTCGGTAGAGAGAATTTTGGGCATCTTCGTTCAGTATGGTGCTCGCGAGGATATTCTCATCGACGCTCATCCTCACATCGGCAGTGACAAGTTACCAGGAGTCATCAAGGCAATGCGCGAGACGATCCTGCGCTGCGGTGGCGAGGTGCACTTCGAGACCCGTGTGACACGCCTCATCATCGAGAACGGCAGTGTCACGGGAGTCGAGACTGCAGCAGGTGAGTCTTTTGTAGGGCCTGTCATTTTAGCAACGGGCCATTCGGCTCGCGACGTGTATCAGATGCTCTATGACAGCGATATTGATCTCGAGGCCAAGGGAATTGCCGTGGGCGTGAGACTTGAGCACCCACAGCGAATCATTGATCAGATTCAGTACCATACTGTTCTGGGGCGTGGCGACTACCTCCCTGCCGCCGAGTATAACTTTGTCACTCAGGTGGATCACCGTGGCGTGTATTCGTTCTGCATGTGTCCGGGTGGCTTTGTGGTGCCCGCCGTGAGTGAGCCCGACGGCTTGGTCGTTAATGGCATGTCGCCCAGCAACCGCGGCTCGCATTGGGCCAACTCGGGTATGGTTGTTGAGATTCATCCCGAAGACCTGCCAGACAACTATAAGAAATATGGTGTGCTGTCGATGATGAAGTTCCAGGAGGGCATGGAGAGGCGGGCTTTTGCCGAGGCCGGCAACTCGCTCATTGCTGGCTCACAGCGCATGAAGGACTTTGTGGACGGTAAGGCGTCACGCAATATTCCGCCGTCATCCTATCTCCCTGGTGTGCAACCTTCCAGACTCGACCAGTGGATGCCGCGTTTTGTCGCTAACCGCCTACGCAAGGGTTTCAAGACATTCGGACAAAATGCCCGTGGTTTTCTCACCAACGATGCCATTGTCATCGGTGTCGAGACCCGCACTTCATCCCCGTTGCGCATCCCCAGAGACAATCTCCTGCTGCACCACGTTAACTTCCAGGGGCTGTATCCCTGCGGCGAGGGTGCTGGCTATGCTGGGGGCATCGTTTCCAGCGCTATTGACGGCGAACGATGTGCTGAAGCCCTTGCCGAGGCATTTTCATGCCAATAACAAGCGATTTTTGCATTAAATTGAGCCCAGGGTGATATTTTTTTGCGACTTTAGCACAATATGGCGCACTTTTTGCAGTTAATGATGCATCTGGTTTTTTAACTATACACTTTTGATTAAATTCATTTGGATCATGAAAGAGAAGATGATTATTTCGGCAGCACTCATCGCATTGAGCGTATTTTCGCTGGGCTGGTTCATCAAGGCAGGTATTGATGATTTTGCAAGCAAGGACCGCAAGGTCAGTGTCAAAGGTCTTGCCGAGCAGGAAGTGCCGGCTGATAAGGTGACGTGGCCCATCGTCTCCAAGGAGGTGGGCAATGACTTGCCGGGACTGTATGACCGCATCGGTGCTACCCAAGCTAAGATCAAGGCATTCCTCATTAAGGGAGGTGTCAAAGAAGATGAGATCAGCTTCAATGCCCCACAGGTGGTCGATTTGACAGCCCGCGAGTATGACTCGTCCAACAGGTCTTTCCGTTACATCGTGACTTCGGTGCTCACTGTGACGAGCAAGAACGTGGAACAGGTGCGCAAGCTGATTGCCAAGCAGGGTGACCTACTCAAAGAAGGTGTGGCCATCACAAGCGACAGCTATGAAAATCAGATACAATATGAGTTTGTCGCCTTCAAGGAGATGAAGCCCAAGATGATGCAAGAGGCCATCGAGAATGCCCAAGTCACGGCCGAACAGTTTGCCAAGAACTCCCACAGCAAACTCAATAAGATCGTCAGCGCCGATCAGGGCCAATTCTCCATCGAGAACCGTGACGAGTACACGCCCTGGATCAAGAAAGTACGTGTCGTCACCACCGTGACTTACTCGTTGAAGAACTAACCATTTACCGTTTAATCATTAACAAAGAGGGTGAGCCGCAATCCTGGCTCACCCTCTTCTCTTGTCTATAGTTGTCCGTGCCCGTGACAGCAGTCACGACAAAGATTAGCCCCTAAAACCTAATCTAATATCTATTATCTAATATCTATTATCTAATATCTAAAGTCTGATGTCTAAAGTCTGATGTCTAAAGTCTAACATCTAACGTCAAAAAATCTACTCTTCATCCGTCAGGCTCTTGGCACGGTAGGTCCATCCATAGTGCTTGTAGATCTCCACCAGGCGACCGAGGCGCGACAGGAAGTCCTTATAGTCTTTCCTGTCGGGCTGCAGCCACTGCAGCTCGGCGAGAGCCGCCATGCGAGGAAGTATCTGATACTGAATCTGGGCTTCGCAGGTGATGTATTCGGTCCACACGTTGGCCTGGGCACCCAGGATATGGTGGCGCATCTCGGCAGGCAGGTCGGCAGCGATGGGCTCAAAGTCATAGACCATCTTCAGTGTCGCGCATCCGCCGAATGCCGTCGGCTCGTTCCAGTAATTCTTCGTCTGGTAGTGGTCAAAGTACATCGGCGTGTTGGGCGTCATGATCACGTCATGTCCCAATCGGGCTCCCTTAGCTCCTGGTTCGGCACCGGTCCATGACATGATGGTAGCCGTGGTGTCCACGTCACAACCCAACAGTTCGTCCCAACCGATGATACGACGGCCATGCTGCGCCAAGTATTGCTGCACCTGGGTGGTGAACCAGCCCTGCAGCAGCGCCTCGGCGCTCTGCTTACCCTCGGCATGGATACCTTCGTCGCTGATGCGCTTCTGGCACAGGGGGCACTCCTGCCACTTCACGCGCGGCGATTCATCACCGCCGATGTGGATATATTCCCCAGGGAAGAGTTGCATCACCTCGTCGAGGACGTCCTTGACAAACTGCAGCGTATGGTCCTTGCCCACACACAGGATATCATCAGTCACGCCCCACTGGCCCCACACGCGATATGGTCCTCCGGTGCAGCCCAACTCGGGATAGGCTGCCAGGGCTCCCAGCATGTGACCCGGCATGTCGATTTCGGGAATGATGGTGATATAGCGCTCGGCGGCATATTTTACAATGTCCTTAATCTCTTCCTGAGTGTAGTAACCGCCGTAACGGATGCCGTCATTCACCGGAGAGTTATGTCCCAGCACTGTACCATCGCGCCAGCCGCCCACCTCGGTCAGACGGGGATATTTCTTGATTTCCACGCGCCAGCCCTGGTCATCGGTCAGGTGCCAATGCAGGCGGTTCATGCCGTGCAGCGCCATGATGTCAAGAAAACGCTTCACCGTCTCGACGCTGAAGAAGTGGCGCGAGCAATCCAGATGCATGCCGCGATAGACGAAGCGCGGCGAGCTCGACACCTGGCTAGCGGGCAGAGCTACAACCGTGGTCTCGCCAACCGGAATGGACTGGCGCAGCACCTGCATGCCATGGAACACGCCAGCAGCTGTCCTGCCAACGATTTCGACACCGCGTCCGGTGACAACGATGTTGTAGCCCTCATCGCCAACGGCGGCAGCGGGATCCAGCAGCAGGCTGATATGACCAGTGCGATCCTTGACACTCGTCGTGGGGCGCACGCTCAGGTGCATTCCTGTCATTTCCTCGATATACTGGCTCAGCAGTTCGGCATTGCGCTCCATCTGTCGGTTGCCTGTCGGGTAGTTGATCAAGCAATTGGTGCCCAGCTTGAAGTCACCACCCTTGATGCCGTTGACCTGGGCAGGCAAGGGCACGACACGGTAATCGGCGACAGGCTGCACTTGGGCAATGGCTGTCATGACGGCAGCTGCCATCAGACAGAGAATAAGTCGTTTCGCGTTCATCTTCTAATCTTTATTAATGTCAATTAAGTTAACTGGTCGCAAAGGTAAGAAATTTTCTCTGAAAACTGTAAACAATGAGTATTGAAAAACAGGCGGTCCGATAGATAACACGGACCGCCTGAAAATTCAGTTTATCAATCCTAATGACTGATTACTTGATGACCTTGATGCTCTGGGTAGAGCCGTCGCTGTAGGTGCGGACGATGATGTTCACACCGTCAACAGGATGGCTGTACTCGATACCACGGATGTCATAGTAACGCTCGCTGACAATAGTCTTAGCGACATTGGTCTCGTCGACAGCAGTGGGGACGACAATATACTGGATGTCACCACAGGCGGGCGTCGTATGGACGTTCTCCTCGGTGGGCAACGAGTAAACGCCGATGTAACCGCCAGCGCAAACCAGGTTGCCTGCGTAGTCAAATGCCATCTGGAAGATGGAGCCCTGACCCGTCTTGTAGGAATACTTGGGGGTGATATCGGGCGTAGAACCGTCCCAGGTAACATCATAGAACTGCAACACATAGCTACCGTCATTGATGACGAGCAAGCTGGCATCTTCACTAACAGCAAAGCCGGCACGGTCACTGCCGTTGAGCATGTCGTTATAGGGTGCGCGTCCCGAGTTGAAGGTCACATTACCGTCGTTGTCAACAAACATGAGTGAGGGAACACCCGCTGCATTGTTGCCAGCGCTGCGATACTGCGATACCCAAACGCCACGTCCCAGAGGATCGGCAACCACGTTACCGTTGGTATTGGCCTGCCATGCGCCGATGTCGTAGTACTGGCTGGGAGCAGTATCCCAAGTATCAACAACGCTACCGTCACTCTGGCCGATGTTGTAAACACCCACACCGTTACCGAAGTCCTCAAGATATACATACAGCTTGGTGTCAGCGCCCTTACCGCCGATGCCTACACCAGGCGATGAGGAACCGACGCTCATGCCGTTGTTGGAAATCAGACCGTCACCGTTGCGTTCTCCGATGAAGAACTCTGTCCAGGTGCCGCCCAGATTCTCGGGATCAGCAATGAACACGCCTGAGGTGGGATCACCCCAATCGGGAACGTAAAGTTTGCCCTGAGCATCAATGCCCATGCGGTAGTTGCTACGCCACGTGCGGTTACCGTTATATACTTCATCGCTCACGCGAACACCACTGGCATCATACAGATAGACGCCGTTGCCGGCATTGTTGTTGGCAACGCGGTTGCCGGCATAGATGGTACCCATCTTGGGACTGCACGGCGACTTGTCAACGGCAACAAAGAGCTGGCCGCTATAGGACGGACCTGCGGGATTGATACGCTGGATTGTGGTGATGGGCTCACCCTCGAGCGTTACTGTCCATGACAGCTTCTCACCTGCAGGCAGCAAGCCGAACTCAATCTCGATGCTGTTTTCGCCCTTCTTCACATTGGGAACCTCGATGCTAGCCACCTCGTTTCCATCTACATCATAGAAGGTAATGTAAGCATACTGGGCGTCATCATTAGCACTGAACGAGAAGACACCATTATTGCTCTTCTCGGCATACTGCAAGCCATAAGCATAGATACCAACAACACCAGGTTGATCACTGGCAATAGCCTGCCACTTGGTGATCTTGTTGTCCTGCATCAGGTAGAGGTTGATGTCCTCGCCCTTGACGGCAGCACCGGTTGACATGAACTGGCATTCCAGCGGCTCAAGGTCGGTGTTGGTCGTGGCAACAAGCGCTGCCTGATCCAAACCGGCGGTGATGTCATACAGCTTGATACCGCCAACGTTGGCTGCATCCCTGACGGGAGCGATGTAGGGCGTTACCATATACTGGTGCTGGGCATACTTGAAGAATGAAACACCGACGGCAGGAATGTCGGCTTCATCGCCGTCAAAGCGACCGACCACTTCGCTGTCGGTACCGTTAGCCTTGGCTGTGGCAATCTCAAAGGGCAGCGTCTTCTCGCCATCCAGAACGACATTGTCATCGCTACGCGGCGAGAGGGCCAGGACGGGTTCTCCCACCTTGGGCTTAGTGAAGTTACTCTGTGCGCTGATGGTCTTCTCGGTATAAACTGTGCTCGTGATCTGGTTGTTGACGATAACCAGCTTCAGGAACCTCATGCCTCCTGCACTTGAGGCGGCATCATTTGTACCGACAATTGTTACAGTGCATTCGTCAGCGCCGCCATCGACAACGAGAGACTGGGCACGATAATAGTAGAAGTTGGCAGAGCTTTGAGTAGTTACCCACTGGATGGGATCGCTGTCAAAGTCGGCCCACTTGTACAGGCGCAGGGTGCCGCGCTCGAAGCCCTCATTGACTTGACCGGCACCGAACTGGGTCTGAACACTGTTAATACCCACCAACTGATTATCGGCGGTGAAGGCGATATCCGTCAGGCGGCTATAGAAGCCTGCATTGTTCGGCTCGACTGGTGCCACGCCGTTGATGCTCAATTCCTTGACAATCACCTTGTCGATGTTGTTGATCAGGTAGAGGTGAGGCGTGCCATCTTCAGCATTGGTCAGCACGACGGTGCTGTCGCCACGAACGAGCATACGCTTGATCGTACCATCAAAGTCATACACAGTGCCATCGTCACGCGTCAAGTCGAGTTTCTCGGGGGCACTCACGTAGCCGGGCAATATGGGCTCGGGATAATTCTGCCACAGGTCTTCGGGAACGACATAATCCGTAGCCTCCAGCAGGGGAACCTCATAGGTGGTCTTGTTGGCCTCGACAACGATATTGCCGCTAGCCTTGTCAATCCACTCTTTCCACTGGCTGTCAACAGTTGCAGCAGTGTATTCTCCTACGGGTTTATACCCCTCGGCCTCGACAGCAAGTGTATAGGTGCCGGGATCCAGATTCTCGAACACGAACACACCGTTATAGTTCTGGTCGGTGGTGTAGCGTGCTACCTCCTGGCCATTCTTGTACAGGATTACAACAGCGCCGTTGATAGGAGCCCACTGGTCCATAGAGCCAGCGTTGTAGTTGTACAGATTGTTGACAAGGTGGTTATGGACATCCTTCACAGTACCCATGATATAACCCTTGTTATCGGGCGTCAAGCCGAAGTACTCACCGATACCACGGGCGATACGGATACCCTCCTGGTGGCAATAGTCAATGTTGAGTGCACGATGGCGTGCGGGCTGATAGGTATGGAAATAGCCCTCAACCAGGAAACCGGGAACACCATGCTTCAACACGCCCAGATAGCCGGTGTAGGCGATACCGGTATTGGGATCGACGCGGGTCGATGAGCTACCGTAGAAGTTGATATCACCACGCACGTTGGGACTCGTGGGGCTGTAGTTGGTCATCGGGTCAATCTCGTTGGTGTAGAAGATGGGCCAGCATGTCAGACCCATGGAACGGCTGCTCGGAGCGAGGTCGCCGCCCTCGCCATCGTAGCCACGATAGAGCATCAACGGGTAGTTGGTCGCGGTTCCATCTGTCAAGGCATTGGAGTGGTGGGACAGGAACATGTCATAGTTACCGATCTCCACTTCCTCACAGATTTCAGACAGCGGGCGGTTATAGATCTCGGCATCAGCGGCACCAGCCACATACGGATACGGACCGTTTAACCACCTCGACATGGTGATGTTCTCGGGTTTCACGCCCATCTTGATGAGTTGGGCACGTGTCTGAATGGATTTCCACAGGTTGGTGTTACTCTCGTAGAATCCGTTGGTGTCGGGACGGCCCGTTTCGGGCAACATGGGGTAGGGGATGGTCGCCATCGGGCGGTCATTGGGACCCCAACTGCCGTGACCTGGATTCAGATAGATACGGAGTTCGTCAGCTGTTTTAGCTTGCAGTGCGCCGGCTGCCATGATGGCGGCTACGGCAAGTAACAAAATCTTTTTCATAGCAGTCATCATTTATTTGGTTACACGAATAATATAAGCCTCACCGGCAGGGGTGCTGAAGGCAATCTTGCCATCAGTGGCATGGGGATACATGGCGATGATGTCATCACCGGTCAACGTCTGGGTCTTGCCGTCGAGTGTGGCAGCAACGATGGTCGATGCATAGATAAACTCGCCATCGTCAAGATCCATCATGCCCACGATGGTATTGTTGTCATACCACACTGGAGCACGCATCTGGCCCACCTTGCGGGCATTACTGCCATCAAGGTTGCACACGTATGTGCCATGGGCGGCGAGGTAGTAGAGTACCTGGGTGCCGTCGGGTGACAGCGAAGCCCACATGTAGCTGAATGCGTTGCCATTAGGCGACAGGTTGCGCGTCTTGCCGTCGATGGTAATCATCAGCTTGCCTCTGTCGTAGGAAAGCACAGGCAGATTCTGAGCCTTGGTGGTACCAATGGCTTTCTTGCTGAATTTACCCTTGTTGATGGCTCCAACACTGTTAGCATCAATGGCATAGCCCTGCAGGTCGCGTGTCGGCTTAACCAGCACTTGGCTGGTTCCGGTAGCGAGGTTCACGCTCTTGAGCGTGGACAGGCGCAGGTGTTTACTGTTGAACGAACCCTCGCGATAGACGACTGTCTGGCCGTCGGGCGAGATCTTCACGTTGTGGCCGGCACTGGGCGCTGTGCTCAGCACCTGGCTTTGACCACTTGTCAGGTCCAACTTGGTGAGGCCTTGGTTAGTAGCGCTGGTCAGCAGCAGGTAATCACCCTGAGGGCTGATTGCTGCCACCGCTGCCTTGTCAGGCAAGTTGACCTTGTCAATCGAGGTCACTTGCAACACCTGACCCATGGCACTCATCGAGAAACCTAACGCAATAGCGAATAGCAGTTTTCTCATCATGATAGTTAATACGGTTTTGAAGTTAAACAATATGGATAATAAACGAGTTTTTATAGTAGTATGGAGCCTCCACTGCCGGAGTGCCCAGGTAAAGAGTTGGCATCTGCTAACCTCTTGATTTGATTGCAGCAAAGTAAATCAAAAAAAATGTCTAAAACAAATAAAAATAGTTTAATTTTATTAACAACTCCGCTTTTTTACGGGATTGAGAATGAAATTATCACTGAGAAGGAATGTTTTGGCGGCGAAAATGTTATATCTTTGCACACACGTTGAACCAGCTGAATGAAAGTAACGAAGAAAACGACTTGCAGCCTGATGGTGCTTGCGGCAGTTGTCGCAGGCATGGCTTTGTTGGCAGCCTGCAACAAGCACAGCGAGATGAGTAGCCATGTGATTGTGCAAAACGGCAACTTTACCCTTACCGGCGACAGCATCATCGAGGACAGTGTCTTTGCCTATGCGCCGCCCTCACGTGATCACATTGTGAACAATATCACGATGTCACGGCTGGACAGCCTCTACCGCCATGTGGACACGGCTCGTGTGCGCTTTGTCCAAGGCCGTCCGTGGCGCATGCGAAATCCACGCCCGGCACTGATGCCCGAGTATAGCAGCCAGCAGCCGCTGGTGGATGCGCTCTACAACCTGTCGGTGGACCATCTCACTGCCGCCATCGACCGCTCGGGAGCCTTTGCTGTGAGCCAGAGCAACTATAGCCGCATGTACTGCAGCATCTTTCTGTCGTTAGCAGCCTTGAAACCACACCAGTCGATGGCGACCCTGCGAGCGCTGGTGGACCGTGACAGCATCATCATGCAGCGCGAGGGACAATGGCCCGTGGTGAGCGACCACATCGGCTGGGCAACAGCCGCATGGGAGGTCTATAAGACCACCGGCGACAGGCAGTGGCTGGCATATTGCCGTCACGTGATTGCCAAGACGCTCACTATCAACCATGCCGTGCTGATGGATCAGGGCACAGGCCTGGTTCACGGGGCAGGCTACACGGCGGCACGCCCGCTGGGAGTGCGCCGTATGACCTGGATGGGATATAATGACCTGTTTGCCTGCATGTCGCTGGGCAACAACATCCTGACTGCCCATGCCTATTGGGTCTTGAACCAGATGAATGAGGAGCTGGGCATTGAGGACGAGGACCAGCCCGAAGCCTATCGCATCAAGGATGCCATCAACCAGCACCTGTGGAGCGAAGACAGGGGATTCTACAGTTCCTTCCTCTATGGCATGGCAGTACCTCGCCAGGCTCCGTTGACCGATAACACGTCCCAGGCGATGTGTGTCCTGTGGAATATTGCCGACGATGACCGTGCCGAGCATCTCATTGCCAACACGCCGGTGTCAGACCTGGGTGTCAATGTCACCTATCCGCCTGGCAATGCGATGGAGCCCTATCTCGCCAATTCGTCATGGGCAACGACCCAGGCGCTATGGAACCTGGCTGCCGCTATGGTGGGCAACGAGAACGCCTTGCGCCGCGGCATCGGGGCATTGTACCGCGCCCAGGCGCTGTACCAGTCGCGGGGCATCCACATGCGCGATGTGGAGACCGACATGCTGGGCACCAGCGCCAGCAACGCCGCCATGATCCTGCGCGTGCTGATGGGGATGAGTTTCACCCCCGAGGGTATCGAGTTCGCACCGATGGTACCCACAGGCATGGACGGTAAGAAGACCTTCAAGGGGCTGAACTATCGCCGTGCAGTGTTGGACATCACTGTCGATGGCACGGGAAGTGAGATAGAGTCGATTACTCTTGACAGGGAGCCGCTCGAAAGTCCTTTCCTCCCATGCGATATCGAGGGACGGCACGAGATAGCCATCACCCTCAAGCAGGCAGACTATCACGCCAACCAACATGTAACGATACAGAAAGGCGATATTTACCTGCCGTTGACACCCACCATCACCTGGAACGGTGACACAGGACGCATTGTCGATTATGTGCCGGGAACGCCCTATCGACTGTCGGTCAATGGTGAACTGAGCGAGCTAGAGGATTCGACCTTTGTGCTGCCCGCTACCGATGGCTTGACGGTGTTCTCGGTAGAGATTGCCGGCAAATATATCAATGGATTCATGTCTAGACCCCTCTTGCGCTTTGGACTCACGCCACAGATGGCGTTTCTCCCCAAGGCTGTCGGTGACTCGACCGTCATCACCGTCAAGGTGGCAAGCGGAGGGGACTACCTGATTGACGTGGGCTACCGCCCGACAGGAACGCTCGACGTGCGCCGCGTGACCGTCAACACCCATCCCATGGGGACTATCGTCATGGCTAGCGGTGCGGGGCTCAGCGAGGGCGAAATCGCCTACAGCAATATGGTGAACGTGAAACTATTGAAAGGGGTGAACACCATCCGCATTGACCAGATCAGATTGCCCAAGGCCTTCACACCATGCGAGCCGGTCCACCTCAGGGTCATCACTCATTAGACTTTAGTCGCTAGCCTTTAGATAACAACTGACAACTAATCACTGATAACCAATAACTGTTAAAAATCAAACAATGAAGAAAAACCTAATCTTAATGGCAGCGCTGGCTGCAGTAACATTCAGCAGCCAGGCTGACGAGGGTCGCCTGCTGCGTTTCCCCGGCACCAACGGCCGGGAGGTCGCATTCAGCTATGCCGGCGACATCTACACCGTGCCTATCACCGGTGGCACAGCGAGACGGCTGACATCCCACAAGGGATACGAAGCCTTTGCACGCTTCAGCCCCGACGGGCAGACGATTGCCTTCACGGGCCAGTATGACGGCAACACCGAGGTCTATGTCATGCCTGCCGACGGTGGTGAACCGCGGCGCATCACATTCACGGCAAGCAACCCGCGCGACGACTGGGGTGACCGCATGGGTCCCAACAACATCACGATGACCTGGACACCTGACGGTAAGGGTGTGATCTACCGCAACCGCATCAGCGACAGCTTTGACGGCAAACTGTGGTGTGCCCCCATCGACGGTGGCATGGCGCAGCAGTTGCCGCTGCCCGAGGGCGGTTTCTGCTGCTACAACGGCGACGGTACCAAGCTGGCCTATAACCGCGTCTTCCGCGAGTTCCGCACCTGGAAGTATTATCGCGGCGGTATGGCCGATGACATCTGGATCTATGACACGCAGGCCAACACGGTAACCAACATCACCGACAACATCGGCCAGGACATCGACCCGATGTGGATCGGCGACGAGATTTACTTCATGAGCGACCGCGACAACCGCATGAACATCTTTGTCTATAACACCCGCACGGGTGCTACCAGCAAGGTGACCAATTTCACCGAGTATGACGTGAAATTTGCCAACTGCGGTGGCGGTAAGATCGTGTTTGAGAACGGCGGTTACCTCTACGTCCTTGATCCCGCTACCAAACGCAGCGAGAAGATCACCGTCTACCTCAACAGCGAGAACATCTTCGCCCGCGAGGAGCAACGCAAGGTGAAGGATAACCTGACGGGAGGCAGCCTCGCTCCCGATGGCAGCCGTCTTGCCCTCAGTGCCCGTGGTGAGGTGTTTGACGTGCCTGCCAAGCATGGCGTGACCCGCAACATCACCCACACCCCTGGCGTACACGAGCGCAATGCCTCGTGGAGCCCCGACGGCAAGAACATTGCCTACATCAGCGACCAGACGGGCGAGACCGAGTTGTGGATGCGCCCGGTGGACAGCGACAAGGCTATCCAGCTGACCAAGGATAACGACACCTATATCCGTGACTTCGAGTGGAGTCCCGACGGCAGCCAGATCGTCTATACCGACCGCAAGAACCGCATGAATCTGCTCAATGTCAAGACGCTGGTCAAGAAGACGCTGGTAACCGATGAATTGGGCGAAATCCCCACACCGTCTTTCTCACCCGACGGCAAATGGCTGACCTATTACCGTCAAGGTACCAACGAGTATAGTGTCGTTTACCTGTACAACATCGCCGAGGGCAAGGAATATCCCGTGACCGACCGCTGGTATGACAGCAATTCGCCCGTCTTCAGCAGCGACGGCAAGTATCTGATCTTTGCCTCGTCACGCGATTTCAACCCCATCTACAGCAGCATCGAGTGGAACTTCGCCTACCGTGATATGGAAGGCATCTATCTCGTCATGCTCGCCAAGGACACTCCCTCGCCCTTCCTTCCCAAGGATGACCAGGTGAATGCCGGTGGCGATAAGCCCAAGGATGCCCCCAAAGAGGCTCCCAAGGACAAGAAGGGCAAGGGCAAAGCCCAAGCCGATCCCAATGCTATCCGCATCGACGTTGACGGCATTGCCGACCGCATCGTCAAGGTGCCCGTGGGTACTGGCAGCTACGGCAACTTCGTTTGCGACGGCAGCCACCTGTGGTACAGCGGCCGCGGTAGCGTACGCGTATATGACTTTGCCGAGCAGAAGGACGAACTCGTCGCCGAACGCGCCATGATGTTCCCCTCGGCAGATATGAAGACTGCTGCCTTCATGAAGGGTGACAACCTTTATGTCGTGCCCCTGTCACCCCGCAAGGCCGACCTGAGCGAGGCTGTGAATCTCGACGACATGATTGCCACCGTCAATTATGACCAGGAGTGGAATCAGATTTTCAATGAGGCATGGCGTGCCTACCGCGACGGTTTCTATCTGGAGAACATGCATGGAGTGGACTGGAATGCAATGCACGAGAAGTATGCCGCATTGCTGCCCTATGTCAAGAACCGTCTTGACTTGACCTACGTGATCGGTGGTATGATCAGTGAACTTGCTGTGGGGCACGCTTATGTTGACGGCGGTGACCACATCAAGGCTGACGAACATCAGATCGGTATGCTGGGCGCTGAGCTCGAGCAGGTAGCCGAGGGTTACAAAATCAAGAAAATCCTGCGTGGAGCGCCCGACCGCGAGTCCTTGCGTTCTCCGCTGCTGGAGCCAGGCATGAATGTCAAGGAGGGTGACATCATCACCGCTGTAGATGGCGTTAGCACCTCTGGAGTGAACAATATCTATACGTTGCTGCGCGACAAGGCTGGTGTGATGACCGAGCTGACCCTCAAGGGTGGTCGCAAAGTCGTTGTCAAGCCCATCCAGGACGAGTATCCGCTTTACCACTACGAGTGGGTACAGCACAACATTGACTACGTGAGCGAGAAGACCGGTGGCCGTGTGGGCTACATCTATATCCCCGACATGGGCCCCGAGGGTCTGCGCGAGTTCTCACGCTACTTCTTTGCCCAGACCGACAAGGAGGCGCTCATCGTCGATGACCGTGGCAACGGTGGTGGTAACATCTCGCCGATGGTTATCGAGCGCTTGCTGCGTGAGCCTTACCGCATGACGATGTACCGTGGCAGCAACTACAACGGCACCGTTCCTGAGCGCACGCTCTACGGTCCCAAAGTCCTGCTGGTCAACAAGTACAGCGCCAGCGATGGCGACCTCTTCCCCTGGAGCTTCAAGGAGAACAAGATTGGTCCTGTTATCGGTACTCGCTCGTGGGGCGGCATCGTGGGCATCAGCGGTTCGCTGCCCTATATGGACGGCACCGATATTCGCGTACCGTTCTTCACCAACTATGACACGCATGGCAACTGGATTGTCGAGAACCATGGTGTAGATCCCGACATCATCATAGACAATGATCCCATCAAGGAGGCTGCCGGTATCGACCAGCAGCTGGATAAGGCCATTGAAGTCATCATGGAACAGCTGAAGAACCGTCAGCCCATGCCCAAGACCCCCGCACCTCGCACCCTCAAGGACCTGGGTGTCTATTAAACGGGAAATATTCCCCATCAACAATAAGAATGCGTGCCTCTGCTAGAGGGGCACGCATTCTTGTTAGTTAATAGTGGCTGGCACTATAGGGATGACTACTTGGGTGACAAGAGGATATTGATGAGAAATGTGATATCCTCAATACTGGTCTTGCCGTCCTGATTAATGTCCATCCTGTCGATAACTACTCCGTCAGTATTTCCGTTAAGCAGGTAATCGATGAGTGCGGTCACGTCATTGATGTTGACATAGCCGTCACCGTTGACGTCACCCACGAGCGGACCTTCTCCAGTCAGTGTCACATGCTGGATGTTGGACCAGACACTTTCATCACCGTCGGTATAGACAGCCTTGACCACATACTCATATACGCCGCCAGCCAGATTCTGCACGAGGTAGCAAGTGTCGGTAATGCCGCTGATGTTACGCCAAGTGGAGCCTCCCTCCTCAACAACGTCACGCAGCGTAGGCGGGTTCAAGGTCAGGTCGCCGTTGTAGATATCGACGTGATAGACGTAGAAGCGTTTCTTGACTGCTGTCATGGACAGTTTGATAGTATTTGCCGAACATCCCTTCAGCACAACGGTATGGTCCTCAGGACTGTCGGTCAACGTAATGGTCTCACTAACGTCACCACAAGACACAATCACCGAACTATTGTCACTTCCAGCAGCTCCAATCCAATTCTTGGCATTGAAGACGATAGTGACTGTGCTGTCAAGATCTAATTCAGGGCTAACCAGATATCCGATAGCATTGGAGGTTCCCACTTTCAGACTCTGTTCGGCTGCCGTATAGAGTTTGTAGCCCGTCCATCCAAGATTGTCGGTGTATTTATCAAGAGATGAGCTGATGTCTGATCCGCCGTCGGATGTGGCATTCACTTTAGAGAAACCTTCACTCATCAATAATGTGGCAGTCTCTTCGCCCGTGGCGATACGATTGACCTTGAGGCAATAGCTCGACACGTCACCTCCATTTGACCAATTGGCGCGGAAAGATGTGCCTGTAATAGTCGTTTCGTCCACAGGATACATTTCGGGCACCAGTTTCTCGATGGGATCGACGGGGGTGTCCTGACCAGTCCAAACCACGTTTTGCTTGGTTCCCCAGATGTGTTCTGCTAATTCGGGATGGTCGATAAATGGGTTACGGTTGCCTTGAAGCCTATATACCGCCTCGTTGCGTTTGATTTCCTTTGTGCTGACAGGGTCGGCACGGTGCCATTCCATGAGCAACTTCATCGACCAGGTCGAGAATGCCTTATAGTTATTGGTAGTATAGTCAAGCTGACCGCTACCTGGCCACTGGGAAACCTCGCTTTTGTAGCAGGTCACCATATAAAAATAAATGCGAGCAAAATCACCCTTATACTCGTCATCAGGTTCAAACACGGTTGCCGTGTAACCGTTGTAGGTGCTGGTTCCCAGTTTACCTCTCATGGAAACGCCCATCTCTTCATTGACGTAAGTCATGCCTCCGGCGCACACACCGTAAGGGTTGTTGCTACGGCGCTGGTTCACATAGCCGTCCGTCGGGATGAGCATCGTCAGGTCGGTAAACATCGGGGCAATCTCACCTCCAAACCAACTTTTGGGGAAAGAATGCTCACGGTTAAGACCTTGTCCGACATAAGTAGCGTTGCCGACATGATAAGAATCGTGGTTGTACTTGCACGTCGAGTACATGTCGATGTAGTAGCCGTCATCGGCGACGTCGGTAGAGTCGTAAGCCGTCCACATGTAGTTGTAACTCAAGAGGGTATGATTGTATATAATTCCCTCGAGAGCTGTCATCAGCGCTTCATCATGCTTGCCGACGGCATTGGTGTAATATCCATTGGGGATACCTGCCCATGCCGAAAAACCAATCAGCATAGAAATCAATAATAGTGTTTTGCTTCTCATCGTGTTATTATGTTTTATAGGTTAATTGGTCATAAATGGTATCGAAGAGGCGGCGGAATGCTTCCTTGTCGGCTAGTGTCTGCCGGAATTCCTCAAGTCGTTGTGCGTTATCGCCCTGTGGAATCCACAACTTGAGGTAGCCGCCATAATCGTATTTCTCATGCATATGCTCCAGCAGGCGTTGGTATTGACTCTCACGGTCAAGACCTGGATAATGCTTCATGCCATATTGCAACGCACGGCGCACGATAGTGTTACTGTCAATGATGCGGTCGGCCTCGGCAACGATACGGCCATAGATGGTGCGTGGTTCGTGGTCACTGGATGCGCGGTGGTCCTCGGCAGCGTCGGCAATAGTATTGATTTCATCCTCGCTGAACCACTGTCGCAGCCGAAGATCTTCGCGGACAATACGGGCGCTGTCAATGTGGTGGTTTTCACGTCCGTTGATCAGTCCCAGGTCATGATAAGCTGCTGCAATGAGCAACAGGCAATGATCGACCTCGGGATAATACTGTGCAAGACTCAAGGCCTGGGAGATCACGGTCTGGACATGGTTTCTGTCATGCCCGGCGTCGAAACTGTCATAGCGGGGCACAATCTCCCGCTCCACAAAATCCCTTATTTCGTCAAAGGCCTTCATTTGCTTTCCGGTCATTAGTCTCTAGCTGGCGGATGCCATCATTAAACTCTAAACACTAAACTCTAATCTCTAAACTCTAATCTCTAAACTGCGAGCATCGCGAGCATAACGAGCATCAATCCACCTTGTGGAGGTCATGACCCATGCGTGCCTTCTTGGTGTGCATATAGAACTCGTTATAGCGGTTCGGGGCGACCTCGATGGGCACATTCTCAACCACTTCAAGGCCGTAGCTCTCCAGTCCCACACGCTTGACGGGATTGTTGGTCATCAGGCGCATCTTGGTAATCCCCAGGATACGCAGGATGTTAGCCCCCACACCATAGTCTCGCTCATCGGGTTTAAAGCCCAGGTGGACGTTGGCGTCGACGGTATCCATGCCGCCTTCCTGCAGCTTATAGGCCTTGATCTTGTTCATCAGACCGATGCCTCGGCCTTCCTGATTCATATAGACGAGGACGCCCTTGCCTTCTTTCTCGATCATCTGCATGGCCATGTGCAGTTGCTCGCCACACTCACAGCGCATCGAACCGAAGATATCACCCGTGGCACACGAGGAGTGTACGCGCACGAGGATAGGCTCATCTGACCGCCACTCACCCTTGATAAGAGCGATATGCTCAAGACCATTGTTGATCTGGCGGAAAGGGATGAGTTTGAAGTGTCCATACTGCGTGGGCAAGTCCACCTCATCACCCACCTCGACGACCTTCTCGGTGCGCAAGCGATAAGCAATCAGGTCCTTGATGGTGATGATGGGCATATTGAATCTCTCGGCTACCTTCATC
Organism: Sodaliphilus sp.; assembly: GCA_045114065.1. Lineage (GTDB taxonomy): Bacteria > Bacteroidota > Bacteroidia > Bacteroidales > Muribaculaceae > Sodaliphilus. The sequence goes on from JBGUJU010000193.1 coordinate 70,207, forward strand.
AACTCGGGCAGACGTGCCATCGTGCCGTCAGGATTGATAATCTCGATGAGCGCAGCAGCAGGGTAGAGGCCTGCAATGCGCATCAAGTCAATAGAGGCCTCGGTGTGGCCAGCACGCTTGAGCACGCCCTTATCGACGGCGCGTAGGGGGTTGATGTGCCCTGGGCGACCGAAGTCTGACGGTTTACTATGAGGATTGGCAAGCGCCCGGATGGTCATGGCACGGTCATGCATCGACACGCCAGTTGTGCAGCCGTCGAGCAGATCAACAGTCACCGTGAATGGTGTGCCCAGCATCGATGTGTTGTCATCGACCTGCATATTGAGTTCCAACTCATGGCAACGCTCGGTAGTAACCGGTGCACAGAGCACGCCGCGACCCTCGCGCAGCATGAAGTTGACTTTTTCTTCGGTTATCTTTTCGGCGGCAATGATAAAGTCGCCCTCATTCTCACGATCCTCGTCATCGACAACGATGACAAATTCTCCACGGCGCAGCTGTTCCACAGCCTCGTCAATGGTATTCAGTTTGATTTCTTCCATTCTTCAAGATGTATTGTTGTAGAGACCAATTAGTCACTAATCTCTAATCTTATTTATACTCCATCTCACGACTGTATTCTCCGTTAAAGATGGCAACCAATTGGTCACAGGTTTTTATTGTGAGGTTCACGTCACGTTTCAGGTTCTTCTGGTGCCTCAAGCCCACGAGCCATACCGGCAGACCTATCGGGAATAGTGCGGCAAACACACTTCCAATCGTCTTGTTGCCGACGGGGCAATAGGTGAGCAGCTGACGGATGACAGGATAATCCATTGCCTTGTTGAGCACCATCTGGTCGCGTGAGTTGGAGAGGTAATCCACTACGCGGTCCACCTCTTCGGCCAGCGATTTGATAGCGGCTTTATCATAGCCCTGCTGCCAGTAATCGATATAGCGTTGACGGCCAGGATAGCGGTCAAGCAACTCCTGGCAGGTCGTCTTGAGGGCATCAATCTGTGATAAAGCTTCGGCAGCGTCAACTTCATTGATGATCACCTCCTTTGCTTCGAGTTTACGCGTCTGGTGCAGACCCGTGAAACGACGCAAGAAGTTGAGCCAGGCATCGGGATTGAATACAGCCGAATCGTTGACTGCCTTCTTGGTCAAGAAGATACCTAACGGTAGCAGTACAGCAGAACTGAGCCACATGCCCTGCCAAACCTCCCAACGGCCGTCACGAGCCATCTTGTAGCCCATGTTGTCGATGATATAGTAGATAATGAACAAGATGACTGACACAACGATGGGCATTCCCAGACCACCCTTGCGGATAATGGCACCCAGCGGAGCGCCAATGAAGAAGAAAATCAGGCATGCCAGCGACAACGTGAACTTCTTCATCAATTCAATCTGGTGGCGACGGATGATGAAATTGTCATCATTGATGGTGTAACCCTGGAATTGTAAATCCTGCATGGCTGCGGTCGTGCGCATCAATGCTTGATTGATGATCGTCTGCTGTTCATTGTCCGGCAGTTCTTTAACCATCTTGTTGATATCAAGTGGGTGATCTACCTTCACCTCTTTTACTTTCTCTATCGTGGACTTTCCGTCTTTATAAGTTAAACGTTGAGAAGGAACGCCACACACGGGTTGGGTCCGCATCTTAGCAACGATAAACGAGGCAGCAGAATCTACTTTTAGACGCACAGAATCAATGGTCTGGCGTAGCTCAGCGATATCTTTGCCCACATATTGGGACTTCATCGTCTCGTCATCCATGCGGGTAAAATTGGCGTCATAGGGAATCAGGATTTCCTTGTCATGGAACGACTCACGGCGATAGAGGTCTCCACTCATGCCGCTGACACCGCCACCGCCCTTCATTTCCTCATACCACGAGCCTTTATAGAGCGTGAGTATCAAGTGCTGCTTGTCTTGGGTCATGCTCAGGCGGCCCGAGTCGGCTGCCACAATACGGGGGAACATGGTGCCGTTAGACACGTCATAGATGAGCATATTGTATAGCATGTCACGCTCCTTGTCCTTGCGCTTGACAAAGATGTTGTAACCGGGTATCTGGCTATAGACCGTCCCCTCGGGGATGTCGAGGGTGGGGGACGTCTGGCGCATCGAGAAGAGCAAGGTCCACATCTTGACCTGGGACTTGGGCAAGGCATTGTTCATGAAGAAGAAGGCACCAATGGCGACAAAGACCATCAAGATGGCAATGGGTTTCATGATGGTGGTCAATGATATGCCCGACGACTTGAGGGCTGTCAACTCGATATGTTCGCCCAAATCGCCAAATGTCATCAGCGCCGCCAGCAGGATACTCAACGGCAAGGCCAAAGGCAACAACGACAACGCAGCGTGGAAAAACAGTTCGGCAATGAGATCTATGCTCAGTCCTTTGCCCACCAGCTCGTCGATATAGCGCCACAGGAACTGCATGATGACGATGAAAAGGCAGATGCAGAAAGTCATCAAGAACCTCGGCAGGAATCTTGACAACATGAACGTGTATAGCCTCTTTATCTTGAACATAGACAGTCAATACAAAATAACGGCTGCAAAAGTACAAAAAAACTCTCGCTAAGCCGCTAAGCCATTAAGTTTTTTATGACATGGCTCCATACTTCGCTCTTAGTCAGGGTTGATCTATGCCGCCAATCCCTTGGCGGTCACTTGCCCTCTACACCCCCAACTGGGAATTGTAGTAGCGCGGATCACCTGTCACTTCATCACCCACAAACGGCGGCAGAGCGTAGCTGTAGTCCTCGCTGGGCACCTCCAGTTCGGCAATCACAAGTCCCTGTAGGTCACCATGAAACTCATCCACCTCCCAGCGGTTTCCTTCATGCATGACAATATAGCGGGTCTTCTCAATGATCGGCGGCTCACACAGCGACATCATCTCCATGGCATCTTCAAGGGGCACCTCATACTCAAACTCGGGGTGTGACGCACCGTGTCCTTTACCCTTGATGGTGATGAAGCCCTTGTCGCCCCGCACCCTCACGCGCACGACACGCTCAGGCACCCTCGACAGGAACCCCTGCTTAATCACACTCGCCTCACATGCCATCAGCCTGTAAGAATCTCCGTTCACAAAATACTTATGTTCAATCTCCATTCCCATACTTTATTAACGTAATTCATTACAATTTATTTTAAGGATATACATGGTCATTTTTCACGTGGTTTTGGCGCTTGGCATTTGAAAAATCAGTAATTTTGCACCTTCGTGAAAGAGGCGAAAAGACATATTATATCAATACTGGTGTTGCTGGTTGTCGCATTGACAGCAATGGGGCAGCAGAATCCGGTGACCCAGATTACAGGAATGGTGCGAGACTCACTCTCACATGAGGGTATCGCCTATGCCTCGATTTCACTCGTAGGAACCAATGAGGGAACGCTGGCAACCGAGAAGGGTGGCTTCACCATCAATACTCGTGCCTCTTTCAGTAAGCTGCGTGTTACTGCTATGGGGTATCGCCCCAAGGAAGTGAATATCAGGGCAGGGCAGGGGAGTGTCATTCTGATCGACCTGTTACCGACAGGTGTGGAACTTGGTGAAGTAATTGTACACAAAGGCAAAGAAAAATACTCCAAGAAGAACAATCCCGCTGTTGATATGATCAAGAAACTGCGGGCCCGCCGTGACGACAATGACCCGCGCCGCTTTCCGCACTACGGCTATTCTCAATACGAGAGAATGATGGTCGGCTTCGGTGACCTGGATGATATCATCAGCAAGCCCGAGGAACAGAAATGGATTGACGAGTATGCCGATACGTCAATGCTCACCGGCAAGCGTGTCCTGCCATTCTCTATCAAGGAAACCGTTGCCCGCGACTATTACAGCAACAATCCTGATGCCCACAAACAGGTCGTCATCGGCACCAAGAGTGCGGGCATCGACGAGCGCATTGATCAGGAGAACGTCAAGAAGATTCTTGACGATTTCATGGGGGAAATCAATATTTTCCAGAACGATGTGGCCCTGCTCACCAACCGCTTTGTCAGCCCCCTGTCACGCATTGCTGTGGATTTCTATAAGTTTTATCTCAATGACACAGTGATGGTCGATGGTGAGCGGTGCGCCGTATTGAGCTTCGTGCCGTTCACTCCCCAGACCTTCGGTTTCTTGGGGCGCCTATATGTCTCTCTCGAGGACTCCACAATGTTCATCAAGCGGGTATCGATGGGCGTGCCCCACGATATCAACCTTAACTATGTGGAGCAGATGAGCATTGAGCAAGACTATGAACGTGCACCCAATGGTTCCCGACTCAAGATGCGCGACAATGTTGAGGTGAGCCTGAAACTGATTTCTAGTTTGCCTGTGATGTTCGCACGTCGCGAGACGACCTATCGGGATCACAACTTCGCGCGTCCTGAAGGCGGCGTATTCAATAACAAAGCCGAGAAGACGGTCGAGAACAGTGCGGCATTCATGCCCGATGAATTCTGGCAGGAATACCGCCCTGCCGAGGTCAGGACGACTACCGCCACCATGAAAAACCTGATGCAACGCCTGCGCGGGTCCAAGCTATTCTATTGGGCTGAGCAGGTCATTGTTGTCATGGTCAATGGCTATATTCCCACAGCCAAGGTAAGTAAGTTTGACCTGGGCCCGCTGAACACTACCCTGAGCGGCAACTCTCTGGAAGGCTTGCGTTTGCGCTTGGGTGGTATGACCAATGTCAAGCTGAGCCGCCATTGGTTTGCACGTGGCTATGTGGCCTACGGTTTCCGTGATGAGAAATTCAAGTATATGGGGTCGCTGGAGTATTCCTTCACGCCCAAGAAGTCAATGGACCAGGAATTCCCCATCCACAGCCTGCGCCTGACTCATCGCTATGATGTGGACAAGTTGGCACAACATTACCTGTACACCAATCAGGACAACGTATTCCTCACCTTGAAACGTCACAAGGACGTGAGGATGCAGTACTTGCGCACAACACGCCTGGAATATCGGCACGAGTGGTATAACCATTTTTCTATCGCCCTCGGTATTGAACACAATATCCATGAGGCGACACAGTATGTGCCCTTTGTCTATGCCGATGGCTCTGCTCGACAGCGCTATACCCAAGCGGGCTTTACGGCCCAGTTGCGTTTCGCTCCGGGCGAGACATTCTATCAGACGCGTTCCTACCGCATTCCCATCAATATGGATGCGCCCATCATTACCCTTAACCAGACCTACATGCCCAAGGGCTTCATGGGCAGCCTCCACGAGGTGAACAAGACAGAACTTGGGTTGCAGAAACGTTTCTGGTTCTCGGCATTTGGCTATGCCGATGTCATCATCAGGGGAGAGAAAGTGTGGAGCAAGGTCGCCTATCCCGACCTGCTGATGCCTAATGTGAACCTCTCTTACACTATTCAGCCCGAGAGTTATTCATTGATGAAACCCATGGAATTTATCAATGACCAGTCGCTTTCCTGGGACTTGACCTATTGGGGCAATGGCATCCTGATGAACCGCTTGCCATTGATCAAGAAGTTGCGTTTGCGCGAGGTGCTTACCCTGCGCGGCATCTGGGGAAGCCTGAGTGACAAGAACAATCCGGCGACCTCGGGCGACGTGTTCCTTTTCCCGACCGATGCCCTTTGCCAGCCGATGGGCAACAAACCTTATATGGAAGCAGGAGTCGGCCTTGACAACATCCTGACCATCCTGCGCGTGGACTACGTCTGGCGCCTCAACTACCGTGAACATGCCGGCACCGACCGCCGCGGCATCCGCATCCAACTCCACTTCAACTTCTGAGAAAGAAAGAGTTAGCACAATTTATGCAACAAGTTGTGCAACAAAACATGGGGAAAAGGTCATTTTTCCCGCTTTTTTTTGTGAGGATTTGATAATAGATGTACTTTTGCTGCAGATTATTTCAGGCAAAAGTGCATGTTTTTATTGATTTAATCCCCTGAATAAAAGTAAGTAACAAGTGTTTTATTATTAAGAAAAAGTATTATGAAAATGTCACATTACAACACCCAAACATCGCGTACACGTGAACTTCCTCCCCACGCTTATCATCCCAATCCGTCGATGCTTGCTCAACGCAGTCCTTATATTGCTTATCCTCAAGAATAATAACAACTGTGGGAAACAGCCTTGACAGACTGTCTCCCACAGTGATAGATCAGTAAAGGGCAGTTAATTACTCGCCCAGTAATTCCTTGGCCATGTTGAGGGCGGCACGACGGCCGTCACCCATAGCGAGGATAACGGTAGCACCGCCACGCACGATGTCACCACCGGCATAGAGGTCACCTACCGATGACTGCATGGTCTCCTCGTTAACAACGATGGTGTTGCGCTTGCTGATGTCCAGACCGGGAATCGAGCGGGGCACGAGCTGGTTGGGCGAAACGCCGACAGCCACGATGACCAGGTCAACGGGGATCTCCTCGATGGCACCCTCGATGGGCACAGGACTGCGACGGCCCGAAGCATCGGGTTCGCCCAGTTCCATCTTCTGCACCTTCATCGCAACAACGCGGCCCTTGTCATCACCGATGTACTCGATGGGGTTGTGCAGGGTCTTGAACTCAACGCCTTCTTCCTTGGCATGGCCTACCTCCTCACGACGGGCGGGCATCTCCTCCTCGCTGCGGCGATAGATGAGGATGACGCGCTCGGTACCCATGCGCAATGCAGTACGAGTCGAGTCCATAGCAGTGTTACCACCACCGATAACGGCGATGGTCTTGCCACGCAGCACGGGGGTATCACCACCACGACCAGCCTCCATCAGGTTGATGCGGGTCAGGTACTCGTTGCTCGACATGATGCCGTTGAGGTTCTCACCGGGGATATTCATGAAGCGGGGGAAGCCGGCGCCAGAGCCGACGAACACGCCCTTGAAGCCCATCTCGTGCAGGTCCTCATAGCTGATGGTCTTGCCCACTAGGCAGTCCTTCACGAACTCAACGCCCATCTTCCTCAGGCCCTCGATCTCGTAGTCCACGATATGGTTGGGCAGACGGAACTCGGGAATACCATATTTCAGCACACCACCGATCTCGTGCAGTGCCTCAAATACAGTCACGCTGAAGCCCTTCTTGGCCATATCACCAGCAAACGACAGTCCCGAGGGACCACTGCCGATAACGGCGACCTTGATGCCGTTGGCGGGAGCCATGGCGGGAACCTCCTGGGGCAGGTTGTCACGCTGCCAGTCGGCGGCGAAGCGCTCCAGATAACCGATAGCCACGGCGGGGTGTTTCATCTTGGTGTGGATGCAGCGCGACTCGCACTGTTTCTCCTGGGGACATACGCGGCCACACACGGCGGGCAGCGAACTGGTCTCCTTGAGCGTTGCAGCGGCCTCGCCGAACTCGCCACGCTCGATGTTCTTGATGAACTTGGGGATATTGATATTCACGGGGCAACCGGTCACACACTGCGGATTAGCGCAGTCCAGACAACGGCTGGCCTCAACAACGGCCTGCTCGGCGCTGATGCCCTGGTTCACCTCTTCGTTGCAGGTGATACGGTATTTGGGGTCAAGCTGCGGCATCTCCACGCGGGGGATAGCGGTGCGCTCCTTGGGTGTCTTAGAGTTACGCAAATCGATGCGCCACTGTTCGTTACGAGAATCCATATTATTCTGTTCCATTGTTGTTTTTTCTTTATTTCTAGTTGTTAGTCACTAGAAGGCGGATGCCAATTCCTAATTCCTAACTTCTAATTCCTAACTAATTATTGTGCCCCCTTGAGGCGCATCATCAACTCGTCAAAATCAATCTCATGGGCATTGAACTCGGGACCCTCGACGCAGACAAAGCGCGTCTTGCCTCCCACAGTCACGCGGCAAGCGCCGCACATGCCGGTACCGTCAACCATGATAGCATTGAGCGAAGCCTCGGTGGGCACCTCATATTTCTTGGTCAACAGGGCACAGAACTTCATCATGATGGCGGGACCGATAGTCACGCAATAGTCCACCTTCTCACGCTTGAGAACTTCTTCCATACCCACGGTGACAACACCCTTGTTGCCATAGCTACCGTCATCGGTCATGATGATAACCTCATCGCTCGATGCACGCACCTCGTCCTCCAGGATGATGAGGTCCTTGGTACGACCTGCAAGCACGCTGATCACGCGGTTGCCAGCCTCTTTCATGGCGCGGATAATGGGGAGTAGGGGAGCGGTACCCACACCACCACCGGCACACAGCACGGTGCCATACTTCTCGATGTGAGTGGCCTGGCCCAGGGGACCTACCACGTCATTCAGGAACTCACCAGGCTCCAGGGCACAGATCTTGCGCGTGCTGTCGCCCACACTCTGGATCACCAGGGTGATGGTGCCGGCCTTGGGGTCACTGTCGGCAATGGTCAAGGGAATGCGTTCTCCTTTTTCGCCGGCGCGGACAATCACGAAGTGGCCTGCACGGCGGGACTTGGCGATGAGGGGAGCCTCAACGACAAGCTTCGTCACGTTAGCAGAAAACTGCTCTTTACTAACGACTTTGTTCATTTGTTTTTAGTTAATTAGTTGATTGTATTTATTGTACTTATTGTTTTCCTTTTATTATAGCGCTGCAGCAAACTCTTTACCGAACTGGCGGCTCTGCTCCAGAGCATCCTGATCAGGAACCCACTGGGCGCGGATACCGTCATTCACGGGCTCGATGCCTGCAGCCTTCAAGTGCTCGGTGATGAGCTTGGCAGCCTCGCCACTCCAGCCGAAGCTACCGAAGGCAGCACCTTTTTTCTTTTTCAGCTTCATGCCCTTCAACATCTCCAGGATGCCTGCGATAGCATAGCTGTAGCCGTTATTGATGGTGGGAGAGCCCACGAGCACGGCGCGCGAGTGGAACACCTCGGTGAGGATGTCGTTCTTGTCGTTGAGCGCGGCATTGTAGATCTTGACGGTTGTCGTGGGCGACTGCTCGCGGATGCCCTCGGCAATGGCCTGTGCCATCAGGCGGGTACTCTGCCACATCGTGTCATAGACGACGGTCACTTGATCCTCCTGATAGTTGTCGCTCCATTGCAGGTATTTCTCAATAATCAAGCCTGGATTGTTGCGCCAGATGATGCCGTGGCTCGGGCAGATCATCTTCAAGGGCAGATTCATACCCACCACTTCCTTCACCTTGCGATTACACAGCGGGCTGAAGGGGGCGATGATGTTAGCGTAATATTTCTCAGCCTCCTGCAGCACCTCGGCCATGCACACCTGGTCGTCGTAGAGCGACTCGGTGGCATAGTGCTGACCGAAACCGTCGTTACTGAACAGGATATCCTCACCGCTCAGGTAGCAGAACATGGTGTCGGGCCAATGCAACATCGTGGCCTCAATAAAGGTGAGCGAGGTGTCACCCAATAAGAGCTTGTCACCGGTCTTGACGTTGACGAAGTTCCAGTCCATGTGATAATGACCACGGATGATAGCCTCGCCCTTAGCGGTGCAATAGATAGGCGTGTCAGGGATTTCGCGCATGAGGTCAACGAGAGCGCCGCTGTGGTCTATCTCATTATGACACATCACGATATAGTCAATCTTGTTGAGATCAATCTCTTTCTTCAGATTGGCCACAAACTCACGGCTGTAGGGCAGCCACGAGGTGTCGATCAACACATTCTTCTTGTCACGGATCAGGTAGGAGTTGTAACTCGAGCCACGATGGGTGGACAATTCGTCACCATGGAAGGTCTTCAATTCCCAGTCCACTTTTCCAACCCAAGTCACTCTATCGGTCAGTTTCTTAGCCATTGGTCTATAGTATAGTCAGTTAATAAGTTGATTTCCAAAATATCCCGCAAAGGTACTGCTTTTTATTCACAATGGCCCAAAAAATCCAATATTTTTCTTTTTTATTATATGATAGAAACTGCGCTACCAAAAAGCAATTCATGGTTTTTATAGAGAGTTTCACTAATTTGCTGGTTCTCAGTAAAACCGTTTGACAATTCAAAAAACAAGTGGAAGGACCAATCCCTCCACTCATGTGGCTTATGCAAGCCAAGGAAACTGTAATAAAAAATTATGGTTTAGAATCAGTTGCCGCAGTAGGTGCCGATGAAGAAGATGCTGCGGGTGCTCTCCTCAAGTATGATATACAGGAAGGGGCGGGTAGCATGGAACTCGGCTTTTTCATAGTGCTGTGGTCCGGGGGATGTTACTCCCATCGTCGCAACGGTCACAGCCGAGGCTTTGGCTCCGTCCTCGTCGACTTCGATTTTGGCCTTCTGCTTCATCATTGATACAAACAGCCTCGTGTCAGACATGTTTGAGAAGTTGGCACTTGCGGTGAACGCCGATTTGATGCCCATGGGTTCGAGGACATCTTTCAGATCGATGTCGCTCACGATTTCAAACCGCGGCATGAGAATATCCACCTCGTGGGGCGTCATGTCGATGGCGTCCAGATGGTCGGTCAATTCCTGCTGGCTCATCTCGCGGATGAGGTCGCCCGTGGTCTTCCCCTCGGCAGGTAGCATGACATACATGCTGTAGCCGTCACTGCCAAAGGGTATGCGCAGCATGGAGCACAACTCGCTCTCGCAGCCTTGTGCGATGGCCTTGCGGTGCATGAGTTCACGCGTCACG
>JBGUJU010000194.1:0-2498 GCA_045114065.1 Sodaliphilus sp.
TTTCTAAGTTTGTCCTCAATCGTGGGCTGTGCATAGACTCTTCTGATCATCTCACCATTAGCATGACCAGTAAAAACAGCTATCTCATCAGGTGTCATACCAGCTCTAATCTTATTCGTTATGAATGTACTTCGAGCGTCATGATTTGTTATTACTTTATATAATGGTTTCTTTTCTGGTTTCTTTTCTACTATTTTGTTTGTATCAATTTTAACAATGATTCTATCCAGTCCCGCTTTTTTTGCTATCCTTCTGATTGCTTCATTGTATGTATTATTGCCCTTACTATCTGCCTTCTCCTTAAACTTCTTTGGGTCAACATGCTTATGAGTTTTAATCCTTTCGAGCAACATCCTCACCTTTGGTGTCAATACAACGGCTGCTGGAACATCTTCCTTCTTCGTTGCTAAGATAATGCATTCATATTCATCAACTTGTCCAAGCGTATATTCCCCAGTAAGTATATTAGCCAAGTCTGAAACCCTTTGTCCACTCTCGATCTGAAGCAAGAATATATTACGATACTCTTCTTCAACAGGTGTTAGACCTTTGCAGTTCTCAATCGCAGTGACTTCATTGTCCAAAAGAGGAATATGCCCCTTTTGGCTCTCCCTACGGGTATCCTCTACTTTAATCCAAACAACATGGTTGGGAACGATTTCTTTTGGATATAGCACATTGTTTATAAGACGGGCAATTATGGAGCCACAACGGTTCAGTTGGCCGACACCAAAATTCCTCTTTTTGCCATCAGTTTTGCTGCGTTCCATCTTATCAATCAGATACTCCTTGTACCGATTCAGCCCTTTCTGGCTAAAGATCTTCATCGTCTTGTCTCTTGCTGGTAAAGTATCAACAAAACGATAAAATTCACTCAAGAGAGATTCATTCTGCCGTTTTGTGCTTTCTTGTATTGAAGGCCTTACGTAATTATGATAATGCTCCAATGCGTCAGCAATAACCTGTTTGATGTCTATTTTCTTTTTCTTGGCCATATCTTGATCGGTTTATTGTTTGAAGGAATCAGCGATGTTTTTGATTTATTACCGCAAATCATTGCTGTCCACTAAAAATTGTGGACGGTTAATAAATAAAATTTTCAAACAAACTCGGTTCACTTGAACCATTGAGCTCTTTGACATTGTTGAAATTCCGTCTGTCGAAAAGGTCCCTTAACGGGGTCTTGTCAGTCAGTGAGATACTCACAATCTGGAGTACTTCATATACGCTGCGCTCAAGCTTCATGTCGTGTTGCACGATTGCGACGAGACAGTAAGTGATTATGGCACAGTATATTTGGATGCGGACTGCATTCTCCGAAGTTCCCCAGAACCGCTTAATCTTGAGATGTTGTTTGAGCCATTTGAAGAACAACTCGATGCTCCACCTGTATTTATAGAGCAGCGCGATGGTCAACGCATCAGACTCAAAATCGTTCGTGAGGAAGATGTACACCTTGCCCGTTTCCGGGTCTACATAGACGACTTTTCTTATCTCTTCTGGATAAACCCTCGCACTTTTATAAACGGTGAAGTGTCCGACGGCATCCGACTGCACGTTTTCAGGAAGTCTTCTTTTCCACCTCTCGGCCTTGAATTTGACATTGCGTTTTGCCCTGACAACGAAGAAGGCTTCAATCTGGTGAATCTTGTAGAGGTTACCGAAATCGTTGTAGCCACGATCGAAGATATAGTGAGCATCCTTCTCGTACGGTATCTCCGGCATCACTTTGCTATCATGTACTGACGCTGGCGTAATGTGCACGTATGCAGGTATTTGTGTTTCGATATCATACAGAGTGTGCATCTTGACACCGCCCTTATGCTTGCGAAATTTGGCCCACCAGAACACCTCGAGGCACAAGTCGATGGTCGTGGAATCGAAAGCATAAACCCTTCCATTCAAGTCAAAAATCTTGGTTGCTCGTTTCTTCCTGGCCACGTCGATCATGTAGAAAGCGAAGTTCTCGAAGATGCGGTAATCCCGGTTTTCGTTAGCCTTGGAAAGGTTGCTTCGCGTCACGCTTTTCCCCATGCCGAGGTGGTAAAGCTTGCCTTGATGAGCCTCAAGGGCAACGACCAAATCACGTAATCCCTCGCGGTTACACAGCTGACCGAACATCATCGAAAGTAGCTGATTCCAACAACTGAAGCTCTTTATGTATCTGTCTCCGTTGTACTTAGCTACGATACGATTGAACTTACTGCGGTCAAGAAAATCGGATAAAACGCTAAAAACGTATTTGTCTTTATTCATAACTGTCTGATTATGACCGCAAAGATAATTTCAAATCCGTTCGCGCCAAAAACCGACTTAACTAACTGAATTTCAATAATTTCAAAGAACTTTTATGATTTTTTAGTGGACACTAATGACCGCAAATATAATCAATAAAAACCGAACAGCTACATGTTTGCTTAATAATTGTTCATTGACAATGCCAGCACTTTACCACGAGGGAGGTACTTATACTTCATCGTCTTCTACGTCGCTATACA
>JBGUJU010000195.1:0-8005 GCA_045114065.1 Sodaliphilus sp.
TGTCATAATTCAACTGCTAGAACTATAACCGCCCTGCGGGCGGGAAATTAATCAAATTAATTATAAAATTTTTATTAATATGATAATGTTGTCAATTTTAATTTAAAAATTTGTTTAATTTCCCGTGCGATAGCACGGTTATATTACCGAGTCGGAATTATGACACACTCCTTATTAGCATCACCTTTTCTTCTTGACTTGGGGCACGGATTCGTTAAAGTGCATGTAGTAGATGGCGCTGACGATGCCCTTGTCATAGCCCAGGGTCAATGCTCGGAGGTTGAAGTCGCTGCAGAAGATGCCATCCCTAGCCAGCACGAAGCCCTTGGTGCCCAGTCGGCCCTCTACCGTGTTGACGATGGCCGGTTCAGTGCTGGCGGGGCAGTGGTTGACGTTGAGTGAAATGATGACACGATTCACGTGGGCATCATAGTTGAAGCTGGCGTCGGTGCTATCGGCATTGACGGTTGCCACCTCGCGGTCAAACACATACTGGATGGTGTAGGGACCCTGTGGCATGACGAGCGTGTTGCTGCCGGCATACAGGCGGGCATCCATACCAACCATGCGGTTCATGTCCATCAGTGTCGTTTTGTCATCAACACCGCAGCAAGTGGACTCGTCAAACATCAACATCAACGCTGCAGCTGCCAGGTCGGTATTGATGAAGCCGCGCGTAGCATAAGGATTGTCCTCGCTCACATGGGCATCGCTGAACTTGGCGTTACCCACGGCCTTGCCAGTGCGGTCGATGATATAGAAGGTGTCGCCGTCCACGGCAATCAGGCGTTCGCCGTTGATGTCGATGAGGTTGTCGTGCTCAATGGGAATGAGGACTTTATTGTTCTTGTCCACCATGCCGGCTTTCTTCTCCTTGATGACGATATAGTCGCCCGACGGAGTGCGCGACAGATCGGCATAGCCGCCTTTCTCTACTTGAGCCTTATCATCGATGGGATTGGCAACCTCCTTGCCGTTCTTGTCCAGGCACACGATGCTGTCACCCTTCAGGACGGGCAGCACGCCGTGCAGATAATAGGGCTGGATGGGCTGATACTCTGAAGTCGTTGAGGTGAACATGACCTTGCCGCCCTTGTCAATGACCGAGAAGCTGACAGTGCTGTCGCCCTGCTGGTTACTGTCGATGACCATGGCGTAGTCGTCATAGAGGAACAGGTTGACTGTGCTGTAGTTGGCAGGGACGATGGTGTCACCGCTCGTGTTGATGAATCCCCACAAGCCGTTGTCGTTCTGGAAGGCTGCCATGCCGCGAGCATACATCGAGCACTGGGCCACCTCCTTGGGTAGCTCCTTGATGACGGCTCCCGTGCGGTCAATAATCTGCAACGCACCGCCCACACGGCTACATACGGCCACGCCGTCGTCACTGAACGACGTCACGCTGCCGAAATGGCCTGCCACAGGAGTAGTGGGATTTGCCACGTCATAGTAATCGTAGCTGCCCTCGCTATTCAACACGTAGAACATTCCCGAAACGATGGGAGATGGTGCATGTTCAAAGGCGTCCTTGGCGACGACCTCGCCGCTGTTTACATCAAGGATACTCCATTTCTCGCTGCCCACGAGTTGCACGGGCAGGTATTGAGTTTTGTACTGGTAGGTTGCTTCTTGCTTACCGCAGGCGGCCATCAGCAATACGACGATTGCGGCAACCGCTGTTCTCATAAAAATCTTCATCGTTAATAATCCTGTTGTTTTGAGCTGCAAACTTACGCATTTTTCCGTTTCCTGACAATTAACCTGCAGTGGGCATAACATTTTTTGTGCTTTTTTGTCCTATTCTCACACATGGACGACCGCTTCTAGCGCTCAGTGACGACGAGGGCACCCATTGAGGACAGGTCATGGACGACAATGTCCAGACTGTCGCACTCATGTAGTAGCGGTGCCTTTTCATGAAGGGCACCCGAGATGATGAGTCGTTGAAAATGGTAGAGCTCCTGTAACTTGGAGGCAGTACTGTGATAATATTTGGTGACGATGATGTCATCCAATTCGAGTCGATGGCTTGCTGTAGCACGTTTCCAGTTGCCGCGGCCCACGGCAAGCAGGCGCCGCCCCATCAGGTGGGCAATCGGGGGGCTGATCATGCCATTCTCGAGCCTCAGGGTGTCATTCCCTGTCACGAAATGCAACTCGTCGATGTCATGACGGGCAAGGAATCCCGCATAGTATCGGGAAAAGGATGTCGAGTCGGTCTCATCCTCGTCGGGTGACCACACATAGCCCTTGCCATTGTCGTAATATAATATAGGTGTTGATGAGAATGAGTTGAAAACAACGAGCCCTTGTCGCGGAGTACTATAATCTACCCACAGTGAGTGCGCCAGCATGATGAGCAAGGCACATCCAGCCA
Source organism: Sodaliphilus sp. (assembly GCA_045114065.1). Classification (GTDB taxonomy): domain Bacteria; phylum Bacteroidota; class Bacteroidia; order Bacteroidales; family Muribaculaceae; genus Sodaliphilus. The sequence continues at coordinate 2,378 of JBGUJU010000195.1, forward strand.
TGAGCAGGTATCGGAATTGCTGCCGATAAAGCCACATGACAATGAGAGATAGAATCACAAAATAAGCGATGACACCAAACGTGCCCACGTACACGCCCCCGAAATGTGACATCGGTAGGGCATTGACCGCCGACACTGCCCAATGAATATAGCGGTAGATGCCGTCGAGCAGGTGGTCGAGCATCGCCCAATGCATGCCTGCTGCCGTGACTAGCAGGAACAGAGCGCCCAATATCATAAACAGAGGCAGAACCGGGAGAATGAGCAGATTGGCAAGCACCGACATCACCGACACAGTGTGGAAATAGTGGGCACTCAGCGCCACCGTCGCCAGCATGGCTACCAGCGAAGTGACGACAGTCGAGGTGATGTAGTTAACCCACTTGTTCTGGACAGTGAATGATTCAGGCAAGCGGGCAAATAGCAGCACGGCGCCGACAGTGATAAAGCTCAGCTGGAATCCCACATTGAATAGTGCCCGGGGGGTGAATACGAGAATGAGCAGTGCTGCCAGTGCCAAAGCATTGAGTGATACCGACCGCCTGTAGAAAATGAGCGAGCCGAAAACCATCGCTATCATTATCGTGGCGCGCACTACACTAGGCGACAACCCCGTGAACACAGCAAACAAGGCTATGGCGGCAATGGTAACGAGGAGGCGTAACTTTTTCATCCTCAGGTAATCCAAGGGGAAAAGCAACCACCAAATGATGAGCGCGATAAAGCCGACATGTAACCCGCTTAGCGCTAGTACATGCGCCACACCGGCTGCCGAGAACTCTTGCCGTGTGGCCTTGTCGATGGCGCCACTGTCACCCAGCAGGAGTGCCGTGATAAACCTCTGTGCATCGGTCGATAGGCTAGAGTTGAAGACCATGAGCCTCAAGTCGCGCCTCATTGTCGCTAAATGGGTCATCAGGGTGGGGGAGTGGCCGATGCGCTTGATGTGCCCCAATGGGAGATGTTGTTGATAGCGGATGCCCCTGCTGTCAAGCAGGTAGGCGGCATAATCCATTTCGCCAGGATTGCCTAGGTTGCCCGTCTCGTCAAGTGACGCCTGCCAGGCGATGAGGTCGCCTGCCTGCATCGTGTAATCGCAGCCGCGAGTCGAGACCAGCACCTTGCACCTGGGCAACTCATGGTCTAGCACATCAACAGTCATGCGCATCGAGAAATCGGTGTAATCCAGATCTATTACCCTGCCAGCGAGAATCCTGCCCGAGCGCTGTTCATCGGTGAGGTGTATCGGACAGTGAATGATAGCAGAAAGCCATCCCAATGCCATGGCAGCAAGGGCTATCGGCACGGCGAAGTAGGGCCGCCATCGTAATCGTCCCTGCGGCGTTCTTGAGGAATTATTGAGCCACAAATAGCCTGTAATAGCGAGGGCGAGAAGCACTAGGGGTGCCCACCAATTGTGCCACAATTGGTGAATGAGGATGCCCAGGGCCAGAGGCGCCAGGATGCGCAATACAGGAATGCGTGACAAAGGCAATCAGATAACAGTTAACAGTATTGGGCTAATAGGATGAAGCCGGTCGGTGCCATGTCCTAATCTTCTCTCGTCCAGATGTCGTAGGAGTCAAAGGCTTGTAGCAGCAACATCTCGATGCCGTTTTTGGTCTCGGCACCCTGCTCGGCAGACTTGCGCATGAACAGCGTTTCCTCAGGGTTGTAAATCAGGTCATAGCACAAGTGCTGTGGCGTCAGGAAGCGGTAGGGGAAATCTGGGCACAGGTTGTCGTCGGGATATTTTCCTAGAGGTGTGGCATTGATGATGAGCGTGTGGCGAGCGACCATCGCGCGGGTGATTTCCTCATAGACCACCGTGTGCTCGGTCTTGCGCCTGGACACCAGCTGCACTTCCACACCATGGCGCTTCAAGGCCGTCGCGACAGCCTTGGCGGCTCCGCCTGTGCCGAGCACCATTGCCGCCGTTCGCCCACTGGTGAGCACCTCGGGTGTCAGCGTCTTGTCAAAACCCTCCACGTCGCTGTTATACCCCCTCAACTCCAGCAGCTTGCCGTCCCGTTTGTCTCGGATAAAGCGGATCACGTTGACCGCGCCCACTTCGCGGGCATCGTCGTCTAGCGAGTCGAGATAGGGGATGACCTCCTCCTTATAGGGCGCTGTGACGTTGAGACCGTTCAGATTGGGGTACTCTGAAATGATTTCCCAGAGCAGTCCCAGATCCTCGATTTCAAAGTTGATATACCCGGCATCAATGTCCTCGGCGGCGAACTTCTCATTGAAAAAGTCCATCGAGAACGAGTGTACTAACGGATAACCGATCAGTCCGTACAGGTGCTTGCAGTCAAGTGGAGAGTTCATATCATTTTCAGTTAATAGATATCGGATAAATAAGAGATAAAAACAGAGGGTTCAGGGAAAATACCTGAATGTGCAAAATTAATGACAAATCCTGTAATTATCACCGAATATGGTGGAAAAAATGCAATTTTAAGCCAAAATTTTGTTCTATAAAGCTTTTTTTTGGCCTCCTTAAGGTATTAAATTAACTGAAAAAAGAGAAAAATGCCTCATTATTATAGAACAAATTAGTAATTTTGCCGTTTATAAGACAAGAAATCAAATACTATATCAGAGAAATGAAATTTTTAAACAAGAACGTCAAGATAGCTCTTACCGTACTCGTGGGACTGGCCCTGCTCTATTGGGGTATCAATTATTTGAAAGGTGTCAACCTGCTGACTCCTGCCAACTCCTATTATACCGAGGTCGATAGCTCACAGGGACTGTTGACAGCAGCCCCCGTAACAGTCAACGGCTTCCAAGTTGGCCAGGTACGCGAAATCAATTATGACTACGCCAAGAACAAGATCACTGTCCTGCTCGCCATGAACAAGGAGATGGTCGTGCCCGAGGGCAGCACCGTCAGCATGGTTACGGGACTGCTTGGAGGCGTTTCGCTCGAGCTTAATCTAGGTAGCGGTCCAGCCATGAAGCCCGGCAGCCTCATCCCCGCCATCCGCGAGGCAGGTGTCATGGATCATGTGACCGACAATATCATGCCCGTCGTCAACAATGTCTTGCCCAAGGTGGACTCCATCATGACCAATGTGAATGGTTTGACAGGCAACCCGGCTCTGGCAGCATCATTGTCACGTCTTGACGGTATCACGCGCCAATTGCAGATCAGTGCGCAACAGCTCACCGTGTTGATGAACAACCTGAACCGTAGTGTCCCTGGTGTAATTAATAATGTCAACGGCATCGCCAATAACCTGTCGGGTGCTACTGGTAATCTGACAGACTTCTCGGGCTCGCTCAAGGAATTGCCTCTCGACGAGACGATCAACAAGCTTAACACCACACTCGCCAATTTGGAGTCCCTGAGCCAGCAACTCAATGACAAGAACTCCACGCTGGGCAAGGTGATGAGCGACCGCGAACTCTATGACAACGCCAATCATGCTATCGCTAGTTTGGACTCCTTGCTGACCGACATCAAGGCACATCCCAAGCGCTATATTAATATAAAAGTATTCTGATTGATGATAACTTCTTCACTGACAGAGAAACTCAAAAATAGGGCTGAAAAATGCCCCTGAAATACCAGTATAAAAATCCTGTTTAGACTCAGTCCAAATAGGATTTTTTTTAAAATTTATCGTTTTCGGGATTTACATTTTCAAACCCTAGCAATGACAGCACTTTGTGAGTTTAATAAAGCAAACACTGAAAACAGGAGTTATTGTTAATATGCTGATAATAAGGTAAATAATAAAAAATGAATATCATAAAAACAAGAGAAAAACACGCATTGTTGTAACCCTTTGTTTTTCAATGATGTTACAATAAAAATGAGATTTCCAAATTTTTTCGGCACTTTTTTATTAGAAATTATTGACCGAAATTTGTACTGCTTTTCGAGCATTGAAAAAACAACCATTACTAAGAAAAATAATAGAAAATGATTAACGTTGCACAACAGTGGAACCGTTGCCTTGACGTCATTAAGGCAAACATCCCGGCCGAGCAGTTTAATGCTTGGTTCGCTCCCATTGTTGCCGTTGACTTTGACCAGGAAAACAACCGTGTGACGCTCAGGGTCCCCTCACAGTTCTATATCGAGAAGCTCGAGGACCGCTATCTCTCCATACTCTCGGCCGCCTTGAAGAAGGTCTTCGGCGAGAATGTCAAGCTCAATTATAAATATAATGTGATAGGCAGTGATGACGCCAGTGCCGTGGAACAGCCCATGGACAACTCGAGCGTCAAGCTTCAGCAGGATCTCAAGATTCGCAAGCCTCACGTTGCCAACCCCTTTGAGCAAGACGACCGTCATGACGAGATTGACCCGCAACTCAATCCGCGATACACCTTTGAGAACTATTGCAGCAGCATGAGCAACAAGCTCGCTGTCAGTGTCGCCGATGCGATAGCAACCCATCCCGACATGAAGACCTATAACCCCCTCTTCGTGTTCGGCTCGACGGGAGTCGGCAAGACCCATCTGCTGCAGGCCATCGGCATCAAGCTCAAGGAGAATAATCCGCGCATGAGGGTACTGTATGTTTCCTCAAGGGTATTTGAGAGCCAGTATACGACGGCTGTCATTCAGAAGAAAGTCAACGACTTCATCAATTTTTACCAGAGCATTGACGTGCTCCTGTTGGACGACATTCAGGAGTTCGCCGGCAAGGAGAAGACACAGAACACCTTCTTCCATATCTTTAATCACCTGCATCAGCATCAGCGCCAGCTGGTGATGTCTAGCGATTGCCGTCCGAGCGACCTCGACGGCATGGTTCCCAGGCTCATTTCTCGCTTCAAGTGGGGTATGACAGTGGAACTCGAGAAACCTGACTATGAGCTGAGGCGTAAGTTTCTCGCCATGAAGGCGGCCCAGGACGGTCTCAACATTGCTGATGAAGTACTTGACTTCATCGCCTCGCAGGTTACCGAGAGTGTGCGTGAGCTCGAGGGCATTATGGTTGCCCTGCTCGCCCATGCGACAATGCTTGACCAGGACATCACCATCGAGTTGGCACGCAGTGTTATCGGCAACACAGTCAAGGTGAACCAGCGTCAACTGACGTTTGAACTCATTGCTGAAACCGTTGCCGACTACTACAACCTGTCAACCGACTTGATTTATGGCAAGTCACGCAAGCGTGAGATCAGCGATGCCCGCCAGCTAGTGATGTATCTGGCCAAAAAAGAGGCACAGATGTCATCGCCCAGCATTGGGGCAAAATTGGACCGCACTCATGCTACAGTCCTGCACGCCTGCATCCAGATCGAACAGCGCATGTCGATAGAGAAGGATTTCTCAAGAGAGGTACAGGATGTCACTGCTAGGCTGATGCAGTAGCCGATAGCAAGTGGTGAAGAATTTTTGAGCGAGGGTGAACCGACTGCCGTTTGGGCAACGAGGTTCACCCTCTTTTTCACCATGCCACTAGGACCTGCGGCCCTCACGCCATGGTACATCTCAAGTCAAGGCCTACTGGCATTGTGCAGATCTTCGGCCAGCTTTTTCCGCATTTTACCGGACACAATAATGCATCATCGTATAAAACGAGGGTGTGTCAAAATTCTGGCACGCCCTCTTGCTGTAACATGTTGTAAAACATATAACAAAGCCTCTACTTTCCCAAGCGG
>JBGUJU010000196.1:0-2656 GCA_045114065.1 Sodaliphilus sp.
CGGAGAGATGGCAGAGTGGTCGATTGCGGCGGTCTTGAAAACCGTTGAGGCTAACTACCTCCAGGGGTTCGAATCCCTTTCTCTCCGCATTTTTTTGCCCGTACGTCAGGCAAACACAGGATGGTCCTGTAGCTCAGCTGGATAGAGCAACAGCCTTCTAAGCTGTGGGTCCCGGGTTCGAATCCCGGCGGGATCACGCTTCCATTTAGGTGCTGGATTTCTGCGGTTTACCAAAGAAATTCCGCGCCTTTTTGTATTAATACCATTCATTTTTCTCACAGAGAGTCAAGTAAGGTTTATCTCTCAACGGTTGCAAAAAATCCGATATGTCGGCGGTGCGTTTCATCGAATTGTATTACTTTTGCAGTGCGGAATGAGTGAGGGAGGTAATGCCCCCGCATACTGCCCCCAAAACGGACGGCCTCGATGGACGTCCGTTGGTTTTTTAAAGGATTCCCAATTCCTTGAGTACCCTGGTCAACTTCTCTGGCGATGGCGTAGATGTCGAGGTTCTGCGGACAGTCTGCCAGGGGCAGTTCGATCTCCATGCTGTAGTCATCGGCATCGGTGAAGATGCGGTTCTCCGATACATACTCTATCGAGGACCCCTTCTTCAGCGCTGCCTGTTTTCCGTTTATCGTCAGTATCATAAGAAAATCGGTTGGTTTACACAAAGGTAAACAAACCGACTATGCTATGAAAAGACGGCATCTGCGTTAGTTCTGCGAGACGTGCACAGGCCGCACGGGGAAGCCGAAGCCGCGGGTGTCGACGGTCCAGAACATGTTCAGCGATTGGAGGTCGAGTTTGTATGCGACGTTCGGGTAGCTGGAGTAGAGCGTGCGCGACCAATAGAAGCCGTACGAGCCCGCGTTGAGGAGCTTATCACCCCAGCGGTCGCCCGCAGCGGGCAGGAACAGGGTGTGACCGTTCGGGCCGGTGAACAGGCGACCGTTCACACCGCCTCGTGTCGTCCACGTCGTGGAACATTTTTCGCAAAGCTCCTGAATTTGCTCCATGGAAGGCATGCGCCATGACTCGCCCCAGTTGACGTAGGCCGCATCGTCCTCGGAATCCAGCTTCGTCTTGTTATCAACTGTGCCGTAATAGCTGTCTGTGTTGTACTTCGTCAATGTGCCGTAGCTGCCGTTGTACCACTTGTACGTAAACCAGTCATAGTAGTCCTTGGGAGCGGTCTCGCCCCAGGCAAAGTGGTCACCATAATCCTCGGGAGTGCTTGCACCTATGTTACATGTCGCCCACAGCGTACCGCTGGGGAGGCCCAAGTCAACGTACTCATGTTCCTCTGACACCGATGTGCCTTTCAGGATGATACCAATGATTGCATTCACGTCAGCAATATTAATCTCGCCATCGTTGTTGACATCAATACTTTGGCGACTTTTGTCGCCAAGAATATAGTCGATAACAGTGTTCACGTCAGCAATATTGACTTCGCCATCATTGTTAACATCACCGCCTGTGTTATCGGCAACAACATTCAATGGCATTAAACACATCACCAAAAGCAGGATAATCGAAAAACAAGAAATCTTCTTCATATCACAAATAGTTTTTAGTTAATATCATTGCCAATATAAATGCCCTTTCTTTCTTGCAATACCCAAAAGGGTATTTTTTGTCAAATGGCATCACTAGTCGATTGCAAAGATACTGCATTTTAACATATTTTCCAAGAAATGCGGTAGTTTTTTGAGTTCATTTTGCATTTTGTAAATAACTGAAATTCAAACATGTAAAAAACAAAATATTCATTATGGGGAAAATGCAGTTAATTCGGCATTGTTTTGAGCCCCAAAAGCCGATAAAAATACCATGATTGAATTCTTCTATTTTCTTTTAGATTTCGGTGATTTATTATTCATGAGGCGCTGGTATTTTCCATAATAAATCAACCGCGTATGACTGGAAAAGACGGAACTTTTCTTGCTATTTATCATTAATTGATAATTGCCGTCTTTCATTGAGTAAATCACAAAGATTCTGGGCATTAATTGTCAAGTTGTCGGCGGGAATCCCTTCTTGAAATCCTGCAATCTTATCATTAAACTTACGAACATTTCTCCTAAGCGGATTTGCATCATTCAACTTTTTAGAGTTAATGCCTTTTTTATAGTGTATTCCAATTATCTTGCCATTATTTTTATATAGAACAAATTTTTCAACATCTTCAAAATTGACTTCCCAACGTTTTCCGTGATCAACTATTACGCCCTTGTCTGTAATGACTAAAAACGGCTTGCCTAAAATCTTTTCTTTCAGAACGACAAATATCAGGAACAAACCACCCAAGCCAAAAAATGCCACGCCAATCCAAGCAATGATCTTTTCAAAAATCAAAAATGAATGATTAAGGAGTATCAATACGGACGCAGCAGCTAATAAGAAACTCCCCAAAATTACTTTTACATATTTCCATATTGACCGGTAAACTCTGATTTCTTCCATTTATGTCATCTTTTGTTACTTCTGCAAAGGTAGCAAAAATCTTTGCTAAACACTCACTTTCTTTTAGATTTCGGTGATTTATTGTTCATGAGGCGCTGGTACTCGTCCTGCGCCTGCTTTATGCCCTTGTCGCCGGTCACGGTGTTGACGGTGACGAAGGGCTCGTCCAATCGCTCGTTGAGACGGG
>JBGUJU010000197.1:0-25163 GCA_045114065.1 Sodaliphilus sp.
CGGAGAGAAAGGGATTCGAACCCCTGGAGGTAGTTAGCCTCAACGGTTTTCAAGACCGCCGCAATCGACCACTCTGCCATCTCTCCGAAAGTGAATTTGCTGGTCAAACTCACTCATTTGGGGTGCAAAGGTACTGCCAAGTTTGGTTTTATGCAAGTTTTTTGGCGGATTTTTCTTGTTGAGGTGGAAAAATCGTCATTTCAGGGCCAATAACAGGTAGTCTTGGCTCTCAATGGCGACGGGATAGAGTGCTGATGCCCGGTGCCCGACAATCCAGATGATGTCGCCGTCGGCTTCAAGCAACCACGCCTGATGTTTCGCGGCATGGTCAAACTTGAGGTCGGCAAACAGGTCGCTCACGAGTTTGCTGCCGTGCAACCCGAAGGGCTTGATGCGGTCACCTTGTTTCCAGTGTCTGAGGACCACATGGTTACACTCCAGCACTCGGCTGCTAAGTGCGATACGCTGTTTGCCGTCACACATCCGTGGGCTGAATGGTGCGTTGCCTCGTGTGACGGTGATGTGGACAGGACTTTGCAGCCCAGTATTAAAGTCGAAGGGTATTTCAACAGGCTGCTCGTCTTTTATCGGCTCGACATCAATGGTCTGCCGATTTACGACAAGGATGTGGCTGCTTGAGGGGAATTGACGTCCTGAATGACCTTGTTGTGCCGCCTCTATCGCCTGCTGGCATTGCTCACGGTTGAAGCCGAGGTGGCGGATGCGATGATAGAGCAGGGTGGGGGCGTGCTGCCTGCCACAGAGGGATGTGATGTCGATGTGGCATTCATCGGGCAACGCTTCGATGGTCAGTTCATTGAGCAGGTCGTGGTCTCTTGACAGATTGCCCATGGTGTCTAAAATGCGTGAGCGTGAGCCGTGAAACTCCTGTTCGATGACGGGCAAGACGATGTTGCGCAGGCGGTTGCGTCGGTAATCGTTCTCGTCGTTGGTGCTGTCGGTCACATAGTCCTGGCCAATGTCATTCAGATAATTGAGGATGTCGCTCCGGGTCACGTCCAGCAGTGGGCGCCAGATGTTGCCGTTCAGGCGTTGCATGCCAGTCAGGCCGCGAGTGCCTGTTCCGCGGAGCAGGTTCAAGAAAAAAGTTTCCACTTGGTCATCGGCGTGGTGGGCGACTGCGATGAGACTGCAGCCTTGTCGTTGCCGTTCCTGCTCAAACCACTCGTAACGCAGTTGGCGACAAGCCATCTCGACTGACCCGCCATGCTCCTGCTGCCAAGCCGATACGTCAAAGTTCCTGACCGTCAACGGCACATCAAGCCGCTGGCACAGGTCGCGCACGAACCGCTCGTCACGCATCGACTCCTCGCCCCGCAGGTGGAAGTTGCAATGTGCTACCCTGCAATCGCCGCCGGCTGCTATCAGCACACGCAACAGAGCCACCGAGTCGGCGCCGCCGCTCAGTGCCACAAGCACGGGCTGTTGCAAAATGTGCTTGCGCTCCTCGTCAGTCAAGGCAATATGGACGAATTCTTCCTGTTTCACAGTCGCAAAGGTAGTGTTTTTTCGGCTTCTTGCCAAGGGCTAGGTTGATTCGCTAAAAAAACTGGTAACTGAAAACTGAGAACTGAAAACTTAATCGTACCTTTGCACCACAATTCTCATGGGACAGGCCAAGAATGGACATAGTGACTTCTGGTATCATGTGGCGGCGTTTGCCATGATCCTGGTGTGGGGCATTTCGTTTCTCAACACCCGGGTGTTGCTTGATGCCGGATTGACGCCTACCGAGATTTTTGTGGCACGTTTCACCATCGCCTATCTATCGTTGTTGGCCGTGTGCCGTTTCAAGGTGAAGTTTACCGGATGGCGCGATGAGTTGTTGTTCGTTGTGTGTGGTGTCGCTGGCGGCTCGGCCTATTTTATTGCCGAGAACACAGCGCTGGAATACACACTCATCAGCGACGTGGCTGTTCTGGTAAGCACCGCGCCGTTGACGACAGCACTGATGGGGGCTATCTTCTATCGTGACGAGCGCATCACGTGGATGACTTGCCTGGGTATGATCATCGCTTTCATCGGCTCGGTAATGTTGGCGATGAAAAATGGCTTGGTGTGGGGCGACAGCATTGTAGGCGACTTGCTGGCATTGTTGGCTGCCTTTGTATGGGCGTTCTACTCGATGGCGTTAAAGCGATTGAACCGCACCTACACGACATTATTTATTACTCGCAAATTGTTCTTCTACGGCGTTTTGTCGGCGTTGCCGCTACTGCTGATGGAGAGTTCTCGGGTGGATTGGGCCACGACATTGAGGAAGCCCGAAGTCTGGGGTAACCTCCTCTACCTGGGCCTGATATGTTCGATGGCTGCCTACTTTATCTGGGGTATCACGGTAAAACGTATCGGCGCTGTGCGTGCCAGCAACTATTTCTACTTGAGTCCTATCATCTCGATGATTTCGGCTGCCATTTGGTTCGGTGAGCGCACTAATGCAATAGCCTATGCCGGTTGTGTGCTGATTCTGGCTGGTGTCATCATGGCGGAGAAGTTCAAACGCAAGCCTGCCGAAGCATAATCACATTATCATTTCCTATAATAGACAATCAACGTTTTCAATTGATGACGGCTTTCTTCATCCAGCGTTTTGAAGCAAGCCAGAGCAGATAAACCGTACCCCTGAAGCACAATTCAATGGCCATAGCCATCCATACTCCGTACAACCCCATGCTAGTGACCAGCAATGCCGATAGTCCAAGCCTGACAATCCACATGCTCACCAGGTTAATGCCGCAGGGCACGAGGGTGTATCCGGCACCGACAAACACGCCATAGGTAATAATGGATGCGGCGAAGAGAGGCTCGGCCCAGGCTTCGACGCGGAGACATCTTGCGCCCAGTTCCACCACCTCGGGGACTGGAGACATGAGGCCCATCAGTTCAGTAGCAAAGATGTACATCAGTACTGCCATGCTTCCCATGATGATCATTCCTGACAACACATTGATCCACGCGAAACTGAGTGCCAGTTGTTTGCGTCCTGCTCCCAGGCTTTGCCCGATGAGAGTGGTCGCGGCATCGGCGATGCCATAGCCTGACATATAGCACAGGCTCTCGGCCGTGATGCCGAATGAGTTGGCTGCCAGAGCAATGCTTCCCAGCGGGGCAACGATGCCGACGATGACAATTGTCGCGCTACACATCATGATGTGCTGCAGACCCATCGGGGTTGAGATCTTGATGGCCTTCTTGAAGGTCTCCAGAGCGGGTTTAAACGATCCTCGGTCGATGGTGAGGCTCAGTTCGCTAGAACGGAAGACAAGGTAATACATCATCAATGCTGCTACCACAAGTCCTGCACATGCCGTTCCCAATGCTGCCCCCATGACACCAAGTCCTGCTCCCGGTATAGTCATGTCGTGTCCCATGCAAGAGAAATGGCGTGTGGGGAAAATGAGGAAAAAATTGAAAATGGCATCCAGGATACACAACACAACGTTGAGCACGCTGGGCACGCGCATATTGCCACTGCTGCGCAGCATCGAACTCGCCACGACGTCGATCATGAAGAAGGGGACAAACAGCATGAAGGTGCCGAAGTAGATACTTGCGTTGGCTCTGATGCGAGTTTCTGCCCCCAGCCAGACGGGTAGCGGTTTGCACAGGATGAGCCCTATTCCTGCCAACAGTAGGCTGAAGAGAAGGCATACAACAATCGCCTGCCTCACAACCTGTCGCGCGTCGGCACTGCGTTTGGCACCGAGCAGATGTGCCACCTGAACTGCATAGCCGGCGGCGAAGGCACTCAGCACACCTTCAAATAGCCAGTTAGTCGCTCCCATCAGCCCTACTGATGCCGAGTCGTCGGCTCCCAATTGCCCAACCATCGCTGCATCGATAAATTGCATGACAATGGCCGATATGCTGGCGAGGATGGCTGGCATACTCAACGAGAAGGTGAGCGACAGTTGCTGCGTGAAGGACAAGGGCTGTCCCTCACGGATTGATCTGAGCAACATGTCTTTGCCAGTATTGGAAGCCATGGGAGAATAATAAACAGTTAATCTGTTGTACTTGTCTTGTATATGGTTTAAAAAAGATGTCCCACAATCATAGCGGGACATCTTTCTTTATCTGAGTTCTCTCAAGATCTCGGGATTACTTGCGGTGAATAGTCACAGCGCGATCCAGCGAAGCGCACTTGGGACCATATTCAGTCAGCTCGCCATTATTGATCTCGGTATCGAGGCGGCCAGCGGCAACACCCTGCTTCACGAGTTCGTTCTTGACAGTAGCGACACGACCCTTGCGCAGGCGGGTGTTGATCTTGTCATTGCCAGTGTAGTTGTCGGCCCAACCAGTGAGCATGTAATCGCGGTTCTCGTTCTTCATGACCTCGGCAACGGCATTGACTACGTTACGCTGTACGCCCAGCACCTCGGTGCGGTTGATGGGGAAGTAGATCGTAGCCAGGGGAGGCTCAATGGGATTATGAGAATCCAGGCATTTTTTCAGCTGGTTCTCCAGGTCCTTAATGTGACGATTGGCTTTATTCAGCTCAGCAACCAAGGAATCAATCAATTCAGTGGGATATGTAACCTCGGGACATACGGCCTGAACAGGTGCATTCCATTCGCTCTTGCCAAACTTGTAGGTCATACCGAGCAGGATACCGGGATACTCGTTCCAGGTCCTGTAACCCATACCAGCACCGTCGATGTGCTCCTGCATCAGGTCGAAGCGCAGATCCACATTGAAGTCAATCTTCTTGGTGATTGCGAAACTGTTGAGAATACCAGTCTGCATACTGTAGTTACGGCTGTGGTCGGGGTCGTCGTTAGCACCATATTTCCAGGGACCGTCGGACACGGGGCGCTTGCCGTCACGGGCATATACCCAGTTAACAGTCATACCCACGTAGTAGATACAGTTGTAGAAGCGGTGGGGCTTGTAACCACACAACCAGTTCGAAACGTTGAACAGAACGTCACCGACAAGACCAATGTCATTGAAGTGCTGGGGCACGTACTTGCCGCCGTCCAGCTGGCGGGGCCAGTTACGATAACCCAGAGCGGCATAGTTACCGGTCCAAGTTGCACCCTTGATCTGTTCGAAGTCTACACCACCACGCAGACCCAGCAGCGGTGAGAACCACTTGCCGACGAAAAAGTCAGCCTTGGCGCCGAGTCGATGGCCAAAATGCTCGTGCCTGTCATAAGAGGACATCATCATACCGACACCACCGTCAGCCATGATGAACCAGTTATCCCTCATCCTGTTGAGCAGATAACCCTGCGAAGGATCTTCCACGTAGGTCACTTCTTGTGCATTGGCAAGAGGTGCCAACAGATAAGACGCGCACAGCAACACTAATAAAGTAATCTTCTTCATGTTAATTTATATATTGTTAAATAATTGTCTTCTCCAAGCGATATAGCTAACTAGCTGTATCTGTGGTCTTTTTGTAATAAAATATACTTTTGACCTACAAAATTACAAATATTTATTTTGATAATGCAAGGAAAATGGCAAAAACTTTAAAAAACTATTTATTTTAGGGCGTTCATGATGCGTTCGGCGACTTGGTCGGCTGTAAAGCCAAATTTCTCATCAAGCACCTTGTAGGGAGCCGATGCACCGAAATGGTCAAGACCGAAGATGGTGCCTGTTGGTACCACACGGCGCAAGGTGCTGGGTAGGCCCGAGGTCAGGCCGAATGCGGGAACATCAGCAGGAATGACGGCATTCCTGTAATCGGCATCCTGGTTGAGGAACAGACCGATAGAAGGAACTGAAACCACCTGAGCCTTAATGCCTTTTTCCTTGATGATGTCGTTGGCGGCAACCAGCGTAGCGACCTCCGAACCATTGCCCACGAGCACGATGTCGGGGCGCTCTTGCTTGATGACGACATAACCGCCACGCTCAGCACCAAGGGCGTCGGCAAATCGGTTACCCGAAGCACTAGGCAAGTCGTCGATGTTCTGGCGCGAGAGAATCAGTGCGGTGGGCGTGAGGTTGTTCTCCATCGCCATCTTCCAGGCAACCGAGGTCTCGGCAGCATCGGCGGGACGCAGCACGAGCATACTGTTGCGGCCATGGTGATTCTGCAATTCCTCCATCAGGCGGATTTGGGCCTCTTGCTCGACGGGCTCATGAGTGGGACCGTCCTCGCCCACGCGGAAGGCGTCATGGGTCCAGATGAACTTGACGGGCAGCTCCATCAGTGCCGACAGGCGGGCTGCCGGCTTGATGTAGTCACTGAAGACGAAGAACGTGCCGCATGCTGCGATCACGCCACCATGCAGGACCATACCGTTGATGATGGCAGCCATGGCGAGCTCCGACACGCCGGCATGCAGGAAGGCGCCGTTGAAGTCGTGGGTCTTGAAGGCGCCGCGCACCTTGAGGAATCCGTCGGTCTTGTCGCTGTTGGCAAGGTCGGCCGATGATACGATCATATTCTCGACATCCCTGGCTAGCGCGGCAAGCACATTGGCGCTGGCTGCGCGGGTGGCGATACCAGGCTTGTGCTCGATGGCGGCATAGTCCACGTTGGGGGCCTTGCCGTCGATGAAGCCTTGCAGGCGCTGCATGGCCTCGGGGTTCTCCTTGGCCCAGGCTTCGATATCCTGCTTGCGCTTGGCCACGATATCACGCTGTTCCTGAGCACGCTGGGCATAGAGTTCAGCCACCTCGGGGAATACAGTCCATGGATTCTCGGGATTGCCGCCCAGGTGTTCGATGGTCTTGGCATAATCGGCACCCGACTTGCTCAATGGATTGCCATGGGTACTGCACTTGCCCTCAAAGTTCTCGCCCTCGGCAGTCACGCAGCCGCGGCCCATGATGGTGCGGCCGATGATGATGGTGGGACGCTCGGTCTCGGCAATTGCCTTGTCCAGGGCGCCTGCCAGGGCGGCGGGGTCGGTACCGTCACACTCGATGACGTTCCAGTTCCATGCACGGTATTTCATGGCGGTGTCCTCGTTGCTCACGGCGTCGCAATCGGTCGAGAGCTGCACGGTGTTGCTGTCATAGAACATGATCAGGTTGTTCAGCCCCAGGTAGCCGGCGATGCGGGCTGCCTCTTGGGAAATGCCTTCCTGCACGCCACCGTCGCTGATAAAGGCGTAGGTCTTGTGGGCGAATACTTCGCTATAGTGAGTGGCGATGAAACGCTCGGCAATAGCGGCGCCCACGGCCATCACATGACCCTGGCCCAGAGGACCGGACGTGTTCTCTACGCCATGTTCCACGTCGAGTTCGGGGTGACCTGGAGTGATGCTGCCCCACGAACGGAAGGCCTTGATGTCGTCGGTAGTGTAACGTCCTGCAAGATGCAGCACGCTATACAGCATGGGCGACATGTGGCCCGGATCCAGGAAGAAACGGTCGCGAGCAAACCATGCGGGATTGTCGGGATCGGTGACTAAGTATTTCGAGAACAGGACGTTGACAAAGTCGGCACCGCCCATGGCGCCACCAGGGTGGCCTGACTTGGCTTGTTCAACCATCGAAGCGGCAAGGATGCGGATATTGTCTGCCGCGCGTGTCATCAACTTGGAATCAATCATCATATTAAATAGAGGTTTAGGTATATTATAGTTCTAATCTACAAAAATACTGCTTTTTTTGAAAACTAGGAATAATCTCGCCCAACATTTTTTAAATAAATAAAAAAATGTGGTTGCGCCGTCAGGTCACAACCACATTGATATAACTGATTATCAGTTGATAACGATTATTCTGCCGTCTTGCTGGGCTTGCTGCCAACCAGTGCGTAGAACAACATGTAGGCAAGCATGGCAATTATCAGCCAGTAGCTCTGGATATCACCAACCTTGTCGGCCATGAAGTTCTGGATGAGAGGCATCACGCCACCACCGACAACCATGGTCATGAACAGACCCGAAGCAGCAGCAGTGAACTTGCCCAGTCCCTCGGTTGCCAGGTTGAAGATAACACCCCACATCACCGAAGTGCACAGACCGCACAGGATGATGAACAGCACCTTGACGGGTACCTCGGCACCCTTGAGGGTCATCTTGATATCCTCGGGCATGAAGATAGCAATCAGCAACAGCACGATAGCCAATGAAGTGGTGCAGATGAGCTGGGCGCGGGGAGATACCTTACCCGAGATGAGCGAACTGCAGAAACGGCCGACCAGCATGAGCAGCCAGTAGATACCGGCAATAGTACCGGCAATCGGTGCGCTTCCCAGGACGCCGCCTTCCTTAACAGGCTCGGTGAGGTAGAAAAGAAGCTGGCCAGGAATACCTACCTCGACACCCACATAGAAGAAGATGGCGATGATACCCAGCACCAGGTGACGGAAACTGAGGGCGCCCTTCACACCTTGCATGACATTCTGGGCCTCGGTCTCGGGCTCCTGCAACTTGGTGAAGTAAATGATGCAGAACGAAACGAGGAAGATGCCCATTGCAATGAACAGCAGCGGCTGCACAGCTTCCATGGTGGTCTTCTCGGTCGTTTCGCCCACCAGCATACCCACCAGCATGGGGGTTAACGTAGCTGCCAGGGAGTTGAGCGAGCCACCGGTTTGGATGAGCTGATTACCGCGGTTGCCACCACCGCCCAACTGGTTGAGCATGGGGTTTACTACCGTGTTGAGGATGCAGACACAGAAACCACAGATGAAAGCACCAGTAAGATAAATGATATAGGTGCTGATTTCGCTGGCGTTCATGGTGCTTGACAAGTATTGAATTGCCATGCCGATGAAACCAAGGGCTAGAGCGACAAGTGCAGTCTTCTTGTAACCGATCTTAGTAATAAGAATACCGGCAGGAATACCCATGAACAGATAGGCGGCAAAGTTCATCATGTTACCCATCATGCCGGCCCAGTCGTAGTGGTCATCCCAAATCGTGCCAAAAGGCGCTGCCATGTTAGTCACAAACGAAATCATGGCAAAGAGGAACATCATGGCGATAATTGACACCAAGGCTCCGTTTTTCTTTTCTGTACTCATTTTGGTTCTAATAAATTGATGATTAAATGTTCTTTTCTTGTTAAATTTTGGCAAAAATACGACATTTTTTCCAAAATGCCGTATTCTTGACGATTATTTTTGTGAAATCAATATTTTCTCGGGCCAAAGATGGCGGTTCCGATGCGCACCAGCGTCGCCCCGTATTTGACGGCGACTTGCCAGTCGTCGCTCATGCCCATGCTCAGCTCGTTGAAGTACTCGCTCTCGTCAAAGGCGCCGTCCTTCAGCGTGATGTAGGTGCGTCGCACGAGGTCAAACTCCTGTGCCACTTGATCCATGTCTTCGGTAAGTGATGCCATCGCCATCACGCCGCACACGTGTACGTGGGGCAGGCCTTCGGTCAGCTGGCCCGCTTCGGCGGCTTCAAGCACCTCGTCAATGCTGAATCCGCTCTTGGTTTCCTCTTGTGCCACATGCAGTTGCAGCAGTACATCGACGGTGCGGTCGATGCGTGCAGCCTCTTTCTCGATGAGTCGCAGCAGTTCCACGCTGTCAACGCTCTCAATCACAGTCACATGGGGCATGATAGCGCGCACCTTGTTCTTCTGCAGGTGGCCGATGAAGTGCCAACGGATGTCCTTGGGCAGCTCGGGTGCCTTGGCAACAAGCTCCTGGGCGCGGTTCTCGCCAAATAGCCGTTGTCCAGCCTCATAGGCCTGGGCGAGTTCCTCCACGGGGTGGAACTTGGAAACGGCGACAAGACGCACGCCGTCAGGCAGTTGGGCGGTTACTTGTTCAAGGTTCTCTTGGATACTTGCCATGAGCTTCAAGGATTATTGTTTCTGGGCTTTCTGGCGAGCTTCACGGTCGGCACGTGTCTCATCGAGGTCGGCGGGGAAGACGTCCATGAGGGGAGTCTCGGTAATCGAGGCGATCTCAAAGTCGGCCATCGTGTCATGCATGCCTTCCAGGAAGATGTTGAGCGCGCCCTTCAGGTCGCTCGCCTGTACCAGCTGATAACTGGCGGTGCGTTTCTCTACGGCTGTCTTCTCATCGATGGTGATGAAATTGGTTTTCACCTTGTACCAGCGGTCGCCACTCTCATTATAGAAGATGTCGCTCAGGTTAACGCGCTTCACGGCATCCACCTTAAACTCACCGCTGATGTAGGGCTGCATCTTGTCGGTGATGCGGGCCTCGGCTTCGGTGAACGACAAGGCGTCAACGAGATAAGGTTCTGAAACGGTCTTCATGGCGCCGTTTTCCATTGTGCGGTCATACTTTACTTTGCATTCAAACCACTGTGACATAATAATTTGATTTTATATTATTAAAGTGATAATTTAATTATTTTTAGCAACTTACTCTAATTCTTGACCAGATAACTCTCTAATCACTAATCTCTAATCATTAATCTTCTCATGGCGAAGTGGTTTTCACCCTTTGCCATGAAAATTTATTACATTAAAGTTCTTCTTGAGATTTGCTCCTCCATTGCTTGGTTGATGAGCTGCTTACGTGCGATGTAATATTCTTGAACAAATCGCTGCATCACGACGTCAACAGGTTCTATTTCACGCCCTTTCAGCAAGCTGGCGGCTTGACCGATTTCCAGTTCTCCGTTCTCGATATCGCCCTCAAAGATGCCGGTGCGGGTCTTGCCGATACCGATGAGATCAAGCAGCTCTTCTTCGCTGGCACCACGATTTTCAGCCTCTTGTACACTGGCCTGGAAACCGTTTTTCACCAAACGTGTGGGAGACAGTTTCCTGAAGTGCAGCATGGTGCTGCCTTCATCAAGATTCAGGCCAAGGCGCTTGAAGTTCTCGTGGGCTGAGCTCTCTTGGGTCAACGCGAATAAGGTGCCTACCTGCACACCATCGGCGCCCATCGACTCCACTGCAAGCATAGCGTCGCCGGTGGCGATACCACCTGCTGCGATAAGTGGTAAATCAGTGGCGCGCCTCACGGCAGGAATCAGGCACATGGTGGTCGTCTCTTCTTTACCGTTGTGGCCACCGGCCTCAAACCCCTCGGCAACGACTGCATCAACGCCTGCTTGTTCGCATTTTACGGCAAATGCCGACGAAGAAACCACATGGGCCACCTTAATGCCACGCTGGTGAAGCCAGTCAGTCCATTTCTTGGGACTACCGGCCGAGGTGAACACGATGGGAACCTTCTGCTCGGCGATGACTTCCATCAGCTCGGGTGCTTCAGGGCGCATCAGTGGCACATTCACACCGTAGGCATATCCCGTGGCTTCCTTACACTTGATGATGTGCTCTTTCAGGACATCGGGAGTCATGGAGCCAGCTCCGATCAGTCCCAGTCCTCCAGCATTACTCACGGCAGCAGCGAGTTCCCACCCGCTGCACCACACCATACCGCCCGAAATCACTGGATAGTCGATTTCAAACAGTTCGGTGATCCTAGATAGCATTGCCATAATCTCAGTTGTTAATTGTTAGTTTTCAGCCTAAAACCTAATCAGATAATGCCGAGAGCCACGTCCATCATCTGAGTGAAGTTGTTCTGGCGCTCCTCGGCGGTGGTCTCTTCACCGGTAATAAGCGAGTCGCTGATAGTGCACAGGCACAGGGCGCGAGCACCGGCGCGTGCTGCGTTCATGTACAGGGCGGGAGCCTCCATCTCGATGGCTAGCACGTTCATCTTCTGCCACAGTGCGGTGTCGGGGGTGTCATCATAGAATGTGTCGGTCGAGTACACATTGCCCACCTTGTAGCGGTAACCCAGTTCTTCGGCCTTCTGCACTGCTGCGCGCAACAGGTCAAAGTCGGCAATCGGTGCAAAGGTGCCCGGTAGGTGATACTGGGCGCCATAGGTGCTGTTGGTGCAGGCACCCATTGCCATGACCAGGTCTCCCACATGCAGGTCAGGGTGGATTGAACCGGCCGACCCCACGCGGATAATGGTCTTCACATCATAGAAGTTGTATAACTCATAGGTGTAAATACCGATTGAGGGGATTCCCATACCGTGACCCTGAACCGACACGCGCTTTCCTTTATACATTCCGGTATAGCCCAGCATGCCGCGCACCTGGTTATAGAGCACGGGGTTCTCCAGATAACGTTCTGCCATCATCTTGGCGCGCAAGGGGTCGCCTGCCATAATCACTGTAGGTGCAATCTCGCCATATTTGGCGCCGATGTGTGGAGTAGGTGTTTTGTCTGCCATAATAATATCCAGTTTAATTAGTTTTAATGCGATTAACTGCAAAGGTACTCAGTTTTTTCCAAATTACCTCAGTCAATTCGATTTTTTTCTATCATGGCAATGCAAAAAAAAGAAGCCTCTGTGTCTGAGGCTCCAGTGTCTATGCCAATAGCATTTCTGTATCTCGCTTGAATTATCGTCGTTGCACAAAGTCGATGGAGTCAAAAATATCTCCAGCCGTTACTCCCACACTAAGGCTACGGCTGGCGGTGGTCCCATCAAGTGGCTGGATGGTGATGGTCACAGTGGCATGGTCGCACAGCACATTGAACCAATCGCCTGTGAAAGAGTGGAAGTCTTCATGACCAAGACTGGGATAAACATACTCGCCATTGTCCAAGATGCCTGATAGCCAAGGACTACTGTAGTTAGTGCACTCAAAGGCATAGGTGCCACCGTCGGCAGGGACTATATAGACGCCATTCTCTTTGGACAGGCCACTGAGGTCTTTCCACTTCATCTTGTCCCACTTGCCATCGGGCTCGTCACCACCACAGGAAACAAGACCTGCCACTGTTGCCAAAAAGATAATGAGTACTATGGTTGCCTTCTTCATAGATCAAATGAATTGCCATTTATTATATAAACGTGCTTCTCACCAATAACTCATACCTTTATCTCAATTTTTATGAGTTGAACAACTCATTGCACTGGGAGTTGGTTGTTTTGCTGTTTGACCATCTGGTAGATGGCGAAGGCCTTGCTGCAATAGCGTTGGTCAAGCATCTTGCCTTGTGTGATCTGGTTGATGAGACAGCCCACATTCAAGTCCTCGCTCTGATACACATACTTGCCATAGGTAATCGTCCAGGGTGAATACAGGTAACTTACCCTCCATTTATCGTTGTGGCACGACATGGTGCTACCGTCCTCAAACGTGAACAAAATCTTGCGGGTCAGGGTTGTCGTGCTAAAAGAGCTTGACGCATCTTCACGTGCCAGTTTCAACCGGCTCTCGCTCAGCGCGGTGATTTGCTGGCCAGCTGCAATCCATTTGTCGTAGTTGTCCATGTTCTTGAAGTTATCGACATCATCGTCTTTAATGAACCAATCGATGAGCTTGACGTACTCGGCCTTGTCTTCGTCGGTGATGAGCGTGTCAGAATAGGTCTGTGGGTGAGACCTCGACTCATCGATGAGTGCAACCAGCCGCTGGATGTCGCTGGCTTTGAACTGCTTGGGCAATCTGGAATAGGCATTATTGCGCTCATTGCCGATAGTGTAATTCTTCTCCCACACCAGTTCATCGCCCTGCAAGCGGTAATGCTTATTGATGCCATTGTTAACGAAGCAGCCGATCACGGAGTAGATAACCTGCATGCCCACCACTTTCTTGCGGCCAAACATCTCGCTGGGCCACTCATACGGCTTTATGGTTTTCTCCTTGATATTCACTTGATAGAGGGTCATCTCATCATCGAGAAAGGAGTTATAGAAATAGATTTTGCCCTTGTCCTCAAAGGATTTGGACGGATCGATGTCTAATGTCATGTATCTGTACCACTTGCCCGTCGCTTTGCTCTTGGCTATCAGGTCATAGTTGTAGAAATAGAATTTCTGTCCGTCGATAGTGAAGATGTCAGATTTTTCGTTGGCATGCATTGGGTCAATCTCTTGGTCCGTTCTGAAGAGTTCATACCGCTGGTTGCCATGGATGCCGCATTTGTGCAGAGATGTCTTGTCGATGATGTACATGTCGTCACCATAGGCTATGTCTCTTTTATTCTCAGGCACTTTAAACTCGTTGACCAAATTCAGATTTTTGTCCAGAAGACGTACAGTCCCTGCATCGGGCCTGATAACGATATATCGGTTGCTCATCACGTCGATGTCAGTCGCTGTGTCAGAACCATTTGTAGGTCTCCACCTGATGTCTTTGGTGCTGGTGATGAATGATTTGTAGTCTTGCTCCACGATGTAGTAGTCGCCAAGGATGCGCACCTTATTGATTCTTGTTCTCTTTGCCGCTTCCTCGCCCTGTTGGTATGCTTTCTGGTCGAGTGGGGTGGGGATGCGCTGCAGCGTCTTGCAGTTGTCAAGAGTCAGGTATAATTCATTGTAGTTGGAGCCAATCAGCCCGCGCTTGCCGTTGTTGTCAAAATATAAGTCGTTGATATGATGGTCTATGTCTTCGAGTTCTTGGATGTGCGCTACCTCGTTCCATGAACGGCCGCTGTCGCTTGAGTAAAACACCCAGGAATTCAAGCCCCATGCCCAGACTTGTCCATGCCCATCGCTTCGCAGATGATAGGCCTTGGGAGCGTTGCTCATCGCAAGCGGCTTGAACGTTCCGTCATCGGCTATTTCCCATGCATAGAGTTTGCCCAGCTCCACACTGGCAATCAATACGTTCTCGCTCGACCAACACAAGTCATTTATACTACTACCACTTCTATTCAGGAATATTGGGACTCCTCGCCAACCCTTCTCGGGTGCATCGGTTACATAGATAGTTGTATTGGTACCCAGCGCAATGATGCCCTTGGGGGAGATGGCCAGTTCTTGGCTGGTCAAATTAAGATTGATTCGCTCGCGGTAATCTTCCTGTGCACAGGCCATGATGGTCAGTAGCGACATGACTATGATCATCAGTTGTTTCATCGTGTCTGTTTTTGTTGGTTTTTACGCTGGCAAAGGTATAAACTATTTTCTTGTCCAGCAAGAAAAAGCAGATCATTTGTAATTTGTTATTATAATGATAATCAGGTTGTTGTAAATATTTATGGTCATTTGTAGAAAACGATATGTGTTTTCTGCCCCAAAATGCACTCTTGATGCGTCCTGGATGCGATGAACAAGATTTAATTGGAATTTTCTTGCGTTATGTCGCTGATTGGGAAATAATGAGTACCTTTGCGCCCGATTTTTACAGAATAGTAACAGAATAAGATATGATTAAGATTGATCCAAAGAGAAAATTGTGGCAGGAAGTAATGGCTTACGTCCTGCTCACCATCGGTAGCCTGCTGTTTGCTGTCGGTGATGTGATGTTTGTGAACCCCTATCTGATGGCACCTGGCGGTACCTACGGTCTTTCCAACGTGTTCAACACGCTGTGGCCCTGGAAGATTTCACTCTACGCTATCTGCATGGATATCCCCTTGCTGCTTATCGGCACATGGATTCTTGGACCCAAGTTCGGTATCAAGACCATCGTCTCTACGGCGTTGATTTTCTTGTTCACCTTTATCCTTGAGAGTAAGTGGGGCTACAATCCCGTGATTCATGATGGCGCTATCATGGCATCGGTTGATCCGTCCATGGTCAAGTCGATGGTCGAGATTCCTCACCATGGTGGCTGGTTCCATCCCGACTACTTCCTCAATACGGTTGTCGCCGGCATCATCTATGGCGTGGCCATCGGTCTGATTTTCCGCTCGGGTGCAACCAGTGGCGGCTCGGACATCATTTCGATGATCCTGCACAAGTACACCAAGATCTCACTGGGTACCCTCGTCATGATTGTTGACGGCATCATCACCTTGAGCACCCTGGTTGCCTTCGGTGACATCCGCCTGCCTATCTACTCGATCATCATCATCTTCATTGAGGGTAAGGTCATCGACCTTGTGGTAGACGGTATGAAGACCTACAAGACCATGTTCATCGTTACTGATGAGGCCGACGCTGTGCGTGACTATATCATCAACGATATCAAGCGTGGTGGTACGCTCATCGCTGGCACGGGTCTTTACAAGGGTACTGAGCGCAAGATGCTCTATGTTACCCTTGACCGCTCCGACATGATCAAGCTGCGTTCGGTGCTCTATCACATCGATCCGCATGCGTTTGTCAACATCATGGAGAGTTCCGAGATCTTGGGCGAGGGCTTCCGCCGTTTGCCTCAGGAGTAAGAGCGATAACAAGAGACAACTGATGAAGAAAAGAGGGAAGGACCATTACAGTCCTTCCCTCTTTTTATTTTATCCTTCCTGATAATCAGTTGGACCAGTTACCAGACAGGAGGAAATTGATCAGTGTCGTTACATCGTTGATGTTGACTACTTTGTCAAGGTTGCAATCAGCCTCGGCTGGTGCCTCTGTATTGCTCAGCAGATAATTGATCAACGTGGTGACGTCGTTGATGTTCACACTGTTGTCTTGGTTGACATCGCCGCGCATTATGCTGGGTGCATCATCTTTCTCATAGGCAAATGTAGCGCAAGGCAGGAAAGGCACTAATTCGGTGTCAAAGGTGGTGCCGTACCACAACGAGTGGTAGATACCTGCATTATATTCTGTGGGAGTGCCATAGAAGAAAGTCTGGTGGTAAGTGGTAGTGCCTGGTTCGGTGACGGTGCAGTCCACGAGCAGATGGCCACCATGATACTCATAGGGTTTATCAAAGTAGAATACCATCTCGGTGCTCTTGGGTACCGGAGTATAAGTGGCTACTGCAGTCAGGTCGTTTGCCATGATGGTCCAGGTAAATGCTGAATCGGCTACTTCCTTCAACGACAGCTGGATGGTACCGCCATCCATTTCGACATAGTCCTTGATGTGGAACTGCAGGCTGTAAATCTTGTGGCCAGCCATCTCGGTGAGCATGCGGGCGGGATAAATTACTTGGCCTTCGGTGCCGACGATATCAATGTCCATGCCATAGATGGGTACATAGCTCGCATAGTCTGTACTGTCACAAACCATCAATTCCTGTGCGGCTTCAAGTGCCTTGCCATACAGTGTCACAGTATGGACGCCCGCTTGGCCACAATCGACGGTGAGCGTTCCGGTGTATTCGCCTGCTGCATCGGGGGCAAAGGTCACGGGCACCTCGAGTGATTCGCCGGCAAGAATCACGGCATTGGGTGTGAGAACGTTGAAGGGGGCTTCGGTGCTGAGACTAGGGGTGATGCCATTCAGACCGGTGTTAGTGATCACGACACTCTGCACGTCTTCACGCTCAGCACGGATAGTGTTGAATGTCAACTCAAAGGGGAGAACCTTAGCGGAATAATCCTCGGTTGTGCCGTAATCAAAGGTCGTTTTCGGTAAGAATTTGGAAATCTCATTGCGGGAGATGGCTGTATAGTCATCAGGTCTTATACCCATAAAGGTGATGAAACTGGATATAGTGGGGTCGTTGACAAGAGTCTCTAAGACGAGATTGCCACCCATGTAGGTATAGGGAGTTTCAAAGACGATTTCGATTTCGGTGATACCGCTGGTCATGGAGTGGAATGCCACTTGGGTCAGGTCCTCGACATAAACGGCGTCAAATAAGTCGCTCTTATCTGTCTCACCGACAGATACCTTGAGCAAGCCTCCTGCTTCGGTGATGGGCTCGCTGGTATAGAACTTCATGGAATTGATAACTTCACCGGTCATCTCGCTTAAACTGCTGGCAGGGTAGATGACCTGGGTGCGTGTGCCTGGCTCGTCAAAGTACACAAGGTTTATGGGTGCTGTGTTACTCAACTCGTCGCCTTCAAACAGGGTGAGCGTTTTACTTGCTTGTGCCGGTAGACATACAGCAATAGCCATAATAATTGCGGATAGTAGTTTAATACTTTTTGTCATGATAATAATTATAAAAGATGTTTTGGTTGTTAATGAAGTGAGTTAGAATAGGACGGTAGTCATGTTTAGACCTCATTTAATCATCTGAGGTTGAGGTGTCTGAGTGTGTGGAGTTGATGAATTGTTGACAGTTCCCATTCGCTATTTGTCGCAAAATTACTATAAAAAAATGAATTGTCAAACCATTTCGCCAAATATCCTTGCAATATGAAATGGCAAGATGGCGACAGACAATAAAAACGCCCTCCAAAGAGTGACTTGAATTAAGCGTCACTTTGGAGGGCTTGTCCATTAGGACACACCTCTAGGTGTATCAGAACTGGCGGGCGGCAGTCAGCATCACCTCGCTCAGGGTGGGGTGACCATGGATGCTGCGGGCGAGCAGGTCAACAGTAGCACCGGCATTCATAGCGGTAACTACTTCCTGAATCAGGTCGGCTGCATGAGCTCCGCAGATGTGGCAGCCCACAATCTGGCGTGTCGTGCTATCGACAATCATCTTGATGAGGCCGTCGGTCTCATTCATGGCGACAGCCTTGCCGTTGCTGCGGAAGAAGGACTTCTTCACGATCACGTCAAGACCTTTTTCGGCACACTGTTCCTCAGTGAGACCCACCATGGCCAATTCAGGCACGGTGAACACGGCACTCGGGACGATGTCAAGCTTGATATCGTCGGCCTTGCCCATAATGGCATGCAGGGCGCGCAGGCCCTGAGCGCTGGCGGCATGGGCAAGCATCATGCGACCGTTCACATCGCCGATGGCATAGACGCCAGGCACGTTGGTCATCATGTTGTCGTCCACCTCGATACCACGGCGACCAACGGTAACACCTACGGTGTCAAGACCTTGCGGGAGCACGGGCTGGCGACCAACTGACATGAGCACCTTCTCGCAGGTCACGCTCTGGGGTTTACCCTTGAGCTCATAGGAGACGGTCATGCCGTCCTCGCCCTGCGTGATGCCGTTGACAGCGGCACTGGTGATGATCTTGATGCCTCGCTTGCTCAGGACGGTCTTCAGCCTCTTGGCTACGTCCTTGTCAAACGGCGGCAGGATTTCCTTGCAGTACTCGATGACTGTCACCTCGACGCCAAATGTGCTGAATACGGCGGCAAACTCCATGCCGATGACACCGCCACCCACGATACACAGGCTCTTGGGTAACGTTTCCATTGCTAGGATGTCGTCGCTGGTCATTGCCAGGTCGGCACCCTCGATGGGCAGACCACGAGGAGCAGATCCGGTAGCGATGATGATATTCTTGGCACTGTATTCCTCACCGTTGACAACGACGGTATGGGCGTCTTTAAGGATGGCTTCGCCCTTGATGGCGGTGATGCCGGGAGCGCCCATGAGCATCTCCACGCCTTCGCGCAGCTGCTTGACGACAGCTTCTTTGCGTTCAAACACGGGCGCATAGTCAAAGGCCATCTCACCGGTTTTTACACCCCAGACTTCGGCCTCACGCATGAGGTTGATGACCTCGGCATTGCGGCACAGCGCCTTGGTGGGGATACAACCGCGGTTCAGGCAGGTACCGCCCATCTGGTCACGCTCAACAATGGCAACGGTCAGGCCTTTAGCCGCAGCGTCGGCAGCGGTTTCATATCCGCCAGGACCAGCACCTATAATAATAATGTCAAACATAATTTTGGTTGAATGGATTACAAATTGAGTTTAACAAATCCTCACGCTAAGCCGCAAAGTCGCTAAGAATGATAAAAGTAAAAACTTAGCGCCTTAGCGACTTAGCGTGAGTGATTTCTGAAGTCAGTGTTTACTGGTTGTCGTTGATGAGCTCGCGCCAGGTCACAATGGGATGCAATGCGGCCTGGGTGTCGTCGAGGCGACGCACGGGCGTGTTGTGCGGTGCGGTTTTCACCATCTCGGGATCATCCTTGGCTTCCTGGGCAATCACGCGCATGATGCGGATGAACTCGTCCAGGGTCTGCTTGCTCTCGTTCTCGGTGGGCTCTACCATGAGGGCCTCGTGGAACAGCAAGGGGAAGTAGATCGTGGGAGCATGGAAACCGTAGTCCAGCAGGCGCTTGGCCACATCGAGCGTGGTCACACCGGTGGACTTGTCCTTCAAGCCGTCATAGACGAACTCGTGCTTGCACACGCCGCTGATGGGCAGCTCATAGACGTCCTTCAACGACTCCTTGATATAGTTGGCGTTGAGGGTTGCCAGCGGGCCGACCCACTTGAGCTGGTCACGACCCAGGGTGAGGATGTAGGCGAGGGCGCGCATCATCACACCGAAGTTGCCCAGATGGCCGCTGATGCTGCCGATGGACTTGTCGCTGCACTCCAGCTTGAAGTAGTCATAAGCCTCGGTCTCCACTTTCACGACGCGGGGGTTGGGGAGCAGGTGCTCCAGACCCTCACGCACACCGACGGGACCACTGCCAGGACCACCGCCACCATGAGGTGTCGAGAAGGTCTTGTGCAGGTTGATGTGCATGATGTCAAAGCCGATATCACCGGGACGCACCTTGCCCAGCATGGGGTTGAGGTTAGCGCCATCATAGTACATCAGACCACCACAATCGTGAACTGCCTTGGCGATTTCACCGATGTTGTGCTCAAAGATACCCAGCGTGTTGGGGTTAGTCATCATCATGCCAGCAACAGTGTCGTCGAGCAGGGGACGGAGGTCGTCAACATCGACGGTACCGTCGGGACGGCTCTTCACAACCACAACGTCAAGACCACAAACTGCCGAGCTGGCAGGGTTGGTTCCGTGGGCGCTGTCGGGGATAATCACCTTAGTGCGCTTCACGTCGCCACGCTCCAAGTGATAACCGCGCATAATCATCAGGCCGGTCAGCTCGCCATGAGCTCCCGCATAGGGGTTCAAGGTAAACTCTTTCAGACCCGAAATCTCGGCGAGGCTCGTCTGCAAGAAGTAGTAAACGGCGAGGGCGCCCTGAGCAGTCTCGGGGTTCTGCAACGGGTGCAGACCGGTGAAATTGCGGTGAGCGGCGATCTCCTCGTTAATTTTGGGGTTATACTTCATGGTGCAGGAACCCAGGGGATAGAAACCCGTGTCCACACCGAAGTTGTTGTTGCTCATGTTGGTGTAGTGGCGCACAACGCTCAACTCGTCCACCTCGGGCAGCAGGGGAGCGTTCTCACGCATCAGGCCCTTGGGGAGGTCGTTCATCTTGTACTCGGCACACCTGTTCTCGGGCAGGGAATAACCCTGACGGCCATTCTGTGACAACTCAAAAATGAGTTTTCCGTAAAAAGTGTTATTCATAACTCTTACTCGCCCTCCTTTTCTTTGTTAAAGGTTACACATGCGTCAACAAGGTCATCACAATCCTCACGGCTGTAGGTCTCGGTAACGGCAAGCAGCAACGTGTCGTCAGCAATCTTGAGACCACACTGCAGGTACTCGTCGCTGCAGAATTCCTGCAACTCATCGATGTTGAGTTTAGTCTTCACGGCGAACTCGTTGAGGAAAGGCTTGTCAGGATAAGCCATCTCAAACAGACCGGTCTTGACCAGACTGTCAGCCAGGTAGTGAGCGTTGCTATAGCTGATCTCGTTCACTTCCTTCAGACCCTTGGCACCCATGAGACCCATGTAGATGGTCACATACAGGGCCATCAGGCTCTGGTTGGAGCAGATGTTGCTCGTGGCTTTCTCGCGGCGGATGTGCTGCTCACGGGCCTGCAGGGTAAGAACAAAGGCGCGCTTGCCATCGGCATCCTTGGTAGCACCAACGATGCGGCCCGGCATCTTGCGGATGAGTTTCTTGGTCGTGCACAGGAAGCCCACATAAGGACCACCATAATTCAGGGGAACACCCAGGCTCTGGCCGTCACCCACTGCGATGTCAGCACCCCATTCACCGGGCGTCTTGACAACGCTCAGAGCAGTGGCAACACAGTTCATGATGAGAAGGGCCTTATGCTCGTGGCACATGTCGGCAACACCTGTGTAATCCTCGAGGATACCGTAGAAGTTGGGCGTGGCAACGATAACACCTGCCACGTCATCCTTCTCGAGCTCAGTCTTGAGAGCGTCACGGTCCATCACGCCACCCACGGCAGGAACCATATCGATCTGGATGCCTTGGTACTTGGCGTAGGTCTTCAACACGCGCAGGACATAAGGGCTGATGGTCTCGCTGACAAGAACACGGTTGCGTTTCTTGGCATTAGATACAGCCATCATCATGGCCTCGGCAGTGGCAGTTGTGCCGTCATACATCGAAGCATTGGATACTTCCATGCCGGTCAACTCGGCCATCATGCTCTGGTACTCAAAGATGTATTGCAGGGTACCTTGTGAAATCTCGGCCTGATAGGGCGTATAGGCGGTAAGGAACTCGCTGCGTTTCACGATGTCCTGAACGACAGCGGGGCTGTAGTGGTCATAGTAACCACCTCCCAGGAAGGTGCGCATGGTGTCATTGCCCATGCTCAGCTCATCAAAGAAACGGCGCACTTCAATCTCGCTCATTGACTCGGGTAACTCATACTCTTTCTTGAGCTGGAGTTCCTGGGGCACGTCCTGATAGAGGTCGTCCAGTGACTTGACGCCTGCCGTGTTCAACATGGCCTGCAACTCTTCACTGGTGTGCGGAAAAAATTTATAACTCATTGACTAATAGACGGTTTTTGTTTAAAAAAAGTTTCAAAAGTCCTTAAGGTCGTTAAGGTCCTTAAGGACTTTATTGCCTTTTATTCAATTCTTTTATTACTCGCCGATCATATCCTTGTAGGCAGCTGCATCCATCAGGCTGTCGAGCTCGCTCTTGTCGCTCAACTCAACCTTGATGATCCAGTTCTCAAAGGCATCCTTGTTGATCAGGCCGGGCTCGTCCTCGAGAGCCTCGTTCACTTCAACAACAGTACCGCTAACGGGTGACATCAGGTCGCTGGCAGCCTTTACGCTCTCAACAGCACCGAAATCCTCACCTG
The DNA here is from genome assembly GCA_045114065.1 of Sodaliphilus sp. GTDB lineage: Bacteria > Bacteroidota > Bacteroidia > Bacteroidales > Muribaculaceae > Sodaliphilus. The sequence continues at coordinate 22,622 of JBGUJU010000197.1, forward strand.
CGGTTACCTCGTCGTCAACCTCGGGCATGTCAACATAAACCACGTTGCCCAGCTCGTGCTGTGCATAGTCGGTGATACCAATGAAACCGAAGTCGCCTTCTACCTTTACATACTCATGTGACTCGCTGTAATAGAGTCCGTCGATAATCTTACTCATTTTGAAAATTAAAATTTAGATGATTATTAATATTATTGTTTGATTTTAATACTTTAGTTGATGTCAAGAAATACTAGTGACTAGCGACTAATAACTATTTCTTGTAATTAGGAGTATAGAAGCGTTTCTTTACCACGGTTGCGGGGAACACTTTCTTGCGGATGCGAACGCTCAGTGTGTTGCCCAGGGCACCGACTGCACGGTCAACCAGAGCAAAGGCTACGCTCTTGTCCAGCGTGATGCTGTGATAACCGGTGGTGATATAGCCGACAACATTCTCGCCATCAAGCACTTCGTAGCCGTGGCGGGGAATAGCCTTGCCTTCGAGCTCCAGGCCGACGAGTTTCTTGGGTGTGCCTTCAGCCTTCTGCTGGGCGCAAGCGTCGCGGCCGATGAAGCCACCTTCCTTGTCGAGCTTCACGAACATGCCGAAAGTAGCGGCAATGGGTGAAATCTCGGGGGTCAGCTCGTCACCATACAGGGGCAGACCAGCCTCAAAGCGCAGTGTGTCGCGGCAACCCAAGCCACAAGGCTGAACGCCGGCTTCCATGAGCATATCCCACATCTTGCAGATGATAGCGGGATCGGCATATACCTCAAAGCCGTCCTCACCAGTATAACCAGTGCGGCTAACGATGATGGTCTTGCCGTCATATTCCATCTTCTTGAAGGTGTAGAACGTCAGGTCGGTAGTATCAATGTTGAGCACGGCGGCCATGGTCTTCTCGGCATCGGGACCTTGAACGGCGATCTGGCCGTAGAGTTCACTCTGATGGTCAACTTTCACGTCGAAGTTCTTGGCCTGATCCATGATCCATGCCACGTCCTTGTCAATGTTAGCGGCATTGATGACCAAGAAGTAGTCATTGTCGTCAACACGGTAAACTAGCAGGTCGTCAACGGTACCGCCGTCGGGGTAGAGCATCATGCCGTACAGGATCTGGCCGGCCTTGATGGCGTTGATGTCATTGGTGAAAATGTAGTTGGTGAATTTGGCGGCATCGGGACCGGTGATTTCCACCTCACCCATGTGAGAAACGTCAAAAACACCCACCTTCTGGCGAACAGCATTGTGCTCGGTGGTGATATCTACATACTGGATGGGCATGTCGTAACCTGCAAAGGGGGACATGAGAGCGCCTTGCGCTACGTGCCTGTCATGCAGACAGGTAACTTTGATTTCTTCAGTCACGGTTTAAAATGGTTTTTAATCAGTTAATAGAGTTATTAATTGTTCGTTAGTTAAATTCAGTATCCATTGGCCTGCATCATAGCCGTTGAGGGCCTTGTGCAGGTCTTCGGCTTCGAGTTTCACGCCGTGAAGTCTCGTGAGCATGGCTTCTCTCACATTCTCGCACAAGGGCAGGAAATCGCCTGTCAGGTGCAGGTCGTGGATCGTGTCATGCTGCAGCTCCACTTGAATGTGGATGCTGCCCACGCCGTCGATGCGTCCACCTCGGTCCACCTCATGCCGTGGGTCATTTCCATATAGGAATGACGGCTCCAGATAGGCTTGGGTAAGGTGCTCAATCTCGGCAATATCGTCAGCGTTGAGGCAGATCTCGCCGTCGCACAGTGTCTCGCGAACGTGGCGCTTGAAGTCCTCAATGTCCATTGCCAGGTGCTCGCGTAGCGTAGTGATGTGGCTGCGCACTGATTGCACACCCTTGCTCGTCAGCTTTTCACGCGATGGCGTTATGGCATTCAACATGTGTTCCATGTTGGTGTCAAATAGCATAGTGCCGTGCACAATGCTGCGCCCCGGGATGTGGTAGAACGCATTGCCACTCACCTTGCGCCCGTCGATGAGCACATCGTTGCGGTCACTGGCAGTGGCATTGAGACCTAGCCCTTGCAACATCGTTGCCACAGCATTGGTGTATCGAGTGAATGTTGTCTGCACCTCATCGCTGCGGGTGATGTAGCTGAACATGATGTTGTCTTGGTCGGCATATACACAGCCGCCACCGCTGCGCCGGCGATAGAAGGCGATGCCGTGTTCACGGCAATAATCCACATTCACCTCGCTTGCAATCAGCTGGTTGCGACCGAAAATTACCGTCGGTTCCACCTGCCAGAGAAAGAATATATCATCCTCCTCAATGATACGTGCAGCAAACTCCTCCATTGCTAGATAGAACGGAAGAATTCTTGTCGCATTGTCAGGCAGACTCAGATATTTCATCATGTCTCTTTAAATCAACTGCAAAGTTAATCTAAATCCCTCACATTATAAAATAATAAATAATAATATTTATTAAATCCCATAATTCCCCTGTTTGGTTACCCCTCAAAAAAAGAGGGTGTGTCATAATTGAGTTATGGCTCACCCTCTTTGCAAATCAACCGTCTGAGAAAGTGATATTTCTCAGGCGGCTGTTTTTT
>JBGUJU010000198.1:0-117231 GCA_045114065.1 Sodaliphilus sp.
CATGGCGTTGCCCATGTCGATGATGACACTGTAGCGGTCCATCCAGTCGTCCAGACCCTCAAATTCCTCAATGATTTCGTCTTGTCGATCGTTAACTGTTGACATTGATAAACAGTGATGTTTTGGTTTAACCTACAAATTTAGGCTTATTTTTTGAGATACACCCTATCCATGCCGCTAAAAATGCATTTTTTCACCAAAAAACAAGTCCCGTCGGCTTTTGTACCGGCGGGACTTGTTTAGTCGATGACCAATTGATTAATAGAAATCAATGAGGTTTTTCTTCACCTTAGTGGCCTTAGTCAGGATCTGGTAGATGGTCTGCGGGCTAACAATGCGGTTGCTGCCGCGGGTCTGAGCATAGCGGGCGTCAAGCTCTTCCTTGGAAAGCGTGCGCTCGTCCTTCTCCTGTTTTACGACCTGATAAACGACCACTGCGTTCTCACCCTTGTAGGGACCCTGTACGGTACCGGGCTTGGCGGCTGCGATGCGACCAACCAGACCGGGCTCGTTACCCAGCTTGGGATCGATACTACCGTCAAACACTACGCGAGCGGTGTCGATCTTGCTGGTCATCAAGGCTGCATAGCCGTTCAGGTCCTTAGCCTTGCCCTGATACTGCTTCATCAGGTCGTCACCCTTCTTGTCGTTGCGGATGCGCTGGGTAAGAATTGCCTGAGCGTCCTGGAAGGTATAAGGCAGATACTCCTCGTCGTAGATCTCGTCAACAGCTACTGCCACCAGGACGTCGTTGTTGTCGCTGAAGATAGGTGATACTTCACCCTTCTTGTTCTCAAACGCCCACTTGATGGCCTTGCGGCTGTCCTTGATACCACGGTAGCCACCCAGTTGCGGGGTGCTCGGGGTGATCACAGAGCTTTCGGCGTTGAAGCCGGCCTTAGCAGCATTCTCCTCAAAGGCCTTTGCGGTCTTGTACTTGTTCAGGTAATCCTGGAACTTGTCGCGCAACATCTCGCTGGTCTTGGTGCTGGCATAAGCGTCATAGCTTACCGTTGCGAGGGTGTAGAACGTCTTGGGAGCCTTCTTCTCGTTGATCACGAGCAAGGTGGCAGCCTGGGGACCCCAGCTGTACTTGAAGTAAGTGCCGATGGTGGCGTTGTTGATCTTCACCTTCATTGAGTCGGGTATACCATACATGCGCTCCCAGCTGTTCGACTTGCTCTCAACCTTCTGGGGATAAGCCTTCTTGACGTCGTCGATGGTCTTGCCGGCATTGAGCATGTCCAAAGCCTCTTTCTGCACCTTGGCATCACCTTGGATCAGAACATAGGACAGGTTAACCGAGTCGAGGCACACCTGCTTGTTGATGAGTTTGTACATCACGTGGTGGTTGTTAACGACGCTGTCGCGACGGGTAGAACCAACCTCGGCGCTGGCAAAGAAGTCTCTAACCTTGGCGGGCATCAGCTCCTTGGCAGTCAGGGCGGTGTCGATGTGAACGGTACCCAAAAGGCGAACCGAGTCAACACCACGGCCCTTCTGCAGTGCGATATAAGCTGCATCAGCAATCTTGTTGGCAGCAACGATATCCTCCTGGCTGGGCTCGATGTTCACAGCGATATAATGAATTGCACGCAGCTCCTCATCGATCTTGAACAATGGTTTCATCTTCTCCCACTGAGCCTTCAGGTCAGCATCGCTCACGGGATACTTGTCATCGGGAATTGAAGCGTAGTCCTTCTTGGCAAAGGTTACGACGTTGGTGATGGAAGACTCTTGTGCCATCTGGGCGCGATCCAGGTCGTTAGGCTGCAAGCAGCCACCCAGCAGTTGCGTCAGCTTGGTGAGCTTGTAGTTCTTGATAAGGTCGTTTTTCATCTTCTCCCACTGGACTCGCAGCTCCTTAACCTGAGCTTCCTGAACACCATGCTTGGTGGGGTTGGTAATGAAATCATACAACTCGGCGGGAGACTGTGCACCAAGCTGCTGGGCAAATTGGATCACGGGCTGAACGGGGTTCTTACCGGTCATCATCTGGGTGATTTCCCAATCACTGACGGCGAGGCCCAATTTCTTGTACTCCTGCTCAAGGAGCACCTCGCTGATCATCTCGTCCAGTACCTCCTGCTGGCGAACAGCGGGATCGGTCTGTTGGTTGTTCTGCTGATCATCAACAGAAGCTTCCTGAACGCGTTGTGAGAACTCCATGATGTCAATCTTCTCATTGCCGACTTTTGCGGCTGCTCTGTTGCCACCAGAGCGACTGAGGGCTTCAAAGCCTACCTCGATAATGAAGGCAAGCAACGCACCACCGATTACGATGGCGAGCAACGCCTTCATCTTTCTAATTTTCTCTAATGTAGCCATTTACAATTATTTATATTACGATATTTTGTTCTTTTTTAGGGCATTTCGCCAAATAAACACGCAAAGGTAGTTATTTTTTGCATACCAGCAAAAAAGAAATCATTTTTTCTCACTTTTTCCACTTTTCGCCCCTCAAATGCTTTTTTACGCCGCAATGCCTGAATCCTCGTTCCCGAGTGCTCAAAAAACACTTATAGGAGTTTTTTAGGATTATTTTAGAAGATGTGTAACTGTTATGTGGCAATTTATGGTTACATTTGCAGTTATTATTAATGTAAAGCGGTGTGCTCTGCCTCGGGTAGAGTGCCATGAGTGTGTAAATATTAGATTACGATAGATATATGAACAAGATCAAGAAAGCATTATTGTTGTCAGTGCTTGCAGCGGCCCCGGCAGTGGCGCTGTGCCAGCCTGGCGTGATGTCCAGCGAGGCCGCCGGCTATCTCGAGCGTGGCAGGCTGATGTATGAGTCCCGCAACTATGTGGGGGCGATTGACCAGCTGGAGCACATGAAACAGCTGCCTGCCGATGCCTCGATGCGTGAGCAGGCCGATTATTATATTGCCTTGAGCCGCTTTGAGCAAGGTGATGAGGCGGGACTGTTCGCGCTTCAACGCTTCATTGACACCTATCCCGGGTCACCGCTCGCTGTCGAGGCGCAGTTGAAGGTCGGCAACCACTACTTCTATCGTGGACAGTGGGAGAGCGCCCTGTTGAGCTACTCGCTGGTGCGCAACCGTGCCTTGGACCTTGACAGTGATGAGGACTTGGAATATCGCCGCGCCTACTGTAACCTCAGGCTGGGCAATTACAACGAAGCCGAGCGCCTGTACTATGAGCTGGAGCGCAGCAAGCGCTATGGCGGCGCCAGTGACTTCTATAAAGCCTACCTGGACTATGCCCGCGGCAACTACTCCGAGGCCGAGACCAAGTTCTCGCGCATTCCCGAGGGCACCGAGCTGGGCTATCAGGCACAGTACTACCTCACCCAGATAGAGTATAACAAGAAGCGTTACAGCGACGTCATCGACAAGGGCAAGGCGCTGCTCAGCCTGCACGCCAACGACTACTTTGACGCCGAGCTGAACCGTCTGATCGGTGAGAGCTACTATCACCTGGGCAACGACAACGAGGCGCGCACCTACCTGCGCCGTTACCTCGACAACCCCGAGGGCGAGCCCTACCGCACTGCGGCCTATACCATGGGTGTGCTTGATTACCGCAACGGCAACTACCAGGCTGTGGTCAACGACATGCTCCATGTGAGCGACGAGAGCGACGCCCTCTCCCAGAGCGCTTATCTCTACACGGGTCAGGCCAAGCGCCAGCTGGGTGACATCAATGGCGCCAACATGGCGTTCCAGCAGGCAGCCATGATGGACTGTGACAAGAGCGTCAAGGAGACCGCCTACTATAATTATGCAGTGGGTGTCAGCAAGGGCGCACGCACCCCCTTCGACAAGAGCGTGGACCTGTTCGAGGACTTCCTCAACCTGTATCCTAACTCACGTTATAAGGATAATGTGGAAGGCTACCTCGTGGATGCCTACATGAGCACTACCGACTATCAGCGTGCCCTCACGAGCATCAACCGTATCAAGAAGCCGGGTGCCAAGGTTCTCACTGCCAAGCAGAATATCCTCTACAACCTGGGTGTGCAGGCCTTGTCCAACAACCGCAACAAGGAGGCTGCCGACTACTTCAAGCAGGCAATCGCTGTGGGTGACTATGACAAGACGGCGCTCAACGAGAGTCGCCTGTGGCTTGCCGAGACACAGTACCGTGCCGGCAACTACAAGGAAGCATCCAAGTACCAGCAGGAGTATGTCAAGTCGGCCAAGAAGACTGACGAGAACTATGGCATCGCTCAGTACAACCTGGGCTACAGCCTGCTGAACCAGAACCGCTATGCCGAGGCCAAGACGGCGTTCCAGAATGCCATCGCCAGCAAGCAGCTCTCCAATGAGTTGTCGGCTAGCGCTTATCAGGGCATCGGCCAGGCACAGTATTACTTGAAGGACTTCGGCGGTGCACAGGCATCCTATGACCAAGCGCTGAAACTTGATAAGAACACCAGTGGCGACTACTCCATGTACCAGAAGGGTATCATGATGGGACTGAGCCACCAGTATGCCGACGAGATCAACCAGATGGATGCCCTCATCAAGGCCTATCCCAAGAGCGACCTCGCTCCCCAGGCGATGCTCGAGAAGGGCAATGCCCAGGCGCTGCTCGGCAAGAACGACGAGGCGCTGGCTACCTATGCCACGCTGTTGAAGAGTTACCCCAAGAGTGTCGAGGCACGCAAGGGTCTGCTCCAGACCGCCTTGGTCAACAAGAGCATCAACAAGGAGGATGAAGCCATCGAGGCCTACAAGAAGGTCATCAAGCAATATCCCACCAGCGACGAGGCACAGGCTGCTGCCGAGGACCTCAAGCTCATCTATGCCGACCGCGGACAGCTCGCCGACTACGGCAAGTTCCTGAGCAGTGTGCCCAATGCGCCCAAGATCGACGTGAACGAGGTGGAGCGTCTGACCTTTGAGGCTGCCGAGAAGGCTGCTATCGATTCCAAGCCGAGTATCGACAAGATGCAGCGTTATCTCAAGGAATATCCCAATGGCGCCTATGCCGCCAAGGCCAAATACTATATCGCCCGTTACCAGTACGGCAAGGGCAACTACAACGAGGCAATGGCTGCCATCGACGAGGCATTGCAGGGTGGCGGAGATGCCTCCTATGCCCAGGATGCACTCGCCATGCGCAGTGACATCCTCACCCGTCAGGGCAAGCTCGCCGAGGCGCTCCAGGGCTATAAAGACCTCGCCGAGCGTGCCACCAGCGATGACAACCGCACCCTCGCTCAGCTGGGCGCGATGCGCGTCGCCAAGCAGATGGGTAACTGGAACGAGGTGAAGGCCATCTCCACTACCTTGCTGGACCGTGGCGGACTCACTGCCAGCGAGGAGAAGGAAGTATCGCTCGACCGTGGACTCTCGTTTGCTCAGACCGGCAACACCAAGGAGGCCGAGGCTGCCTTCCGCGCCCTGGCCAAGGATCCCTCAAGCGAGTATGGCTCGCAGGCTTCCTATGAGCTCTCTCGCATGCAGTACGAGTTGGGCAACTACAAGGGTGCCGAGCAGACCGTCAATGCGCTCATCGACGCGGGTACTGCCAATCCCTACTGGCTCGCCAAGAGTTTCCTCACGCTCGCCGACGTCTACTACAAGCAGGGCAACGTCGCCCAGGCGCGTGACTACGTGCAGAGCCTCAAGAAGAACTATCCCGGCAAGGAAAAGGACATCCAGGAGGGCATCGAGAGCCGCCTGAACAAGTGGAAAGGCGGCAATGCCGGTTCCACCTCCAATTCCAGCAGCGACAACGGCAAGAAAAAGAGTACCAAGAGCAAGAATTAATCCGTCATCAACCACAGTAACAGGCTTCACACATTATTAATAATATGAAGATGAAAAAGATATATATCGCCATGCTGATGGCTGCGTTTGCGCTCAATGGGGCTTACGCACAGGACAACACTAACCTGAACAAGGAGATTACCCTCGAGAAGGATATCGCGCCGCTCGAGAAAAAGGCGGTCAAGAAGAACGACCTGCCCAAGGTCAAGAAACCCGCTAACACGGGTAAGAAGACCGCGCTGGGCTACAGCGACCTCACGACGCCCATCGAGGTGCCCACCACGATACCCACGCTGCTGCCCTACGGCTACCGCACGGCGCACAACTTCAGCGACAAGCGCGGCTACTTTGACATCGGCGGCGGCACCCAGGCCAACTTCCGTGTGGACTTCGGCTACCGCATCATCGACGAGGAGAGTGAGAAACTGGGTATCTGGCTCAACCACAACAGCACGTGGAACGGCAAGAACCCCAGCCAGGTCGTTCCCCTCGACGAACTCCGCACCAAGCAGAAGTTTAACGACAACACCATCGCTGTGGACTACAGCCGTGCCCTGGGCAACGGCACCCTCACCCTGGGCGCCAAGGGACACATCGATATCTACAACTATTATGGCGGCTGGAACGGCGCTAACGCCATCGCGTTTACACCCTATCCTTCCTATGAAGAGTTCTATGCCGTTAATCTCACCGATTGGGGCAAGGAGAAGCAGTCGTTCTCCAACTTCAACCTCAACGCCGGCTGGGCAAGCCAGTTCATGCTGCGCGACAATCCGTTGAAGTATAACATCGGCCTGCAGTATGGCCATGCTGCCCACGACAAGGCTTTCAATGATTTATATAAGCACGGCGTGCACGACAACTGGGGTATCCTCAATCTGGGAGGCTCCTATGACGTGACCGACCTGACCACCGCTGCCCTCAACATCAAGGGCGAGTACCTGCGTCGAGGCTCCAAGTCCAGAATCAGCCGTGACTTAGACTTGTTTGACGAGGCTGGCATGATCACCCTGTCGCCCACCTACACCATCCGTGGCGATATGTTCAAGCTCCAGTTGGGCTTGAACGCCCACCTGAGCTTCAGCGACGGTGGCATTTTCCGCCTCTCGCCCAATGTGCGCGCCAGCCTGTCGCTGGTTGACGGTTTCACCGTCTTCGGCAATGCGCTGGGTGGCAAGGCACTGGGCTATCGCCAGGGCAAGCACTTCGTCAACTACCGCTATGACAACCCCTTGCTGCTCTACGGCAGCGTCTATACGCCGCTCGATGCCGAGGCCGGTATCAAGATTGGGCCGTTCAACGGCTTGAGCGCCAAGGTGTCGTTGGGCTATGCCATCGTCAAGGGCGAGCCTGGCATCATCTATTATGTCCCCGATATTGATGGCTCAATGCCGATAACCGACATTTATAATAATGCCACTGGCCGTTCCGTGTTGATTCGTGACGCATTCTTGGGAACGCTCACCGGCTTCATGAGTGACTACCACGTCATCGACAGCCGTGGCTACTATGTCAATGCTGAGCTCAACTACAAGTACCGCTCGCTCATCGAGGCATCGGCTAGCGTCAAGTATGCTCCTCACGACAACGAGATGTTTGCCAGCGACAAGCGCTACAACGGCTACAAGATGGGCGTGGACCGTGCCTCGACCGTTGCCAACTTCGACCTCAAGGTCACCCCGTGGCGTCCCTTGACCATCGATGCCGGTCTTGAGTACCGTGGTGGCCGCATGGCACTGTTCAGCAATCCCTATATGTTCTACAGTAGTGATGTCAATCCTGGTACCACATATTATAAGTTTATCAACATGAAGGATGCCATCAACCTGCATGCCGGGGCCAATTACCGCCTCAACAGCACCGTCAGCCTCTGGCTGCAGGCCCACAACCTGCTGAACCGCCGCTACGATGTCCTCTATGGCATGGGCGCTCAGCGCATCGGCTTCATGGTCGGCGCCGGCTTCACCTTCTAGAGGAGGTATCCCGCTACAATAACAATAATCCCCGTGGCACCACTTGCCACGGGGATTACTGTTCTATAATATCTATAGTGACTAGAGAGCTATGGCCTCGGTCACGGCAAGGTGGGCAGGGCGTCGCTGTGCTGGGCGAAGGCCTCGGCGGCTTCACAACGGCACTCCAGGCCGCGGAAGTGTTCCATCGTCTTGTGCCAGTGGTAGATCTCGTCCATCCCCTGGCTCACGTGGCAGTTGCAGGCCTCGTGTTTGCGCTCCAGCACGCTCTCGATGTTCACCCAGTGGGTGGGATGGAACATCTGGCTCTGGGTGCCCGACATTGCCTCGAAGTAGAACAGTTTGAAACGCCGGTCCAGCCGACGCCAGGCGTCCATGACGAGGATGCCGCAGCAGGCATGGTCGCGGTGGCCGTCCAGTGGCCAGTGGGTCATCACGATGTCGGGGTTCTCGCGGTCGATGAGCTCGCGCATCTCCTTGTAGCGCTCCAGGTTCACCTCGGTGTTACCGTCCACCTGGCTCATGAAGATGTGGCGTGCCCCGGTCACCTTGCAGGCGTTCTCGCTCTCCGCAACGCGGATGGCGGCAGCCTCGCTATGGCTCTTGCCCGCGATGCCTGCCTCACCGCGCGTGAGATAGACGCACACCACCTCGTGGCCCGCCTCGGTAAACAGGCACATCGTGCCGCCGCAGCAGGTCTCGGGGTCGTCGGGGTGGGCTCCGATGGCGAGCACCTTGAGCCGCTTGCGCGGCGTGGCGGCATTACTGCTGTTTGCTTGGGCGCTCATGCCCAGGGGGAGGCCCAGCACCGTGGCTCCTACAGCAGCAGCCCCGGTCTTCTTGATCATTTCTCGTCGGTTCATAGTGATAGGGATATTAAGTTGTCACAAATGTATCTCTTTTTTGTCAATTGCACAACGCCTGACCTGATTAATTTGTCGTTTTTGATGATGATCGGTGTTGCCAACATTAGGTGCAACCCACTATTATCTAGCCTCACCTCACGCCAAGCCGCTTAGAAAAATAATATTCATGGTTATTGGTGGATGTGGATGGATATTTATGTTTAATCATTTTTTGTCGACGGTTTAGCGTGAATGGTTATCAGAGGTGATAAAAATGTTAAAAAATGGAGAATATATTTTTTTATTTGATTATTGATTACTTTTGTGATTTGCAGATTTCGTCCTATGACATTTTGGCGTCAATTACCTCGCCTTCGGTAGGTGTCCCCACCAGCAGAAGGTATCGGATGAAAGTGGCGAACCTAGGTGCCCTTTCATCGGGACCATAACCAAATTGTTCATAACCAACTAGTCGTAACCGAATTAATGATAACCGAATCATTTTATATTGTTTAATTAATTAATAGCATGAAAAAGTTACTACTAATGCTAATGATGCTCGTCTTGTCCATTCCGATATGGGCGAGCGAGCACACGGTGGTCATCAACCGTGGAGAAGTGCTAGAGCAAGGCAATGTGTCTGGCGTCCTGGCCTATTATTGCGTCAAGGACGGCATCATGATGACGTTTACCGATGGCCTTGACAATGAGAATTATCTCGTGGAGCGCCGTAATCTGACCTTTGAGGTCCGTTCGGCGAACTACATCATCAAGAAGATTGTGATGCACTGCGTGGATAACGTCCTTGAAGGGGATCCCAACTTCTACTGGGGGCCCACGACAATCAGTGTCGTCAACAATTTCACTTACCCGGGACAGTTAGGTAATTACTACATCACCAACAACGGCTACGACGGTGTGTGGGAGGGCCAGACCATGGCACTCCAGTTCACCAGATGTGAATCCGGCATCGGCCGAGATCAAGAGCATCCGCTACTACAACTTGATGGGCCAGGAGAGCACGTCGCCGTTTGAGGGTGTCAATATCATGGTTACCACTTACAAGGATGGCCACATCAGGTCGACCAAGTTCATGAAGTAACCCCCCCTCTGACGCCTGTCGCCACTTGATGAATAAGAGTCGCGCGACCCGCAATCAGGGGCCGCGCGACTTTTAATAATGCTGTCGTCAAGTGTTGTTGACTTAGAAGGTGCCGTTCAGCAGGAAGCCGATGAGAGCAGTCACATCCTGGATGTTGATAATGGTGCTGCCATCAACATCGGCATTGGCAAGGTTGACGCCCTCGGTAGTTCCGTTCAACAGATAGTTGATGAGTACCGTTACGTCTTGGATGTTCCTGGCTGTGTCGCCGTTCACGTCACCGGGCAGAACTTCGGGAGCCTCGGGGAAGATGATGGTGTGGAACGAGGTGCCCTTGATCTTGGTTTCTGTACCGGCGGTGTAGTAGTAGGCGTTGGCAAAGTATTTCCAGCCGTTGACAACGTTGTCAAAGTCTGCCTGCACAGTCTTGGTCTCGCCCGGTTCCAGAACGATAGGCATGCTCATACCTTGTACCGAGGTACCGCTGTTGCCTGCCGTGTGCTTGTAGAGCTTGAAGGAGAGATCCTCGTTGTAGGTCTCGGTGCCGTTGTTGGTGACGGTGAGCTCTACGCTGAACTTGTCGCTGGTGACGATCTTGTTGGTGGCATCGGTGACATTCAGCACCTTCAGCGTGCCGCTCAGTGAAGCTTCGGGCATCGGGTTGACGGTTATCGTGCGGGTGGCGATGGGGGCACTACCGTCATCATTCCAGGACCAGGTGAGGGTGTAATCACCGGCAGCTGTCGGCATGAAGCGGAAGGGGATGTCGGCGGTCTCGCCCTTGCTGATGCTTACATAGGCTGCTGCAATAAAGGTATTGTTGGCAAACAGGTAAAGCAGATTGTTGTAAGAATCGCCATCGTTGGTGATGTTCATATTGATGTCAATGGGACGGCCATTGTGCATCATGCCTTCCATGGTGATGTCGTTGATGGTGTACTGGCGGTCTGCTGCTGAGCCATAACCCTTGATGGTGCACTCGTTGTCGTTGATGGTGACCTCAAAGTAGTTCTTGTCGGCACCGACACAAGGACGCCAGTTATCCAGGCCATACTCGCTGCACATGGGTAGGATGCGATAGGTACCGCTGGTCATGCCTTCGCCGAAGCTCACAACCTTTTCGGTGAGTGTGAAGTAGTTTCCAGGCTTTACACCAGTGGTATAAGAGCTATACAGGCGCTCCATGAAGTTGTTATTCTCATCGAATAGACCCCAACCGAATCGGGCTGCAATCACCTGGGACGTGTAGTTGCGGAAGCGTCCCGTGATAGTTGCCCTGAAGTCAAAGTTGGTGCCCTCGCGCGTTGTGGAAGCGCTGTTCAAGGCAACATCCGAAACAGTCATGGCAAAAATGTTTTCTCCCTCTCCAGGCTCAATGCCCACGACGGCGGCCTGAGATAAAACGTAGCCGTAAGCGCCGCTGGCACTGCCCGTACCCTGCAGGTCGGGGTTGAGCACGTTGAGCAGGAAGTAGCCGTTGCTCTGGCCGTTCCAGCCCCAGTTGAAGTGGTACAGACCCTCACCATTATAGCCATCGCAAATGAAGGCGTGGCCGCTTGTCTTCTTGCTGCCGCTATAGATCACGGGGCGTCCTGCTGCCAACTCATTGTAGATGATGTCTGCCCACTCCTGGGCGGTGTAGTTGCTGCGATACAAGGAGTGAGCGCTGGCCTTGTAACCGAAGTAGGTGGACAGGAAGAAGGGCGAACGGGTGGTGGTGGCACCTGACGAACCATCCTTGAAGTCCATCTCGGCTGCCTGGGCGGCATATTGGGTCAGTGTGGCGGCGGCCAGACCCTCGACGCTCAAGGTGTCGCTGGTGAGGTAGCCGTCCTGCATAGCCTCCCAGTTAAAGGCAACGGGTTCAAGCGCTGGCATGACGATGCCCAGGCTCGATGTGGTGTACTCGGGGATGGTCATGGTGGGCTGTGCCGGCCATTTCCAGTAATACATCACCTGAGCCAGTGCTGTGGCAACACAACCAGCCACGGCACGAGAGCCGTTGATAAAAGGCAACAGATGGTTGTAAGGACCCTTCTGCGACCAGGTGCAGGTCAGCAACGGGCTGATGGCGGGACCGGCTGTCAGTTGGGGGGCAGCCATGTTGCCCTGGTCGAGAGCCTCGATCTGCTCGGCATAGCTATCAAGCAGCTCCTGCAGGGCCTCGGGAACGTCCTGGGCATTGAAGGAGCCCTTGTCACTGTAACCCAGCACGGCAGGTGCGCGGTCATCACCGGCAACGATGACATAGCCGTTGCGCTCGGCGTTAAACACATAGTAGGCAGCCTTGGTGCTTGTTGCGGGGGCGTTAAACTTGCCCTGCTTTTTAACCAACTGCAGATTGGTGGACTGCATTTTGTGGCTTGCCATGAAGTTCTCGGCAATGCTTCGTGCCTGACTATCACTGATAGTCTCGGCCCATGCGGTGCCGCAGGCCATTGCCAGAGACACCGTTAACAACAAAGTGAAAATCTTGTTCATTGGAGATTAATAGTTAAGATAATAATACTGATTTCACGGCAAAGGTAACTTTTTTTGGTGGAATTATTGCTACCTGAGGCCGAAAAATGCTGTATAAGTATCAATTAATACATCATGAACAACAAAAAGAGCTGGAACAACTTTAGAATATGAAATTCAAGTTGCTCCAGCTGACGTGTGATTGCAGCCTATGCCGTTTGATAAATCTGCCGTGTGATCATGGGCGGCACAGGAGTAGCAGCGTGCGTGCGCGGTGCAAGCGCCATGCCGTGCCATAGATGCTGTCCTCGTCGCCGTAGAGGGACATCAGCGTGTAGTTGGCGAGTGCGCTGACCATCGCGTTCTTCAGGTCAGTGGCAAGCGACAGCAACGGGCGCTTGTCGAGGGCCAGGCCCAGTACGATATTCTGGCTATCGATGTTGAAGTTGATGTTCTGGCTCACGATGTAGCCGCTCATGCGTGCCAGCAGGTCATCAAGACCCTCGCGCACGCGCCGGTCAACGATGGGTTCATTACTGCGGTTCACGCCCCAGGCGGTGGCGTTCTCGGCGGGGTGCCAGGTCCCCTCGGTGTAAATGGCTTGCTGGATCTCATCCAGGTTGATAACAATGTCAATGCGGTATTTCATGGTTTTTAGTTTTTAGTCGCTAGTCACTTATTCTAGATGATATTGAATTCCTCACTCCTAACTTCTAACCTCTAACTTCTAACTCCTAGTTTCTAATGGCGCGGGGGCGGGCCTGGGGGCAGATCTTGGTCAACGCGGTGGCGGGAGTGATGAAGAAGCGCGAGGCGCGGCAGTGTTCCAGCACATGGTCGACGGCGTCCTCGATGCTGATGCCGCGCTCTCGCAGGGTGGCAACTTGCCGAGCGATCTCAAACCACATCTGCTGGCGCAGGCGGTGCTTGGCAAGGCCCATTTCCTCGCTGGTGCGGAAGGTTCGGGCATTCCCTGCCTTCTTCTGCTCGGCATTCAGCAGGTGGCACACGCAGCGGTAGGCGCGTTCGTGGTCCACGTGGTAGTGGGGGTGTCCGTTGGCGATGGTAAACTCCACAGCGACTCGGCGTGCCTTGCACATCGGTAGCCCCTGTTCGATCAGGGCATCTAGGGTAGGGTGGTAGAGCTCCAGGAACTCCTTGTCGCGCTGCTGGCACAGCTCGCGCTTTCTGATTTCTGATTGCATGTCTTTCATGGTAAAAAGTGTGCTTAAATGGTAAAACAATAATTTTTACGTTGCAAAATTACAACATTATTGGTGGTTTGTCAATACTTTTGACTGATTTTTTTCAAAAAACAATCAACAACAACAGCAATAAGCCATGACAAAGGTTTCCATTGGGTTTTAATCTTCTCACGCGCGCATGCGTTGTTGTTGGGGGAGAATAATATTTTTTTCTTGTTTTTATTTTTTCTTCTATAGGGGGTTGTAGGGGGAAATCTTCTTTTTTGTTTTTATTCTTTTTGGGGGTTTTGTATTGGTTTTGGTTTTTGCCGTTTTTGGGCTTTTCGGTTTTTCTTGGTTTTTTCGGTTTTTTGCAGTTATTGAAAACTTGTTGTACCTTTGCCGCCACATATATATAATAAGTAGAATCTGATTATGAAACATATCTTGTTGACTTTACTGGCTGTTATGGCAACATTGACAGTGGTAGCCCAGTCCAACCGTTTTTACATCGAGGACTTTGAACTCGATAGGGATTCTGTCATCAGTGTGCCGGTAATGCTTGCCAACGAGACAGCGATGCGAGGCTTTCAGTTCGACATGTCATTGCCCGAAGGCTTGGCGCTGGATGATTCCGACCTGACCAAGTACAGCAAGGGTTTCGATATGCATTTGGTGTGCCGTGCGTTGCCGGCAGGTGGCTATATCGTATTCGTTTTTCCAAGGAGTGCCACATGTTACCCACCAGCTACAGCGGCAGTAGTGACGTTGACCTTCAGCGCCAGTTCCGATTTCAAGGGGGGCGATGTAGTCATCAGCGAGTGTAAAGGCTCCACCATGGACAACAAGAGCTTCACGCTCGATGGCGACACGACCCGCGTGACCGTCCCCGCCAGCTCCCTCATCGGCATCCCTATGGACCAGACCCAAGATCAAAACAAGTATTTTTAATATGCTTGCTACGCTGCGAAGTCTAAATTATGAATAGTACAGAAGTTGCTATTCAAGTCATATTCTTAAGATGGCTCTTGCTGTGAATAGAAGCCTCTTTTTATAAAAACGATACTGATTAATTTGATAGAAATATTGCAAAGATGTTTATGAAAATGATGACAAAAGACCAAAGGAATCTCCATCTGTCCCTTTTTACATTCTTGGTAAGTGTACTTTTTCTTGCACAGGGTGCGTATGCGACAAGTTATGTGACCTTTAATGATGGTCGCCTCTATGTGTTCCCTGACTCATGTATACAGTCGGTTGTTGAAGAGGATGGTTATATCTCCTTCACTGCCCTTGATGGGAGTGTTTATGCCTATCCGATGAATGAGATTGCATCAGTAAATGAGCAACTCAGCAAGGAATTGCCAACTTTTACTTCATTTAAGTTCAACAACAAGTACAACTACCAAGTGTTTACCGATGCAACTGGAACTATTGGTGATGATGAAGTGAATATTACTGTGGCAGGAATTGGCAAGTGGCTTACGTCATCATTTACTCTGTCTGACACGAATGCTCGTGCATTTGTAGATGGCAAGGAACAGGAAAGCAAGGTGAGCCGTATGCGCTTTGACAACAGCCGCACCTATGTTGTCGGTTATCCTGGCGATCTCATTCTCACTGCTCAAGCTGCAGGAGGATATGATATGATGCCATTCGGTAAGACATACACCGTCAATGTGGATTATCTGACTGACCACAGCACATCTGTTCCCCGTATTGACATCAATACAGTGGGTGGTGTGAACATTACTAGCAAGGAATACTATGTTGACGCTGAGATTATCATTGATGGTGCCGGGGTATTCCCGTCAATGACCGATTCTGTAAAGATTAAAGGACGTGGGAATACTTCCTGGTCTTCAAATCCCGATTCCAAGAACCCTTACCGCTTAAAGTTTGCCAGTAAGGTGAAGCCGTTCGGCTTAACGAAGGGCAAGAATTGGGTTCTTTTAGCCAACAAACAGAGAGGCTCTATGTTGACAAACGCTATTGGTATGAAAGTGGCAGATTTGATGGGAACCGAGGCTGCAAACCATATAATCCCAGTGGACTTATATATCAACGGCACTTACAAGGGCAGTTACAACTTTACAGAGAAGGTGGAATTAGCTGGTAATAGTGTAGACCTTGATGATGAGAGTGTCGCGACTCTGTTAGAATTAGATACATACTATGATGAAGATATTACACAGAAATTTAGATCGTCGTCTTTCTCAACGCCTGTAAATATTAAGAGTCCTGATTTTGCCGAAAACGAGACATTGCTCACTTTAGAGATAATTGAAAATCGTTATAATAGTTTTGAAACAGCATTAGTTAATCATGAAGATGTTTCCGATAATGTGGACATTGAAGCCCTTACGCGTTTCTTGATGGCAAATGAATTTGTCTGCAATAGAGAAATATTCCATCCGAAAAGCACATACCTTTATAATGAAAACATCCTTGACGATAATTATAAGTTTGTTTTTGGACCAGTTTGGGATCTTGATTGGGCCTACGGCTACTATCAGAATACCCCAACCTACTTTATTAGACATATAGACCTGAATTACTATAGTCTAGAATACCCTCTAACTGAATTTTGGAATATCTTGCACAATGATTTTCACGTTAAGAGACGTACATGGGAGCTATGGAAAGAGTTCATGGCCAATGGAATTGATGAATTGTGTGAGTTTTGCCAAGATTATTTTGATTATGTTAAGCCCTCATTCGAAAAAAATAAGGCGGCAGGTCTTGATGACACCAATTATGCTGACCAGTCGATTCAGGCTGCCAATTGGTTACGACAACGCGCCAATTTTATATATGGTCAGCTGAAGGCAGAGTATGTGCTAGCCGGCGATGTGAACGGTGACGGGAAACTGAATATTAATGACGTTACATTATTGATCAATTATCTGTTGTCCTCCAATAGCGATATGGTCAACATGGATAATGCTGACGTAGACGGCAATAGCGAAATCAATATCAGTGATGTCACAACATTGATTAGGATATTGTTATCTGATGAATAATTGATTGATTGTATGAGTACCTGACCCGGTGGAATCCCAACCCTATCGTGTGGATTGTATGATCTGGTGCGATGGGCGGCAAGTAGTGGCTGGGGCTGTTAAGGCGGGCGGTAGAATGTCACGGACGCTGTGCCGAGAGCTTTAAATGGATTAATTACCTTCTCTTTTTAACATAGTTCATCAAAAAGCCTTTTTAAATCAATAATGAGTAAGGAAAAATTATTGAAAGACAAGAGCAGAAGCCGCTATCTGTGCTTTCTCTTGTTGGTTATCAGTGCGCTGTTTCATGTCGTTGAGGTTGAAGCGACTACCTATGTCACCTTTAATGACGGTCGTCTCTATGTGTTCCCGGACACATGTTTACAGACGATGACAGAAGAGGCAGGACGGATTTCCTTTGTCGCTCATGATGGGACAGTTTACTCCTATCCCATGGAGACGATAGCATCCGTTGATGAGCAACTCAGCAAGGAATTGCCCACGTTTTCATACTTCAGGTTCAACAACAAGTACAATTATCAGTTGTTCTCGGATGCTGTCGGAATAATTACCGATGATGTGGTCAACGTGACTGTTGCGGGTATCGGCAAGAGACTCACGTCATCGTTCATGTTGTCTGATGAGAATGCTCGTGCCTATGTTGATGGCAAGGAGCAGGAGAGTAAGGTGAGTCGCTTGCGTTTTGACAACAGCCGCACTTATGTCGTCGGTTATCCTGGTGATTTGATTCTTTCTCGTCAGGCGTCAGGTGAATATGCGATGTTGCCTTTTGGCAGGACATATACCATTCATGTGGATTTTCTGACCGACCACAGTACTTCTGTTCCTCGTATTGACATTAACACCGTGGGCGGCGTGAACATCACTAGCAAAACAGAGTATGTCGATGCTGAGATTGTCATTGATGGCGCTGGGGTATATCCGTCAATGACCGACTCGGTAAAGATCAGAGG
This sequence comes from Sodaliphilus sp., assembly GCA_045114065.1. Lineage (GTDB taxonomy): Bacteria > Bacteroidota > Bacteroidia > Bacteroidales > Muribaculaceae > Sodaliphilus. The sequence continues at coordinate 17,285 of JBGUJU010000198.1, forward strand.
CCGCGGGAATGCCTCATGGTCGTCCAATCCTGATGCAAAAAATCAGTACCGCCTGAAATTTGCAAAGAAAGTAAGGCCTTTGGGCCTTTCTAAGGGTATGAACTGGGTATTGTTGGCAAACAAGATAAAGGGGTCAATGTTGACTAATGCCATTGGTATGAAAGCCGCAAGTTTAATTGGTACGGTTGCTGTCAATGACATGATCCCGGTTGATTTATACGTCAATGGGACCTATAAAGGCAGCTACAATTTTACCGAGAAGGTGGGTTTCTCGAATAACAGTATAGACTTAGAAGATGAAACGGCTGCTGTTTTGCTTGAACTGGACGTGTATTATGATGAAGCAGATACCCAAAAGTTCAAGACATCGATGAATAGCATCCCTGTCAACATCAAGCATCCCAATTTTGAAGAGGACAGCACTGTGCTCACGATGAATATGATTCAAAATCGGTTTAATCAATTTGTGGTAAGCGTCCTGTCTGGAAGTGATTTCTCTAAACAAGCAGATATAGACTGTTTGGCCCGTTATCTGATGCTTAATGATCTGATTCTGAATACCGAGATCATTCATCCCAAAAGCCTGTTCTGCTTTAATGCTAATCTCTTGGAAGACAGCAGTAAATTCTGTTTTGGACCAGTTTGGGATCTAGACTGGGCTTATGGTTACAATACATCCAATGCCACCTATTTTGGCTATAATGCAACAGCCGATTTATACCTTGCGCCTCTTGATCAACAGTACTTCATCAGGAGGCTGCGTTATGGGTCTGATACTGGTGAGCACTTGTTCGGGCTGTGGAAAGATTTCATGGGTGACAAGCTGGATGAGTTGTGTGAGTTCTGTCAGGACTATTATCAATATGTTGCACCGTCTTTCGCCAAGAATAAGGCGGCAGGTCTTGATAACACCAATTACGCTGCGCAGTCGGTCAAGGCTGCCAATTGGCTACGGCAGCGCGCCAATTTTATATTTGACAAGTTGAAGGCAGAGTTTGTGCTCGCTGGAGATGTGGATGGTGACGGTAAACTGAATATTGATGATGTTGCGTTGTTGATCAGTTATCTGCTGTCAGCCAATGGCGAAATGGTCAACATGGATAATGCCGATGTGGATGGCGACAAGATTATCAATATCAATGATGTCACAACATTGATTAGGATGTTGCTGGCAGGTGAATGATAGAATGTTTTAATACTTGACCCGTTGGAATCCCGATTAAACCAATCGGGATTTTCTGGGTCTAAGGTGAAACAATTAAAACCATTAGCGATGAAGAGATTATTGACTACGGTATTGTTGCTGCTGGCGATGGTCATGCCGCAGCAGGTGGAGGCAAAGGACTTCAGCAATGAGACCCTCAACTACGAGGTCGTCTATCACTGGGGCCTGATATGGAAGCATGCTGCCGATGCCACGTTGAGTACCCGCAAGACCAAGGACGGCTACTATGCCCAGCTCACGGGCAAAACACGCTCATGGGCCGACAAGGTCTATCCCGTGCGCGACACCCTCAAGTGCACGATGAACAATGACCTCAAACCCTTGCTCTATGAGAAGCTGACGCATGAGAAGGACTACTATGCCCGTGATGTCATCAAGTTCTCTTATAATAGTAGCAACACCAAGGCTCATTGCACGCGTTACCGCAAGAGCGGCACCACGTCCATTGACCTGAGTGCCAAGTCGCAGGCCTATGATATGGTGAGCGTCTTCTACATGCTACGCAACCTGGACTATGATGAGTTGAGCCGCAACAAGAACTACACGACCATCATCTTCTCGGGCAAGGAGAAGGAGTACCTCACCATCAACTACAAGGGCGTGGAGAACATCAAGATGCGCGACGGCACCAAGCGTAAGGCCCACCGTATCGACTTCCGCTTCACTCAGGAGGGCGGCAAGAAGTCCAGCGACAACCTGAGCGCATGGATGTCGACCGAAGCCGACCGCATCCCCTTGCTGCTTGTGGGCAAGCTCCCTGTTGGCGAGGTCAAGTGTTTCTACAAGGGGTAGGGGACTATATCATCGATCAAAACCAGTCATCATAGCATGCTATGCGCTGAATAATTAAACTCAATTTGTATTCAGAAAAACAAATTGAGTTTTTATTTCATACATGATGAAGCACTGTTCCGTTTTTCACTTATAGTGGATTATTTGGGACAGATGTTTTTTGTTTATGCAATTTGTAGTAATTTTGCAGCGTTAAATCAGACCTTTTTTATCAGTAAGGATATGCGTAATATCATTCTTATAGCGCTTTGCACCATTTCGTTAATGGCATCGTCCCAGGTGGTGACGTTGGACTCTTGCCGCCACATGGCGCTGCGCAACAATAAGGAAATCCAGCAGGCATCGCTTGCCATCGACAAGGCAGGCTATCAACGCAAGGAGGCCGCTGCCGCCTATCTGCCGCAGTTTGACCTCATGGCGGGTTATGTCTATAATTCTCGCAAGGTGTCGCTCATCAAGGAAGACCAGATGCTGCCTACCAAGTCGTTCAACCTGCAGACGGGCGCCTATGACTTCAACCTGGTCATCGATCCGCGCACTGGGGCTCCCCTGCAGCTCGAGAATGGTCAGTTTGTCCCCTCGACGGTGGCGCTGTTGCCCAAGAGTGGTCTGACCTATAACATCCACAACCTGATGGGTGGTGCCCTGACGGTGACTCAACCCATCTACATGGGCGGAAAAATCACTGCCATGAACGAGATTACCAACCTGGCCGAGCAGCTCGCCCGCGAGATGCGCGAGAGCAAGGTCGAGGATGTCATCTATAATGTTGATGCCGCCTACTGGCAGGTCGTTTCGCTCTGTGCCAAGCAGAAGCTTGCCACCAGCTATGTGGGTCTCGTGCAGAAACTCGATGATGATGTCAAGGCAATGGTCAACGAGGGTGTTGCCACCCGTGCCAATCAGCTCGCTGTTGATGTGAAACTCAACGAGGCCAACGTCGATCTGACTAAGGTCAACAATGGCGTGACCCTGTCGCGCATGCTGCTGGCGCAGCTGTGCGGCTTGCCCGTCAACACCATGATGACCCTAGCCGACGAGGGCCAAGACAACTTGGACATCACGCTTGCCCCGTCCAACTTCAACCTGAATGAGGTCTATGACAGGCGACATGACATCCGCTCGCTGACGTTGGCTACCAAGATATATGACCAGCAGGTCAAGGTCGCTCGCAGCGAGATGATGCCCAAGCTGGCTGTTGTCGCTGCCCTGCACGCTACCAATCCCAATAGCTATGACGGTTTTGAGAACCGCTTTGGGGCGGCTTTCAGCGTCGGTGCAACCCTCAAGGTGCCCTTGTGGCACTGGGGTGGCTTGAGCAACAAGGTCAAGGCTGCCAAGGTCGAGGCCGATGTCAAGCGTCTGGAACTCGACGATGCTAAGGAGAAAATCGCCTTGCAGATCAGCCAGGCTGCCTTCCGTTATCAGGAGGCCTATAAGACCCTTGAGGCCACCAAGGCCAACCTGAATCAGGCCGATGAGAACCTGCGCATCGCCGGCATCGCTTTCAAGGAGGGAATGGGCACCATCGATGAGGTGCTTGCCGCCCAGACCGCATGGCTCAAAGCCAACAGCGAGAAAATTGATGCCGAGATCGACGTCCAGCTTACCCACGAGTACCTTGCCAAGGTCATGGGAACGATGAGCTATTAGGATAATAAAGACTGACAACTAAAAACTGACGACTCAATATGGAAAAAGACGAACAGAGAACTGTGGTCCGCAAGAAGGACAAAGCGCTGCTGGCAGCGCTGGCAGTGTTTGCACTGGTGATGGCTAGTATTGCCGTTGTGGGCATCCTGCTCATCCATCCCGCCGAAACGACCGTTCAGGGCCAGGCCGACTGTGACGCCGTGCGCGTGAGCGGTAAGCTGCCGGGTCGCATCGTGCGCTTCTATGTACACGAGGGCGACACGGTACACAAGGGTGACAAGCTGGTGAGCATCTATTCCAGCACCGTCGATGCCAAGTATTATCAGGCCAAGCAGATGCAGCAAGCTGCTGCTTCCCAGAACCAGAAGGCCGAGAAGGGTACCCGTGAGGAATTGAAACAGGGTGCCTACAACATGTGGCAGCAGGCCGTTGCCGCCCAGACTATCGCCGAGAAGACCTATCAGCGCGTGGAGAACCTCTACAAGCAGGGTGTTACCACCCAGCAGAAACGCGATGAGGCCAAGGCCGCCTATGACGCTGCCACCGCCCAGGTCAAAGCCGCCAAGGCGCAGTATGACCTGGCAGTAAAGGGTGCCCAGCAGGAGGACAAGAATGCCTCTCGCAGTATGGCAAATGCCGCACGAGGCACCGTTATGGAGGTCGAAAGCCTGCTCGAGGATCAGGTGCTTGTGGCTCCGTGTGACGGTGAGGTGAGTGAGATTTATCCGCAGGAGGGTGAGCTCGTGGCCATGGGAACTCCCATCATGTCGATCGCCAAGCTTGACGAGATGTGGGCGAGCTTCAGCGTGCGCGAGGAAATGTTGAATGATCTGCCGATGGGCAAGGTCGTCAACGTCCGTATCCCCGCCCTGAACAACATGCAGACCAAGATGTCGGTCTATTACATCCACGACATGGGCAGCTATGCCGTCTGGCAGGCCGCCAAGGCCCAGGGCCAGTATGACAGCAAGACCTTTGAGGTCAAGATGCGTCCCACCACCAAGGTGCCCAACCTGCGCCCCGGCATGTCGATTATTCTGGAGAAGTAGGTTTTAGGCTTTAGGTTTTAGGCTTTAGGTTTCTAGAGGGTCTAGATGATCTAGATATTCTAGAGGGTTGAGAAATTGAAAATAGAGAAGTGATGATTCTGAAATATATAGGGCGTTCTTTCAAGCGCGGGTGCATCCAGCTCGTGCGGCGACCCATGTATTTCCTGTTGATCGTCATCATGCCGCTGCTGTGCTGCTGGTACCTAATGGACCTAATCAAGAGCGGCAGCGTGCAGAATGTGCCTGTGGGCATCGTTGACCTGGACAACAGCATCATGTCACGACAAGTGTCGCGCACGCTGAACGGCTTCCAGCAGGTGAACATCTGCCACCGCTACAGCAATTTTGCCGAGGCTCGTGATGCCGTGCAGCGCGGCGAGGTGATGGGCTTCTTCCTCATTCCGGAATATCTCGAAGAGGAGGCACTGGGTGGTCGTCAGCCAGTGGTGAGCTACTATGTGAACTATGCCTATTATGCTCCTGCCTCGATGCAGTACAAGGGCTTCAAGACCATGTCATTGCTCGCCAACGGTGCCATCGTGCAGACAGCCCTGCGCACCGTGGGTATCCCGGAGCAGAAGATTGCAGCCGCCCTGCAGCCTTATCAGACACACATCCACATGCCAGGCAACCCGTTCATCAACTATGACTACTACTTGAACTCCACCTTTGTGCCCTGCTTCCTGTCGCTGTTCATCTTGCTGGTGACAGCCTTCTCGCTGGGCATGGAACTCAAGTCGGGTCTGAGTCGCCAGTGGCTCAAGACCTCGGGCGACAGCATGTTCCTCGCCCTGGTGGGCAAGCTGGTGCCCCAGACGGTGCTGTTCACCGCCGTGGGCTGGTTTATCCAGTGGATGATGTACCGCTGCTATGACTTCCCGCTGAACTGCAACCCGTGGCACATGCTCAGCGCGATGTTCCTCCTTGTTGTGGCCAACCAAAGCTTTGCAGTACTGATGTTCTGCTTCACGCCCAACTTCCGCTACGGCACAATGTTGTGTACCCTGTTGGGTATGGTTTCGTTCTCGTTTACAGGATTTTCACTGCCCGAGGAGGCCTTGTACCCCTGGGTTGAGTCACTAGGCTATGTGATGCCGATCAAGTACTACTTCCTCATTATGGTTGACCAGGCGCTGAATGGCATCGACCTGTATTATTCAAGAGTATATTATGCTGCACTTATCGGGTTTACCATCCTGCCCATGCTGCTGTCATGGCGCTTGAAGAAGGAGTGTCTGAATCCCGTGTATATTCCCTGATAAGATATGACCGAAAAGATGAAACATAGCCGCCTGTTCCTGTGGTTTATCCAGGTGCTCAGGGTGTGTGGACGCGAGTTGCTGCTCGTGTTCCGCGATGAGGGTGTAGTCATCTTCTTCCTGCTGCTCAATGCGGTCTACCCTGTGTTGTATGCCCTGATTTATAACCCCGAGGTAGTGCGTGACGAGGCCGTTGTCGTCGTCGATGACAACCGCACAGCCATGAGCCGCGAACTGGTCCGCCGTATGGATGCGACCCAGGAGGTCTCCATCGTGGGCTATGCTGCTAACATGCAGGAGGCCCAGGAGGCGATGCACCGCAAGGCGTGCTACGGTATCCTGTATGTGCCGCGCGATTTTGCCCAGAGCGTTGAGCGTGGCGACCAGGGTCATGTGTCGCTCTATTGCGACATGAGCGTGATGATGCGTTACAAGGCGATGTTTACCGCCCTGTCTAATGTCACCCAGGCCATGGGTGGCGAGCGGCTGTCGGCCATCGTCGAGCCAGTGCTCAACATGGGTGGCAGCATCATTGAGAACCGTCAGGTGCCTGTGGGCAATCCAGCGATGGGTATTGCCAGCGCCGTGCTGCTGTTCATCTTGCCGCTGGTGCTGCAACAGAGTATGATATTGGGTATCGCCATGCTGCATGGCGGCAGCATCGAGCGTCGCCGCCGCAACGGTGGTCGTGACCCGATGGCCATCGAGGCCAGTCCTGGAGCCACCATTATCGGCAAGATGATGTGCCATCAGATCATCTACGTGCTCCCCGTCATCTATGTGCTCCACTATGTGCCGCTGATGTTCGGTTTCCCGCAGTATGGCAATCTCCTGCACATCATCTGTCTCGCCGTGCCGTTCATCATCGGCGTGTCGCTGATGGGACAGACGCTGCAGGCCTTTGTCAACGAGCGCGAGAGTGTCTTCCTGCTGTTCGTGTTCTCGTCGGTGGTGTTCGTCTTCCTGACAGGTGCTTCGTGGCCTCGCTACCTGATGTCGCGCTTGTGGTATGTCGTGGGCGACTGCGTCCCGGCAACTTGGATGAGTAATGGTTATGTCCTCATGCAGACCAACGGCGCCACCCTCTATCAAGTGTCTCACCACTACTGGATGATGTGGCTACAGGTGCCCGTGATGTTTATCCTGGCCTATCTGGTGGAGCGCTTCGTCAACCGTCGTCGTTATCGCTCGTGGATCGCTGCAAGCGAAGACAACCCCAAGGTGCTCACCCGCATTGACCTCGCCAAGAACGGCGTCGGATAAGCATTCCCCAATCCCCTCTCCTTGATTCCCTTTTCCCGGTAATAGCTGGCTGCTTCCATGTTTGTGCAAGAAATGACATATCCTGAAGGCACGCGAGTGCTGGTGTGGCGGCTCGACGAGGGCGCGCAGCAGTTGCTGGTACTGTGCCGAGAGGCGGGAATCGCAGCCGATGACCTGATTGAACTGCCTGAAAAGCGGCAACGTGAGAAGGCTGCCGAACGCCTGTTGCTGTATCATGCCATGGGATGTCCGGTAACCTTGTCCCATGACCCACAAGGGGCGCCATCGGTCACGGGGCTTGCCATTAATGTCAGCATTACCCACACTCCTCATCTTGTGGCTGTTGCCATCAATGAGCAGCAGGTTGTCGGCCTCGATGCCGAGCAGATGGATCGTCGTCAGGTGTTGCGCGTCAGAGATAAGTTTCTGAACGACAACGAGAAGCGATTTATTCCCGCTGATCATCTTCCCGCCCATATCATCGCTTGGACTGCTAAGGAGGCCATCATCAAGGCAGAGCGTGACAGTTCCCTTGACTGGACCGACGGTATCACGCTGGAGCCCTTTGCGGTCAATGACCCTTGGCCTGATGAAATCTCCCTTGTCGCCCATTGTCGTGGCCGCCGTTACTCGCTGATGGTACAGACGGTTGAGGACCACGTCATGACTGTAGCTTGCGCTCCTGTTGATTAAGTTGCCCTCAATGCAATAAAGCGTCAAAAAAATCGTTAATATTGTAAAAACTAAAACGATGATAAAGATGATGAAATATTGCATCCGTTTGGCTGTGACCTTTTTGGTGATAGCCTGCTGTGCTTTTACGGTAAGTGCGTTGGACAAGAGTTACTATGCCGAGACGAGTAAGCTTGCCAGCGGCAAGTGGGTGAAGATCGCTGTTTTTGAGAGCGGTATTTACCAGATCACTGCCGATGACATCCGCAGCTGGGGACTGGGAAGCGACTTGTCCCAGATCCATGTGTTCGGCTACGGTGGCATGCCGTTGAAGGAAGTCATGCTGGGTGACAATTATGCCGACGATCTGCCGCAGATGCCCATCGTGAGAACGGGCGACCGCATCCTGTTCTACGGCCAGGGACCCTTGTCGTGGAAGCACCAGGGCTCTATCTTCGAGCAGTTGCAAGTGCAGCACCCCTATGCCAACTCGGGCAGTTATCTGGTGACCAATGATCCCCGGTTTAAGGACATCGAGATCGAGAAGGCACAGAGCACTCCTCACGGAGGCCTCGTGACGACCTACACCGAACGCCTCTTTCATGAACAGGAACTTATCAACCCCGGTGAGACGGGTCGTATCTTCCTGGGTGAGGACTTCAAGAGCAACCGTCGTCAGACCTTCAAGTTTGCCCTCGAAGGCTTGATCGAAGGCAGTGACGTGAAGTCAACGGTGCAGTTTGCGGCCTTAACGCCCACGGTGGGCAGCACCATCCTCCAGAGTTATAATGGCAAGGCCTTGCCATCCAATAACCTGGACGACATCAGGGCCGTGTATGATGTGCCTCACATCCATTATTACATGAACGGCTCAGGCGTCAAGGTCTTCCAGCTCGAGGGTACCACCAACCTGGAATACACCCTGGAGTACTCATGCTTGGGTTCGGTCAGCATGGCGCGTCTTAATTACCTTACCATCAACTATAAGCGCAACTTGGAGCTGCGCAAGGGTCATCTTGCCTTCGGTATTCATCTTGCCCATGTCGACAGCTGTTACCGCGTGAGTGGTTGTGGCAGTGCGACCCATGTGTGGGATGTGACCAAGCCCTTTGCCATTAAGGAGATGAAGACCAATGCTGGCGATGGGACCGTGACCTTCAGCCCCGAGAGAAGTGGTCGTCAGGAGTTTGTGGCATTTGATGAGTCGGGAACCTTCCCGAGTGCCGAATTTCTGGACGAGGTTTCCAACCAGGATATTCACGGCGAGCCCACGCCCGATATGATCATCCTTTCTCCCAGTGCCTACCTGGATCAGGCGCGCCGTGTGGCTGCTCTGCATGAGAAATACGACGGTTTCCGTGTGCTCGTGCTGGACCACGAGAAGGTCTTCAATGAGTTCTCCAGTGGTACTCAGGACGCGATGGCCTATCGCCGCCTGTGTAAGATGTTCTATGACCGCGGTGTGAGCGAGGACGGTCACAAGCTGGGCTACCTGTTGCTGATGGGCTGTGGCAGCTACGACAACCGCCTGATCGGTGCCGATCGCGACGTGTTGAGCTACCCGCATCTGCTCACGTGGCAAAGTTCCATGAGCAACTCGGACGAAATCTCTATCACGAGTGACGACTACTTCGGTATCCTTGAAGACGAGACGAGCCTCGATAACAACGATAGAATGGACATTGCAGTGGGACGAATGATCGTCAAGAACTCAAGCGAAGCCCGCGCAGTGGTCAATAAACTGGAGAAATATATTACCAAGCCTTCCTACGGTGCCTGGAAGAATCAGGCGCTGATGGTCGCCGATGACGAGAACGACGGTGTACACATGCAACAGGATTCTGCCGAGGTGGCTATCGCTAGGGCCAACGGCGCCAAGGACATCATCTTCAACCGCGTGTACATTGACGCGTTCAATGCCGTGAGCAATGGTGGTGCCCGCACCTATCCCGATGCTCGCAACAAGATGTACTCGGCACTCAAGGAGGGCGCCCTGTGGTGGAATTACATCGGCCACGCCAGTACACAGAACTGGACTGCCGAGGGCTTGATGATGCGTGCCGACGTGGAAACGCAACTCTTCTACCGTCATCTGCCGGTGCTGTATGCTGCAACTTGTGAGTACACGCGTTTTGACAATACGACATTGGCCAGTGGCGCCCGCATCTTCTTGAATGCCAACGGTGGTGCTGCTGCCGTGCTGTGTCCTGCACGCCTGGCCTATATCGGTGACAATGGCGACTTGAGCAGCTCGATGGGCAGGTTTATCTTTTCGCCCGACGAAAAGGGCAAACCTCGTCGCGTGGGTGACATCCTGCGCCTTGCCAAGAATGGCTTGACCTATTCGGCAAATGACAACAAGCGCCGATTCTTCTGCTTCGGTGACCCGGCAATGCGCCTTGCATGGGCACCCTACAGTGTGCAGGTGGAGACAATCAACGGCGAGGAGGTTGACCCGGAAGATATGCCTGTATTCAAGGCCCGTGAGGAGGTTGAGTTCAGCGGCAAGATCGTGAACCTGAATGGTGAACTTGCTACCAACTTTAACGGAGAAGTCATCTCGACGCTCTTCGGACCTGAGCAGACAGTGACAACCCACGGTTATGGCGAAGGCATCGAGTTTAACTACCTCGACCGTGCCAACCGTCTTGCCATCAATGTGGACACCGTCATTGATGGACGTTTCACGATACGCGTCATCATTCCCACCGAGGTGAACAACGAGTATGACGATTACAGCCCGTCGCTGATCAACCTGTATGCCTTTGACAGCCGCGACACGCTGGAGGCCAAGGGCTCCAACGACAACTTCATCATCTATGGTTACGAGGACGCAGTGGTGACCGACACTATCGGTCCCCGCATCATCACCATGGGTTTGAATCACGAAAACTTTGTTGACGGTGCCCAGGTTAACGAGTCGCCGCTGTTGCTCGCGTCGGTCTCGGACGAGAGCGGCGTTAACTTCTCGTCGGCAGGCATCGGTCACTCGATGACGTTGACGCTCGACGGCACTACCAGTTTCAACGACGTGGCGAGCTATTACACGCCCTTGTTTGCCGATCCGGGCACGCTGGGCAACATCAGCTACCAGTTGAATGATCTGGCACCGGGCCCGCACAGCCTGCGCCTGCGTGTATGGGACGTGTATAACAACGTGAGCGAGAAGACCATCAACTTCAATGTCGTCAATGGCCTTGCTCCCGAGATTGCCGACGTCTATTGCACCGGCGCTCCTGCCAGTGTGGAAACATCCTTCTATGTGAAGCACAACCGTCCCGATGCAGTAGTCTCGGTGACCATCGAGGTCTATGACCTGATGGGCCGCCTGGTGTGGAGCACGACCCAGTCGGGCCGCAGCGACATGTACACCTCGACGCCCATCACTTGGGACCTGGTCGACAAGGGCGGCCGTCGTGTGCCTCGTGGCATCTACATCTATCGCGCCACCATCTCGACCGACGGCATCAAGGAGGCCACCAAGTCCAAGAAACTCGCCGTCACGGATTAAAGTTAACAACACGGATTAAAGCATTAGGAGTGAGGAGTTCAAGATTCCTCACTCCTGTTTTTTCCCATCCCCATGAAAACTACTAGAATGAGTTCGACGAAAATAGAGTACTGATACCCATTTTCCCCTTCTAGATTAAGAGGGGAGGTGGCATGAAGTGCCGGAGGCGAGGAGAGGGCGGGCGCGTTCGTGATGCTGCGACAAATAACCTTAATCGGTATCATCAACGCCCCCCGGCCCCCTCTAATCTTAGAGGGGGAGTTGCTGGCGCATTGATTATCAAAACAAATTTTCATCGAACACGCCTTAACTCCTAACTTCTAACTCCTAACTCCTCACTCCTAACTCATTCCCCCTTCCCGTCCATGTGCCGAAGGCATAACATTTGTTAAAAAATCAGCCGTTTTAGAGAAAAAATGGCATGGATTGCTATGGGTTCAAAAAATTGAGGTAAATTTGTCGGTTAATTGCATCATTTATAGATGAACATGGCTAAGAATAACGAGAATCAGACCATCCTTCCCGAGCCGACAATCCGTCGGTTGCCTTGGTATCTGTCCTATGTTCGCATGCTTGATAATCTCCATGTTGAGTATGTGTCATCGACTCAGATTTCCAAGGAATTGAATGTTCAATCATCACAGATCGCCAAGGATTTATCTTTTCTCAACATTCGCGGCAAGACGCGTATCGGTTATGAGGTGAAGAGCCTGATTATGGAACTCGAGGATTTCCTGGGTTTCAACCGTGAGCACGATGCGGTGGTCATCGGTACCGGTAGTCTGGGCACCGCCCTGATGCAAGACCACGGTCTGGAGCATTATGGCCTGAAGATTGTTGCAGGCTTTGACATCCGCCCCGAGGTCATCGGCAAACGCCTGGGAGGACTTCCCGTGTATGACATCAATGAACTCGCTGCCTGGCTGCGCGAGCACCCTGTGTCGATTGCCATCCTTACCGTTCCCGTCGAGAACGCGCAGGAGATTGCCGATTTGGTAATTGCCAGCGGCATGACGGCATTGTGGAACTTCACCCCCTATCGCATCAAGGCACCCGAGGATGTGGTGATTGCCAACACGTCAATCTATGCCCACCTCGCCATCATCTATAACAGGATGCAGAACACTAACAGTGAATCGCGTCAGGGTTGACCCTGGCACTATGATAGAGAGCTACAGGACACGAGATGAAGGTTGTCGGCTTTACAGGAAATTTTGACAAGGTACAGGATAAGCCCGAGTGCTACCTCATGGCCGATTCCTCGTTATTGTACACGGGCCGTCCCTTCTTTGTCCCTGACTTCGGTGAGCGCTTTGTGGCTGCTCCGTCTATCGTGGTGCGCATGGGGAGACTTGGCAAGTGTGTTGCACCTAAGTTTGCCCACCGCTATTGGGACGCCTTCACTGCAGGGTTCAACGTTCAGGCATGCCATGACAGCGATCCGTCGCTTGGCGCGTTGGGCAGAGCCTTTGACGGCGCTGCCATCGTGGGAGACTGGAGGCCGGTCACGGGTGACGATGATCCGCTGCATGCCATTGTCGAGTTCAGGGTTGACGGCGAGGTGCTCTCGCGTCATTGCCTTGCCGACATGGAAGTGGTGCCGCTTGCCGATATGGTGTCGGCAGTGAGCACACGATGCAGCATCAAGATGGGTGACCTGCTGTTCACCGGAGACTGTGGGTCCCACCTGACCTTGGCGCCGGGCATGCACTTGACGGCAAGCGTGGGTGATGTCCCGTTGCTGGACGTGAAAGTGAGATTGTGACACGAGACAAAATAATATAGATCATAGAGATCAAGACGATAATACAACCAAATACATTGAATATGAGCAAACTGACGAAAATTCAACTTGCATGTGCGGCAATTCTGGCCATCTTCTGCGCCAGTTATGCCAATGCGTTTGACGCATCAAAGTATGCAACTACATCCAAACTTGCCAATGGCAAGTGGGTGAAGATCAGCGTTCCGGAGAACGGTATGTATGAAATCACCTATGACGAATTGCGTGCCATGGGTTTCAACAACCCCGAGAAAGTCAACGTCTTCGGTTTTGGTGGAGCAAAGATCAATGAGGTTCTTGCCGGTACTACTCCCGATGACTTGAGCCGTATCCCCATTCTTCGCGCCAATGGCAAGATTTGTTTCTATGGCCTCGGTGCCATCACTTTCTCGGTCAGTGACTATGCCACGACGCCCCGCTTCACTCGTGTTTTCAACCCCTATTCCCAGGTGGGTTGTTACTTCCTGAGCGAGGTCAGCGATGGTGATAAGACCCCCGGAAGGAAACCCACAGTCTCGGTGACCAGCTATATTGACAAGCCTACCAGCTTGGGCTACTTCTTCCACGAGAAGGATCAGGTGTCCATCAGTAGTTCGGGTAAGGAGATGCTGGGCGAGGATTTCATTGACGGTCAGACCCTGATTGATTACTACTTGCCCGATCTCGCCGACAGCACCATCGTTGTCCAGACCTCGATCGCTGCCAATGTCGACCAGATTACCTATGCCATCGGTATCCTGCACAGTGGAGGCGTTAGTGACACGACCAACTACACGTTGTCATCGTCGCGCATCTACAAGCCCTCGGGCTCCTATGTGCATTACAATACAGCATCTCCCTCGGGTAAAGTGCAATTGACGCATCCTGCCGAGCGTGGACAGTTCCAGCCCGCACTGCGTTTCACTGCCGAGGATCCCATTATCACGATCTCCCGTCTGGACTATGTGATTCTCACTTATACCCACACCAACGTTTTGAGGGAAGATGATGATAACCAGTTGTTGATGGGCTATGGTGCTACCCGTGGCACTGAGCGTTTCCAGCTGCCTAACGCTTCCTCGAGCACGGTAGTGTGGTATGTGAGCAATCCCAGCAACCCCACCGAGGTGGTGACCACTGCCTATAATGATGCCAGTGGCCGTGGCTTGTCCTTCTTCTCACCGAGTGCTACCTCGTCGATGTATGTGGCCTTTGACCCCGCCAAGACGTTGAAGAAGGTATCTGCTTGGGAGAGCGTTCCTAATCAGAATCTTCACGGCATGCCGGTTCCCGACATGCTGATCATTACCGACAAGTCCATGCATGAGCAGGCTCAGCGTGTTGCTGATCTCCATTTGGCCGTTGACGGTATCGATGTGGCTGTTGTCGATCAGGACCAGGTGTTCAACGAATTCTCGAGCGGAACCCGCGACGGTATGGCTTATCGTCTGCTCTGCAAGATGTTGTATGACCGCAATAGCGCCAAGTTCAAGAACCTGCTGCTCTTCGGTACGGGAACATTTGATAACCGTGAGCTCATGGGCGAGCATCCCGGTGCGCTGCTGACCTACCAGAGTGACAACAGTAACTATGAGGACTTCTCCTTCACCTGTGATGACTTCTTCGGTATGCTGGACGACAACTCTGGCTCTAACATCGCTGGTGACAAGCTCCGCATTGGTGTCGGTCGTATGACCTGTGCCGATGCCGATGAGGCCAAGAGTGTCGTTGATAAATTGGTCGAGTATTATGCCAATCCCGACTACGGCGTATGGCGCAACAACACCATGGTTGTCAGCGACAGTCCTGACAAGGGTGATTACATGTTCCAGGGCGAAGGCTACAAGAACATGATTGACAATGAGCTGCACACAGGTATGCATGTCACCACGATTCACGATACCCAGTATGCCCGCTCGCCGAATGAGGAGGGCGTCGAGGTTGTTCGCAGGACCGCTACCGAGGGTAAGCAGCTGTGGAGCAAACGCTTCAAGGAGGGTGTCTACTTTGCCACCTACGTTGGCCACGCTGGCCCCATCTCGTTCACCAAGTATAATAAGATGTGGACGACTGGTGACGTCGCTTCGACCAGCTATAGCCACTGGCCCATCATGTCGACTGCATGCTGTGACGTTGCCCACTTTGACAACGACAGCCGCGGTATTGCTGACCTGATGTTCCACAAGCGCGACGGTGGTGCTATCGCACTGCTTTGCAGCTCGCGTATGGTATATGCTAACCACAACGATGCACTCAACACCTATTTCATCAATGGCTTGTTCAGCTATGACTCTACTGGTGTGATGCCCACGCTGGGCCAGGTGTACATGGGCTCCAAGAACGGCTTTGCTGCTGCCAATACCAACAAGCTGTCGTTCTTCCTGCTGGGTGACCCTGCCATCAAGATCAATTATCCCATCTCTCGCTTCAACCTCGTTGAGGTGAACGGAGCCGACATGTCTGATCCTAGCGATCAGCCCATGATCAGGCCGCTCAAGAAGTTTGACGTCGTTGCCCATGTCGTTGATGCCGAGGGTAACCTCGACGCGAGCTTCAATGGTGAGGCTACGATGACGCTCTATGACAAGGAGGAACAGTTCACATCGATTACCCAGACGGTCAACAATGAGAACGTTACTCGCAAGATCTACTTCAACCGCGATAAGCTGAGCGAGGTGACGGGTCGTGTTGTCAATGGCGTGTTCAACGCTTCGATCATCGTGCCCGACGAGCCTAAGGCCAAGAACGAGTTGGTACTGCTGCGTGTCTATGCTCACAAGGATGGTACCGACTACATGGTCAATGGTTTCACCAAGAACATCAAGATGCTCCCCTACAATTCCACTATGGCTATCACCGACACTCAGAATCCCGTCATCACCAATATGTACATCAACGATGAGACTGGTTTTGAGAACGGTTCGATCGTAGGTCCCAACTCGATGCTCTACATCACTGCTACCGACGACCAGGCCATCTGTGTAAGGGAGAACTCGCTGGACCACAGCATGACCCTTGTGCTCGATGGTGGTAAGCCCTCTTATGGTGACATCACTTGCTATGTTACCACGAGTGATGAGGGTAGGACCGTCAATATCGAGTTCCCGCTGAACAGCCTGTCCGAGGGTATGCACACGTTGACCTACACCGTATTTGACATGCTGGGCAACAGTGCCGAGCGCACGATTACCTTCATGGTAGGCCAGAACACTCCGTTCAACCTGACGGCTGACAAGATTCCCGCCTTCGTGAACGAGAGCGTGAACTTTGACGTTGAGACCGAGCTGACGAGTTCGCCCGATGTGATCGTCCGCGTGACCGACGCCACGGGTAAGCTGATGTGGAAGACCACCACCAGCACCTTCCCCGTTGCTTGGGACATGAAGGACATGAACGGCAACAAGGTGCCCGCCGGTCTGTACCGCTTTTTCGGTACCTACAATGACGGTGTGAACTATGGTGGCACGCCCATCAACAAGCTCATCGTCCTTGACCCTGTCAAGACGGCTAACTGATACCCCACCAGGTTATCAATCCTGAAACAACGCGCGGGAGTGTCCTCATGGACATTCCCGCGTGACGTTAAGTGGGGGGATACACACAAAAATATTGCGGCTACACCACCACGTGGTGCGGCCGCAATAATTGTTAGTTGTTGTCTGAATTATTCGCCGGGATTGATTGCGCCAGTGGGGCAAGCGTCGGCACAGGTGCCGCAGTCCAGGCAGGTGTCAGGGTCGATCGAGTAGATGTCGCCTTCCTTGATTGCATCGGCGGGACATACTGACTGGCAGGTACCGCATGCAACACAGCTATCAGAAATTACGTAAGCCATAGTGTAGTGTAATAAAAATGTGAATTAATTAATAATGTAAATGTAAACAGTACGGCAAAATTAGTGCTTTTATTTGAATTGGTGGCATGTTTTGCCGTTTTTTCTTTATCGTGAGTTGTTTTTTTGTGATTTGATGTTCATTTCTCGCATTTTTTTTGTACCTTTGACCTTAGGTCTTAGGTCGGTTGCGCCTCGGGAAAGTTCTAAGTTGTTGGGCTTCCCGTTCGGCTTGCACCACCTTTGATATGGGAGATGCAGGAAAGTTTAATCACTCCCAAAAAAAATTTTTTCAAGAGAACGACAATGAAACCAACTGACTGGAAAGACGCACTGGCCAATGCATTTAATGTGCCCGTGCCCGACGAGAACCAAACACAGGAAGATCAGCCACAGCTCGAGGACAGCGCCGATGTCGTGGAGCAGCAGGGCAAGACCCGGCTGGACATCGTGCTGGAGAAGAAAGGACGTGGCGGCAAACAGGCGACCATCGTGACGGGTTTCACCTGTGATGACGAGGCGTTGAAAGAAGTCGCTTCCAAGCTCAAGCGTTCGCTGGGCGTGGGCGGCAGTGCTCGCGGCGGTGAGATATTGATACAGGGCGACTTTCGCCAGCGTGTGCTCGACGAGTTGACGTCGATGGGTTTCAAGGCGCGCATCATCTGATAGAAGCATAACTATAGAATAATCCCCATATATGAACAACCACACCGAAAACACCCCCCGCAACCTGCTGGTCATCAAGGCGTCGGCGGGCTCGGGCAAGACCTACCGGCTCGCCCTGGAATATATCAAGCACCTGCTGTTCACTGTCGATGAGGACGGCAATACCCTCTTGCCACGTCGTGGCGCTAACGATACGCGCCTGCTCAATGCCCACCGCCAGTTGCTCGCGATCACCTTTACCAACAAGGCGACCGACGAGATGAAGCAGCGCATCGTCAATGAGCTGCATCGCCTGTCGCAGCCTGGTGTCAAGAGCGACTATCTGGCAGGATTCATCGAGGAGTCGCAGCTTGACGAGGACACGGTGCGCCGGCTGGCGCGCCAGGCCCTGAACGAGTTACTGTTCGACTACAGTAACTTCAACGTGAGCACCATCGACTCTTTCTTCCAGTCTATCCTGCGTAATTTCGCGCGCGAGTTGGACCGTGACTTCAACTACGACATCCAGCTCGAGGAAGACTATGCCGTGCGTGTTGCAGTCCACAAATTCCTGCTCTCGCTGGGCAAGGAGGGCAAGCCGACCCAGGTGGACCAGTGGGTCAAGGACTACCAGCGTCACCTGCTGCGTGGCGATGCCGAGTCCAAGAGTTGGAAATTCTTTGACGACGGGGGTAGCCTCAACAAGTTTGCCAAGATCATCAACACCGAGCTGTTCCGCAGCAGGATGGATGACATCCGTGCCTATCTGGGTTACGTCGATAAGCAGGGCCGTTTCTGCAGCGATTTCGAGCGCATCCGTGAGTTCTATAAGTTGATGCATACGACCGTCGAGCAGCTTACCCAGCAGGTAGACCAGAGCCTGCAGACCCTGTGGAACGATCTGGCGCCATTCACCGATGCGCTGAGTGGCAGAATGACACTCAAGAAATGGCTCAACAAGGGAGAAATCTCCCCGTTGACCGATACGCTCAAGGAGGCTGATGAGGCCCAGATGGCCAACCAGTACCTGAAGAATCAACAACCGTCCGGGGACATCATCCAGCACCAGTTGCAGCTGGTGAGGGACTACTATGCCAGCCAGCAAGCAGTGGACTTCTTTAGCCACATCCAGGACAACCTGGGCTTGTTGGGCATGCTGGCGATGATTGACCTGTTCCTGGAGGAATACCGCCACGAGTCCAATTCCATCCTCATCGGTGATACCAATGAACTCATCGGTACCGTGCTCAAGAGCGGCACCGACTTTGTCTATGAGCGCGTGGGGACGATGATTTCCCACTTCATGATCGACGAGTTCCAGGACACGAGCACCAAGCAGTATGAGAACTTCCGCGGGCTGCTGCGTGAGAGCCTGGCTGGCGGTAATTTCAATATGCTCATCGGCGATGCCAAGCAGTCGATCTACCGTTTCCGCAACGCCGACTTGACCGTGTTCCGTGAACGGGTGGGCGAGGACTTCAAGGACGATGTGACCTCTGGCCGGCAGCAGGGCGACGATGATAGTCAGCCCACGTCGACCAACTACCGCAGTTCCCGCAACATCATCGAGTTCAACAACAGCCTGTTTGAGTTCCTGAAGGAAAAGTTCCAGGACCGCCCGCCGGTTGTCGGCACCTATGGCGACATCGTGCAGGGCATGCCTGGCAATATCGACACTGCCAAGGTGCCTGGCTACGTGCGCCTGATAGCCGCCAACCTCAACCATCTGCTGGAGAGCGATGTGGTGGCAGCCGCCTTGCCTGCTGACTTCCAGCCCGAAGAGGGTAGGGACGTGGACGTGCTGACGGTGTTGCCAGGCTATCTGATGGAACTGCATCAACGCTACGCTTGGGGCAGGATCGGTATTCTGGTCAATGCCAACACCGACGGCGACAAGGTGGTGGAGTGCATCCTCGACTATAACAAGCGCACCACGGGCGAGAAAATCAACATCATCTCGGGCGAGTCATTGTTGCTGAACAATTCGCCCATCATCCGCCGCATCATCGCCATGCTGCGCTTCATCGACATCAGCCAGTTTGGTGCTGCCGAGGAGGACGCCGACGATGCCTTGCAGGATGACCTGGGACGTCGCTTGCAGCGCAAACGCATCAGTGACAGGCGCCTCTATACCGCCTTGAATGACTTCATCCAGGCAATGGCTGCCCGACCTGGCGCCTCGCCGACCGACAACGGCATCCTGTTGGCGCAATGCCTGGAGCAGCACTTGTCGGACGGTGGCGCATCCGCCGACCCGGATGACGAACAGCTCATGTCGAGTGCCCTGGAGCAGCTCTTGCCGCCTGCGGGCGAACTCACCACGCTGGTAAGCATTGTCGAGACCATCATAGCCCACTTCAAGCGCAGTGCCCGCGATGGCGGGGATGTGGACCGCGAGGTGGCGTTCCTGATGGCTTTCCAGGACACGGTGATGCAGTTCAGCTCACAGCGCAACGGCGGCAGTGTGAGGGAGTTCCTCAAGTTCTGGGATGAGAAAAAGAACAAGCTTGCCGTGAGCAGTGCCGACAGCGGCGATGCCATCAATATCATGACTATTCACAAGGCCAAAGGACTGGAATTTGACTGTGTCGTTATCCCCTTTGCCAAGTGGGAACTTGACGGCAATAGCAAGGAGAAAGCCTACTGGATGCCGCGCGAGGTCTTTCTTAAAGCCTATGAGGGACTGATGCACGGCAAGGAGCAGCTTGACGCAGATATCGTGCCGCCGCTGCTCCATATCAGCAAGTCGTCTGCCGTCAGCCTGACGCAGGCGGGCGCCTTTACCGGCGAGGCAGCCGAGTTTGTCAACAAGCAGGTTGATGATGTGCTCATCGACAACTTGAACAAGACCTATGTGGCTATGACCCGTCCACGCACCGAGTTGCACATCTTTGCCTCGGGGAATGACAGCACGATTGCACCGCTGCTCACCGAGTTTGCCGACAGTTCGGGTTTGATGACCCCTGTCGCCGATGTCGACGGCTGGTATGAAAAGGGTACCATCCCCACACGTGAGGCGATGGATGCCCTGCGCGAGAAGGAGGCCCAGAAACAGTCCGAGCCTCAGCCTCAACGCGTAGGCATCAACGGTTATACCGTCAACGAGATACCGCTGTCGCTGCGTGTCAGGGTGGAGCACGCCTCCAGTTCCAGCATTGATGCGGGCCTCAGGCTGCACGGCCTGTTGAGTCGCATCCATGACCGCAACGATGTGGTGCGCGTGATCGACGAGGGCGTCAAGCATGGCGTCATCACCACCGACCCCGATGATCCCTGCAGCCTGGACAACGTCAACCGCCACGTGCGAGATGTCATCATGGATGAGGGAAGCCGCGTCGCCGCTTGGTTTGACCCCGAGTGCAGGGTTTATAGCGAGCGCACCATCACCACCGCCTCCACCTCGTTATGGGATGAGGACGGCATCGAGAACCTGCGCCCCGACCGCATCGTCCGTCGCCCCGACGGCACGATTATCGTCATCGATTACAAGAGTGGCCAGCGCGACGACAAGCGCTATCTGCGCCAGCTGCAGCGTTATGTCGCCAAGCTGCGCCTCATCTTCCCCGATGCGCCCATCGCCGGCCGCCTCTGGTACATCCTCGAGGACACAATCCTCGACGAGCGCGGGAAAGAACTGGAAATTGGGAGTTAGAAGTTAGGAGTTAGGGGTTAGGGGTTAGGGCCACCTGTTATTCTAGACATTCTAGATCATCTAGATTTACTAGATAATCTAGTCATTCTTGACAATCTGGAGCCACTAGGAGCGATAAGTGAAAATTTTTTTGTAATTTTGCAGTTTGAATCATATTATTGACTAATAACTAGTGACTAAAGATAAATACTATGTCTATTGATCAGATATTGGCTGAGGGTACCGCACAGGCGGTGAAGGAGTTGTATGGTGTGGATTTTCCTGCCGAGAAGATTGTTCCGCAGACGACGAGGAAGGAGTTTGAGGGCAACCTGACGATTGTGGTATTTCCGTTCCTGAAGGCGTCGCACAAGGCGCCCGACATGACGGCACAGGAGATTGGCGAGCACCTGCTTGCTCACTGCGAGGCTGTGGAGAAGTTCAATGTCATCAAGGGTTTCTTGAACGTGACCATCAAGCCGTCCTTCTGGACGAGCGTGCTGCGTCATGTCGCCGAGACGCCGAACTATGGCTTCAAGGCGGTTACCGACGGCAGCCAACTGGTGATGATCGAGTACTCATCGCCCAATACCAACAAGCCGCTGCACCTGGGTCATGTGCGCAATAACCTGCTGGGCTACAGCTTGTCGTGCATTATGGAGGCCAACGGCTACAAGGTGGTGAAGACCAACATCGTCAACGACCGTGGCATCCACATCTGCAAGTCGATGCTCGCTTGGCTCAAGTGGGGCAACGGCGTCACGCCCGAGTCCGCTGGCAAGAAGGGTGACCACCTGATCGGTGACTTCTATGTGCTGTTCGACAAACACTACAAGGCCGAGATCAAGGAACTGGTCGAGAAAGGCATGGCTCCCGAAGAAGCCGAGAAGCAGGCTCCCCTCATCCAGGAGGCACACGACATGCTGCGTCGCTGGGAAGCTGGCGATCCCGAGGTGCGTGCCCTGTGGGAGAAGATGAATAGCTGGGTCTATGCCGGCTTTGACGAGACCTACCGCCGCATGGGCGTCTCGTTCGACAAGATTTACTACGAGAGCGACACCTATCTCGTGGGCCGCGACACTGTGCTCGAGGGCCTCGAGAAGGGCATTTTCTACCGCAAGGATGACAATAGCGTGTGGGCTGACCTCACGCCTGACGGCCTCGACCACAAGCTGTTGCTGCGCAGCGACGGCACGTCGGTCTATATGACGCAGGACATCGGCACCGCCCAGCTGCGTTACAAGGACTATCCTATCGACCGCATGATCTACGTCGTGGGTAATGAGCAGAATTATCACTTCCAGGTGCTCTCGCTGCTGCTCGACAAGCTGGGCTTCAAGTGGGGCAAGGATCTGGTACACTTCTCCTATGGTATGGTCGAGCTGCCTAACGGCAAGATGAAGTCCCGTGAGGGTACCGTCGTCGATGCTGATGAGCTGATGGACGAGATGATCGAGACTGCCACCGACATGGCCAACGAGCCCGGACGTCTGCAGGGTGTTCCAGAGGACGAGCGTGAGGACGTGCTGTGCATGATCGGCCTGGGTGCCTTGAAGTACTTCATCCTCAAGGTGGACCCGAGGAAGACCATGCTGTTCGACCCCAGCGAGTCTATCGACTTCAACGGCAATACTGGACCCTTCATCCAGTACACCTATGCCCGCATCCAGTCCGTCCTGCGCAAGTGCTGCGAGGACTATAAGGCAGTGGATATTAGCACCGTCGCTCCCAACGAGAAGGAGACTTCGTTGATTCAGCGTCTTGCCGACTTTACCAGCGTCGTTGCCGATGCCGGCCGCAACTTCAGCCCCGCCCTCATTGCCAACTACGTCTATGACCTGGCCAAGGAGTACAACCAGTTCTACCACGACTGCAGCATCCTCAAGGAGCAGGACGAGAAGGTTCGCTGCTTCCGCCAGCTGCTGAGCGAGACGGTTGCCGACGTCATCAAGCGCGGCATGTCACTGCTGGGTATCGAGATGCCTAATCGCATGTAATCAATTAGCGCTTGATGGCGCTAATTGAGGTTTAGAGTTTAGAGTTTAGGGTTTAGAGTTTTGAGAATTGGCACAGTTTTTGCAACTGAAAACTAAAAGACTAAAAACAGACAACTAAAAACATAATAATATGAACAATTGGAATAATAACATTTACGAGAACGGCTATCGGACAGCCGTTGAGGCCGAGAACGAACAGACGCTGCAGCGCTACGTCGCTGGCGTGATGCGTCGTGTGTATGGCAAGATGACGTTGGGCTTGTTGCTGACTGCCCTCACAGCCTTCCTGGTTGTGTCGAGTCCTGCAGCCTTGAGCCTCCTGTTCAGCTCTACGACAACATTATGGATTTTGTTTGCTGTTGAGATCGGTCTGGTCATTTATCTGAGTGCTCGCCTCGACAAGTTGAGTACAGGTGCAGCAGCAGCCTTGTTCTACTTGTATAGTGCCTTGAACGGTGTCGTGTTGGCGCCTATCTTCCTGGTCTACACCGGTGCTTCGATTGCGATGACCTTTGCCATCACGGCAGGCACTTTCGGCGCGATGACCATCTTTGGTTACGTCACCCGTCAGGATTTGTCTAAGTTTGGCAGCATCCTGTTTATGGCGCTTATCGGTCTGGTCGTCTGCATTGTCGTGAACATGTTCTGGGGTAACTCGATGTTTGACCTGCTGATCAGCATTGCCGGCGTATTCATCTTTGTGGGCCTGACGGCATGGGATACCCAGGCTATCAAGCGCATGTGCGCCGAGTCCGACCCCTCGATGATCGGCAAGGTCGCCACGATGGGTGCATTGAGCCTCTATCTCGACTTCATCAACCTGTTCCTCTACCTGCTGCGTTTCTTCGGCAGCCGCGACTGATTGGTTGAGACAATACAAATAATTTGATAAAGACGACCCTGGCAACTACCGCGTTGCTGGGGTCGTTTTTTTTCTATCGCTACAACAACCCTTAATAAACAACTGAAAAGTCAGAATATTCTGATGGCATGAGCCTGCCTGTTTTCAAAAACAACTCAAACAACTCAAACAAATGGGCATGCGCGTTGTTTGGGCTTACGCTTAGGCGCTAAGGTTTTTTCCAGACGTTAAATTCATCATCTGTTTTTTGTGGTGGATTGTGGGGGAAGTATTATATTTGTGGTGTTATTAACCAAGATGAATCAAGGACGATGAAACGGATTGTTAGTATTGTAATGTGGATGATGCTGCCCGTGATGATGATGGGGCAGGGGTGGCCGTCGGGCTATGGTGGCGTGATGCTGCAGGGATTCTATTGGGATTCCTATAATGATAGCAAGTGGACCAACCTGGCATCACAGGCCGATGAATTGGCCGAGTTTTTCCAACTGGTGTGGGTGCCGCAGAGTGCGAGCTGTGGTGGCTATAGCTCGATGGGCTATGACCCTGAGTACTGGTTCAACAACTATACCAGCTCCTTCGGCACCAAGGCAGAGCTGCTGTCGATGATCAATACCTTCAAGGGCAAGGGCATCGGCACGATTGCCGATGTGGTCATCAACCATCGCAAGAGCATCAACGATTGGGTGACCTTCCCCGGTGAGACCTATAGGGGCGTGAGCTACAAGCTGCTGTCGACCGACATCTGTCGCGACGACGATGGCGGAGCGACGCTCAGCTGGGCGAACAGCAACGGCAAGTCGCTGAGCGCCAATAACGACAGTGGCGAGGACTGGGCAGGCCTGCGTGACCTGGACCATTCCAGCAGCAATGTGCAGTTTGTCGTCAAGGGCTACCTCAAGATGCTGCTCAATGACATGGGCTATGCGGGTTTCCGCTACGACATGACCAGGGGCTATTCGCCGTCCTACACGGGCATGTATAACGCCGATGCTGTTCCCACCTACTCGGTGGGTGAGTATTGGGACGGCAACCTGAGTGCAGTAAAGGCCTGGATCGACGGCACCAAGGTCGGAGGTGTGGTGCAGAGTGCCGCCTTTGACTTCCCCTTCCGCTACACTGTCCGTGATGCGTTCAACAATAACTCGTGGGGCACGCTGTCGGGCAGTGGCAAGGGCCTGAATATGGAAGCCAATTACAAGCGTTACTCGGTGACCTTCGTCGAGAACCACGACACGCAGTACCGCGACTCCTATAATCCGCAGGATCCCATCTCGCAGAATGTCGAGGCCGCCAATGCCTATATGCTTGCCATGCCTGGCACCCCCTGTGTCTTCCTCAAGCACTGGCAGACCTACAAGGAGAGCCTCAAGCAGATGATCTACGCGCGCCAGTTGGCCGGTATCACCAACACCAGCACGACAGCGCAGCAGGCCTATAACTCATCGGCCAACTACTATGCCCAACGCACGACGGGCACCCGTGGCATGCTGATTGTCGCCCTGGGCAGCACCAGCTATGCCATCCCCTCGACCTATGTCACCGTGGCAAGCGGCACCAATTACCGACTGGCACTGAGCAAGAGCACCGAGACCGCTTGGGCCAGTGTGCCGAGCGGAACTCATCAGGACCCGTTCACTGTCGCGTTGACAGCCGTGAGCCAGAATACCGGTGCTCAGATCGTCTATACCCTTGACGGCAGCGAGCCTACTGCCACCAACGGTATCGTGATTTCCAGCGGAGCCACAGCCCGTATCAACAAGAGCCTCACGCTCAAGGCCGGTCTGCTGGTTAATGGCACGGTAACGGGCGTCATTACCCGCAACTACACCGTCGTGAATGAGGAAGTTGACGATTACGAGATCACCGTCTATCTCAAGGACCCGACGGTTTCGCCCAACAACTGGCCTCAAGTCGCCTACTACTGCTGGGACAGCGACAACCAGCAACTGTGCGGCAACTGGCCCGGCACCGTGGTGACCGACACCAAGGTGGTCAACGGTGTGAAGTTCTATTACAAGACTTTTACTATCTCGGGTAGCCAGTACAGCCTGAACTTCGTGTTCAGCCAGGGTGGCAGCAATGCCGGCAGCCATCAGACGGTCGACGTGACAGGCGTGCGCGAGACGGCATTCTTTGAGGTCACCACCCAGACCAATAAATATCAGGTGCGTGACGTGACTGCCGACTACTTGCCCTACTTGAATGTCATCAAGGGCGACGTGAACGGCGATGGCCGCCTCACCATTACCGATGTGACGGTCCTGATTGGCTATTTGCTGGGTCAGAACTCACCTGAATTTGTGATTGAAGCCGCCGATGTCAATGGTGACAGCAAGATTTCGATTACCGATGTGACAGTCCTCATCAACGACCTGCTCTCCAACGGATAACGCCTGATGAAGGAAATC
This sequence comes from Sodaliphilus sp., assembly GCA_045114065.1. GTDB lineage: Bacteria > Bacteroidota > Bacteroidia > Bacteroidales > Muribaculaceae > Sodaliphilus. The sequence goes on from JBGUJU010000198.1 coordinate 43,849, forward strand.
GACAGAAGGCGTTGGCGGGTCCCGAGCAAGGAATAATGAACCAGTAATACAATAAAAGGGCAATTTTTGAGTTATTTAGAAAAAGACAATTGTAATTTTTCTAAAATCGGAAATGAAACTGAACAAGTCAATAATCGCCATCGCAATGATGGCCATCGCCCTGATGTCGTCTGCCCAGGATGGTGACATCAAGGACACCGAGTTCAATCCCGTCACCACGGGTGTGACATCGTTGAGCATCACGCCCGATGCCCGTGGCGCATCGATGGGTGACCTGGGTGCTGCTACCGAGGCCGATGTCAATTCCCAGTTCTGGAACCCGTCAAAGTATGCTTTTGCCTATAGCCGCGCCGGCGTGTCGTTGTCCTATACCCCGTGGCTGCGCAAGATTGTCAATGACATCTATCTTGCCAACCTGGCAGGTTACTACAAGATCGGTAGTAACGATAATCAGGCAGTGAGCGCCTCGCTGCGCTACTTCTCGCTGGGTGAAGTAACGATGGGCGAGGGCGACGGCTCGTTTATGGCTAACATCAACCCGTTTGAGATGGCATTTGACGCCGGTTACAGCCGCAAGTTGAGTGAGAAATTCTCCATGGGTGTGACCCTGCGTTTCATCTATAGCGACCTGGGCTACAACAGCTCGATGAACACGGGTGAATCTTCAAGCGCCACGGCATTTTCGGCCGATATCTCGGGCTACTATACCACTTTCCCCGTCATCGGCCGTAACGAGTGCCAGTGGTCGTTGGGTTTCAACTTGTCTAACATCGGTTCCAAGGTGTCCTACAACAAGGGTAATGACCCAGCCTATCTGCCTGCCAACTTGAGAATCGGTACGGCGTTCTCCTTCCCGCTGGCAGACTACAACATCCTGACGCTGGCCTTAGATGCCAACCGCATGCTGGTTCCCGCCAAGCCTCGCTTGAACGACTATGCTGACAATCTGGACTATGATGACGCCCTGGAGGCATGGAAGAACAAGTCGTCGATTACGGGTATCTTTGACAGTTTCAAGGACAACTTTGCCAAGCGCATCACCTATTCCGTAGGTGCCGAGTATGCCTACAATCAGCGCTTCTTCCTGCGTGGCGGTTATTACTACGAGAGCAAGTTTGCTGGTAACCGTCAGTACTTCGGCCTGGGTGCCGGATTCGCGCTCGAGGTCATCAAGATTGATGCCGCCTACATGATCGCTACCGCCCAGAACAGTCCTCTGGACCAGACCTTGCGCTTCACCTTGTCGTTTGACATGGATGGCATCAAGGACCTCTTCGGTAGAAACTAATGAGGAAATTTTAGACCATCTAGAAGATCTAGATTATCTAGACCATCTAGAAACTGAAAACTGAAAAGCAATGATACGGGTAGGATTGGGATTTGACGTTCACCGTCTGGTCGAGGGGCGCGCCCTGTGGCTGGGCGGTGTGAACATTCCCTGGGAGCGAGGTCTGCTGGGACACAGCGATGCCGATGTCGCTATCCATGCCCTGTGCGACGCCCTGTTGGGCGCCGCTGCGTTGCGTGATATCGGCTACCACTTCCCCGATACCGATCCGCGTTACAAGGGTATTGACAGCCGCCTGTTGCTGCGCCATGTGATGAAGCTGGTCGACGAGAAAGGCTATCGTCTGGGCAACTGCGATATCACCATCTGTGCCGAGCAACCCAAGCTCAATCCCCACATCCCCGCCATGCAGCAGGAACTGGCCTCGTGCATGGACTGTGCTCCTGATCAGGTGTCTATCAAGGCGACGACCACCGAACGATTGGGCTATACGGGCCGAGGCGAGGGCATCGCCGCCCATGCAGTAGCTATTCTTCTCAAGAAGCCCTAAGACCTATGAACGAGGCAAAACTGCAACGGCGCATCCCCTATCTGGACATCCTGCGCGTGCTGGCCTGCCTGCTGGTCATCCTCATCCACACGCCCATCCGCCAATATGATACTTACTACAACACGCCGAGTGTTGCCAGTGCGGTCTATACCGTGCTGGTGGCGGTGAACTGCAACCTGTTCTTTATGATAACGGGCGCCTTGCTGCTGCCTGTGACCATGGGGGGCAAGCGATTTGTCAAGCGCCGCTTGCGGGTAATCCTGCCGCCACTGGTCGTGTGGACGCTCGTCTATCTGCTGGAACACATCTTCCTGATGCACAATTTCACGCCCAAGTTGCTCACCTCGATCCTGTTCAACCCGGTCGAGGGGCTGCTGTGGTATGTGTATGTGCTGGCGGTCATCTATGTGACCTTGCCCCTGGTGAGCAGGTGCATCGATGCCATCGGCAAGCGCGGAGTGGAGTTGCTGCTGGTGCTGTGGGTACTGTCGTCGTTCATTCCCTATCAGCATGGCATCTTCATCGAGGCTTCGCAGTATAGCCACAACATGTTCGGCGCCTTTGCCAACTACTACGGCTATGTGCTCCTGGGTTATTATATGCACCGTTACGGCCTGCCCGTGTTCTCGCGTGAGCATGGCTGGAAATGGGCACTGCTGCTCGTGTTCGGCATCGTGGTGATGCCGCTGTTCGAGTTCCTGGTACAGGGCCATTTTGACATCACATGGCAGCAGCACATCGACACGGTGACCAATGACATCAGCGTGAACAATATCGCCATGGCGACCCTGTTGTTTGCCCTGGTACAGCGGTTTGCCCCACAGCGCTATGACCGCAAGGCACACCCCGCTGCCGCGACCTGGTGGCCCTTGTTGAGCAAGTGCACCCTGGGCATCTATCTGTCCCAGATGATCATCCTGCGTCAGGTGGTGTGGCCCATGACCGCCTCGTGGCTGGGCAGCGCCCCAGTGGTGGTGGACTGCCTGGTGAGCGGCTTGCTGGCCTTCTTGATCTGTCTGGTGATTGTGATCTTGCTGCGCCGGGTGCCCTACCATCGCTATTTTATCGGTCGATAGGTCATTTTTCCTCTTGATATTGTAAAAAAAATTACTGTTCTTGGGTCGTTTATCGATGCCTTGATGTACCTTTGTGTTCTGTAAGGTATATCAAAGAACGAATCATGAAAAAAGCATTACTCTTCATGGTAGCGCTCACTGCATGTGTGCTTGCTGCCCGCGCCGACATTGTGATAGACGACAAAACCTATCATGCCGACACGCTGGTTCACCGTCAGGTGGGCCCAGGTCTCATCAATACCATCGTGCGTCTTCCTGCCTACCCGCTCAATGTCTTTGTCCTGTCAGTCGATCTGAACGATCCCAACAACAGGGTCGAGACGACATTTGGTCGCGGCATCGTCGGCAAGACCGAACTGCTGTCCGACGCGGTAAAGCGTCACCGCACCGCCACCAAGCGTCCCATCGCCGCCTGTAATGCCAACTTCTGGGTCGTGGGTGGCAACAACGGCACGTTCATGATGGGAACGCCCATGGGTGGTGTCGTGCGCAATGACACGAGCATCGTCAATGACAACAATACCTACGACCAGTGGAATGGTGGTGGGGCTCGCACGGGCGTGGCAGCCATCACGAGGGATAAGGAACTAGTGTTCGGTCGCATGCGCTGGTCGGGTACCATTACCTCCCCCAAACTGCCTCAACCACTCGAATATCAAAATATCAACCGTCGTGCAGTAACGGGCGAAATCTGCCTGTGGGGACCCGCTTACACCCGCACCCGCCAGTTTGAAGACAACTGGGTGAATATCGATACCCGTGGAGATAATCACACCGACAACTACTACTTGACTTTTGCCGAGGGCAGTGGCTGGAAAACCAATAGCCCGATGACCCTGGTCATCTCACAGATAGTGCCCGATGCCGATCGCCAGACCCTGGGCAACTATGACGCCTGCCTGACAGTTACTGGCGATGCCAACAAGGCAGCGATGGCGGCTCTTGCCGTGGGTGACACCATCGAGTTGAACTCATGCTGGCACACCCTAGCCGATGATGGTCCAGTCCTCTATCCCGAGATTGAGAACCTGGTGACCGGCAATGCCACCATCATGCAGAACGGAGAACTCACGCCGCGCAACTATGACGAGGACTACAACTCCTCGACCTATTCCCGCACCTGCTATGGCGCCAGCGCCGATGGCAAGCACCTCTATATGCTGGTCATTGACAAGTCGTCCCATCCCCTGTATGGCCTCTCACATGGCTGCAATACAGCCGTGGCATGTAAGATCCTGAAGCAGTTGTGTCCCGATGTAGTGACTATGGTGAATATGGATGCTGGCGGCTCGGCCGAGATGCTGGTTGATGGCGAAATCATCAACAGGACCATCGAGGGCAATCCCCGTGGTGTCGCCACCGGATGGATGATCGAGGCTGTGGGCGAGGAAGACAGTGTGGTAGCGAGCATCGCCTTTGACAAACACCGCATCGAGGTGCCCAGTTATGCCACGGTCAAGCCGCGTGTGCTGGGTTATAACCGCATCGGTGAGCTTATTGACAAGGATGTGCAGGGCTTTGTGCTGAGTTGTGACGAAAGCCTGGGCTCGACCGATGGCGGCGTGTTTGTCGCCGGGGCAGATGATGCATCGGGCACGCTGACCGCCACGCTCAACGGCATGACCGCCACGCTGCCCGTTCGCGTGATGGCAGCCGAGCCGTCACTGGTCTTGAAACCCCTTGTCATTGACCGCCGTGAGTATCCCATCGAGCTGTCGGCCCAGATATTGAACAACACCTTCTTCTTTGACCCTGCATTGCTCGAGTGGAACGTTGAAGACCCGAGTGTCGCCACCGTCACCGATGGCGTGCTGCGTGGTGAGCGCAACGGCGAGACGCAGCTAGATTGTGTCGTGGGAACATTCTGTGACACGACCCAGGTGATGGTGCAGCTGGTACCGTCGGCCTACCTCTATGAGGGCTGGGACGGCTGGACCCTGAAGGGCGTCGGCGCCAAGAACTTCGTCATTGACGAGGAGACGGGTGATATCCACTATACCTACATCACCAACCGCTCACCGTCATTGACCATGAGCAAGGAACTGACTTTCTACGGCCTGCCCGACACGATCGGCTTTGTGTTCAATACCACCTTGCCCATCGATTATATCCAGATTGATACCCGCAACCGTTCCCACAACAAGTCCAATTACCTGAAGTATCTGCCCGACGACGGTGAGGAGTCCTTCATGCCGGGAAAGGATTACAGGATTCTGTTTGATCTGGAGAAGATGGGTGGCACCGATTATGTGGGCACCTATCCGGTGAGCATCAAGAACATCAAGTTCACCATCAATAAGGATGCCGTGGCTGGAGAACAAACCCTGACGGTGAAGTCGTTCTACTCTCACTATCCCCGCACGAGTATTGAGAGCCTGGGTGGTGATGTGAACGGCGACGGAGAGGTCAATATCGCCGATATCAACGTCATCATCGACGTCATCCTGTCGGGGGTACCAGCAACCCCTGCTGCCGACGTCAACCACGACAGCGAGGTCAACATCGCCGACGTCAATGCCGTCATCGACATCATCCTCGGCAATTAGGCTTCGGCTTGACTTAATCCCTGCTTGCCTGTCGCAAGAAATACTGAAATAAGTTGACAACATGTTATTCTCCTTGTAATATGCATATTACAGGGAGAATTGTTGTATATTTGCAGAATAAAAATAATGCCATTATATTAACTAATTAACAATCAGTTATTTAACAATTTATTGAAGCTGTGAAGAAAACTTTGCAAACCCTCATGTTGTTGCTGTCGGTCATGCTGCCAGTGACAGCTGGCGCCCACGAGATGACGGGCGACGTGAATCAAGATGGCCATGTGAACATCAGCGACGTGACAACATTAATTTCCTATCTGCTGAATAGTGATACGGGAGCGTCAGTCATTTCCAATGCCGACATCAACAGTGACGGTGCTATCAACATCACCGACGTGACTGAATTGATCGATTATCTGTTGAACGGTGTGGAACAGAACCTGCCTGAGACCGAGACCTTTGAGGTCAATGGTGTGAAATTCACCATGGTGAAGGTCGAGGGTGGCACATTCACGATGGGGGCGACTGCCGAGCAGGGCGACGAAGTTGACGAGAACGAGTTGCCGACGCATCAGGTGACGCTGTCGACCTACAGCATCGGTCAGACCGAGGTGACTCAGGAACTGTGGCAGGCAGTCATGGGTGAGAATCCGAGCTGGCTCGGTTATCCCAACAAAGACAGGATGCAGTGTCCAGTGGACTGGATCACATGGGCCCATTGCCAAGAGTTTATTGCCAGATTGAATGAGTTGACAGGAAGGAACTTCCGCCTGCCTACCGAGGCTGAATGGGAATTTGCCGCTCGTGGCGGCAATCGCAGCCAGGGCTACAAGTATGCCGGCAGTAACACGCTGGAAGATGTGGCATGGTACGTGGAAAACTCCAGTACAGACCCCATTATTGACAGAGCGGGTGTTCCTGACCCCGGTTTGAGTACCCGCTGCGTGGCGCTGAAGCAGCCCAACGAGTTGGGACTGTATGACATGAGCGGCAATGTACGCGAGTTGTGCCAGGACAGGTATGGGGCATACAGCAACATGGCTCAGACCGATCCGGTGGGGCCTGCCGCGCTCACTGAGCTGGTATACCGCGGCGGTAGCGCCTTCAGTGAAACCGATGAATGCCGCTTGTCACACAGGACGCCAACACTGTGGACAGATTTCTGGGCCTATGGCATGCGACTCGCCCTTGATGAGGCAGAGAGTCCTAAATTCAGTATGTCCAAGAATACCGTGCAGGTGTTCATTGGCGAGAGCAAGACTGTCAATGTGCTCAACGGACATGGGACTTATACCGTCAACGGCGGAGATAGTTACGTGGATATTGACGTGGAAGGTGATTGCTTGACCGTAACCGGCAAGGCCGAAGGCACTGCGACCATCTATGTCACGGACAATGCCACTGGCGTGACGACGGCCTTTACTGCCATCGTTTATGTAGATGGTGAGATCATGAATGGCATGAGGATGGTCAAGGTCGAGGGAGGTACTTTCATGATGGGCGCGACCGCCGAGCAGGGTAGCGATTGGCGGGAGAACGAGCAACCCGCCCATGAGGTGACGGTATCGAGCTTCTACATGGCCGAGACCGAATTCAGGCAGGACTTCGCTCGTGCTTTGTTGGGTTTTGATCCGAGTTACTTCCACTACGACCCCCCTATGGAGATGCACACGAGGGAGGGCAGGTCGGGCTACACCCCCTATGAGTACACTACGTACATGATTGACTGTCCGGTAGAACAGATTTCTTGGTACGATTGCCAGAGGGTGATTGCCAGGTTGAACAAGAATACAGGCCGGCACTTCCGTCTGCCCACCGAGGCAGAGTGGGAATATGCCGCGCGTGGTGGCAAATTTAGCCAAGGCTACAAGTATCCAGGCAGCGACTCAATCGGAGAAGTCAAACTGGACTGGAATGGTACAAGGGTCATTCCTTCCATGAAGCCCAATGAGTTAGGATTATCTAACATGAGCGGCAATGTGTGGGAATGGTGCCAGGACTTCTACGGGGACTACAGCGGCGCAGCTCAGACCGACCCGACAGGACCCATGGCGGGTTCCAAACACGTGACCCGTGGCGGTGGCTGGAATAGTGATGCCAGGGATTGTCGTGTATCAAGCCGCGATGGCCTTCGCCCTGAATACATGGCGCCCTACCTGGGCATGCGTCTCGTCCATGACATGGAAGACAGTCCCAAGTTCCGCCTGAGCGAGACCGTCATCGAGCTTGAGCTGAGGTATAAAGCATTCATCAGTATCTTGAACGGTAGCGGCAATTATGGTTACACCGTAGCCGAAGGTGCTGATCGTGTCGGTGCCCTTATTGATGGCAATACGTTGGTCGTGATTGCCGGAGCTCCAGGAGTCTCTACCATCTATGTCACCGACCAAGCCACTGGAGCCACAACTGTCCTGGTTGTTGTGGTGCCTGAGGCCGAGCCTGTGACCGAGACCTTCACGGTCAACGGTGTGTCGTTCACGATGAAGGCTGTCGATGGCGGCGTGATGAAGATGGGCGCGCAAGACTGGCCCGAGAACGAAGCCAGTGATAATGAGACGCCACCGCACCTGGTGCGGCTTTCAGGCTTCAGCATCGGTGAGACCGAGGTGACTCAAGCCTTGTGGCAGGCAGTGATGGGTAGTAATCCGAGCTATTTTATGGGCGACCTGAACCGTCCTGTCGAGAGTGTATCCTGGAAAGATTGCCAGCAGTTTATCACCAACTTGAACCTATTGACAGGCCGCACGTTCCGCCTGCCCTCCGAGGCCGAGTGGGAGTATGCTGCGGCTTACGGTTTAAATGCTTTCGATTTTTACAATCATGCCAGCATGTATTCAGGCAGCGTCGTGATAGACGATGTGGCATGGTATTATGATAACAGCTATGCTGTGGGCATCGGTGATCCCAGTTATGGCACACATCGCGTGAAAACCAAGAGAGCCAACGCGCTCGGCCTGTATGACATGTCAGGCAACGTGTGGGAGTGGTGTCAGGACTGGTATGGCGCTTACAGCGACGAGCCGCAGGCCGACCCGACAGGTCCTGCCACGGGATCTTACCGCGTGCTGCGTGGCGGCAGCTGGTGCAACTCTGCCAAGTACAGCCGTGTGTCTTGCCGTAACTACAACGACCCGGACTATGCCGAATACCACGTCGGCCTGCGCCTGGCGTTGTAAATTCTCCTTGTTTGAAGAGAAATAACGACAATAGAAACGAGGGTGGATGATGAGTCCACTCTCGCTTTTTCTATGCCGGTCCAAGCCGACGTTGCCTGGTTAAGCCAAATTAATGGAAAATGATTGCCTTTTCGGCAATTTGTTGTATCTTTGCACCACTTTTAGAGAGAGGTAATTAAATAAACCGAATGAACGATATCGAGAAACCTGAAAAAGGGAATCAGATCATTGAAGAAGCGGCGCAAGCCGAGTACAAGTACGGCTTTGTGACCGATATCGAGACCGAGGTCATCCCCAAGGGCTTGGACGAGGATGTGGTGCGCCGCATCTCTGCCCTGAAGGGTGAGCCCGAGTGGCTGCTGGAGTTCCGCCTGAAGGCTTATCGTCACTGGCTGACGCTGAAGGCTCCTACCTGGGGTCACGTGCATGTGCCTGAGATCGACTTCCAGGACATCAGCTACTATGCCGCACCGCGCCAGAAGAAAGCCGGCGAGGGTCCGAAGGAGATTGACCCCGAGTTGAAGAAGACCTTCGACAAGCTGGGTATTCCCCTGGAAGAGCAGTTGCGCCTGAGCGGTATGGCCGTCGATGCAGTGATGGACAGCGTGAGCGTCAAGACGACCTATCGTGAGCGCCTTGCCGAGCTGGGTGTCATCTTCTGCTCCATCAGCGAGGCGGTGAAGGACTATCCTGACCTGGTGCGCAAGTACCTGGGCAAGGTGGTGCCCTATACCGACAATTTCTATGCCGCCTTGAACTCGGCGGTATTCAGTGACGGCTCCTTCGTCTATATCCCCAAGGGCGTGCGTTGCCCGATGGAACTGTCCACCTACTTCCGCATCAACGCCGCGCAGACGGGCCAGTTTGAGCGAACGCTCATCGTTGCCGACGACGATGCCTATGTCTCCTATCTGGAGGGCTGCACCGCGCCGATGCGTGACGAGAACCAGTTGCATGCCGCCATCGTCGAGATTATCGTCGAGGACCGTGCCGAGGTCAAGTACAGCACCGTGCAGAACTGGTATCCCGGCGACAAGGACGGCAAGGGCGGTATCTATAACCTGGTGACCAAGCGCGGCCTGTGCCGTGGCGACCACAGCAAGTTGTCGTGGACCCAGGTCGAGACCGGTAGCGCCATCACGTGGAAGTATCCCAGCTGTGTGCTCAAGGGCGACCACTCGGTGGGCGAGTTCTACAGCGTGGCACTGACCAACAACTGGCAAGAAGCCGACACCGGCACCAAGATGATCCACCTGGGCAAGAACAGCACCAGCACCATCGTGAGCAAGGGTATCAGCGCCGGCCACAGCCAGAACAGCTATCGCGGCATGGTCAAGATTGCCCCCAAGGCGACCGGTTGCCGCAACTTCACCCAGTGTGACAGTCTGCTGTTGAGTGACACCAGCGGCGCCCACACCTTCCCCGTCATCGAGGTGGGCAACGACACGTCGGTGGTCGAGCACGAGGCGACGACGAGCAAGATCAACGAGGACCAGATCTTCTACTGCAACCAGCGCGGCATCCCGACCGAGGACGCCGTGGGACTTATCGTCAACGGCTATGCCAAGGAGGTGATGGCCAAGTTGCCGATGGAGTTTGCCGTCGAGGCCCAGAAACTCCTGAGCGTCTCGCTCGAGGGCGCAGTGGGATGAAAACAGTTAGAAGTTAGAAGTTAGGAGTTAGAAGTTAGGAGTTGTTCAATTCTAGATGTTCTAGAGGGCCTAGAAAATCTAGAGAGAAGATAAATAATTTACAACGATAATATCATGTTAGTAATTAAGGATTTACAGGCCTCGATTGAGGACAAGCAGATATTGAAAGGCATTAACTTGACCGTCAAGCCTGGTGAGGTACATGCCATCATGGGACCTAACGGTTCGGGCAAGAGCACCCTGAGCGCTGTGTTAACGGGCAACCCCGCCTATACTGTCACGGGTGGCAGTGTAGAGTTCTATGGCAAGGATTTGCTCGCCCTCTCGCCCGAGGACCGCGCCCACGAGGGTTTGTTCTTGAGTTTCCAGTATCCCGTCGAGATTCCCGGCGTGTCGATGGTGAACTTCATGCGCACCGCCCTGAACGAGAAGCGCAAGTACTTCGGCCAGGAGCCGCTGAGTGCTGCCGATTTCTTGAAACTCATGCGCGAGAAGCGCAGCATTGTCCAGCTGGACAACAAGCTTGCCTCGCGTGCCGTCAACGAGGGTTTCTCGGGTGGCGAGAAGAAGCGCAACGAGATTTTCCAGATGGCGATGCTCGAGCCCAAGCTGAGCATCCTTGACGAGACCGACAGCGGCCTTGACATCGATGCCCTGCGCATCGTTGCCAGCGGCGTGAACACGCTCAAGAGCAAGGACAACGCCACTATCGTCATCACCCACTACCAGCGTCTGCTGGATTATATCAAGCCCGACTTTGTGCACGTCCTCTACAAGGGTCGCATCGTGATGAGTGCCGGTCCTGAACTGGCACTGGAGCTTGAGGACAAGGGTTATGACTGGATCAAGGAACAAGTCGATTCACAGCAATAAGGAGAGATGAACGCGCTCAAGCAATATATCGACCTCTACGATGAGAACCGCGAACTCATCGAGCAGCAGTCTCCCGCCCTGTTGAACAAACTGCGGCGAGCTGCGCGAGAGCATCTGAATGATGCCCGCCTGCCTCGCAAGGGTAGTGAGGACTATGAGGCGACCGACCTCGAGACGGTGTTCGGCCATGACTATGGCGTGAACGTGAACCGCCTGCCCTTTGATGCCGATCCGGGCGAGACCTTCCACTGTGACGTGCCCAACATGAGCACCTGCCTGTACTACAGCAGCAACGACGCTTTCCATAGCAGCCCCACTGCCGAGCGCAACATCGGCGAGGTGGTGGTGCAGCCCTTCAGTATGGCAGCGGTGGACTATCCCGAACTGATGAGTGAACACTACGGTCGTCTTGCCAACCTGAATGACCCCACGGTGGCGCTCAACAGCCTGCTCGTGCAGGATGGTCTGTTCATCTACGTGCCCGATGGTGTCGTTCCCGAGCGTCCCATCCAGCTGGTCAACATCTTCAACGCCGCCCTTGACATGATGGTGCAGCGTCGCCTGCTCATCGTGGTGGGCAAGAACGCTTCCCTCAAACTGCTGGCCTGTGATCACACCCAGAGCCCTGACTACTGCTACCTGAACAACCAGGTGGTGGAAATTGTCGCTATGCAGGGTAGTACGATAGACTACTATGACATGGAGGAGAGCACACCGCAGACCCGCCGCGTGTCGTCCATCTATGTGGACCAGCATGAGGGCAGCAACGTGCTCATCGACGGTATCACACTCACCAATGGCTTTACCCGCAATAACTATCACGTTGAGGTCAATGGCGAGCATGCCGAGACACAACTGCTGGGAATGACCATTGCCAGCGGTGAGCAGCATGTGGACAGCCACACCTTCATCAGCCACAACGCACCTCGCTGCCACAGCAACGAGATGTTCAAGTATGTCCTCAACGAAAAGGCTGTGGGTGCCTTTGCTGGAAAGATTCTGGTCAAGCCCGACTGTCCGCGTGTCGAGGCCTATCAGGGTAACCGCAACCTGTGTGGAGCCCCAACCGCCAAGATGTACACCAAGCCACAGCTCGAGATTTATACCGACGACGTGATGTGTTCCCATGGCTCGGCCGTCGGTCAGCTGGATGAAGATGCCCTGTTCTATATGCGCACTCGTGGCATCGGCATTGACGAGGCGCGTCGCCTGTTGATGCAGGCCTTTGTCGCCGACGTCATCGATGGCGTGCGCATGGACGTCCTCAAGGACCGCCTGCATTATCTGGTGGAGAAGCGCTTCGCCGGGACTCTGAGCAACTGTGCCGGGTGCATGGCAGCGTGCAAGAAGAGTTAGGAGTTAGGGGTTAGGAGTTAGGGGTTAGGAGTTAGGAGTTAGGGGTTCTAGATAATCTAGATGATCTGGAAACTAACGACTAGTGACTAGCGACTAATGACTAGCGACTATAAACTAGAGACTAAAATAATGGACATCAACAAGATACGTGAGGATTATCCGATCCTGCAACGACAGATAGAAGGGCGCCCGCTCATTTATTTGGATAATGCTGCAACGTCCCAGACACCGCGTCCCGTGGTGGAGGCTATCGACCAGATATATTACCACTACAAGGCCAATGTTCACCGTGGCGTCCACACCCTCTCGCAGGAAGCTACCGACCTGGTAGAGCTCACGCGCGAGAAGGTGCGTGCCTTCATCAATGCCGGCAGTGTGGAGGAGGTGATTTTTACCCGCGGCACGACCGAGGGTATCAATCTCGTGGCATCATCCTTCGGTCAGATGCTGGAGAATGGCGACGAGATCATCGTCACCGTGATGGAGCACCACAGCAATATCGTGCCGTGGCAACTCATCGGCCAGCGCAAGCGTGTGATGTTGCGCGTCGTGCCCATCGACGATAGCGGCCAGGTGGATATGGAGGCCTATGAGGACCTGTTCAGCGACAATACCCGTTTTGTCGCCCTGGCTCATGTGTCTAACGTGTTGGGCACTGTCAATCCTGTCAAGGAGATGATCGCCATCGCTCATCGCCATGGCGTGCCCGTGCTCATCGACGGCGCCCAGGCTGCGCCTCACGTCAAGGTTGACGTTCAGGACCTGGATTGCGACTTCTATGCCTTCTCGAGCCACAAGATGTATGGCCCTGCCGGTGTGGGTATCCTCTATGGCAAGCGTTACTGGCTGGACAAGATGCCGCCTTATCAGGGTGGGGGAGAGATGATCGGTCAGGTGTCGTTTGAACGCACCACATTTGCCGAACTGCCCTTCAAGTTCGAGGCTGGTACGCCCGACTTTGTCGATATTGCCGCCTTTGGTGCTGCCATCGACTATATTCAGGGTCTGGGCATCGACAACATCGCAGCCCATGAGCATGAGCTGCTCACGGCAGCGGTCGAGGGGCTGAAGACGATTGGCGGCATCCGCCTGTTCGGCACGGCGCCCGGCAAGAGTGGCGTGGTGTCTTTCCTGGTGGGAGACATCAACAGCTATGACATGGGCCTGCTGCTCGACAAGTTAGGTATCGCCGTGCGCACTGGACACCACTGCGCCCAACCGCTGATGGCCCGATATGGCGTGACGGGTATGGTGCGCGCCTCGTTTGCGGTCTATAATACGCTTGACGAGGTCGCTGCCTTTATCGCCGCCACGCGGCGCGTCAGTGCAATGCTTCAATAGACCTAAAAATCAGTATACTCTAAATAATTCAAAAATGAGGATGAAAAAGATTGCTACCTTATTCGTGTTAATGATGTTCGGTAGCGGGTTGCTGCATGCCGTCGACACATCGACGGCTATTGTCACAATCGGCGATTCGCGACAGAAGACCCTATCAGAGTTGATTGGCTACAACCTTCCCGTATTGTGGATTGAGACGGTGGACGGTGTGGAGCCCACTTGTGAGCGCGTCTATGCTCCTGCCGGTAGCTGGGGATCCACGGTCAACTCCGAGAAAACGCCAGGTCGCCTCATTATGTATAGCCGTATTGAGGGAAAGGACAGTGTGTTGTATGACAGCGGCGATTACGAGAAAGACGTGAGCGGAATGACCATCAAGGTGCGCGGTAATTCCAGTGCTGTAAACGATAAGAAACCTTATAAGGTCAAGTTGCAGAAGAAATTTGATCTGCTGATGCGCGGCGTGGATTCGGTCTATAAGGACAAGGAGTGGGCCCTGCTCATAGATGGAAACATGTATACATCGACGGCCTTCAATGTGAGCCGCATGGTGGGAATGACCTGGGTTCCTGGTGGTCGATATGTCAATGTTGTGATGAATGGCATCTATCGTGGCGTGTACCTGTTGACCGAACAGGTGAAGCGAAATCCCGATTGCCGGTTGAATGTGGATAAGAATTGCGGTTTCATTTTTGAATGTGATGTCTACTGGTGGAATGAGCCAGTCTATGTTTACTCATGTGACGCACCCGGTTATAATTACACGTTCAAGTATCCTGATGAGGATGACATTACCGAGGAACAGCTTGCCTACATGCAATCGCTGGTCAATGCCTATGAGGAAAGCCTCAACACTGGGACTTATCCAGAGATGATCGATGTGCCGTCGTTTGCTTCATGGTGCCTGGTTCACGACATCATGGGAATTAAAGACGGTGGCGGTTGCAACCGTTACTATACCAAGTATGATACCACAGCGGCGAGCAAGATTGTGATGCCCGTGGCATGGGACTTTGATATGGCTGAGCGTACCCGTGGGGAATGGTCCCGTTGCCACACGGTGTATATGAAAAAACTGTTCAACAGTTCTAATCCGGCGTTTGTCCATGAGTATGTCCGCCAGTGGTGCAAGTTGCGCGAAATTTACTCGGATAACATTGAGACCTATTTCGAGAACTTCTCCACTTCGGACGAAGGTCAAGCTCTATCCGAGAGCTTTAAACTCGACAATATGGCGTGGGGATTCAGTGAGTCTTTCTGGTTCTGGATGACACGTCGTTATTGGTTGAGGGATCGTTTTGAGTGGCTGGACGCCAACATCATGGCGCTGCATATCCCCAATGATGTCAATATTGATGGAGCAGTGAACATTGCCGACGTGACTGAACTCATCGGTATGCTGCTCGGTGGAGATGTTATCATTGCCACAGGTGATATCAATGGTGACGAGAGCGTGACAATTACCGATGTGACTGAACTCATCAGTATATTGATGCAATAGGGTTGACGTTGTCCAATAATCAGTAAACAGAGAAACAAGTGAAACAAGTTCTTTTAGCGTTTGCACTGATATGTGGCCTGTTGTTCAGCCCGTTGTCAGCCCTCGCTGATCCTGCTGTGACGATGGTGACAGTGGGCGACACTGTGACCAAGTCTCTGTCCGAAATTATCGATTGCGGTCTGCCCGTGTTGTATATCGAGACTGTTGATGGCGAGGAACCCACATGCGACTATGTTTCTGCTCCGCCAGGGTGCATGGGCTTCTCGATTACTAATGCGACCAAAGTCCCGGGACGTCTTGCTGTTTACTCTAGAGTAAACGGAGAGGACAGTGTCCTGTATGATAGCGGTGACTATGAGAAGGACGTGAGTGGCATGACCATCAAGGTGCGCGGTAATGCGAGTGCCTATGATGTGAAGAAACCCTACAAGATCAAGTTGCAGAAAAAGTTTGACCTGCTGTTTGGCGGTAACGACTCGATTTATAAGGATAAGGAATGGTTGCTGTTGCGAGATGACTATCTGACGACGCTAGCGGGCTTCAAGGTCAATGAACTCGTGAAGATGACATGGACACCACGTCATCACTATGTGAATGTGGTGATGAATAACAGTTATCGCGGTGCCTACTTATTGTGTGAATCGGTCAAGCGCAATCCCGATTGTCGCCTTAACGTGAACAAGACGACAGGCTATATTTATGAGTTTGACCCGTACTGGTGGAATGAGTCGATCTATGTGATGTCGTCACAACACCCTTCCTATAACTACACCTTCAAGTATCCTGATGACGAGGATATCACCGAGGATCAGTTGGCTGACATGCGGGTACTGGTGGCAGCCTATGAAACAAGCCTGAATGATGGCACCTATACCGATTTCATTGATGCGCGTTCATTTGCTGGCTGGTGTCTGGTCCATGATTTATTAGGGACGACGGATGCAGGCGGAGCCAATATGTTTTATACCAAGTATGACATCACAGACTCAAGCAAGATTGTGATGCCGCTGGCCTGGGACTTTGATATGGCCTTCCGTGCCAATTCTGCCTGGTCCAATTCCCATGAGAAGCACATGACACGACTGTTCAATAGCAGCAATCGTGCTTTCACGGGCGAGTATGCTGATCTGTGGCGTGAGATACGCGGCACATTTGTTGTCAATGTTACTTCTTTCCTGGTGGACTTCCGCCGATCGGCCGAGGGTAAGTCTCTACAGAAGAGTTTTAATCTGGATTACATGGTGTACGGGAGGGACTTATCGGTAGTTCTCCAAACGGTGAAACACAGCAATTGGTTTTCGTCCCGATATGGCTGGCTCGATGACGCTATTGTGGTGATGAACCCTCTGGGCGATGTTAATGTTGATGGGCAGTTGACTATTACTGACGTCACTCGCTTGATCAACCTGTTGTTGAACGAAGATCAAGAGAAATGCTATGCTGCTGACGTAAATGAGGATGGAAAAATTAATATCTCGGATGTGTCCACTCTCATCTCTATGTTATTGCAGAATACCTGATATCTTCCACTTGAATATAGAAAAAACCGAAAAGGCGGGATTCACATCCTGCCTTTCCAATTTGTTTCTGTCTTTTGAAGCCTTTTTTTATAAAACTTTTAACTAAACCCAAATGTCCATGGTAAAGATTATAAACAAAAAATATACAGCACAAAAATAAAGGATAATACAGGATTATCCAAAACTTTTCTATTAACAGGCATTTTCTTTCGGTAAAAAGGACTTGCGAGCTACTGCGGCTACCATTACTGATAGGGGCGAGATGCCGTTGCCTCTTTTCCTGTCGAGGGTCAGGGCTGCGGCTGATAGTTGCGCCCGACCACCGAGCACAGGAAACTCCTGCCCAGATAGGAGGCGAGGATGCCCAGTTTGTTCTTGCTGCGGACCTGCGGGTCAAGCAGGCAAGCGCGACGCAGTCGTGTGATGCCTGTCCAGCAACGGTCCTGCAATGCCTTGTGGTCGGTGTTCTTGTCCTGGTTGCTCAGGAGGAGGATGTTAAAATAGGCGCTCAGCAGGCGGCTGCGCACCGCCGCAGTATATTGCCGGTCGTTGTTCAGCGAGTCGGACTCCAACTGCTCGCAGATGTTCAGCACATCGGCACGACGTGGCGAGAAATTGCCCAGGATACTGCCCTGGCGCTGGCGGTAGCCATAGACGACTTGAGCGGTCTTGACCACCTTGTCACATTTCTTTAACAGAGGATAGATGATGGCGAGGTCCTCATAGAGCTGCCCGACAGGGTAGCGGATGTCATCAAAGAGCGATGAGCGGTAGATTCTTGCCCATGCCGAGTGGGTGAGTCCTCGCTGGTAGAAGATGGCCAGCAATGCCTCGTGCTGGCTGTAGGCCTGGCATTGAGCTGGCTGGCTTGAATCAACGGGCCATTGTGGTGCCGCGTTGTCGTAGATCGGGATGTAGTCACCGATCACTATATCGGCTTGCCGGCGCAGGATGGTGTCGAGCAGGACGGCGGCAGCATCGCGATGCATGATGTCGTCGCTGTCGACCATGATGACCCACTCGCCCGTCATTGCGTCAAGAGCGGTATTGCGAGCCGCAGAAAGGCCACCGTTGGGCTGATGGATGACGCTGATGCGGTCATCACGCTCGGCCCAACGGTCGCACTTGTCACCACTGGCATCGGTACTGCCGTCGTCCACGACGAGGATTTCCAGATGAGGATAGCTCTGGCCCACAATGCTCTCTAAGCATTGATCCAGATACCTCTCCACGTTATAGACAGGTACAATGACCGAAATCAGAGGCTGGCTAGTCATTCTCTCAAATAGAAGCTATAGATGCTATAGAAACTATAGTCACTATAGGAACTATAGAAATGGTTACTTCACTTTCCACTCAAAGCCATCCTTGGTGTCCTTGACCTCGAAGCCGAACTCGGCGAGCTTGTCGCGGATGAGATCGCTGGTTGCCCAGTCCTTGGCGGCCTTGGCGTTGCGGCGCATCTCCAGCAGCAGGTCAACGGCCTGACGGTAAGGCTCCAGATTCACACTGTCACCGCCCGCGGCATCGTCGCGGATGCCAAGCACGTCGAACAGATAGGTCTGGAAGATGCTCTTCAACTCGTCGATATCGGCCTGGCTGAGCGCGGCGTTGCCGTCGTTGGCCTGGTTGATGATCTTGCAGGCGTCGAACAGGGTGGCGATGACCATCGGCGTGTTCAGGTCATCGTTCATGGCATCGGCGCAGCGCTGGCGATAGTTGTCGAGCTGGAGTGACGACTGGGACGCAGCGGTGAGGGCATTGAGACGATGCCAGCCGTCGAGCATGCGCTCCAGGGCCTTCTCGGCAGCCTGCAGGGCCTCGTTGCTGAAGTCCACCGTGCCACGGTAATGGGCCTGGAGGATGAAGAAGCGGATGGTCATCGGCGAATAGGCCTGGGTCAGTGCCGGGTGGTCACCCGTGAAGAACTGCTCCAGGGTGATGAAGTTGCCCAGCGACTTGCCCATCTTTTGGCCGTTGATGGTGATCATGTTGTTGTGCATCCAGTAGTGCACCATCTCGTCACCCTGGCTGGCTACGGCCTGTGCGATCTCGCACTCGTGGTGCGGGAAAACGAGGTCCATGCCACCGCCGTGGATGTCAAAGTGCTTGCCCAGATACTTGCGTCCCATGGCGGTGCACTCGCAGTGCCAGCCGGGGAAACCGTCGCTCCAGGGCGACGGCCAGCGCATGATGTGTTCGGGCTGTGCTTTCTTCCACAGGGCGAAGTCGGCCTGGTTGTGCTTCTCGCCCACGCCCTCCAGCTCACGGCTGGCATTGATGATGTCGTCGAGGTTGCGTCCCGAGAGGACACCATAGCGGTGGTCTCGGTTATAGGCCTCGATGTCAAAATAGATGCTGCCGTTGCTCTCGTAGGCGTAGCCGTTCTCCATGATCTGCTTCACCAGCTCTTCCTGCTCGATGATGTGTCCCGTGGCGTGGGGCTCGATGCTGGGGGGCAGCACGTTGAGCATCTGCATGGCGGTGTGGTAGCGGTTGGTGTAATACTGCGCTACCTCCATGGGCTCGAGCTGCTCGAGGCGTGCCTTCTTGGCAATTTTGTCCTCGCCCTCGTCGGCATCATGCTCCAGGTGGCCTACATCGGTGATGTTGCGCACATAGCGCACCTTGTAGCCCAGCTGCTGCAGGTAGCGGAACAGCACGTCGAACGTGATGGCGGGCCTGGTGTGCCCCAGGTGGGGGTCACCATAGACCGTCGGACCGCAGACGTACATGCCCACCATCGGCTCGTTGAGGGGCACGAAGTGCTCCTTGCGGCGCGTGAGGGTATTGTAGATGAACAAGGGATGTTCCATGTGAGTTATTTTTAGTCGCTAGTCACTAGTCGTTAGTCGTTCTAGATTTTCTAAAACTCCTAATTTCTAATTTCTAACTGAATTAGGCCTGTCCCTTGGGGAGGGGGAAGTCCATGATGTTGCTGTTGCTGGCGGGACGGTTGATCTTGATCTCGCCGAAGTTCTGCTCATAGCGATGGATGTTGTCCTGGAGGGCGAGCATCAGCTCCTTGGCATGCTGGGGAGCCATGATGATGCGGCTCTGTACGCGGGCCTGGGGCATGTTGGGGCCACGCAGGATCATATCAATAAAGAAATCATTGGGACCATGAGCGATCATTGCCATGTTAGCATAGCGGCCCTGTAATTCTTCCTTGGGGAGTTCAATCTTAATCTGGTTCTGATTCTGTTTTTCGTTTGCCATAATGATGATTTGATTGGTATAAAATTATTTAATAAAATCGTAAAACTCGGTTTCGGGAAATGTCACGTCGTTGAGATGAACGCGCAGGCAGCGGAAAGCATCCTTGCGCCACAGTACACCCACGTTGAATGAAGCATAGCAGTCGCGCCAGAAGGTCGCCTGCTCTCCCCTGAGGTCGTGCACCAGGTAGCAGTGCACGGTGTCGCTGTCAAGGGTCTGGGCATCGGCGACGAGCATGAAAGTGCGTGCCTTGGAGGTGTATTCCACCTGGCAGTGCAGATTGATGAACTCGCCGGTGCGCCACAGGCTGCGCAGCTTCACTTGGTGCCGAGGCAGGCTGTCGGGAGACGCTTGGCTCTGACGGAGCGAGTCGCTGATGATGCTGTTGCAGCCATAAACCTCGATGTCGCGATTGGCGCTCGTGTTGGACCTGTCGGTGAAATCGTAGCGGAGCAATACGCGCTGATGAGTCTTCATGTCCTTTACGCTCACCCGTGACTGCAACGTGATGGCCGCCGAGTCGCCGTGTCCCAGGTACTCGAAGACTGCGCCACGGTCGTTCGCACCCAGATAGGTGACAATGTCGTAACGGTAGTCGGTGTAGGCACGGTCAATGTCCTCTTGCTTGTCGCACGAGATGAGGACAAGCATTGCTGTGAATAGCAATATGGGCAGGTAGAGCAGTCGTTTCATCGGGCAGTGTGGGTGGTTTGGTCAACAATCAAGCCATCGCGCATGTGCAGTGTGCGGTCGGCTTGGGCTGCGAGGGTCTCGTCATGGGTGACAATGATGAACGTCTGACCCAACTCGTCGCGCAGGTCAAAGAACAGTTGGTGCAGTTCCTGCTTGTTCTGGCTGTCGAGGCTGCCCGACGGCTCATCGGCAAGGATCACCTTGGGGCTGTTGATGAGGGCTCGGGCAACCGCCACGCGCTGGCACTCACCACCCGACAACTGCGAGGGCTTGTGGTCAAGGCGGTCGGCCAGGTGCATGCGTTCTAACAACTGGCGGGCACGATTCATCGCGTCGGTCTTGTTGTCGCCTCCCAGCAGGGCAGGGATGGCAACATTCTCGAGCATGGTGAACTCGGGCAGCAACTGGTGGAACTGGAACACGAAGCCGATGTTGCGGTTGCGGAATTGTGCCAGTTCCTTGTCCTTCAACGCGAGCACGTTCCTTCCCTCATAGCACACCTCGCCCTGTTGTGGCGTGTCCAGGGTGCCGATAATCTGCAGCAAGGTCGTCTTGCCGGCGCCGCTGGGTCCCACAATCGAGACGATCTCGCCCTGAGCGATGTCGAGGTCCACGCCCCGGAGTACCTCCAGGTCGCCATACCGTTTCACTATGTTGCGCGCTTCAATCATTGTCAGTGACATTTTTTTTAACTTGCAAAATTAGCAAAGATTTGTCAATTTGTGGCCAAATGGGTCAAGTTTTCTTGCTTGTTTTATCAATATCGTGTATATTTGCAGTTGTTGAACTAATAGAATACATGCAATGAAACAGATGAAGATTCTGCTGGTTGCCTGTGTGATGGCTATGGTCCTGATGGCTTGTGTCAATGACGCAGAGTATGTCGTCCTGGACGATGCGGTGGTCTATAGTCACTGGACCTTCAGCTTCGGCCGCCGCTATGATACCATCCCTGGGGCTGATCCTGCCACCTTTGAACAGGTGAAAAGTTGGCTGGGTCATGATAGTGAGCATGTCTATTATGAGCGAGATCTGGTCCCTGGTGTCGATGTGGCATCGCTGGAGGTGGTTCGCAAGCCGCTCATCCGTGACAAGAAGGACTATTACTATAAGACCAAGCCGCTGCATGTCGCCGACGTCGAGTCGTTCAAAATCATCAAGTGGTCTTATGGTAGTTTTTGGGCCAAGGACTCGCGCTATGCCTATTTTGAAGATCAACGTTTTGAGGCCGACCTGCCCACGTTCAAAGTCAAATCCATGGAATATGCCAAGGATAAAAACCATGTTTATTACTTCGGTGACCTGATACCTGGTGCCGATCCGGCGACCTTTAAACCCATCGGCAAGTCATGCTACTACCGTGATAAGTCTCACATCTGGTGTGGTAGGGACCTGCTTGAGGATGCAGACTACGACTCGTTTGAAGTTGACGACTTTGATTCAGCCCACGACAAGCATGGCCGCTTCATGGCCGAGAAGCGAGATACCATCCAACCCGGGTACGAGATCACGGAGTGAAGCCCAACGGCAGTTGTGATGTGCCGATGTAGACTCAATGAAATTGTTTCAATTCATATCATTATTAACCAATTTAATATTCAAGACAAGATGAAGAAATTTTACATGATGCTCGCAGCCGTTGCTGCAATGACGTTTACCGCCCAGGCCCAGGCTTACTGGGATGAGATTGAGGTGGGTGATTTTGAGAATGCGACCGAGTTCTTCGGTGGCTCGTACTGGGATAGTGCCCCGACGACATTCTATCTGGCTCACACCGGTGTACAGATGATTTATACTACCGAAGAGTTGGCGGCAGTCCAGGGAACCCCCTATGTGGACATCATGTCCCTGACCTTCAAGATGTGTAACGAGGGCGCCTTTGAAGACATGACCCGCGACGTGAAAATCTACATGCAGGCGATTGACGAAACCCAGTTTGCCGTGGTCGATGGAGTGAAGCAGTTCTTCAACTTCGAGAATCTGGTGTATTCGGGTCAGGAGACCTATGACCTGCTGAGCTACTATGGCGATGATATGGAGTTTCGCTATGAGCTGCAGGTGCCTTTCCGTCTGACGAAGGGTAAAAACCTGCTGGTGACCATGGTCTATGACGCTGAGGATGATGACAACTGCACTTCGAGCCGTTTTGACGCCGAGTTCTACACCTCGGGCATCACGGGTCGCGCCATGACTTACACCGACAACTGGACGAGCTTCGTGGACTACGCGCTGGGTGAGGATTTCCCCGATGCAACTGCTATGCTGGGCTGCGGCACCAGTGTCGATCTGCCTGTGACCAAGATTGAAATCTCCTTCACGCCTCCCACGGGCATCGATGAGGTCAAGACCATCACCATCAATGACGACGCCTACTACAACTTGATGGGCCAGAAGTTCACGGGCAACGTTCCCGCCGGCATCTACATCCACAACGGCAAGAAGGTACTCGTGAAGTAAACGACGGTGACATTGTTCTCCCGATTAGCAGAAAATAGAGGGAGAAAGAACAAAAATGGCAGCGCGATAGTTGCGCTGTCATTTTTTTGTATTACCTTTGCAGCCGATTTACAAACAATTATAGACTACAGTGGAAATTTGGGCTGCTTGCAACCACTTGAAAAAATGCTAAAATGCAATCATCAACAGTGTTGTTATTGATTTTCTTTTAGCATTCATTTTCCACCAAAAATGAATGTTTTTTTATTATGAACAAGAACAATTATCTTTTCACGTCCGAGAGCGTGTCTGAAGGACACCCCGACAAGGTGGCAGACCAGATCAGCGATGCCATTCTGGACAAGTTTTTAGCTTTTGACCCCCATGCCCATGTGGCATGTGAGACCATGGTGACCACCGGCCAGGTGATGATTGCCGGTGAGGTGACTACCGACGTTTATATCGACCTGCAGCGCACCGCGCGCGAGATGATCGAGAAAATCGGTTATACCAAGAGTGAATATCAGTTTGACGCCAACTCGTGCGGCATCCTCAACAGTGTTCACGAGCAGAGCGGCGACATCAGGCAGGGCGTTGACAGCGCCGAGGACAACCGTGACGACCAGGGTGCCGGTGACCAGGGCATGATGTTCGGCTACGCGTGCAACGAGACGCCCAACTACATGCCGTTGACGCTTGACCTCGCCCATGCCCTCATGCACGAGCTCGCCAACATCCGCCACAACTACATCGAGCTGATGCCTTACCTGCGCCCCGACAGCAAGGCCCAGGTGACTGTCGAGTATGATGGCGAGACCCATCGCCCCGTGCACATCCACACCATCGTGGTGAGCACCCAGCACGACGGCGACGTGGACCAACCGCGCATCCTGAAGGACATTCGTGACATCCTCATTCCCAGGACGCTGGAGCACTTCACCGAGGATATCCGTGCATTGTATGACGACAAGACCGAACTGTTTGTCAACCCGACGGGCAAGTTTGTCATCGGTGGCCCCCACGGCGACACCGGTCTCACAGGTCGCAAGATTATCGTGGACACCTACGGTGGACGCGGTGCCCATGGTGGTGGCGCCTTCAGCGGAAAGGATCCCAGCAAGGTGGACCGCAGCGCAGCCTATGCCTGCCGTCACATCGCCAAGAACGTGGTTGCTGCCGGCATCGCCGACGAGGTGCTGGTGCAGGTGGCCTATGCCATCGGCCGCGCCGAGCCTGTGAGCTTCTACATCAACACCTATGGTACGAGCCATGTGAACAAGCGAGACGCCGAGATTGCCGACATCCTCAAGAGCCTGTTCGACATGCGTCCCAAGGCCATCATCGAGCGCCTGAAGCTGCTCAACCCCATCTACACTGAGACGGCCGCCTATGGACACATGGGCCGCAAGTATGAGTTGAAGAAGAAGCGCTTTGAGTCGCTCTACAACGAGACCCGTGAGGTGGAAGTGGAACTCTTCACTTGGGAAAAACTCAACATGACCGAGACGCTGCGCGCAGCATTCGGGCTGTTGTAGAGGAGGGCTAGATGCTCTAGAAAAACTAGATATTCTAGGAAATGACGATGCGGGCTGTCCCACTGTGGGGCGGCCCGCATCGTTGATGCTAGGATAGCAACTGCTAGAGGGGCTACTTGGCCTTCATGGCTTCCTTGATCTTGGCCTCGAGTTCCTCGGCGAGCTCGGGGTTGTCGGCTACCATCTGCTTGGCGGCGTCGCGGCCCTGGCCCAGCTTGGTGCCCTCGTAAGAGAACCATGCACCGCTCTTCTTGACGATGCCGAACTCGACACCCAGGTCGATGATCTCGCCCACCTTGCTGATGCCCTCGCCGAAGCGGATTTCGAACTCGGTCTTGCGGAAGGGGGGAGCCACCTTGTTCTTGACGACTTTCACCCTCGTGAGGTTACCCACCACCTGGTCGCCGTCCTTGATCTGGCCGGTGCGGCGGATGTCGAGGCGCACGCTGCTGTAGAACTTCAGCGCGTTACCACCGGTCGTGGTCTCGGGGTTGCCGAACATCACGCCCAATTTCTCACGCAGCTGGTTGATGAAGATGCAGCAGGTGTTGGTGCGGCTGATGGTGGCGGTCAATTTTCTCAGAGCCTGGCTCATCAGGCGGGCCTGCAAGCCCATCTTGCTCTCGCCCATCTCGCCCTCGATCTCGGCCTTGGGGGTCAAGGCTGCGACACTGTCGATGACGATGATGTCGATGGCGCTGCTGCGGATGAGCTGGTCGGCAATCTCCAGTGCCTGCTCACCGTTGTCGGGCTGCGAGATCCACAGGTTGTTCACGTCCACGCCCAGCGACTCGGCATAGAAGCGGTCGAATGCATGCTCGGCATCGATGATAGCGGCGATACCGCCCATCTTCTGAGCCTCGGCGATGGCATGGATGGCGAGCGTGGTCTTACCTGACGACTCGGGGCCGTAGATCTCGATGATGCGACCGCGGGGATAGCCTCCGACGCCCAGCGCGTTGTCTAGACCGATGGAGCCGGTTGGGATGACCTCGATGTCCTCGATGTGGTCGTCGCCCAGCTTCATGATCGACCCGCTGCCGAAGGTCTTACCGATTTTGTCCATTGCTGCCTGCAGGGCCTTGAGTTTCTCGGGGGAAACCTCCTTGCGCTGTGGCTGGTTCATTCCTTCTTGATTGATGTTTTCTTCTGCCATAGGTAGTTGTTGTCTTATTATTGTTGTTAGATGTTTGTTCTCTTAATTGCCGTTGAGCAAAATGTTGATGAGTTGGGTGACATCAGAGATGTCGATATACCCATCGGCGTCAACATCGGCATTGGTCTCGTTGACGGGCTCGTTGTTGAGCAGATGGTTGATGAGTGAAGTGACATCGTCGATGTTCAGCTTGCCGTCGTCGTTGGCATCGCCGCGAAGGATGACGATGGCGAACACGTTCTCATCGAGGTAGGCCATGCGACGGGTGATCCAGTCGGCGATATATTCCATCTCGTTGCTGATGTCGAGCACACTGCCACCCAGGTCGGTGTCCATGCTCCAGCGGGCTTCCTCGCGTGCCGCTGCACCGCACGATTCCAGCTCATCTACAGCACACTGGAAACGCGACAGCAGGCTGTTGGTGTTCAGCCATGTCTCCCTCAGCTGCCAGTAGCGTTCAATGATCTGTTTACGATGGGGGCGTGCGAACTTGAACAGGTCGCCCATTGCCAGGTTGGTAATCCAGTTCACGGGTCGTTCGGGGGAGACTTCAAGGTTGGGGATAGACCTGGCACCCAGACTGATGTCCAGGTCCCAAGGAGTCACCGTCAGCAACTGCGACTCTTGCTTGTCGTAGCAGCTGTAGTAGATGTTCTTCACCTCGTTGTCGAGCGCCTGAAGGGTGATGATGAAGATGATGTAGTCATGCAATACCGGCACGTCGTAGTAGTAGCCGATGGAGTCGCCCAGCGTCTGCCAGTTATCGACGGCATCCATCCGCTTGGCGAAATTAAAGGCATTGTAAAATACGCTCCAGTCGGTGGGGTAAACATCCTCGATTTCGGGATAGTTGACCTCGTTGCCGTTCCAGGTCGTGCTGTAGTTGTTGTAGGGGGGCAGGGCGTAGGTCGAAGCCCACGTCTTAGACACCCACTGCTGTCCATGGAGCACATTGTCGACGGTATCATGTTTGACCAGCGCCAGCTGTTTGCGGTCCACGGGTTCCATCAGGTTGTAGATGCCATAGTACTCGCCGTTCAGGATGACCTCGGTCAACCGTCCGTGGGAACCATTGACCACGGTGGAGTCCAAGCCGATGTACCACGGGTCGCGTGACATGTCGAGCCAGAGGTCACTGCACACGCGGTTGCGGATGCGCAGGGGGTCCATCTGTCCCGCGTCGAGTTTCCAGTGGTTGTCCTTGCGCATTCCCAGCATCCTCCTGTTCTTCTTCTCGCCATTCTCATCGATGAACTTGATATGGTAGTTGCGCTTGTGCTTGTCGGGCGTGTTGGTGATGCCGCCGCGCCACTTGAGTTTGGCGAGCATATCGCTCTTGTCGTCGGACGCATCGGGGGTATAGAGCGAGACGGTTCCCTGGGCATACTCATTGCCGAACTGGCCCTTGAGCTCGAGCAGCGGCAGCCAGGTGAAAGTGACATTGCCGTTGAGGGTCTGTTGCTCGTCCTGTAACGTCATGGGAAAGAGTTTGCCGCCAGTGATGCTGTCGATGGTAATCGTGTCGCCATTGAGCACCTCGACACCGTTGACGATGACACTGGTGTAGATGGAGTCAAAGGTGACCACGGGCATCCAATCTTGGCCGAAGACCTCTTGCGGCACGCAACACAACCAGATGTTGTTGCTGCTGTCGTGGACGGCTTTGTGCCCGTCAAAGAAGATGGCCTGGGCCCATGCGATACAAGCGGTGGCCATAGCCGTGACCACCATGATGAATCGAGAAGCGGTATGAGACATGTTTTTGATAGCTATGAAAAGTAACTCAGTAAGTTTGAACTTGCAAAGATAACCATAAATCTTCAAACCATGGCCAGCAAGGTCGCGTTTTTTGTCGGGGTCATTATTTATTCTTTTATTATTGAAATTTAACGGTGTAAAAGATGGGCGGAATGAAAAATAATCCGTACCTTTGCCCAATTAAAGTTGTGTGACCATAATCATTATTAACCATTTAATAACTTTTCATTGCAATGAGGAAATTCTTTACTTTATTAACATTGTGTCTGTTGGCTAGCGCCGCTTGGGCAACCGACGTCACATTTGTGGCTGGCGTCGATAATGGTACCAGTGACGGTAACCAGGGCCCCTTCGTTATTGAGAAGGAAGGCGTCAAGATTGATGTAGAAAGCGGTTTGGCCAATACCTCCCAGTATCGTTTCTACAAGAACAAGAATGTAACTGTTTCCACCACTCTCGGTGTAGTCACCAAGATTGTGTTTGAGTGCACTGCCAGTGACCAGGCTCAGTATGGTCCTGGATGCTTCACTGCAACTCCCGACACTTACACCTACAGTGGCAAGATCGGTACTTGGGAAGGCGCTTCGGAGCAGGTTGTATTCACTGCCTCGCTCAACCAGGTGCGTGCCACCAAGATTACTGTGTCCATCAGTGAGGCAGGCCTTGCCGCTCCCAGCATCAAGCCTGCTGCCGGTAAATACTACGAGCCGATTCAGGTGAGCATAACTTGCCCGACTGCTGACGCCAAGATTTACTACACGACCGATGGCAGCACTCCCAGCAAGAACTCGACGCAGTACACTGCTCCCTTCACCTTGAGCACCAATGCCACCGTGAAGGCCATCTCCGTCAAGGGCGATGACATCAGCAATGTTACTGAGGCCGCTTATGAGTTCATTAACTCGGTAGGTGTCGCTAACATTCAGGAGTACTCTGGTAAGGAAGACGGCACGGGTGTTAAGTTCAACAATCCCGTTTATACCGTTGCCCAGAATGGCAAGTACCTCTATGTGAAGGACAATAGTGGCTATGGCCTGTTCTATGGTGATGTGGACCAGAACTATGTATTAGGTGACGTGATTCCCGCAGGTTTCTTTGGTACCAAGACGACTTATGGTGGCGAGCCCGAGTTGACGGACCTTGTAGGTTTCAAGGCTGCAAGCGGTAACCAGAACTTTGATCCCGAGTCTATCACGACTGCCATGGTTGACCATGCCCACTGGGCACACTATGTATACTTCGAGAGCGCAACGATTGACCCCGAAGCTAAGATTCTGACCGATGCCGTTGGCACTGCCCCTGTTTACTTCAGTATGGGCGTGACCGCCAGCCAGGTGACTGCCGGTGTAGAATATGAGGTATGGGCTGTCGTTGGCTCCTACAAGCCCAAGGATGGTGACGTTGTTTACCAGATCCTTCCCATCAAGGTGAAACGTAAAGGTCCCGGTGGTGTCGGTATCGGCAACATGGGCGACTATACTGATGGCGAGACGCTGACATTTGACTATGACGCAACCGTTCTTTATCATGGCAATTCGCGTCTGTTCGTGAAGGACGATACGGGCTTCGGTCTGATCTATGGTGATCCCGGCAAGACCTACAAGCAGGGTGATGTATTCCCCGCTGGCTATAGCGGCCAGAAGATCACCTACGGTGGTGAGCCTGAGCTGCAGAAGCCCCTCAGCGGTTTTGAGAACCCGATCAAGAGTGTGGATGTTGTAGCCGAGGTTGTCACTCCTCTGGATGCCAACCACGAGCACTTTGCTCACTATGTTGTGATGAAGAATGTGGACATCATCGAGGTGAGCGGCAATAGCTTCAAGGTGCGTGACGCCAATGGCAACACCTGCCCCGGTTACAACCAGTTCGGTCAGGATGTTCAGGAGGGTCACTATGCTGAGCTCTACGGTATCATCGGCTCTTATGGCCAGACCAACACCGTTTATCAGCTGCTGCCCATCATCCCGTCGAAGCCGGTTCCTGTTTCTGGTATCAACGAGCTGTATGCTCTCTCTAAGGGCAAACAGGGTCAGTTCACTACTCCGTTGACCGCTATCTACCAGCATGTTGAGAGCCGTTATCTCTACGTTCAGGATGCTGAGGGCGTTCAGACCCTGGTTTATGGTGGCGTTACCGGTACCTTTAACAATGGTGACCTGATCAATAATGCAGTGGCTACCTGGAATGAGTATCAGGGTGCCAAGCAGATGATTCCCGTTGAGAACTTTGTTGCCGATGGTCATGGCAGTGAGATCATGCCCGACGAGCCGCTGCCCATCGAGGAAATCTCGCAGGATATGATCCACAGGTATCTGAGCTTTGTTGATGTTGACCTCGTTGAGGAAGAAGACAAGGTTTATATCGTTGACGAGACCGACAGACTGCACATGTTCAACAAGTTCGGTATCGAAATCAAGGGTGAAGCACCTTATTATATTGAAGGTTTCTTGACCATCTACAATGGTGAGTTTGAGTTCTATCCCATTAAGATTGAAGGTGAAGAAGGCGATTGCGGCACTAAGGGTGATGTGAATAATGACAAGGAGATCGGTATTGCCGATGTCAATGCCCTGATCGATATCATCCTGGGCGCCAAGGTTGATGACTGCACTCGCTGGCGTGCCGACGTGAACGATGACGCTGAGATCAACGTTGCCGACGTGAACGCAGTGATCGACATCATCCTCAAGTAATGATGAGATAATCAGAATTGAAGTTCTGAAAAAAGACCAGCGGGGGACGCGTCAAGTGTCTCCCGCTGTCATTTTCCTCATCTGCCTGCTTGCCTCACGCTAAGGCGCAAAGACGCTAAGGTTTTAATGCTCGCTGCGCTCGCAGTTTAAAGTTTAAGGTTTAGAGTTTAGAGAAGCATCCGCATTGTAGGGCCTCGCCTTGGCGTGGCCGCCACTCGACGGATAACCTCACGCAAAGGCGCTAAGTTTTTGATTGCTCGCATGGGCTCGCAAGAAATCTAAAAAAATTTTTTGGGGTCACTTCATACCTATGCCTCACGCTAAGGCGCTAAGGCGCTAAGGTTTTTTGTGGCATCCGCGCTCGGTTATGAAAACAACTGAATCATCTGAAATATCTGATGGCATCTGCGTGCCTATGGCTCATGCTAGGGGGATGATGTTTTTCAGATAACTCTTTAGGGACTTTGCGGCTTGGCGGGAGGAAAATGGTTGAATAGTTATGGGCTGGGTGGGCTGGATTAAAAAAAGTTAATTATTTGGAATGCTTGAGGTTATGTTGTACCTTTGCAAGCAAAATCTAAGCAAATCCAATATTTTATCAATAAAATGCATAAGGATAGTTTCAAATGCCGCTCGGGGTGGTATTTGAGTCAATATCACATATCTGCAGCACCGTCGGGGCACTTGCAAGAGCCCTGCGAGGTCACCCTGCGGTCAATAGATGTGCCTGGTAAATGGCAACAACTGTCCGAGAATCCAGATAAGGGAGCGCGAAGCCGAAATCATGAGGTTTTGCGCTCTCTTGTTTTATTGGGGTGGTGCCGTGGCGCTGCCCCATGCGATTACCCATCAGCGAAATTCACTTCCTCAATATATGAAGGCCATTCCAAGCGGTTTTGTCGGGTTCACCCACTTGTCGTAGCCTCCCGAAAAAAGTATTATAGGACCCATCATTATCCAATTCAAACCATTAGTTATTTTCAATGAAACGCTTTACATTTTTTATTCTGTTCTCGCTGTCTCTCCTGTTGGTAGTGGGAAGCAATGATTACAATCGGTTGTATGGTGACGTGAACGGTGACAATAAAGCCAATATCGATGACGTTACCGCCTTGATCAATTATTTGTTGACTGGTGAAATGGCAGGGCCTGAAGCCATTCATAGCCCTAACATGACTATCGCCGAGTTCAAGGCCAAACACTGGCAGGACGCTAGGAATTACATTGACACGGTAACAGAGAACGAGGTGATTCACGGTTGGGTTACCAGCAGCGACGAGTCGGGCAGCATCTACAAGACCCTCTACATTACCGACGAGTCGGGACAGGGCCTGTCCATCAGCATCAATCAGAGCAATCTTTACCAGCACTATGCCATTGGACAGGAAATCGTCCTGCCCATGAAGGGTTACTGGGTGGGCAAGTACAATGGTCAGCAGCAAGTGGGCTATCCCCATTGGTATGAAACACTGAATGTGTGGGAAGCCACCTTCCTGCCTCAGGACCTGTGGGAATCCCTTGTCGAGTTGAACGGCATGCCAGATCCTGGACGCGACGAGGTTCAGCCAGCCACCGTCAACATAAGTGACTTCCAGGGCAAAACCGACAGTGAGACGCAGCTCAACTATCAGAGCAAGCTGGTGCGCCTCAACGGTGTTCGCTTCCTCGAAGCCAACGGCGTTACGACTTATTCCGAGCCTGGCTCTTCTACCAATCGCACTCTTCAAGACCAAGATGGCAACACGCTGCCGGTGCGTATCTCCAATTATTCCGACTTCGGCGACGAGATCTTGCCTCAAGGCAAGCTTGACATTGTGGGAATCCTGTCAACCTATGGCACGACATGGCAGCTGACCATGCGCAGCGATGCTGATGTGACGGTTGTTGAACCTGTCGAAGAGCCCGAGCCTGTTATTAGTTTGAATGAGGGGTTCGACTATTGCATTCCCGGCGAATGGACGAATGTCATCGTCAGTGGCGACAAGCAATGGTACTATGCGAGATTAATGGACAACGGTTATGCCGCGATGACGGGTTATAAAGGTTCACAACCGCCGTTTGACGCCTGGTTGATTAGCCCCGCAATCGACCTTGAGAATGCTGACTGGAAGACGCTGAGTTTCCGCACCCAGGTCAATTACTACCTTAGCACGACAAGCATGCTTGAAGTCTATCTGCTTGATTCATGTAACCCCGAGACGGCGTCGGTCAAGGTTAAACTGGATCCGGTTCTTGCCACACCTCTAACCCAAGTGGGGTATAGCGATTGGACCGAGAGCGGCGACATTGACCTGAGCCAGTGGTCCGACGGGGTTTACTACATCGGTTTCCGCTACTATGCTACCGAAGATGTGAACTATGCGACCTGGTGTCTTGACGATGTGAAACTCGGCACCGAACAAACCATTGGCAACCGCGCCGATTTTGAGACGATGGGAGAACCCACCGGGAGCTATGGCACCCGCACGTCGGCTGCCGGCTGGGTGGCAGAGAATAGCGCCCTGCTGAGTGGCGGAGATGCCGATGCCAATCCCGTCTTTACCTTCATCGGCTATGTGAACGGTTCCTCGACCCAATATGCCAAGGCGCCGACCTTGAACGGCAAGACCACTGCTGTGGGCACGCTCGTGTCGCCCGTCCTGCATGGCGGCATGACGAGGCTGTGCTTCAACTATGGCGCGCCCTTCACCGACAATGTCCTCTCTTTCCGCGTTGACGTGAAGCAGGCTGGCGAGGTCGTCAAGACGTGGACTATCACCAATGAGAATGTCACCAAATGGGAGGTCTACCCCTTTGATGAAATCTGCTCGATTGACGGCGACTTCACCATCGAGATCACCAACCTGTGTCCGTCTAATGCGACGACCAACAAGAACAGGGTCTCGATCTGGAACCTCACCTGGGAGGCAGGTGAATAATTGCCTATAGACTCTTCTCCCCTTGAAGGTGCGATTGCATGGAGTGAAAAAAAGTGCAATCGCACTGGTCAAGGAGATGGGAGATTCCGCTAAATTTCATATATTTGCACACGAATCAACAAGTCACTTTACTGTATGAAAAGAATTACTACATTATTCCTGTTATGCCTGATTGCCGTCGTGGCTTGGTCAGGAGAGCGGATCGTCATCTTTGACCCCACCCAGGACGGAGATATCTCTACCATGCCTGGCACTTATATCATTGAAAAAGATGGGGTGACGATGGAGATCAGCAATGGCATGGTCACTGGAGCCCATTACCGTGTTTACAAGAATGAGACTATCACTATTTGTGCCGTCGAGGGAGAAGTCATCAAGATTGAATTCCAGTGTGTGGGTGTTGGTGATGCCCAGTATGGTCCAGGATGCTTCGTGACAAACGTTGGCACCTATACCTACATAGATAAAATCGGCAACTGGGAGGGCCGTTCCCGGTGTGTTACCTTCACGGCAGCCACCAATCAGGTGCGCATCACCAAGGTTATCGTTACCATCAGTGATGGAGGCTTGAGGGCGCCAGTCATCAAGCCAGCCTCGGGCTCCTACTATTCACCGATCGAGGTGTCCATCTCATGTGCCACCCCCGATGCCACCATTCACTACACGACCGACGGCAGCACCCCCGATGAGCAGTCTCCTGTCTATGCCGCCCCCTTTGTTGTGGATCAAGACATGACGGTAAATGCTGTCTCGATTCTTGACGGCGAGATGAGTCAAGTCGTGAGTGCCGACTATGTGATCCGTATTCCGTCGACCACTGGCGGGTGCTTTGAAGATTTGGAGCCGCTCGCCGAGGGCACTGTGGTGCGCTTCAAGTCTCCCGTCTATGCCCTGGCGCAGCATCGCAATTCCCTGTTTGTCAAGGACGGTTGTGGCGGTTGTGCTCTGATCTGGGGTGGCGTTGGCCAGACCTACACTCTGGGTGATGTGATACCTGCTGACTTCGTGGTGACCAAGTCGTTCTACTCTGGAGAGATGGAATTGAAAGAGCCAGCCAATTTCCAGCCTGCGTCAGGCAATATCCCTATCGAACCTGAGCCAATCACTCTTGACCAGGTGGGCCATGACCTGTTTGCCCACTATGTGGTTATCGAGGGAGTGACCTTCGTTGAGGAGAATGGTGTTTACTCTGCTGTTGATTCCTTGGGCAATAAGGTTCCCTTATACTTCGGTACATTGGACTACCACCCATCGATTAACTTGGACGATACCTATTGTGTCTTCGGTATCATAGGCTCCTATGGCATGGAGAATGTCATTTATGAGATATTGCCGATAAAAATCACGCCTATTCATGGTGAAATGCTCATCGGCTTGGGTAACTACTGGAAATATATTGACCCCGTGAATCCGCCCGAATCTATCACCTTCAACTATGATGCCACAGTTATCCTGCAGACGGGCTCCTATCTTTACGCCAAGGACGCGTCGGGCTACGGCCTCATCTATGGTCAGGTGGGGCAGACTTACAAGCATGGCGACGTGATTCCCGCGGGCTTTAGTGGCAAGCCGACCTTTTATGACGGCTTCCCCGAACTGATGAAACCATTATCCGGCTTCCAACCGCCAAAAGACCATGTGGTGGTGATACCCGAAGAAGTGACCATCCCGCAGATTTGCCCTGAATATTGGGCACATTATGTCATCATCAATGGCGTGATTATCGATAAGGAGAGAGGTGTTATCCGTGATCAGTACGGTAACGAGCTTCCCATCTACATCAGGTCGGGACTTACATTCACTTATCCTGATGACTTGTCACAGTGGACGAGCGTCCGTGGTATCGTGGACTATCATAATAATCAGCCTCAACTGCTGGTTTGGGATATTGATGAAAAGGATCCTGCTCCTGTCCATTGTCTGCAGGATACTTATAATCTTGAGAATCCCAATGCGTCATTCCTCATCAAGCTCGTTGTCATCTATCAGAATGGAGCAAACCTGTATGCGCAGGACCTGTGTGGCGATTACATGCTGCTGTATGGAAATATCGGAGGACCGTTTGTCAACGGTGACACTATCGAGGGTGTTGCCCATTGGGGTGTCTATCAATCGAGTAAGCAGCTTGTGCCCGAAGGCGACTGGGCGCTGGTCGGTCACGGCCTCCCGGTAGAGCCTGAGGACATCGGTTGCACCGAGGAAGCCAACCAGGAGATGTGCCACTGGTATGTCCGCTTCGATAATGTGGAGATTGTTACCGAAGACGGCAATACTTACATCGAGGACGAATGTGACCGATTGCTGCTGTTCAATAAGTTCAAGGTAGAGATACCGGGACCCGAACTCCCCATTGCTCCGCCACGCAATCCCTATGATCTGAACAATGACGGCGAGGTGAACATTGCCGACCTCAACTGCCTTATTGACTCCATTCTGTCAGGCAAGATTGACTATGATTGGACCTGGACGCAACAGGATGATGGCGAGATGAGGTGGAATGTGTCGGGCTTCCTGAGCATATTCAACAATCTGCTTGAATTATATCCTATTGAAATCACGTCAGCAGGAGCAACCCACATCATCGGTGACTTGAACTTTGACGGTGAGCTCAATATTGCCGATGTGAACGACCTGATTGACAAGATTATAGCAAACGATTAGTTTTAGCAATGAAAAGGTTATTTGTTTTTTCTGTTCTATTGGTGCTGGCAGTAGCCGGATGTGCCACCATGCAAGCACTGGCGGCAACATTGTCTGCGCCCAGGATTTCGCCTGATGGCGGCACCTATGGAGAGCCCATACAAGTCTCGATGAGGTGTTATAACAGTGGGGCTACAATATACTATACTACCGATGGTTCAGAGCCTACACAAGCATCTATTCAATACACCGAGCCGTTCACCGTGGACGAGGATATGACCATCAATGCTATCGCGGTGAATGGTACGGCGGTGAGTCGTGTGGAGAGTGTGACCTACCGGTTCACCACCGTGGTTCATGTCGAGGACATTGCTGCCTACGAGCAGGTGCCCGACGAGACGCTTGTCGAGTTTGACAACAGTGTGACCGTGCTGGCGCATAGTGGCGAGAACCTGTATGTGTATGACGGGAGCGGGTATGCTCTGTTCTGTGGCGATACAGGTCATACCTACTGGCAAGGTAAAATCATTCCTGCTGGTTTTCAGGGCATCAAGGTCACGCGTGATGGCGAGCCCATGTTGACCGAGCCGAGAAAGTTTGAGTATCAGTTGGGAAACGTCCATGTGGACGCCGATTACATTACAGCCGATGAAGTTGGCCACGACAAGTTTGCCCACCTCGTGTCTCTGGATTCGGTGCACTTCAGGCTTGAAAAGGACTATTATGCCTATGGTTATGGCTATCTGGGGACGCTGACGGATAAGTTAGGCAACAGTTGTCCGATATTGTTCGGCACAATGGGTGTCGGTGCGCCCGAGAACGAGTCCGCCTGCTATGACATCGAGGCGGTGGTCGGCTCTCACGAGACCGAAGATGGCATCGTTTACTTGTTGCTGCCGGTCAAGTTTGAGCGGGTCATCCCCAGTGGCCCCCCATTGGAGATTTCTCCTTCACAGGTGGGTCCCGAAACATTGGACAAATATGTCGTGTTGAGACAAGTGTCTTTCCCGAGTGGAACAATTACCGACCTCAATGAGGAGACCTGTGAATGCCTGCTCACCTACAGCCCGATACTGCCCCAAGTCCTGTGTTGGAGTTATGACGCCTATGGCATTGTGGAGTCCTATCGGCACTACGATAACGCGTGGCCTTATGGCGGTGGTGAGACCCGATACCGTGTCTTTATCACAGGCATCGGCTTGAACTACGATAATGGTGCAATGGTCAAGAACATCAAGTCGCTGTGCAACCTCAACAATGTTCAGTGGGAGGAATATTTTAACCTGGTGGGTCATTTCACGACACCGCTCACTGCTGTCTATCAGAAAGATAATTATCTCTATGTGAAGGATGTTGATGGCCGTTACGGCCTTGTTGTCGGTGACGTTTTCGACTGGTTCAGGAATGGAGATATCATTGAGGGGGCAGTCGCCAGGGCCCGCTATACTGGGGGAGAATGGCGCATATACCCTGCTGAAGACGGTTCCTTTGCCAAGGCTGGATTTAGTGACACCGTTTATCCCGATGAGTTGACGGTCGATGATGTTGATGAGAGTATGATTCATCGCTATGTGGCCTTCTGCAACGCTAAGGTTGTACAGGAGGGTGACAAGACTTTCAGAATGACCGACAGCACAGGGGAAATGATGATATACAATTACTTCAACGTGGAGTTCCCTCCCAAAGGGACACATGATTGGATTAATAGTGATGGTGAGATCAATATTGCAGATTTCAACTTCTTGTTAGACGCTATCGTGAATAAAGACCATAATCCGTTTGTCTGGGACGGGACCTACTATGTCAAAGGGTTTCTGGGCCATGGACCAACGGGACAAGTGGTCCTGTTCCCCACAGCATTCTCTCGTGGAGAGTCTCTTGACATCAATGATGATAACGAGGCCAATATCGCCGACCTCAACTATCTTATTGAACTCATTCTAGCCAGGTAAATCAACGACGGAATAGTCTGAAATACCCTGAGAGGCGGATGCCATCAGATATTCCAGACTATTCTGTTGTTTATTTCTCTTTTTTTACTTGAAGAAGCGACCGACGACGGGCACCTTGGCGAGCATCTTGCCGAGGTGCTCCTTGCGGTAGATGAGCCCCACGAACAGCAACAGCAGCACCGTGCGGTAGGCCACGGCGAGCCACATGTTATCGATTGGCAACATCATGGCGGCGAACAGGATGCCTGCCACGACGGTGTACAGGGCGATGTCGCGCAACTGGTAGTTGATGGGATAATACTTCTGCCCGATGAAGTAGGACAGCAGCATAGCAGTGCCGTAGCCCGCAAATCCTCCCCATGCGCACGCCATGTAGCCGAATTTGGGCACGAACAGGACATTGACCAATATCAGCACGGCACAGCCGATGCCCGAGAACCATGCGCCCCAGATGGTCTTGTCGATGAGTTTGTACCAGAAGGACAGGTTGAAGTAGATGCCCATCATGATCTCGGCGGCCATGACGATGGGCACGACCTTGAGGCCCGACCAGTAGTCAGGCGCGATGATGTACTTGAACACGTCAATCCAAGCCATCACGGCCAGGAAAGCGAGCAGGGTGAAGATGATGAAATAGCGCATGGCCTGAGCATAGGTCTCGCGGCTGTCCTTGTCCTTGCTCTTGCCGAACACAAACGGCTCGTAGGCGTAGCGGAAGGCCTGGGTAATCAGCGCCATGATCATGGCAATCTTCACCGCCGCGCCATAGATGCCCAGCTGCGACTCGGTATCGGGATGGTCGCCATAAATCTTGGGGAACATCATCTTGTCGAAGGTCTGGTTCAGGATGCCGGCGATGCCCAGCACCAGGATGGGCCAGCTGTAGCCCAGCATGCGCTTCAACAGCGACCAGTCAAACTTGTATTTGATGCCCGTCAGTTCCTTCCAGAAGAAGAACGTAATCAGGCTGGTACAGAACAAGTTGATGAAGAAGGCATAGCCCACGCCCACCGTGGGGTCATAAATCTTGCCAATCACATCAGGATAACTCTTGTACAACGCTGGCAGGGCGACATAGTAGAGCAGGTTAAGCCCGATGTTCAGGAAGATGAACAGCAGCTTGAGGGCGGCAAATTTCCATGGCTTGCGCTGGTAACGCAGGTAGGCAAACGGGATGCACTGGAACGCGTCGAGGGCAACCACGATAGCCATCGTCCAGATATATTCGGGGTGGGCGCTGTAGCCCATCCACCCCGAGATGCCCGGCAAGAACGCCAGCACCAACAGGACAAACAGCAGCGAGGTGCTGCCCACGCTGATGAGCGTTGTGCTATAGACGGTGTTGGGGTTCTCCTCGCTCTTGTTCGAGAAGCGGAAGAAGGTCGTTTCCATGCCGTAGGTCAAGATGACCAGCAGCAGTGCGACGTAGGCATACACGTTGGTGATCACGCCGTAGCCGCCCGAGGCGGCACTCATCTTGGCGGTATATAGCGGCACGAGCAGGTAGTTCAGGAATCGGCCGATGATGCTGCTTAGGCCGTAGATTGCGGTGTCTTTTGCCAGTGATTTCAGGTTAGCCATTTCAATGAGTTTGTAATGACCTTAAGGTCTTTAAGGTCCTTATAAAGATTAAAAAATTGATCCCACTTCGCCGGGGCGCTCGCGTTTCAGGTGGTTGTAGGCCAGCGTGGTCGCCTCGCGGCCGCGGGGTGTGCGGTTGATGAAGCCTTCCTTGATGAGGTAGGGCTCATAGACTTCCTCGATGGTGCCGGCGTCCTCGTTCATCGCCGTGGCGATGGTGTTCAGGCCGACGGGTCCGCCACCGAACTTGTCGATGATGGTCAGCAGGATCTTGTTGTCGATCTCGTCGAGGCCATATTTGTCGATATTCAGCGCCTCGAGGGCATAGCGCGCAATCTCCAGGTCGATGCGGCCGCTGCCCTTCACCTGGGCGAAGTCGCGCACGCGGCGCAGCAGCGAGTTGGCGATACGGGGCGTGCCGCGGCTGCGCAGGGCAATCTCGATGGCCGCCTTGTCGTCGATGGGCACTGCCAGCAGGCGAGCCGAGCGCTTGATGATGCCCTCCAGCACCTTGTGGTCATAGTATTCCAGATGGCAGTTGATGCCGAAGCGGGCACGCAGCGGCGAGGTCAGCAGGCCACTGCGGGTGGTGGCGCCGATGAGGGTGAACGGGGCGAGCGTCAGCTGCACCGAGCGGGCACCAGGGCCCTTGTCAATCATGATGTCGATGCGGTAGTCCTCCATCGCACTGTAGAGGTACTCCTCGACGATGGGGCTCAGGCGGTGGATCTCGTCGATGAACAGCACATCGTTCTCGTCGAGCGAGGTCAGCAGGCCAGCCAGGTCGCCCGGCTTGTCCAGCACGGGGCCCGACGTCACCTTGAAGCCCACGCCCAGCTCGTTGGCGATGATGTTGCTCAGCGTCGTCTTGCCCAGACCCGGAGGGCCGTGGAACAGCACATGGTCCAGCGACTCGCCGCGCAGCTTGGCCGCAGCGACAAACACGCGCAGGTTCTCGATAATCTTGTCCTGCCCGGCAAAGTCCTCAAACCGCACGGGCCTCAACGCCCGCTCAAAATCCTGATCGGTCTTCAACGACTCCCGTCTAATATCAAAATCCTCGTTCATACTGAATGCAAAGGTACAACAAAAGTTTCTACTCAAGAAGAAAATGCCTAAAATTGCGATTTGATATAATGCCTCGTGGTCTTCTATCTGAACGTGCGAGCCACAGGCTCGCAATACACCGACTGGCGGTGTGGAAGACGTTGTGTTTGTTGTTGAGAATTACAGGTAGGGGGCGGTGACGCTGGTGGGGCAGGTGAGGATGCCGCGTGGGGTGCCCTGGTAGATGATGGTGCCGCCCAGGTCGCCGGCGCCGGGGCCGAGCTCGATGACATAGTCGGCGGCCTTGATGACATCGGTGTTGTGCTCGATGACATAGACGGTGTTGCCCATGTCGACCATCTGCTCGAACAGGTCGATGAGGTGGCGCACGTCCTTGAGGTGGAGGCCGTCGGTGGGCTCGTCGATGACGAATACGCCTCGCTGGCCGCCCGACTCGAGGGGCATGGTGTACTGCTTGAGGCAGGACGCCATCTTCAGGCGCTGCAGCTCGCCGCCCGAGAGGGTACTCAGCGCCTGGTTGAGGTGGAGGTAGTGCAGGCCGACGTCCATCATGGGTTTCAATTTCTCCTCGATGACGGTGCCCTTGAAGAACTCGCTGGCACGGCGCACCGACAGGTCCATCACCTGGGCGATGTTCTTGCCGTCGAGGGTATATTGCAGGGCTTCACGGCTGTAGCGCAGTCCTTGACACGCCTCGCAGGTCGTCTCGATGTTGTCCATGAACGCCATCTCGGCGACGACCACGCCCTTGCCGCCGCACACGGGGCAGCCGCCCTTGCCGTTGAAGGTGAAGTACTGCTCCTTGATCTTGTGCGCCTTGGCAAAGCGCTTGCGGATATCGGGGGCGACGTCCATATAGGTTGCCGGCGTGGAGCGTAGGCTCACGCCGATGTTCTTCTGGCTGATATAGACCACGTTGCCATGTTCGCGGCGGAAGCATTCCATCAGCGAGCTCTTGCCCGAACCCGCCACACCGGCTACGACTGCAAAAACGCCCATCGGCAGGTCGATGGAGATGTCCTTGAGGTTGTGCAGCGTGGCATGGCGCAGGGCGAAGGTCTCCTTGACCGGGCGCGGCTGTGCCTTGAACTCGCCGTGCTGACTCAGCATCTGACCCGTGCTCGTGCCGCTGTGCAGCAGCTGCTGGTAGTTGCCCTCGAAGATGATGCGTCCGCCCTCGCTGCCCGGGCCGGGACCCAGGTCGACGATGTGGTCGGCAATGCCGATCATCTCGCGGTGGTGTTCGACCAGCAGGACCGTGTTGCCCGCGTCACGCAGGCGGCGCACCGAGTGCTTCATCTTCTCGATGTCGTGGTCGTGCAGGCCCGTGCTGGGCTCGTCCAGGATATAGAGCACATCGGCGAGCGACGAGTTGATGTACTTGGCGATTTTGCAACGCTGCGCCTCGCCGCCCGAGAGGGTGCCCACGCCGCGTTCCAGGCTGAGGTAGCCCAGGCCGATCTCCTCGAGCGCCGTGAGGCGGGCGCTGATGGCCTGCTTGATATCCACGGCGAGGGGAGAGGTGAGGGCCTTGACCCACTTGTTGAGGCGCGTGATGGACATGGCACAGGCGTCGGCGATGTTGATGCCCTCGATCTTGCACGAGAGCACGCGGGGGCTCAGGCGGGTGCCGTGGCAGTCGGGGCAAGTGCCCATGTTGAGCATCGGGTTGAGGACGGCGGCATGCAGCAGCCCCTCCTCGCTGTTGATGATGCTGCGGTACATGCGCGGGATGATGCCCTCATATTTTGCCGACTTGGGCCAGTTGCTGGGCGGGTTCTTGAGGCGTATCTGCGGGCTGTTGAGGAACAGGTCAAGCTCCTCGGGGCTGTAGTCCTTGATTTTCTTGTCCAAGTCGAACAGGCCGCTATGGGCGTAGCGAATCCAGCGCCAGCCGCCCTTGCCGAAGGCGATGTAGTGGATCGTGTCCTCGTCGTTGAGGCTCTTGTCGAAGTCTACCAGCTTGTGGATGTCCAGC
Organism: Sodaliphilus sp.; assembly: GCA_045114065.1. Lineage (GTDB taxonomy): Bacteria > Bacteroidota > Bacteroidia > Bacteroidales > Muribaculaceae > Sodaliphilus. The sequence continues at coordinate 86,355 of JBGUJU010000198.1, forward strand.
TCGCGGATTTCGCCCAGGCCCGAGCACCGGGGGCAGCTGCCCTCGGGGTGGTTGAAACTGAAGGACTCGGCATAGCCCACGAAGGGCTGCCCCACGCGCGAGAACAGCAGGCGCAGCAGGGCGGCGATGTCGGTATAGGTCGCCACCGTCGAGCGGGAGTTCTGGGCGGGCTTTTTCTGGTCAATGACAATGGCGATGGGCAGATTTTCTATCGCATCGACGTGGGGACGGCCGTACTTGGGCAGGTACTGTTGCACGAACGAAGGGAAGGTGTCGTTGAGTTCCCGACGTGACTTGGCAGCGATGGTGTCAAGCACCAGCGAACTCTTGCCTGATCCCGAGACGCCCGTGAAAACCGTGATCTGATGCTTGGGAATCTCGAGGGAGACCTCCTTGAGGTTGTTCTCCCGCGCCCCCTTGATAATAATCTTGTCGTCGTTCATACTGCAAATGTAAGAAGATTTCTTCGGTCTACGATATCCATAGGGTCAAAAAGTCAAAAGCCGAGTTGCTCTGAATCAATCCCCATCATTAGTCGTGTTGTTAATCTGTTACAATCAACTTGGGTGTCTTGACGCAAGAGGTCACAGCAGCGGTGTCATGTAAACGGGCAAGAGGATTGTATTCTCGTCTCTTCTTAACTCCTTGGTATAGATTAAGAAAGGCTTGTCAGTGTTTTTGGAATACTTCTTACAGAATGCATCCAGTGAGGAATGCGTGTTATATCCCGAAGATTTTACCTCAATAGGACAAATCTTAGAGCCACGGGAAAGCAGGAAATCAATCTCATAATTATGCTTCTCGTCTTTGGCCCACGTATGGTAAAACAGCTTGTTGCCCGATGCCGAGAGCATCTGGGCTACTAGGTTTTCATAAACGTAGCCTAAATTGGCATTAAGCTTGTCACTTAGTAATTTCTGGTAGATGGTATTCTCAGTAAACTCCTTGTCCCAGAAAGCAAGTGTTACAAACAACCCTGTATCAGCACAATAAATCTTGTAGCGAGAATAATCAACACTAAGTGGCATTCCCACGTTTGGATCTGATGTGTGATAACAGAATTGTACGGTCTTGCTGTCCTCTAGGTTGTGCAACAACTCAAGCATTTTCTGATCTTGCACGTCGCCTAATACTTGATAGGGAGTATAACGATTTACATTCTTACTCAATTGGGCAGGAATCGCCATAAACAGGCGTTCTACTCGCTTAGATGTGTCAAGTTTTTGGAAATCATCTTGATAAAGACGGATAATGTCTCTTTTTATTTGATCTACACAACTTAGATTGTTGGTCTTCAAGTATTCATCTACGGCTTGTGGCATACCACCCACCAGCATATAAAGTCTCACGTCGCGCATTGTCTGGCGATGTGCTGGACCCAGAGGCATCTTTTTATTGTAGAAACTCCTTAATAATGGAATTGTCGATTCATCACCCATAGCCCAACGAAATTCTTCGTAGTCCATGGGGTGCATCGTCAATCGTTGCTCTTCGCTCGGAATTGTGATAGAGCTGGTGTTTTTCTTAATGCTGATGAGAGAGCCAGTTTCAATGTAATCATACCGACCATCAGCCACCAGGTATTTGATAGCCTGACGTGCTTTGGGACATTGTTGCACTTCATCAAAGATGATGACTGATTTCCTCTCGTGGAGTGTAACATGATATAGAACTTGCAATTGTAAGAAGATACGATTCATGTCCATCAAGTCATCAAACAGGCTGATGACATCACTGGAGGCTTTATTGAAGTCAATCAGGATATGTGTCTCATACTCCTTTTTTGCAAATTGCTCTACGATAGTGGATTTGCCGACTCGACGAGCTCCCTCTATAAGCAAGGCGGTTTTACCTGAACGGGTTTCCTTCCATTGGAGCATTTGGTCATATATCTTACGCTTAAAAATCCTCTTCATTGCCTTTGGAGAATAATGAATTGATAACTCGATAATTTACAGCGCAAAATTAGGGGAATCTTTTGATTCCCCCAAATTTTTATGCCCTAAAATATCCGATTACCCCGAATTTTGTAACCTCAATATATCCGATATCCCTAAAATTTACCCTACCAGGTTGGTGAAGACGTCGATGAGCCAGCCACTGATGGCCATGTAGATGGTGATGCCCACGATATCATTGGTCACCGTGACAAAGGGGCCTGTCGCAATAGCGGGGTCAATCTTCATTCTCTCCAGCACCAGGGGCACTACCGTACCGAATAGCGAGGCAAACATCACCACCAGGAACAGCGAGGTGGTCACCGCCCAGGCGGCGATATATGACTTGGTGGGATCATCGTCCACGGGGAAGAAGTGGGCATACAAGAAGATGAGCAATCCCATGACCAGCGCATTGATCAGCGCTGTGCTGAATTCCTTGAGCAAATGTTTGCCCACGTGTTTAACATCCAGACTGCCGTTGGCAAGACCTTGCACGACAATAGCGCTTGACTGGGTGCCCACGTTACCGCCCGTACCGCCGATCAAGGGGATGAACAGCGCCAGGCCAGGCAGGATGCGCAACAGGTCGGCATCGCCCTCGCCGCCGCCCAGGATCAAGGCGTTGATGATACCGCCCACCAGGCCGATGAGCAGCCACGGCAGTCGGGCACACACCTGACGGAAGACACTGTCGTTGGTCTCGATGTCGCCCCAGATACCTGATGCCAACTGGTAGTCGTCCTCTCCCTGCTCGCGCACACGATCGATGATGTCATCAACGGTGATGCGGCCAATCAGGCGGCCGATGCTGTCCACAACGGGCATCGCCACAAGGTCATATTTCTCGAAGTCGAGGGCGACATCCTCGATATGGGTGTCGGGGCGGACGCTCAAGGGGTCGGGCTCCATGACATATTTGATCTTGGACGCCGAGGGGTTGGTGATGGTCATCTTCAACGGGAAGATACCCTTCAGGCGGCCGTCATCGTCCACGACATAGATATTGTAGATCTCGTCCAGGTCCTCGGCCTGCTGACGCATCGCCTTGATGCAGTCGGGCATGGACATGTTCTCGTTGACGACAATCATCTCGGTGGACATGTAGCCACCGGCGGTGTCCTCGTCATATTGCAACAGGTCCACGATGTCCCCGGCCTGTTCCACATCGTCGATGTGGCTGATCACGTCCTCGCGGTCCTCCTCGTCCAACTCCTGGATCACGTCAACAGCATCGTCGGCATCCATCAGCTCTACCTGCTTGGCGATCTCCTCGTTGGGCATCAGTTCCATCAGGTCGTGTCGCTGGTCCTCGTCGAGTTCGATCAGGACATCGGCTGCCGTCTCATCGTCGAGCATGAGCATGATGAACAGCGCTTGCTCATCATTGAGGTTGCCCACCAGCTCAGCGATGTCGGCAGGGTGCAGATTACGGATTTGGGTCCGTACCAGCTCCTCGTTTTTGTTGTCGATGAGTCGTTTGAGGTTTGACAGATATTCTTCGGTAAATTCTTTCATTGTCTAGTTTTCAGTTTTCAGTTTTTAGTTTTTAGTTTTTCGAAGAGCATTCCTAACTCATTGATGTGGCGAGTTGCGTCAGGGCGATGAAATCATCCACGCCCAGTTGCTCGGGACGTTGTCGGAACACGTCGCGTTCCATTACCGTCGGGTCGGCAGCGAATATCGGCTTCAATGAGCTGCGCAGCATCTTGCGCCGCTGCCCGAATGCCGCTTTGACGATGCGCTTGAACATGCGCTCGTCCACGCCCAGGTCGGTCACGTCGTTACGTGTCAGGCGAATCACGCCACTCTTGACCTTTGGGGGCGGGTTGAACACATGCTCATCGACGGTGAACAGGTACTCGATGTCATACCACGCCTGCAGCAACACCGACAAGATGCCATAGGCCTTGGTGCCCGGTGGCTCGGCGATGCGCTGTGCCACCTCGCGTTGCAGCATGCCGCTGCAGCAGACGACCTGGTCGCGGTAGTCCAGCACCTTGAAGAAAATCTGAGTCGATATGTTGTAGGGATAATTGCCAATGATGCAGAAGGGGGCGTCGCCATAGAGGCGGTGGAGGTCCATCTTCAGGAAGTCCTCGCCGATGATGCGTCCGTGCAGCTGCGGGTAGGCGACATTCAGGTAGTCCACGCTCTCGCTGTCGAGTTCCACGACGGTCAAGTCAAGGCCCATCTCCAGCAAGAACTGTGTGAGCACACCCATGCCCGGTCCGACCTCGAGTACCGGCAAGTGCTTGAAGTCCTCCAGCGTGTGGGCAATACGCTCGGCAATAGACAGATCAGTCAGGAAATGCTGCCCTAGTGACTTTTTTGCTCTAACTTTCCGCATATTTGGTCTTTTATTGTTACCTTTGCACGCTCTTATGCCAAGCGATGCAATTAATCTGCAAAGGTAGCCATTTTTTTGGCGTTTTTGGCACAGGGAGAGACATTTTAATTTATCATTACAAGAAAAAGCGTGAAAAAGGCAATTTCCTATCTCGTGAAATACGGTATCCCACTGGTTATCGGTGTGGGGTTGATGTGGTTCCTGTACAAAGATGCAGACATCAACAGCATGATGAAGACGCTCAAGAGCGATGTCAACTATTGGTGGTTTATCGCTGTGGCGGTGGTTAGTATTCTTAGCCACGTGTTCAGAGCCATGCGATGGAGACTTCAGCTCAAGGCGATCGATGTGAAGCCCTCGTTCAGTGCCGTGCTGAACAGCATCTTCGGCACCTATGCCGTCAATTTGCCACTACCTCGCTTTGGGGAAATTTGGCGTTGCGGTTATATCGCCAACAGGCAGAAGGCTTCTGTCACCCAGGTCATGGGCTCGATGGTCGCTGACCGGCTTACTGACACTGTCACTGTATTGTTGCTCACATTAGTCACCTTTTTCTTGGCTCAGAGTGCTTTCGGCAAATACTTTGACGCCTATCCCGAGATGAAGCAGCACTTCATGAACATTGCCAGTGATGCCCGCGTGTGGATCGGCACCATTATCTTCCTTGCCGTGGTCGGATGGCTGCTCATCATGAAGACCGAGAACGCGATCATCAAGAAAATACAACTCATGGCACGCAACCTGTGGGAAGGCTTTGCTGCCATCGGCCGCATGGAGGGCAAGTGGTGGTTTTTGTTACTGACCGTCCTTATCTGGGGATGCTATTTCTTGCAGCTTTACCTCGCGTGCAAGGCTTTCTCATTCACCAGTGACCTATCTTTGCTTGCCGTGTTGGTGATCTTTGTCCTAAGTAGTATTGGCATGGGCATTCCCTCTAACGGAGGTTGGGGACCATGGCAAATTGCCACCATGTTTGGGCTTTCACTCTATGGGGTGGGTGTGTTCACACCTGGCAATTACGACCCACGCGCAACAACATTCGCCACGTTCGTGTTGGGCTTCCAGACCCTACTCATTATTGCCCTGGGCATCTATGCCTTTATCAGCATGGCTATCGACCGCCGTCGCATCGAGAGCGGCAAGACCGTGGTCGAAACCACTAATGACGAAATCAAATTGTGATAGTCGCCTCCTCATGCGAACAAAAACACTAAACAAAATTTTCGTCTTAAGCTCATAAGAATGAAAAAGCCACTCACAATCATAAGATAAGGGTGCGTAAATGCATTAATAAAAGTTAAAACCAGAGAGGTGAAACGAAATATAGATTTATAGATATATCTTTGCGAAATTAATTATATGATGAAGCTACGTTTGAGAGCTTATGAATTTCGATCACTTACGGCTATATCTGAAAAAGTTTTTTTTAATTATAGAATCCACTTAATCTATGTAGCAATGAAGAAGAACCTGTTTCTTTACGTTTTGACACTGTTATTTCTGTTTGTGATTCCTTCTCAAGTTTATGCCGATGACTATTTCAAAAGAGGTGATACAAATGGGGACAGTATTGTCTCAATTACAGACGTGACCACCCTGATCGGTTTTCTCCTTTCTGGTCAATGGCCTGATGGTCAGAACACAACTCCCCCTGCTGAAATCAAGCCATTTGTTGTCAATAACATTCCATTCAAGATGATATATGTTGAAGGTGGAAGATTTGTTATGGGAAATGCAACAGATTATAGCAACTCGTCTACGCCTGCTGCTTCTGAGATAAGACTCTATGAACAACCAGCTCATCAAGTCCAGGTTTCAAGTTTTTACATTGGAGAGACTGAGGTGACTCAGGAGTTGTGGTTGGCGGTTATGGGAGAAAATCCAAGTAAGTTTACAGCAGCTAATGGATATTATGACAACCTAACGCGACCGGTCGAAAATATCTCTTGGGATGACTGTCAGGAGTTTATTGCTAAATTAAATGAGATGACAGGTTTGAACTTTAGACTTCCAACCGATGCAGAATGGGAATTTGCAGCTCTTGGTGGTACAAAGAGTATGGGTTTTACTTATTCAGGCAGCAATACAGCTAATGATGTGGCTTGGTATAGCGGAAATAATGGAGCTTATAATTCATTTGAGTATGGAACAAAAGCCGTTGCAACCAAGGCTCCAAATGAATTAGGCATCTACGACATGAGCGGAAATGTAGCTGAATGGTGCCAAGATTGGTATGCCAAATACTCTGGGACTGCGCAAGTCGATCCTACTGGTCCAGATACAGGTACAAATAAAGTAAGCAGAAACGGTTCTTGCGGCGCTGATGCTTTCTATATAAGAGTGACAAGACGTATTGGTCAAAATCCAACTGTTAAAAATGGATATTTAGGTTTACGTTTAGCTCTTTGAATTATTAATTACGTGGTCGGTTTTGGAGTGATTCCATCGAAGTGACATATCTTAACGAGATTAATTGAAGTGATAGCGTAGATGGTGGAACGTTAAAGGGTTTATCTTTTCATTATTACCACGCCGCAAATCAAGAGAACATGTTGAGGCTGATAGTTCCCTCACTCTCTATAAGCGACCCTAATTGATTATGTAAAGTGACTTCCAGCAATAGCAACCGTTGTCTAACAACGACTTAAGAAAGTTTTCTGAAGAAATATTGAATCTAAAGTCTGATCTAACTCTAACAACCCAAAAACGGGGAATAGAAACTAAAACACAAATAAATATATGGATGACAATTTTGATGATTATTTCATCGAGCCGCATGAGCCCGAAGAAGAACAGCAGCCGCATCAGGAAACAGCGCAGGAGCGCGAGGAACGTGAGATCAAGGAAGCCACGATAGAGCGTCGCGGCAGTGCGCTCCGCATATTGCTCTCGCTTCTCGTGATCGCCATGATCATCTTCCTGGGTTGGTGGGTATGGCAATACTATTTCCATCCTTATCGCGTCAGTCAGGAGAAGGGCTGGATCATGAAGGTCAGCAACGAGGGTACAGTGTTCAAGACCAACGAGGGCGAGATGATCAGCGACAAGTACATCGAGGACACCTTGCTCGCGATGCACAGCGACTTCCGCTTCTCGATCGACGAGGACAGCCTTGTGCGTGATGCCATGCGTTTTGCCGGCAATGGCAAGCGAGTGATACTTACTTACAACGAATACAAGGGGACCGTCCTGTGGCGTGGTGATACCAAGCATGTGGTCACTAGGATAGAACCCGATAGTGACCGAGTCAAGGACAACCCCTACAAGGACATGCAAGCCCCAACCGAAGAGAAGGAGAAGAAGTAACGGGTAGCATGCTGACTACAGAATATGATTCGGCTCGATGAGTCCGGATCATATTTGTTATTAGAGGCATTGTGGCGAGCGAGGGTCGATGGCTGTAGCAACATTTTTCTGCCAAAATGTCATATTTTAACATTCTCGGTGTGTCAGTTCCGCAAAGAATGTTGTATCTTTGCACCTCGAAAAATAATCAGATGAGTATATAACATCATGGAAGAGAACAAGATAGAACAAAATAAGACAGAAGAACAAGCACAAGAGGTACAGGCCCAGCAGCCGCAAACTGAGCAGGCCGCTCCCATCAAACCCGATATCCTGGACTATGACGACGTGAGGAAGGCTGTGCCCTTCTTTGACGGCAAGCCCAAGCTGGTCAAGTGGCTGTTCCACCTGCTGGACATGGACGATGCCAACTGGATCCACGGCCACAACTGCCACACGCCTGGCGTGCCCTTCTGCACCGGAGTGCTCAAGGACCTGAAGGCCACCATTACCTATAATAACGGCCAGGTGCTCGACAATCTCCCCGAGGGACCTTTTATCACGGTGACCAACCACCCCTTTGGCGCCGTTGATGGCGTGATGATGATTCATATCATCGGCACCCACAGGCCCGACTACAAGTTCATGGTCAACATGCTGCTGAGCAAGATCGGCGGCATGATGCCCAACTTCATCACCGTCGATGCGCTTGCCAGCGACGACCCCGCCAAGCGCGCCGTGTCGATGCAGGGTATCAGTGACACGCTCAAGCACGTCAAGGCCGGTCACCCGATGGGCTTCTTCCCCGCCGGCGCCGTGAGCAAGCTGACGTGGAAACTGCGTGTCGAGGACCGTGAGTGGCAACCCGTCATCATGCGTCTGATCCAGAAACTCAAGGTGCCCGTCATCCCCATCTATATCCACGGCCACAACAGCTGGATATCGCTTGTGCTGGGTGCCATCAGTTGGAAACTGAGGACGCTGAGGCTTCCCTCCGAGATGTTCCGTCGCAAGAGCTACGACTTCCGCGTGAGCGTGCATGACCCCATCATGCCCGAGGAATATGCACAATACAAGACGCCCGAGGAACTGGGCGTGTTCCTGAAGAACGAAACCTATAAGATGAAAAAATGGCAACAATAAACGAAAACACAATCCGCGCTACCATGCAGCGCTACGGCATCGTCGGCAGCTCACCTGCGTTGCTTGCCGCCATTCGCCGTGCGTTGCTTGTTGCTCCCATCGACCTGAGCGTGCTCATCATCGGTGAGAGCGGATCGGGTAAGGAATCCTTTCCCAAGATCATCCATGACAGCAGCCCCCGTAAGCACAAGAAGTATATTGCCGTGAACTGCGGCGCCATCCCCGAGGGTACCATCGACAGCGAACTCTTTGGCCACGTCAAGGGCTCCTTTACCGGCGCCATTGCCGACCACAAGGGTTACTTTGAGGAAGCTGACGGCGGTGTCATCTTCCTGGACGAGGTCGCCGAGATGCCCATGAGCACCCAGGCGCGCCTGCTGCGTGTGCTCGAGAATGGAGAATACCTGCGCGTGGGCGACAGCACCGTGCGCAAGACCAACATCCGCGTCGTGGCAGCGACCAACAAGGACATGCTCCAGGCTGTCAAGGACGGTAAGTTCCGCGAGGACCTCTATTATCGTCTCTCGACGGTGCAAATCAATGTGCCGCCCCTGCGCGACCGCGGCGATGATGTCATCGCCCTTGCCCGGCTGTTCCTGCACAACTTTGTTGAACAGAACCGTACAGCCGAGGTCGTCTTTACCGACGATGCCAAGAGCCTGCTCAAGTCATTCCACTGGCCCGGCAACGTGCGCCAGTTGAAGAGCGTCATCGAGCAGGTTGCCCTGTTCGAGTCGGGCAACACGGTGGATTCCGCCACGCTGAGCCAGTATATGCCCAGCAGCCGCGAGACCGCACTGACCGTGCAGTCCCAGCCCAATTATGACTATAACGCCGAGCGTGATCATCTGTTCACCTTGATCTTGACGATGCGTGCCGAGATTGAGTCGATCAAGCAGCACCTGGACTCGGCCTCGGGCACTTCCTCGCATGTGTCGTCGAGCGTGCATGAGCTCAAGCGTGATTCCAATCCGCTGCTTGACATGAGCGGCAGCAACTCCGAGATGAGCATGACCTCGCCCTACCATAACCTGCAGCACCAGCCCCAGGACCTGGGTCATGTGGACGAGGTGGCACCAATGGACGTTGAGGGCGAGACGGTGAAAACGCTTGACGAGACCGAGCGTGAGACGATCGAGAGTGCCCTGCGCCGCAACAATGGCCGCCGCAAGGTGACCGCCCAAGAGTTGAATATCTCGGAGCGCACGCTCTATCGCAAGATCAAGCAATATAATCTGGAACGATAGTGAAACGTCTGTTCGTCATATTGCTTCTTGCCCTTGTTGTGGGCGGCTGGCAGTCCTGCATCCCACGTTATACGCTCAATGGTGCGTCTATTGACTATAACGTGTACAAGACAATTTCGTTCGGTGAGTTCCCCATCCGTGCTGCGCTGGTTTATCCGCCGTTGCAGTCATTGTTTGAGAACCGCATGACCGACATGATTGCCCAGCAGACACGCCTGCGCGTTGTTGACGGTCGCAATGCCGACCTGCACATGGAAGGTGAGATTACCAATTACCAACTGTCGCCTCAGGCCGTCGGCGAGGATGCCTATGCCAGCCAGACGCGGTTGACGATAACCGTCAAGGTAAAGTATGTCAACAACAAGAACCAGGCGTTGAGCAAGGATCTGTCCTTCAGTGCCTATCGTGATTTCTCGAGCACCGAACTGCTGGTGGATGTGCAGGATGAGTTGTGCAACCAGATCTGCAAAGACCTGAGTGACCTCATCTTCAATGCCACATTGGGAGATTGGTAATTTTGATTAGAGATTAGTGATTAGTGAGGGATGGCTTGGATTGATGATATCAAGCGGACGGCTGGCGACGGAGACGTCGAGGTGACCAGGCAGTGGCTGGAGGAGGCTGAACAAGCCGCCCCCTACAGTGTGCTGCCCGCATTGCTGTTCCTTGAGCATAACGGCGTGGCGGGAAATGAAGACGTGCTGTCGCAGCTCGCCATCCGCTTCCCTGACCGACGCTCGCTGTCGCTCCTGCTGGGCGAGGATGCTGAAAACCTCTCACACTTCTATCCGCCAGAGGCTCAGAGCGAAACGCCCGACACTGTCACCACCATTGACCGCTTTCTGGACCAGTATGGTAAGACCGCTCCAGGCGAGGTCGAGGCCATCAGCCGTGCCATCTTCAACCCGCAGCCCGATTATGCCGACGTGCTGGCAGCCCAGGAGCTGGAAGAGGGTGGTACCCGGTCGGCCGACGGTGACATTCAGGACGAGCTGATCAACAAGTTCATCGCCGAGCAGATGCAGCTGGGCGAACAGGCAGCCCAGACCCCGATTACAAAGCCCGTGGGCGAACAGGAAAAGGCCGAAATCGCCGATACTGACATCAATGATCCTACCCATATTGATGACTCGATGTTGAGTGAAAGTCTGGCCAAGATGTATATCGCCCAACACAAATATTCACAGGCTCTTGAAATTATTAAGCGATTAAGTTTGAATTATCCAGAAAAAAGTATTTACTTTGCAGACCAAATTCGGTTTTTGACCAAATTGGTCTTAAATGAGACACTAAACTTCAAAAAATAAGAAAAAATGTACATTATTTTTGCAATTCTGATCATGATTGCATCGATCCTGTTGATCGGTGTCATCCTCATTCAAAAATCCAAAGGTGGCGGTCTCGCTGCCAACGTGAACAATTACAACCAGTTCATGGGTGTTCGTAAGACCACCGACTTCGTTGAGAAGGCTACTTGGGGTCTTGCCGCATTTATCTGCGTGCTGAGCATTGCTTCAGCATTTGTTACCGACGCTCCCAGCATCGTTGATGGCGCTCCCCAAATCAAGAAGTTGCCCACCAGCGAGACTCAGGCTCCCAACTTCGGCACTCAGACCGAGCAGGCTCCTGCCGCTGCTGCTCCCGCTAAGGAAGCTGCTGCTCCTGCCGCTCAGAAGACGACTACTGTTCCTGCCAAGAAGGAGGAGGGTAAGTAATTTAGTAACGCATCTGTACAACTGATTAAGGGATGCGGTGTGTCGTGTCCGCATTGCAGCGGAACAAGACATACCGCATCCTTTTTTAGGTGCCAGGTATCAAGAATTGACAACTGAATCATGAAAATGACATTATTATATATCATGTTGGCTACGCTGATTACCGCGTGTGGTAATACGGGTAATAGTAGCACGTCGGGTGAGAACGTTGTTGACACTGCAACGACGAGTACGGTGAACCGCGCCCCGTTTGACGGTGAAGCGGCCTATGCCTTGACGAGCCAGCAGTGTGAGTTCGGGCCACGCGTTCCTGCCACTGGTGCCCACGCCAAGTGTGCCGATTGGCTCGTGAACACGTTGAAGGCTTCATGTGATACCGTCATGGTGCAGACCGGCAACGTTAAGACTGCCAAATCCGGTACATTGGGTATCAAGAACATCATCGGTGTCATCAATCCTGATGCTGACCAGCGCCTGCTGCTGCTTGCCCATTGGGACACTCGCCCATGGGCAGATAATGACCCTGATCCTGCCAACCACAACAAGCCCGTGATGGGTGCCAACGACGGTGCCAGCGGCGTAGGCGTGCTGTTGCAGCTCGCGCGCCAGCTCCATGAGACGGGTACCACGCTGGGCGTGGATATTGTGCTCGTCGATGCCGAGGATATGGGCGAGACTGACAACGAGGAATCGTGGGGACTGGGCACGCAGTATTGGGCACAGCATCCTCATGTGGCAGGCTATAAACCCTTGTTCGGTATCCTGCTCGACATGGTGGGTGCCAGTGATGCGACCTTCTCGCGTGAATACTACTCGGTGCAGTATGCATCCGGCTTTGTGGACCTCGTGTGGAAATGTGCCGCCGGAGGTCACTTCAGGAACGTGCAAGGCGGTGCTGTGACCGATGACCATGTCTTTGTCAACCAGGCCGGTATCCCGTGTGTCGATATCATCGACATGCGTACCGACGGCGATTCAGGATTCTGTCCCGTGTGGCACACCGTGAACGACACCATGGATGGCATTAACGCTGCCACGCTAGCCGAGGTGGGCCAGACCCTGCTCAACGTCATCGCCGAACTGGAGAAATAACCCCGTACAATACTTCTGAATATTAAGCCGATAAGGCTGTGTCATCATTACGACACGGTAATATAACCGTGCTATCGCACGGGAAATTAAACAAATTTTTAAATTAAAATTTTATTATTAATTTGCTTAATTTCCCGCCCGCAGGGCGGTTATATTACTAGCAATTGAATGATGACACAGCCTTATCGGCTTATAGTAACGTCAGTTCGATGCTTGAGGTTTAGTGCTCGCCGTTGAGGAGCAAGTTGATCAGCTCGGTGATGTCGCTGATGTTGATCATGCCGTCATTGTCCACGTCGGCGCAGGTGGAGCAGATCAAACTGCCAGGGGTGAGCAGGTGGTAGATGAGCGCGGTGATATCGTCAATACTCAACCTGCCGTCGTGGTTCACATCGCCATTGAGGGCGTTGTGGTAATTCTCCAGGATGTATTCGATGCCCGCGAGCGCATCAATCTTGCCGTTGCCGAAGTGGCTGGCATTGGCGCTGTCGGTGACCCACGAGTCGCGGATGGCGGTCTGCTTCATGATGTCCTTGACCTCGCTCAGTGTGAAAGTCTTGCCGCACTCGGCAGCAGCCTGCATCCACAGGGCGACGATGCCGGCAACGGCAGGGGTGCACATCGAGGTGCCCGACATTCTGCCATAGGGGAAGGTCGGGTGGTTGATGACCATCTCGTCGTAGTCGTCACCGTGGTTCACGTTGTGGTTGAAGGCGCTGATGATGTCCTCGCCGGGAGCAGTGATCCAGGGGTGCATGGTGCCCAGGGGACCCATGCCCTCGAGAGCGTAGCATGAGAAGTCCGAGATATCGCCCACCTCGTTGCTATCCTCGCGTGTGCGAGTGACGTAGGAGCCCACCGAGATGACCTGGGGATAGCAGGCATTGGCCATGACGCTCATGTCGTCGGTTCCTAAGGTCCAGTTGTGGCCTTCGGTAGTGAGGTGGTTGTCAAAGTAGGTGAACGTGCCGCATGACCACATGTCGATGATGTCAGAGCTGCCACCGATAGGATAGACCTCGACAGCCAGTGTGTAGTCAGGGCTCATCAGGCCGTAAGGGGCATAGATGAGCGCCTGCTTGCGGCTGTTGGCAGTCATGTAGTCAAAATAGACGCGCACCTGGGCACGATTGGCACCGCCATAGCCCGTGAAATAGTCGTCAAGCTGGAACCTCTTGTCGCCTTCGGCCGAGGTAATGGAGTCGATGTTCACTACCTCACCAGTCACCTTGTCGAGCACCACGATGTTCACGCCGATGCCTGTTGCGTCGTCGGCACGGGTGAAGGCATCGGCGAGGTATTCGCCACGGTAGTATACCCAGCCCGCGTCATAGACGATGGGGCTGGAGCACACGATGGTTCCCAGGGGAGCTTCTTGGCTTGCGCTGCCCGAAACATAGACGCCTCCCGGCTCGCCGCAGCTGTGGCCCGCGTTGTTACCCGTTGCAAAGACGCAGATGCGGTTGGGGTGATCCTCGCCGAAAAGTTGTGCAATGACCTCGGCCTGGGTGCCGCCACCATCGCGGTTGTAGACGTAGTCGCCATAACTGTTGCTCACCACTAGGGGCTTGCCAACGCTGTCGGCATAGCTGCACATGCGGTCGAAGGCATTGGCAATCTGGGCTGCTCCCATGCCATTGATGCCGCACAGGAAGAATTCGGCGCCGGGTGCCATGCCACCATAGGTCGCATTGTCGTGGTCATCGGTCACCGTGATATCCATGCCGTCAATAATCACGCTCGAGCCGCCGGCAATGGCGCTGGTGTGGGAGCCGTGGTCGGTGTTGGTGACACCATCGTTGGGCAGGGGACCGGTACCATAGTAGTTGGTCACGCCGCCGTTATAGACGTAGGCGCGCTGGAAACGAGGCTTGCCGTTCTTGTCCTTGAAGGCGATATGTTCAAAGTCGATGCCGCGGTCGATGATACCCAGGATGACGCCGTGGCCGTCATAGCCCTTGGGGAGTCCGGCAGCCATGGCCTGACTCGTGAAGTTGAGCACGTCATTGACATTGGTCGCCTTGCGGGCCTCGTCGGTCGCCAGTCGCATGACAGGTGACACTTCAATTCTTTTCACCCCCTCGATGGCAGCCACCTCATGGATTTTGTCCACGGGCAATAGTGCCGTCAGCAGGCCATTCTGGAAGCGAGTCTCGATGATGGCACCCAGTTGCTGCATCATGCTGACGTCCTCGTCGGTTGTCACACGGACAAAGGTCGAAATATAGACCTCGCCGTCGATCGTGTCGGGAGTGACATAGGTGCGCTCGACATTCCCGAGCATCTTGGGGCTGCCAGAAGCCGTGAACCGTGGCTCAGCGATTGGCTCGTAGCTGATGTTGCCGTTCCATTCGTCAAGGAACATCTGGGTTGAAATGGACAGCTTGTCGTCTAGTTGCTTGGTGTCAGGAGTTGCGCCAGCCAGCGTCCATGCTGCAGATAAGAGCAGGGCGAAGGCCAGTAAGTGCTTCGTAATCAATTTCATAAAGATGTGGTATAATTAAGTTAATAGTTTGCATTACAGAGTACAAAGATACTATGCCTTTTCCAATCGCCCAACATTCTTCATCATCTTTTATTGTTGTTAAGTAAGATAAGACACTCTAGATTAATAATCCCGTTAAACCTGAAGACTATTACTAAATGTTGATAATAATGTCACTTTTTGTTTACAAGACTTTTTTGTTTCTCCTATTACCATTATATTTGCATGATTAAAAGTCGCAAGAATCAATGGAGGAAAAGAAAACGCGTGTGTTAAAGTCAATGAGGCCATGGCGTGATGCTTTCTACTACCAGAAAGCAGAGACGTTGTATCAATTGACATATGTCTTTTGCCAGCGATTTCTTCCTCAATTTGGAGACCGCACTGTTGACCAAATGGTACAAGCGGCGAGAAGTGGCAAGCAAAATATCATTGAGGGAACGGAGGACGGAATAACTTCCACCGAAATGCACATTAAATTGCTCAATGTCTCCCGCAGCTCTCTACAGGAATTGCGAGAAGACTATCGCGACTTCTTGATTTCTAGAAATCTTGTAATCTGGACGGCAGGGCATGATCGTTATGCGAGGATGCAGGAATTCTGCAAATCTCATAACCGCATTGAAGATTATCAACCCTACATGCAGAAATGGGATGCAGAGGAAATGGCAAATGTTGCATTGACGTTATGTTACATGACTGATGCCATGCTGAATCATCAGCTCAAGGCTCTTGAAGAAGAGTTTGTGACTCAAGGCGGAATAAAGGAACGAATGCATGCAGCCCGCACTGGTTACCGCAAAGAGCAAGATGCTGAGTTTTCAAGAATTAAACAGGAAGTGGCTACCTTGGAACTAGAAGTGGAAAGGCTAAGGGCTCTCTTGAGAGATAATGGAATAGAATATTAACTATAGTACCTATAGTCACTATAGTTACTATAGAAACTATAGAATAAGAATTATCATTTTTAAACTATATCAATATCAATAATGAGAAAAGAAAGGATTTTACTCATGAGCGCATTGATTGCAGCGTCGGCAGTGTCGGCGCAGGCTCGCATCAACTATCCTGACACGCGTCGCGTGGATACAGTGGACACTTATTTCGGCACCGAGGTGCCTGACCCTTATCGCTGGCTCGAGGATGACCGTAGCGCCGAAACCGAGGCGTGGGTCGCTGCCCAGAACAAGGTGACCCAGAATTACCTTGCCAAGATCCCCTTCCGCAAGGATGTGAAAAAGCGCATCACCGAACTCGCCAACTACGAGAAGATGGGCGCTCCCTTCAAGGTAAAGGACAAATTCTATTTCTTCAAGAACGACGGTCTGCAGAACCAGAGTGTCCTCTACGAGTATGACAAGGCTGGTAACCACAAGATGGTGCTTGACCCCAACACCCTGAGCGAGGACGGTACCGTGGCATTGCAACAGCTGGATTTCTCCAACGACGGTCGCTACCTGGCCTATGTCATCACCCGCAGCGGCAGTGACTGGAACGAAATCTTTGTGAAGGACCTCAAGGAGGACAAGGTGCTTGACGACCACATCGTCTGGGCCAAGTTCACCGATGCGCAGTGGCTGGGTGACGGCTTCTTCTACAGCGGCTATGACGCCCCCGAGGATGCCAAGTCGTCCAAGAACGAGTTCCAGAAAGTGTATTACCACAAGTTGGGTACACCCCAGAGCGAGGACTACGTGGAGTATCAGGACAAGGGCGAGCCGCTGCACTTCCATCAGGTGAGCGTCACTGAGGACGAGCGTTATGTCATCCTGTGGAAGAGCGATGCCGAGGGCAACGACATCTATGTCAAGGACCTGAAGGACCGCAACCCGCACTACGTGCAGCTCATCGGCGGCATGAAGTATGAGCGCGGTATCATCGGCATCGATAATGGCAAGATTTATGTGACGACCAACGAGAATGCCCCCAAGGGCAAAATCGTCACCTATGATGCCGAGACCCTGTCTCCCACCAGCTGCGCCGAGTTTATTCCCGAGCAGGAATCAGTATTGACGGGCGCTACTATGGCCGACCACAAGTTCATACTTACCTATGACAAGGATGCTTCGAGCCATCCCTACCTGTATGACCAGAACGGCAAACTCATCCGCGAGATCGAACTGCCCACCTATGGCTCGGTAGGCTTCAGCTGCAAGAAAACCGCCAAGGAGGTCTTCTACAGTTTCGCCAGCTACACCTTCCCCGGTGCCATCTACAAGTATGACCTCGAGACCGGCAAGAGCGAACTGTTCTTCCAGCCCAAGGTGAACCTCAAGAGTGAGGACTATGTCACCGAGCAGGTCTTCTTCAACAGCAAGGACGGCACGCGCATCCCCATGTTCCTGGTCTACAAGAAGGGTCTGAAGCGTGACGGTCAGCGTCCCACCTTCCTCTATGGCTACGGTGGTTTCAACGTGAGCCTCAACCCCGCCTTCACCTACACCCGCACGCTGTTCGCCATGATGGATTGCGGCGGCGTCTGCGCCTATGTCAACCTGCGCGGTGGTGGCGAGTATGGCGAGGAGTGGCACCAGGCCGGCACCAAGATGAACAAGCAGAATGTGTTTGACGATTTCATCGCCGCTGCCGAGTGGCTCATCGACAACAATTACACCAATCCCAAGAAGCTTGCCTGCAACGGTGCTAGCAATGGCGGTCTGCTCGTCGGCGCTGTGGTTAACCAGCGTCCCGACCTGTTTGCCGCTGCTGTTCCCCAGGTGGGTGTGATGGATATGCTGCGCTACCACGAGTTCACCATCGGCTGGAACTGGGCTCCTGACTACGGTCGCAGTGACGACAGTCCCGAGATGTTCCGCTACCTGCGTGGCTACTCGCCCCTGCACAACATCAAGAACGACGGCACCCATTATCCCGCCATCATGGTGACCACCGGTGACCATGACGACCGTGTGGTACCCGCCCACAGCTTCAAGTATGCTGCCGAGCTGCAGCACTGCAACACCGGCGACCAGCCCAAGCTCATCCGCATCGACAGCAAGGCAGGTCACGGTCACAGCAAGCCCATCAGCAAGATTATCGACGAGTACACCGACATCCAGTCGTTCATCATGTACAACCTGGGCGTGAAGTACAAATACAAAAAGTAACACTCGTTACACTGAATGTCAAAATAGCGTGAGTTCAACGAACTCACGCTATTCTTGTTTGATATGGATTGTTGATTATCGTTGGCGCAGTTCCCAGAAGGCGACAGCGGCGGCAGCGGCGACGTTGAGCGAGTCGACGTTGTGCCTCATCGGGATGCGCACGACGTGGTCGGCCTCGGTGATGACGTTGTGGGCAAGGCCGTCGCCCTCGGTGCCCATGATGATGGCCAGTCGTGGCTCATTTTTCAGCATGGGGTCATCGAGCGGGATGGAATCGTCGCTCAGTGCCATGGCAGCAGTGCGGAATCCCAACTGATGCAGATTGGGGGTGACAGGTTCCTCAATCCATGTCCAAGGAACGAGGAAAACCGAGCCCATTGACACGCGCACGGCACGGCGGTTCAACGGGTCACAGGCGGTGGGTGTCAATAGCACCGCATCGATGCCCAATGCGGCAGCCGAGCGGAAGATGGCGCCGATGTTGGTCGTATCGGTCACGGCATCGATGACCACCACGCGGCTGGTGTCACGGCAGATTTCGGCGACAGGGCGGGGCAGGGGGCGGCGCATGGCGCACAACACGCCGCGCGTCAAGGTGTAGCCCGTGAGGGCAGCGAGCAGGTCGCGCTCGCCCGTATAGACGGGAATGTCGCCGCAGCGCTCGATGAGGCTGGCGGCATCGCCCGTGATGTGGCGCCGTTCGCATAGCAGCGACAAGGGCTCATAGCCCGCATCAAGGGCGACATGGATGACCTTGGGACTCTCGGCGATGAAGATGCCCTTGTCCGGCTCCAGGCGGTTGCGCAACTGAGCCTCGGTGAGGGTGCCGTATATGTCCACTCCGGGTGCAACCAGTGATGTGATTTCAATGATAGGCATATCGTTAGTCTTGAAGTTGTCTTTATAAGAACTGTCCCCACTACGAGGACAGTCTTTTACTTGAAGGTCCACTGGCCGGCAGCAACCGTCTGCTCGGATGGAGTGCCGGGAAATACCGTCGCAGTTGTGCCCACGGGAACGGTCAGATGAATTTCGCCCTGGTTGATTTCCACGGTGATGTCACCATAGGGGGTCGGCTTTGAGGCTTTTACCCAAGTCACACCCTGGGTGGGCTGCGGGTCGATCAAGAAGTGGCGATAGCCAGGCGCTGCCACAACGGGACGGATGCCCGCAAGGGCCTGATAGAACCAGGTGCCGATGCCGTTGTAACAGTTGTGGACGCGGCTGCGTTCCGAATCCCAGGACTCCCAGGTGGCAGTGCCGCCGTGGTTGATCATGTAGAGGTAGCCCGGGTAGTCCTCTTGGCGCAAGATGGTCGCCATGAGGTCGGCCTGGCGCTGCTCGGTGGCCCACTGCGTGAAGATGGGCACGCCGAGGAGACCGACGGCGATATGTGCCTTGTACTTGCTGTAGGAGTCGGTGATGAGTTGCTGCTGCACCTGGCGGGCGATGTCTTGGTTAGCAGGCACACCAGCCAGCAGGGCATAGGCGTTGTCGAGCGGGGTGCCATTGGCATAGCTGTGGCTGTCGGCATGATAGAAGCGATTGTGGATCGCGGTCTTGAGGTCGTCGCGCCATTGTGCATAGGCGTGTGCATCCTCGGGATGGCCCAGCAACTGTGCGATGCGGGTCATGTCGTCCAGGCATTCGCTGATGAAGCAATTGTTCACGTGGAGAACCGACTCGCCCTTCACGTCGATGCCCTGCGGAGCCAGCCAGTCACCGAGGAACCAGAAACGGATTCGGGTGTCGGGCCACGGTTGCAGCAGTCCGTCAACACTGTATTTCTTGACATAGCCCAGCCAGCGTTTCATCTGTTCATAATGGCGTTCCAGCAGGCGGCTGTCGCCATAGTTGAGATAGGTGCGCCACGGTGCCTTGATGATGAAGCCGCACCAGTAGGGGCCACCGCCGCCACTGCCTGCGGGAGCCACATGGGGGATGGAACCTTCCTCGTCCATCAGGTCGCCCCAGGCTGCCAGCCAGTTCATATAGGTGGACGCTACGTCATACATCGTCTGCAGCGTCATCGTCGATGAGTTGCCGTCACCGCCGTATCCCATGCGTTCCAGATGCGGGCAGTCCACCATATATCCCTCAAAGGTGAGGCACTGCATGGTGTAGTGAATCAGGTCGTGCACGGCATTCAGGCTGTTGTCCGAGCAGGCGAAGGTGGATGCCTTATCAGGGTTCAAAGCGCTGATTTGTAATGCCTTAATGCTGTTGAAGTCGCCACCCTTGAGGCGCACATGGCGGAAAGCATGGTGATGGAACCTGTTGGTGAACTGCTCGTTGCCCTTGCCATTGGCAATATAGATGTCGCGTTCGCCTTCCTGGCACTCAAAGGTGCCGCCCTCGGGGATGTGGTCACAATACTCCATCGTGATTTCCTGTCCCTTGGGCAGGGCGGCAAAATCGACTTGTAGCCACCCGGTGATGACACGCCCGAAGTCTATGAGCCACGAGCCGTCTTCCTGGCGAGTGATGCTCCTGGGCGAGAGCGTATCGATGATGCGGTTGCCCGCAAAGGTCTGCGGCGTGGCGAGCATATTGTCGACCTTGAACATGGTGGCACGGTGCCATTGGGGCTGCACATTGGCATCCAGCCGTTCGCCGCCAAAGCGGAGCGGTGACCAGGTGTCGGTATAGCTGTAGCCGCTCGAGGCTGTCTCCCAGAAGTTGTCGGTAGCGGTCAAGGTTTGCCACTTGCCGCCGATGAGTTGGCAGACCTCGGC
Organism: Sodaliphilus sp.; assembly: GCA_045114065.1. GTDB lineage: Bacteria > Bacteroidota > Bacteroidia > Bacteroidales > Muribaculaceae > Sodaliphilus. Next base: position 107,451 of record JBGUJU010000198.1, read on the forward strand.
TCTCACCAGGGGACCGTCGAACTGTGCGCCGAAGGTCGTCTTGCGGTACCAGCCCTGTCCCACGCGGATGAGGACTTCGTTGTCACCCTCATGCAGGTAAGGTGTAATGTCATAGGTCACAATCAGGGAATGGCGGTCGAGTTGGGACACAGCAGGTTGCAGCACAAGGTCACCCACGCGCTTGCCGTTGACGAGCAGGTCGTGATAGCCCAGCGAGTTGATGTGAATAAATACCGGGTCGATGCCCTTCATGCCTCGGGTGACGGTAATGGTCTTGCGGAATATCGGGGTCGTGGCGAGGGTGTCGCCCTGCCAATTGCCGATGTATTGGCCCGACATGCCGTCCAGGATGCCCACGGCAAAACGCTCAATGCCGCTCCATGGCGAGCGCTTTCCCCGTTCGTCCCATGTGCGGACGCGCCAGTAGCACAGTTGCCGCTCGGCAAGAGCCTTGCCCTGATAGGGTATCATCACTTGGTCGTCGCTCTTGACTCGTCCGCTCGTCCACAGGTCCGCTTGTCCGCGTGTGAGGGCGAGGCTATCGCTGGCGACCTGAATTTCGTAGGCCGTCTGCCGTTGACCGTTGCGGGTGAGTGTGTGTTTCCAGCCGAAGTGGGGCGTTCGTGTGTCGATGCCCAGCGGGCCGGTCAGTCCCTCACATGTCAGGTCAATCAACTCGCCATGTGCCGGCAAGATACTAAGTATGCACAGTAGCAGTACGATACCATGGGCCAGCCCGGTGTGGACATGGGCAGGTTGAAATGATTGATGTCTGATGTCCGTTTTCTCCATGTTGGTCTAATATGCTCTGGCTCTTATGCCGGGCCGCCGGTGCCGGCGCCCTGGATGGCGCGGACTTGTCGCTGGAACTCGATGGGGCGTTTGATGTAGGGCAGGACGATGGTGCCGGCGCCTGTTCCTGATACCTTGATGGTGCCGTAGTTGAACAGTCGGCCCCAGAAGTTCTGCTCGACCAGGATGCTCTCGACCTTGCCGATAACAATCTCGTGGGCATGGCGGTGAACCCAGCCGTGACTATGGAAAAAACGCTTGTCGCTGACGAAGATGGTCGTTGTCAGGTTGCGGATGAAACGGCCCAAATGCAGGTAGGCCCACTTGCTGAGTTTGGGCTGGTAGATAATGGTCTCACCGGGTGCGATAATTTTGCTGATTTTCATAACTTATCCTGTATAATGTGTTCACCTAAACAAAAGCAACTTTATTTGAATAATGTTAAGGTGCCGTCAAATTCATTAAAAAACGTTTCTTATTGGGCAAAGTTACTGAATATTTCCGCATTATTTAGTAATTTCGCACCGATTTTTTAGGTTTTAGGCTCTAGGCGGTTGGTTTTGGCCTTTGACTAAGGAAACGCTATTAATATTATTAAGACAGAATATGGCAAACGATATCGAGAAAACGAAGAAAGAAGAGTATGTAAGGCAAACGGGTTCTCTCAAGGAGCGACTGGGCCGCGTCAAGAAGACACGCTGGTGCCGCTTTGGCATCGTGGCGCTGATCTATATCCTGTGGACCATCTGGGTGGGCAACCCTCTGCTTCTGTTGGGTCTGTTGCTACTTGCCGACATCTACCTGACACAATACATCCCCTGGGGTGCATGGAAGGGCTGGAAGCCTGGTCCCCTGCGCACCTTGATGAGCTGGCTGGATGCTATCGTCTATGCGCTGGTGCTGGTCTATTTCCTGTTCCTGTTCATTGGCCAGAACTACCAGATTCCCTCGTCATCGCTCGAGAAATCGCTGTTGACAGGTGACTTCCTATGGGTGAACAAGGTGACCTACGGCCCCCGCGTGCCGCAGACGCCGCTGCACTTCCCGCTGGCCCAGAATACGCTGCCTTTCTTCAACTGCAAGTCCTACATCGAGCATCCGCAGCTGGATTATCACCGCCTGAAAGGCCTGCGCAACGTGGAGCGCATGGACATCGTGGTGTTTAACTTCCCCGCTGGCGACACTGTCGCCCTGAAGATGACCAACCCCGACTACTACACCCTGTGCCAGGAGCGTGGCCGCGACGTGGTGAACAACAACAAGGAGGTCTTCGGCGACATTATCTATCGCCCCGTTGACCGCCGCGACAACTATGTGAAGCGCTGCCTGGGTCTGCCTGGCGAGACGCTGCAGATCAGGGACGGTATCGTCTATGTCAACGGCAAGGCTATACCCCAGCCCAAGAACGTTCAGTATCTCTACTATGTGGAAACCGACGGCACGTTTATCGATGAAGATTTATATGAAGAGCTGGGCATCAGCATGGATGACCGTCACGGACAGGGCAACCAGTATATCCTGCCGCTCACGGGCGAGATGAAGAAGAAACTCGAGTCGCTGGCGTGGGTCAAAATCGTCGAGCGCATCCAGCCTGATCCCAGTGAGACGATCTTGACCTATCCCGTGGGTACCGACTATGGCTGGACCCATGCCAACTACGGTCCCATCTGGATTCCCAAGAAGGGTGCCAAGGTAGACCTGACGCTGCAGAACCTGCCGCTGTATGAGCGCTGCATCAAGAACTACGAGGGCAATACCCTGGAGGTGAAGGGTAATCAGATTCTCATCAACGGCAAGCCCGCAACGAGCTACACCTTCAAGATGGACTACTACTGGATGCAGGGCGACAACCGCGACAACTCGCTCGACTCCCGCTACTGGGGTTTCGTGCCCGAGGATCACATCGTGGGTACTCCGTCCATCATCCTCATCTCCTTTGACAAGGATCACCGCTTGTTTGACGGCGGCATCCGCTGGAACCGCATCTTCAAGATGCCTAATCCGGATAAGAAGTAGGCTTTAGGTGTTAGGCTTTAGGTGTTAGGTGGTGGATTCCAATTCCTAATTCCTAATTCCTAACTTCTAACTCCAAAAGCATCATGCTTGATTCATCGGCAACGTCAGTCATCATGGGCAGCATGTGTGCTGCCAGCGTGCGCTGCTATGCGGTGGCGCTCAAGGCTGGCAGGCTGCTGATTGACCTGGACGAGAAACAGCTGCCGCTGCGTCACAGCCATCACCGCTACCGTGTCGACGGTCCCAACGGCATGCAGACGCTCACCGTCCCCCTCGTGGGCTCTACCAACAACATGATGACCCCGATGCGCGATGTGCTCATCTCGGAGCACGGCGACTGGCGACGTCTGCATTGGGGTGCCCTGTATTCGGCCTACGGGCGGTCGCCCTACTTTGACTATGTCGCCGATGACCTGTCGCGCATCATCAACGGCACGCAGCGCTACCTGCATGAGTTGAATGCCCAGTTGCATCAGCTCGTTGTCGATTTCATGGATCTGCCGCTGGCGACACACTACCTGGATGGAGTGGGTGAGGAGGACATGGCGGGAGCGCTGGACCTGCGCCGACGCATCGCCATGAAGAAAGCCGACACCTTGCCGATTGCCAATGTGCCCTATTATCAGATGTGGACTGCCACGAGCGGATTCTGTCCCGACATGAGCATCCTGGACCTGATGATGAACATGGGCCGTGAGGGAATCTTTACATTGCTGGAGATGGCGGGAGCGCTCAAGTAAGGGAAAGAAAAAAGGCCTGAGCATTCACTGCTGAGACCCTCTTAATTACTAATACTTGAAAACTATATTTACCCCATAAAAGCATTTCATCTTGAAATGAATTTCTGCTCTTTTCTTGAACGTTGCAAATTAACTAAATTTTTCTCTAATAAACACAAGCTAAAGTCTTAAAAAATGTGAAATTCCGTCATCATTTAGAAAAAAGATGTCCCTGGTGTCTTATGGGAGATTCCCATGAAAACAACTGTTGACCCTAATGATGGAACTGTCACGAAAAAAATCGGGCATACCTGTTGCCATGTCGGGAGAATTTTGTAATTTTGCATCCGCAATTGATGGAAACCCCATCAGATGCCGGTCCTATAGCTCAGTTGGTTAGAGCACCTGACTCATAATCAGGGAGTCCTTGGTTCAAGCCCAAGTGGGACCACAATAGGGAAGACAAAACCGCCGACATTCATGTGCCGGCGGTTTTGTTTTAGTTTCTGCTTGGAAATGCTGCACTCAACGTCGTGGACGGTCGGGCAGATAGATGTCGGCATCCACAGCGGGCATATTATGGAAGCTTTGAACCCCGCCAACGACGACCACTTCGCCCATACAGCCTTCTTTCGATTTGAGGGCGATGACGACACCTTCATCGTCCGTTGTCGCTTTTACCTTGTAATCTTGGCTTTCATATCCCACATAGGTGATCTTCAGTTTGCTGCCGCGGGGCACACGAATGGCAAAATTGCCATCAATGTCGGTGGCTGTACCGAGTTTGGTCCCCTCAAGGATAACGCTCGCACCGATGCACTCAGATTGGTCATCCTGGTCGATGACCTTGCCCTTTACCACCACGGCTGTGGTGTCGCCCTGGGCAGCATCGACCAGCCGCGGGGTGGGCCGCTGGGTGGTGGCTTGGGGTGTTGTGGTTGCCACCTGCTGTGCATGCATGGGCATCAACGAGGCTGCACCCAGGGCCAGCCCGGCTAGAGCCACTTTCTTGCCCGTTGCGGTGCGCCTGAGCAACTGACGCTCGATGTATCGCAACTCGCTCTCGCAAGCCGGACAGGTGCCGGCACAGTCACCCTCATGGGTGCAGACATGGGGCGTGAAGTCAATGTCGTTGGCCTGAGCGATGCGGCAACGGATTTCACGCAAGGATTTGCATATCTTTTTCCCGTTCATAGTGATGAGATAATGATTAGATTAAACAATAATTAGTCAATTAATAGTCGTGCAATTGTCGAATTGCACGCCCACAAAGTTAATACTTACTTGTGAAGAGTTCAAATGATTGAGCGCTTTTCTTGGAATTGCCTCGTTGATTCTATGTGATTCAACAGCAAGGGACGCCGTTTCATCAGCAAAGTGATGAGGCGGCATCCCTGTTATGGTGTGCTGTTCAGCGACGTCAGTTGGCGTAGAGCATGTTGAGGGCTTCGTTGAGCTGGCGCTCGTTCTTGAGGCCGTCGTTCTTGAAGAGCATGATCTTGTCCATGACGCGGTCGAGGTAGTCGATGCTCTCGTTTTTCTCCTTCTTGTTGTAGGTCTTCCAGTACTTGGTGCCCTTGAGCGCTTTTTCAAACTTCTTATAGACGTCGCTGTTCGAAGACTGGTATGCCCATTTGTGCTTGGCGAGTTCGGACTTCTGTTTCTCGAGGAATTCCTTGAGGTTCTTGGTGTACTCGCCATATTTCTCGATGAGTTCTTTCTTCTTGATGACATCCTTGGTCTCCATGCCCTCGAAGCTCTTGAGCGCATCCTCGACGTCATCCCTGTTGTAGGGGTTGTAGAGCACGTCTACGATTTCCTGGTCATAGACCAGCTCGTCGCGTGAGGTGAATTTGTCCTTGCGCAACTTGACCTCGTTCTTGACTTCCTTTTCAAGGTCCTTCTTCTGGTTCTCGAGGTCCTTGAGTTGTGCCTTGAGGTTGTCGATACGTTCCTCGAGGTCCTTGATGGCGGTTTCTTTCTCCTTGATGTTCTTCTCGTGCTGTTCGATCTCGTTCTCGAGCTGCTGCACGTTCTGGGTGGTCTGTTGTGCCATGGCACCGGGCGTCATGGCGGCAATTGTCATCACGGTCAGCAGGGTGACCATTAATTTGATTTTCTTCATAGTGTAAACATTTTGATGATTATCTGTTGGCAAAGGTAGTATAAAGTTTTCAGTTTTCAGTTTTTAGATTTCAGTTTTTTGCCAATGATGGGGTATATAGAAAGCGAAAGTGCACTTTTTCACAAAAGCACACCATCTTCATAACCAAAATTCAAGTATATATGTTCTTGTTGTTTGTTGTCTTGAATGTAATTTACTAATAATTAGACCTTATTATTCACTTTGACAACGCAAAGATAATATGAATCTTTCATATATACCAAATTTTTTTATATGTTATATAATATAAATCGTGTATATTGCATATTTAATACGAATTTATATTCCTGATTTTCAGTTGAATAGAATAAATATTAAAGTTTATTATTTTTGGTAGGGTATCTGCTTTTCTTCTTATTTCTCGCGGAAGAAGAGGTTGATGGGCGTGCCATGCAGGTTCCAGTGCTCGCGAATCTTGTTCTCGAGGTAGCGTTTGTAGGGGTCCTTGATCCACTGCGGCAGGTTGCAGAAGAAGATGAAGGTGGGCACATGGGCACCCTTCAACATCGTGATGTACTTGATCTTGACATACTTGCCCTTGACAGCGGGAGGCGGGAAGGCGGTGATGTCGGCCTGCAGCACGTTGTTGAGCTGTGAGGTGGGGATGGTGACCTTGCGGTTGTTGTGGACGTCGATGGCGGTCTGCAGCACCTTGTGGATGCGCTGCTTGGTGAGCGCCGAGCCGAAGATGATGGGGAAGTCGGTGAACGGTGCGAAGCGCTCACGGATAGTGGCCTCGAAGTGGTCGAAGGCCTTCTGTGACTTGTCCTGTGCCACGTCCCACTTGTTGACGAGGACGACGAGGCCCTTGCGGTTCTTCTGGATAATGGAGAAGATGTTCACGTCCTGGGACTCGATGCCTCGGGTGGCATCGATGAGCAGGATGCAGACGTCACTGTTCTCGATGGCGCGGATGGAGCGCAGCACCGAGTAATACTCGATGTCCTCGTTGACCTTGTTCTTCTTGCGGATACCAGCGGTGTCCACCAGATAGAAGTTGAAGCCGAACTTGTTGTAGCGCGAGTAGATGCTGTCGCGCGTGGTGCCGGCGATATCGGTGACGATGTTGCGCTGCTCGTCCATGAGGGAGTTGACCAGCGACGACTTGCCGGCGTTGGGCCTGCCGACGATGGCAAAGCGTGGCAGATCCTCATCGATGTCCTCTTCGGCCTTGTCGGGCATCTGCTTGACGACCTCGTCGAGGAGGTCACCGGTGCCGGTGCCATTGATGGCCGAGATGGAGAAGGGCTGTCCCAGACCGAGTGAATAGAACTCGGCCTCGGCATACATGCTCTGGTTGTTGTCGTCCTTGTTGGCGACAATGATGACGGGCTTGGAGGTGCGGCGCAGGATGTCGGCGACATGGTCGTCGAGGTCGGTAATGCCGTTCTTGATGTCCACGACAAAGAGGATGACATCGGCCTCCTCGATGGCGAGTTGCACCTGCTTGTTGATTTCTTCCTCAAAGATGTCCTCGCTGTTAACGACCCATCCACCGGTGTCGACGACCGACATTTCCATGCCGTTCCATTCCATCTTGCCGTACTGGCGGTCGCGTGTGGTGCCGCTGGTGTCGTTGACGATGGCGGCGCGCGTCTGGGTCAGGCGGTTAAACAGTGTTGACTTGCCCACATTGGGTCTTCCCACGATAGCTACTAATCGTCCCATATTATTCTTGTTTTAGTCACTAGCCGCTAGTCGCTAGTTTTCAGTTGTCAGTTTTCAGTTATTTACTCGATATAGCCGAAGGCGCGGAGCTTGCTCTCCTGGTTGCGCCAGTCTTTTTCTACCTTGACATAGAGCTCGAGGAAGACTTTCTTCTCAAAGAATTTCTCGATGTCCTTGCGTGCCTCGATGCCCACGTGCTTGAGTTTCTTGCCCTGGTGGCCGATGATGATACCCTTCTGGGTATCGCGCTCGACATAGATGACTGCCATGATGTGGATGGCGGTGTCGCTCTCGTCAAATTTCTCGACGATGACCTGTGTGGCATAGGGGACCTCCTTGTCGTAGGTGAGCAGGATCTTCTCCCTCACGATCTCGGTGACGAAGAATCGGCTGCTGCGGTCGGTCAGTGCGTCCTTGCCGAAGTAGGGCGGGTTCTCGGGCAGGAGTTCGACGATGCGCTTCATGATGTTGTCGACGTTGAAGTTCTCCAGTGCGCTGGTGGGGAAGACCTCGGCGTCGGGTAGCAGCTGTTTCCACTGCTCGATGATGCGTAACAGGTCGTCGTTGCCCTTTAACAGGTCAATCTTGTTGATGACCAGCAGGATGGGAATCTTCTCCCGGGCGACGCGGTCGAGGAAGTCCTGATTCTTGGTCGGCGACTCGATGACGTCGGTGACATAGAGTAGCACGTCGGCATCGACGAGGGCGCCGGTGGAGTATTCCAGCATGCTCTGCTGCAACTTGAATTTGGGCTTGAGCACTCCGGGCGTGTCGCTGAAGACGATCTGGTAGTCGTCGCCGTTGACGATGCCCATGATGCGGTGGCGCGTGGTCTGTGCCTTGCTGGTGATGATGGACAGGCGTTCGCCCACGAGTCGGTTGCTCAGTGTCGATTTACCCACGTTGGGGTTGCCCACGATGTTGACAAATCCTGCTCGGTGCATTGTTTTTTAGTCATTAGTCGCTAGTTTCTAGTTTCTAGTCCCTAGTCCCTAGTTTCTAGTCTCTAGCTAGTCATTAGTATTTATTCAAGAAGCATCGCTACTCGTGGGTGTTGCGCTTGTGAGTAGTGATGCTTCATAGTGTAGATGTCACATCGTGTTACAGGGACCAGATGATGTACATGGCTCCCCATGTGAATCCTGCACCGAATGCAGTGAGGACGATTTTGTCACCCTTCTTGATGCGGTGCTTGTTCTCGTCGAGGCACAAGGGGATGCTGGCGGCACTCGTGTTGCCGCGGTGCTCGATGTTGACCATCACCTTGCTCTCGTCAATGCCCAGACGGGCTCCGACGGCCTCGATGATGCGCAGGTTGGCCTGGTGAGGCACGAACCACTGGATGTCCTGATTGGTGAGGTTGTTGCGCTTCATGATGTCCTTGCTCGAGGTGAGCATGTCGATGACAGCGTGACGATAGACAGCGCGTCCCTCCTGGTAAACACAATGGAAGTTAGCGTCCACGGTCTCATGGCTGGTGCGCAGGGCAGAGCCGCCGGCCTTATAGACCAGATGCTCGAGGCCTGAACCATCCACATGGAAGATGCCGTCCATGATGCCGATGGGCTCCTCGGTGGGTTCCAGCAGCATGCATGCAGCAGCGTCGCCAAACAACGGGCATGTAGCACGGTCATTATAGTCCACCATGCTTGACATCTTCTCGGCCGACACGACGATGACCTTCTTATAGATGCCGGCGCGGATAAAGGCCGTGGCCTCATAGAGACCTACCAGGAATCCAGCGCAAGCGGCTTGAATATCGTAGGCATAGCATTTCTTCTCTATTCCCACGCCGTGGGCAATGATGGATGCCGTTGACGGGAAACGATGGTCGGGGTTGGACGTCGGACAGATGAGCAGATCGATATCGTCACGGTCGGTACCTGTCTCCTCGAGTAACTTGTTGACTGCCTGAATGCCCATCCATGATGAGCCGACGGGCTTCTTGAGGATGCGACGCTCCTTGACGCCGACGCGGGTGGTAATCCACTCGTCGTTGGTGTCCACCATCTGAGAGAGCATCTCGTTGTCCAGCACATCGTCAGGAATATAAGATGCGATGCCAGTGATTTTTGCGTTCAGCATAAGCTTGAAAGCGTTATATTATGACTTGAGGTGTTTGTTTTAAATTTAATATCCCAAATGAGGATGAACACACATTGCGGGATTCAGCCCATTCAGGATATCTCGTTCGCGTTCATCGCAAGGTGCCGTTACCGGAATTGAGCCGGTAAGAGGCACACAGGCGATTTATGCTTCTTCCTTGCCCATCACATTCTTGCCACGGTAGTAACCGCACTCGGGGCAAACGGTGTGATAAACATGCCATGCTCCACAGTTAGAGCACTGAGCGATGGTCGGGGCCACAGCCACGTCGTGGGTGCGGCGCTTAGCGGTACGAGTCTTAGACTGTCTTCTTTTA
>JBGUJU010000199.1:0-1550 GCA_045114065.1 Sodaliphilus sp.
CAGATTCGGTACGCACCGAGTAATCGAGCCCAAGGGCATTCTTCCTCAGCCCGCCAACAAGTTGGACAACAACATGGACGAGATCTATGACAACGAGATCCTCATCGATGTACAGACCCTGAATATTGACTCCGCTTCGTTCACCGACATCCACAACTATGCTAAGCAGCAGGCCAAGGATCCCAACAACGAGGCCGAGGTAATGGAAGAGATCAAGAAGGAGATGCTCCTCAACGTTGAGTTGCAGGGCAAGCACCGTAACCGTCGCACCGGTTCGGGTGGTATGCTCCTGGGTAAGGTAGAGAAGATCGGTGATGCCCTCAAGGGCAAGATCGATCTGAAGGAGGGCGACCGCATCGCTACCCTCGTATCGCTGTCACTGACCCCGCTACGCATCGACGAGATCCTCGAGATCCGCGCCGACGTAGACCAGGTGGACATCAAGGGTAAGGCTATCCTGTTCGAGAGCGGTATCTATGCCAAGATTCCCGATGACATGCCCGAGAAGCTCGCCCTGAGCGCACTCGACGTTGCCGGTGCTCCCGCTCAGACCGCTAAGCTGTGCCAGTATGGCCAGAACGTTGTTATCCTGGGTGCCGGTGGCAAGAGCGGTATGCTCTGCTGCTATGAGGCTAAGAAGCGCGTAGGCGTTACCGGTAAGGTAATCGGTCTCGCCAACAGCCCCAAATCGACCCAGCGCATCAAGGACCTCGGCTTCTGTGACGTTGTCGAGAGCGTTGCCGGTATGACTCCCGTTGAGGTTTACGAGCTGGTTTACAAACTGACCGACGGCAAGATGGCCGACACCACCATCAACTGCGTGAACGTGCCCGATTGCGAGATGACCGCAGTGCTGTGCACCAAGGATGACGGTATCGTTTACTTCTTCTCGATGGCCACCAGCTTCACCAAGGCTGCCCTGGGTGCCGAGGGAATCGGTGCCGACGTGAACATGATCATCGGTAACGGCTATACCAAGGGCCATGCTGACTTTACCTTGCAGGAACTGCGCGAGTGCCCCGAGCTGCGCAAGATCTTTGAGGAACTGTACGCCTAATCAACAATCTAGATGCCGATGGGGCATGAGTCCATCATGCCCCTGACAGCATGAACAATCATCAACCATTATGGTAGAATCAAGAAGAAAACAGATGTTCCCCGATGTCACCGACGAACAGTGGAATGACTGGAAGTGGCAGGTGAAAAACCGCATCGAGACCCTTGAGGAACTCAAGAAATACGTGAAACTGACCGCCGAGGAGGAAGAGGGTGTCAAGCAGACCCTCAAAACCCTGCGCATGGCTATCACGCCCTATTACCTGAGCCTCATCAATCCCGATGATCCCCACGATCCCATTCGCCGTCAGTGCATCCCCACGGGTCTGGAGACCCATCAGGCTGCTGCCGACTTGCTCGACCCGCTGCATGAGGACGAGGATTCTCCCACGCCCGGCTTGACCCATCGTTATCCCGACCGCGTGCTGTTCCTCATCACCGACATGTGCTCGATGTACTGCCGTCACTGCACCCGTCGCCGCTTTGCCGGCCAG
>JBGUJU010000200.1:0-12375 GCA_045114065.1 Sodaliphilus sp.
CTCGTAGTTGGTGTCCATGTATCGGCCATCGACATCGCTCATGGTGTTGGGCTGCAACAACACGTGGTAGAGTCCGGTGTAGAAGATTTGCTTTTGCTCATCCGTGCCGTCAATATCGATGCATGACAGCTGCCGCTGCCACTCGTTGTGGGCTTGACGGACATATTGGTCAAAATCCCAGCCTGGGGCTTCGGCGGCGAGGTTGCGACGTGCACCGTCGATATCGACCGCCGAGAGGGCGACCTTGACCGTCAATTGACTATCGCTTGCAGTGTCAAACGACAGGGCGCACCGCAGCGTGCGTCCGTTGATTACTGTAGCATCACCTACTGTGCGCGTGCCGTCCATGAGCAGGTGCCCGGTGATGGGACGGGAAAATTCCGCGCGGAAATAGACTTTGCGCAGTTTGGCCCAGCCGGTGATGACGCGGTAGCCTTCCACCGTGTGGTCATCGATAAGGCGCAACTGGGCTTGGATGATGTCATAACTGCGGCGCCCGCTATAATAGGCCTGACCGCGAAAGGTGGAGTGGTCGAGGTCGAGAATGACCTGTTGCGGTTTTCCTTGGGGGAAACTGTAGCGGTGGATGCCGGTACGGGTAGTAGCGCTGAGCTCGGCATTTACTCCGCTTTCCTGAAGTAAAACCCTATAGTATCCTGGACGTGCCGCTTCTTGCTCGTGTGAAAAAGTCTGCCCGAAGTTGCCTGCCGCCAGATACGCTGGAGTTACATTCCAGGTCACTGGCATGAGCGAGACGTCAAACAGGTCAGTACAGCCAGTGCCGCTCAAGTGAGTATGGGAGATGGCGTAGATGCTGTCACGGTTGTAGTCATAGCCAGAGCAGGGATCCCAGGTCACCATCTGTTCGGTGTCAGGACTCACCTGCACCATTCCCTGTGGCATCGTGGCTCCGGGAAACGTGCTGCCGCTCAAGGCGCCGGTGGCATCGGTCTGCGTGCCGATAAACGGATTGACATACTGGGTGTAATCGGTAGTGGTGGCTTGGAGCAGCAATGTGCTCAACAAGGCTAAGAGTAAGATAGTCTGTTTCATAATTGATAGCGTAGCAGTTGGGTTCTCACATTTGGATAAATTTGGCTGAGGCTTGCACAAATTTTGTGGTGACAAAATTAAAAAAAAATAGTGCAAGTGTAATACAGAACAAAAGAATTCATTCTTTTTTATGTTGAGACGCAGCCGAATTTATTCAAAAACCGCAGCTTTTTAGTAATTTTGCACCCAATAATAAAAAATATGACTCTATGGGACTGATTGACGATAGAAAACGCATCAATGAAATAGAAGCAATCGAAGAACGCGCCATCCTCGTGGGACTGATCACGCCACAGCAGGGCGAGGCGAAGACCAAGGAATACCTCGACGAGCTCGAATTCCTTGCCGAGACGGCAGGCGCTGTCACCGTGCGCACCTTCCTACAACGCTGTGACGGGCCCAACAGCACCTCCTATGTCGGCAAGGGCAAATTGGAAGAGATCGTTGCCTTTGTTGAGGAGAACGATATCAGCCTGGTCATCTTTGACGATGATCTCACGCCTAAGCAGATAGCCTTCATCGAGAAGGCTGTCAAGGTCAAAACGCTCGACCGTACGAGCCTCATCCTCGACATCTTTGCCAAGCGGGCTCAGACCGCCAGCGCCAAGATGCAGGTCGAGTTGGCTCAGTACCAGTACCTGTTGCCCCGATTGACGGGTATGTGGACCCACCTTGAGCGTCAGCGAGGCGGTATCGGTATGCGCGGTCCCGGTGAGACCCAGATTGAGACTGACCGCCGTATTGTCAAGACCAAGATCTCCCTGCTCAAGGAGAAATTGGCCCAGCTTGACAAGCAGAAGATTACCCAGCGCAAGAACCGCGGCAAGCTCACCCGCATTGCCCTCGTGGGTTATACTAACGTGGGCAAGTCCACGCTGATGAACGTGCTGAGCAAGAGTGAGGTGTTCGCCGAGAACAAACTCTTTGCCACACTTGATACCACCGTGCGTAAGGTCGTTATCTCCAATCTGCCTTTCCTCTTGACCGACACCGTTGGCTTCATCCGCAAACTGCCCACCCACTTGGTGGAATCCTTCAAGAGCACCCTTGACGAGGTGCGCGACAGCGATATCCTCGTCCACGTCGTGGACATCTCGCATCCCCAGTTCGAGGAGCAGATCGAAGTCGTGAACCGCACGCTCCAGGAGGTGTGCGACGCCGGCGATAAGGAAATGATCATGGTCTTCAACAAGATTGACCAGTTCACCCATGTGCCCAAGGACGAGGACGACCTCACGCCCCGCCTACGCGAAAACATCCCCCTCGAGGAACTTCAGGAGACTTGGATGGCACGCATGGGTGAGAATTGCGTCTTCATCAGTGCCAAGAAGCAGCAGAACATCGATGCCCTCAAGCAGTTGTTGTACAACAAAGCCAAGGCCGTTCACACTGCCCGCTTCCCCTACAACGACTTCCTTTTCCAAACCTATGAAGACTTAGAAGAGGACAAGGATTAACCGAATAATGAATCATGCGCCACCTGTCGATGCCAAATAATTGTCGACAGGTGGCGTTTTTATTTTTTATGATGAAAACATTAAATATTTTAGGAAATAGTATTATCTTTGCCGACAATTTGTCATAATAGTGGCTTGTGGACGATACAATCAACACTATTAACGACTATTATTTCTCGTAGAAGTAGGAATATTATTTATTTAGAAAGCCATGCCAGCGGGATTAAATGGGTTCTGCTCACTGGTTGGCTATGGAGTGTTTTTAGAACCCAACATGACCAAATGAAAAAATTATCTTTTTTGATGCTTGTGCTGGCGATGGCATTCCCCATGAGTGCCAATAGAACGGACGTGCGTGGCGACGTGAATGGTGATGGCAAGGCTACCATCACAGACGTATCCGTGCTAATCAACTATCTGTTGAGTAATGAATGGCCTGCCTCACTCGTTGATGAGTACGTTGATCTGGGCTTGTCCAGCGGCACCCTGTGGGCGACGCATAACGTGGGAGCAACTAATCCCGAGGACTACGGTGACTACTTCGCTTGGGGCGAGATAGTGCCCAACAAGGAAAACTATTCGTGGTCAACTACCGCATTTGTGTATTATGAGAATGGATCTCTTCACTTCAGCAAGTACAACACCGACAGCCAATATGGCGAGATTGATAACAAAACCGAGTTGGATCCTGAAGACGATGCTGCATACGTTAATTGGGGATCACAATGGCGTATGCCGTCCGTTGCCCAGTTCAATGAGTTGCTTAATCAATGCACTTGGCAGTGGACTGAGCTGAACGGTGTGAAAGGTCGACTGCTCACCGGTCCCAACGGTAACACGTTGTTCTTGCCCGCCGCTGGCCAGCGCAGTGGAGCTAACCTCAGCAGCGTAGGCACGAATGGCAACTATTGGTCGCGCGAACTCTATTACCTTAATCCGACCAGCTACAGGCCGAACAGTGCTTACAAATTATATTTCAGTTCAGGTTCGAAGCAAAAGATCTCGGCCTCCCGTAACTACGGTTACCCAGTGCGTCCGGTGTATGTTTCCCAGGAGGAACCGGCCAGTGATTATCAGCGTGGCGACTGCAATTGGGACGGTTCGGTGAACATCCAGGACGTGGCAGCTCTGATTAACTTCCTGTTGAATAATGTATGGCCTGACCCCACACCCGTTGTGGAATACGTCGATCTGGGCTTGCCTAACGGCACGCTGTGGGCGACGCACAATGTGGGTGCAAATAGCCCTGAGGGATTAGGTGACTTCTTCGCCTGGGGTGAGACTGCGCCTAAGGCCGATTATGCGTGGGGCAACACTGCGTGGTTGTATGTAGAGAATGGTAAAAAGCGTATTTCCAAGTACAACACCAAGAGTGATTATGGTCCCGTTGACAACAAGATTGAGTTGGATCCTGAAGACGATGCCGCCTATGTTAACATGGGCCCAGAGTGGCGTATGCCGTCCAAGGCTGATATTGATGAATTGTTGCTAAATTGCACTTGGGAGTGGACTCAGTTGAACGGCGTGAATGGCCAACTGATTACAGGTCCCAACGGGAATACGATGTTCTTGCCTGCCGTTGGTGAGCGTATGGGAACGAGTATTTACAATGTGGGTGAGGCCGGCAACTACTGGTCACGCTCGCTCCATGTCCTCAATGAGACCGTTTCCTTCCCGACAGGTGCATTTAAGATTTACTTGAATGATAGCGGACTGTCGTGGAACACATCTGATCGCGATTGCGGTTTCCCGGTGCGTGCCGTGCGTGTTACTGAGTAATAAACCCCTCTTTCCAAACGAAGAAAGAACATATTTTGCCGCTTGTCGACCCGTATCGGGAGCCGACAAGCGGCTGTTTTTTGATAAAAAAGTCAAAAAGGGATAGCTTTAAAATCATTTTGTTAAACAATTCTTTATATATTTGCTGCAATTAATAAAGTATAGTTTTATCATTTAATCCTGATTGTTTTGGCTAACCCGAAGAATAAACAAGAATTGCTGGCATCCATGGCCGATGGATATGCCAAATTGTGTGGCCAGATGGCAAAGATGAGCGACGAGGAGAAGACCATGGCCTTTGACTTCGCTGCCGATCCCAAGAAATGCGGAGTGCGCTGGCAGTATGACCGCTGCCTGCGCGACCTGTTGATTCACCTCCACGAGTGGCAGGTGCTGATGCGCGAGTTTGTGCAGAACATCCGTGAGGGCCACCCTAGGGACTATCTGCCCGATGAATACCGCCGCAACTACCACGAGATGGACAAGATGCTGGTCGAGAAACATCAGGGAACCCAGCTGCAAGAAGCCGAGCGCCTGTTGCAACAGACCCAAGATGAGATGCTAAGCCTTGCCGATAGCTTCACCGAAGAAGAACTCTTCACTAAGGGCTATTACAAGAACACTTACACCACCACGATGGCAGCCTATTTTGTGAGCGTCACCACTAGCCCTTACGGTCAAGCGGTAAAACTCCTCAAGACCCATCAAAAGAATTGCCGCAAATAACGAGGTAAAATCGAGTAGCTCCCCCTCTAAGATTAGAGCGGGCCGGGGGGGGACGCTGATGCTACCAAAGGCTTGTAGAGTATTATCCGAATTGAGGGTGTTAACCCGTTCACTTCATGTCAAGGATTATAGTAGTCCTTGTTGTAGAAGTCTAGCAGTTCCTGGAGGTGGCGGTAAGCCTCGCCGGCGGGGCCGTCGGGGTCAAGATCCATAGATTCAAGGTAGCTGTTGAGGGCCATGCGAATGTTGCCGTTCTGGCGATAGGCGTTGCCGCGCAGGTAGTAGGCCTGTGCCAGAGTCTCTCTTGTCGTGTCCTTGTTCTCGACAATCTCATTAGCAGCTTCAAGGGCTGCATCTCCCTCGCTGCGGGAAAGCATATCTTTGATTTCCTGTATGGTTTTCATATGATTTTTTCTGTATTATTGGGGCAAAATTACACCTTCTTCGTGAAAATTACATTATCTTTGCCAAAAATAATTTTTGTGACTATGGATACAAATAACGAAAACAAGAAAGATCTGCAACGTCTGGGTCAACTCAAGAATCTTGTGATGCTTGCTTCTGCCGATGAACGTTTCACCGACTCGGAACTGGCAGTATTGCTGGCTGTCGCCTCGCGTGAGAACATCACTCCCGAGGAGTTCAATAACGTGATCGATAATCCCGACAGCGTGAAAATTACCCTGCCCGAGGACGAGGATACCAAGTTGGCTTTCCTGCGCGACATGGTGGCAATGATGATGGTTGACGGCGAACTTGATGAGCAGGAGCTTGCCATCTGCAAGATCTATGCGATGGCATTGGGATACCATGGTAGCATCGTTGATGGCATGATTGCGGGTGTAATCGACAGCCTTGATGCTGGAACAGATCAGAACGATGAATAAGCTTTTTGTCATATTGCTCTGTCTGTTGGCCTCGGCATTTCCACTCACGGGTATCGCTCAAGATGAGAATGTTCTTGACCTGGACACTTGTATTGAGCGCATGAGCACCCAGTGCCCTGTTAGTGTGGGCGAGGGATGGGCCATCAATTCGGTTCAAGATGATGGTGAAGCTATTACCATTGAATTGGGCACTCCGGCTTCATTGAAAGGGTTTCTCTCGATGCTGACCGGCGACAGCGAGAATGTCAAGCGGCTGTGGATTCGCCACGTGTTGCAATTTGGTGGCCAGTGGGAAACGCTGATCAAGCAGTTGGAGGCCAAAGGACGTTCGTTGAAGCTGCTCTTGAAACCTGCCGGTACTGATGAACCTGCAGTCATCTTAATCACTCCTGAAGACATTGGCACAGTTCTTGCAAACGACTAATTGTGCGGAGATTAGCTCCGTACAATAGATTAACCAAAAAAAGGATAAAGAAGATGAACAAGAAGACAGTCTTTGCAGGTCTGATGGTTTCGGTCCTGATGTTATCAAGCTGCCAGTCAATGAACCAGTTCTATGGCGTTGCGACGGGTGCCTCGATCGGTGGAATGTTTGGATCTGCTATCGGTGGCATAGCCGATGGTCCTCGCGGCAGCGACCTGGGCACCGTGGTCGGTATGGCAGTCGGCGGTGTCATCGGTGCCGCTGCGACGGCCCCCAAGACCGATAACGGCAATTACCGCTCGTCGGACTACTACTATGACTATGATATGGACGATTATCGCCAGAACAATTACTATAGTCCTTTTGCCGACATCGAGATTGAGGAGCTGCGCTTCGTTGACGAGAACAACAATCGTGCCCTGGATGCCGGTGAGCATGCCAAGCTGGTTTTCATCATGCGCAACACTGGTCGTGATTATGTCTATGACATTGCTCCTGTTATCACCGTGAGCGGCACCAAGGAAGTCTACTTGTCGCCCACAGCCATTGTCAAGGAGTTGGGACCTGGAAGGGCAGTGCGATACCAGAGCGAGATTATTGCTACCAGGAAGTTGAAAAACGGAGCCGTGGATTTCTCCATCGGTTTCTCAGATGGCGATAAGCTTTACACCATGCGCTCCTTCCAGCTTCGCACCAACAAGCGCTAGAAAAAATAGACCCGTCAATGAGGTCTATCTGTGCCGTGGCTTTGCCACGGCCTTTTTTATTCTTTCAGAATGATCACCCGCCGAGGGCTTCACAGGATCACTCGCCGGGCGTTGACGGGTTCGTTGACAAACACGCTGGCCAGGGGGGAGAAATGGTCGGGATCCTCGGTCGTGAAATACTGGCAAGAACCACCGCGGCTGCAGTGATGCTCAATCTCAGGATGGCGCTGCAGGTAGTCGGCAAGGCTGTCGGCGACAATGGGACCTTGCTGGATGACATTCACGCCCTCGGGCATGTATTGATTGATTTTATTAATGAGCAGGGGGTAATGTGTGCAGCCCAGGATGACCGTGTCAATATCGGGGCACTCGCCCAACAGCAGGTCGATATCCTTCTTGACAAAATAGTCGGCGCCGTTACCCTCGCTCTCGCGGTTCTCGACCAGTGGCACCCACATCGGGCAGGCGTGGCCGTGTACCTTGAAGTCGGGATACATCCCCTCAATCTCAATGTTATAGCTGCGGCTGGCAATCGTGCCAGGCGTGCCAAACACACCGATGTGACCCGTGTGCGTCAGTTCGCCAACCTTCTCCACCGTTGGGCGCACCACGCCTAGCACGCGGCGGTCGGGGGCTAGGGTGGGGAGGTCCTGCTGCTGGATGGTGCGCAATGCCTCGGCCGAGGCCGTGTTGCACGCTAGGATGATGAGGTGACAGCCCTGCCTGAACAGGTGTTTTACGGCTTGGAGGGTGAACTCATACACCAGCTCGCGCGAGCGTGTGCCATAGGGGGCTCTCGCATTGTCGCCCACGAATATGTAGTCATACTGTGGCAGTACCCGCCTGATGTCGCGCAAGATTGTCAGTCCGCCGAATCCCGAGTCAAAAACCCCGATAGGCGCTTGCTCCATGTCTTCTTTCATCATCATTGCCATATCTGTTAATTTCTTCTGCAAAGATAGGCCATTTTTTGTGATTTATTTGTAAATTTGCAAGTTAAAATGTGATTAGCGCTATGATGCAGCCGTTCAAGACATATAGCCTGAACTTGAGAGGGCGACTGGTGACCATTGACCGTCCGTGGGTGATGGGCATCATCAACATCACGCCCGACTCGTTTTATGGTGGCAGTCGGGTCAATGACGAGGCTGCCCTCGTTGATCGCGTGCATGCTATGCTAGCCGATGGTGCCGATGTACTCGATGTGGGTGCTTGTTCTACACGTCCTGGCAGTGAGCAGGTTGACGCTCACGGAGAGATGGAACGTCTGCAGTGGGCGCTGTCTATCATCCGCCGCGAGGCACCCGACATAATATTGTCGGTGGATACCTACCGTGCCGATGTGGCGAATCGCTGCGTGCAAGAGTGGGGCGCCGACATCATCAACGACATCTCGGGAGGTACAATAGACAATGACATGTTTGCCACGGTAGCACGGTTGCACATCCCTTATGTGCTCATGCACATGCGCGGCACGCCCGAGACGATGGCGACGTTGACCGACTATGACGACGTCACTGCCGATGTGCTGGAGTGGATGGCGCGTCGCATCGATGTGTTGCGCCAGATGGGTGTGGCCGACGTCATTGTTGACCCCGGCTTCGGCTTTGCCAAGACCCTGGAGCAGAATTATGAGATGTTGGCAAGGCTCAATGCCTTCCATGTGCTGGAAGCCCCGCTGCTGGTCGGAGTATCTCGCAAGCGCATGATTTACATGCCGCTGGGCTGCACCGCCGATGAAGCTCTGAACGGCACTACGGTCATCAACACCATCGCCCTGCAACAGGGTGCCCACATCCTGCGTGTACACGATGTGCGTGCTGCTGCCGAAGCTGTGAAGATAACATCGCTGCTCAGGAGCAATGACACTCTTAACATCAACCAACCAATTAATCGTTAATCCCTCAATCATACATCATAATGGGTAGTTCTATATTCACATTATTCAGTATCAAGGACCTGATAGACATCCTGTTGGTCGCCACCTTGCTCTTTTACCTTTATCGCACGATGAAGGACTCGGGCTCGCTCGACATTTTTATCGGAGTGTTGGCATTTGTCGTCGCATGGGTGGTGATGTACAAGATCATGGACATGCGCCTCATCGGCACTATCATGGACAAGTTCATCGATATCGGTCTGTTCATCCTTGTCATCCTGTTCCAGGACGAGATCAAGCGTTTCTTGACCGAGTTGGGCTCCAGACGAGGGCTGAAAATCTTTTCAAAACTCTTCAGGAGCAAGACCGAGGTTGCCGATGCCAAGAAGTGGATTATGCCCGTTGTGTATGCCTGCATGAACATGGCCAAGACTAGAACTGGAGCGCTCATTGTCATCCAGCAGGATATATCGCTCGCCGACTATGAACGCACGGGCGATATCATCAATGCCGACGTCAACTCACGACTGATTGAGAATATTTTCTTCAAGAACAGTCCCTTGCATGACGGGGCTTTGATTATCAACGGCAGCAAACTCATGAGTGCCGGCTGTATCCTCCCCGTTTCCCATGACCCCAACATCCCGAGATACTTGGGCCTGCGTCATCGTTCGGCCAAAGGCATCTCTCAGGCTACTGACGCCATTGCCATCGTTGTGAGCGAGGAAACGGGCCGCATCTCCTATGCCCACAAGGGTGAATTGTACTTGAATCTTCCTCCCACCGACTTGGAGCACGCCCTCTCGGCCCTCGTTGAGAATAAGTAATATTGAATTAGAAGCTAGGGACTAAAAACTATAAAAAACAATGTTTGATATAGACGGAACACTGGTAAGCTTGGACCTGGTTGAACGATTCTTCTGTTGCGACCTGGACACCTGCCTTGGGGCATGCTGCATCGAGGGTGATTCTGGTGCCCCGTTGACCGAGGAGGAATACCAGCAACTTAAGGAAATCTTGCCCGAGGTGTGGGAAGACCTGTTACCCCAAGCCCAACAGCAGATCAAGGAACACGGTGTGGCTTTCATCGACGTGGAGGGCGAACTGGTCACCCAGCTGGTCGGTGGTGCCAATTGTGTTTTCACGACCTATGAACGGGGAGGCATGTGCCTGTGTGCCATCGAGAAGGCCTACCGCGAGGGGCGCATCAAGTGGCGTAAGCCTATGTCCTGCTACCTCTATCCTGTGCGCATCAAGAAATTCCCGGGTTACGAGGCGGTGAACTTCGACCGATGGAAGATCTGCAAGTGCGCCGAGGTGCTGGGACGACGTGAGGGCATTCGTCTATACCAGTTCCTCAAGGATCCGCTCATCGAGCGCTTTGGACAGCAGTGGTATGATACCCTTGTCGCTAATTGTGAACTATATATTAAGGAATACTTGGAATGAAAAAAGAATTGATGCTGGCAGCCTTGCTGCTGATTTTTACCCCACAAGCTAAGGCCCAATTGTCTATCGGCGGCACTTGCCCCGTCTATGACAGCAGGACCAATACCTATATGTTGACTGTCCCCGAATCAGTCTTCGGTGGTGCCTATCAGGCTCCTGTTGTAATTGATAATGGCGTGACGGCGGTACAGATCAATGGCCAGAACGTGAGCACTGAGGTCACTTTCCCACTTGTCGCTGCCAATACAAGCTATACCTTTACTTTCAAGAAAAACAATGTCCTGACCCAATCCTCGATACATTTCACCTATCTGCCCATCATGTGCATCACGGGCACCTTCAATGACACCTATAAGGTGGCTCCAGTGGAGATTACCATGCCCGACGGAAAAGGTGCAAAGCAATACAGGGCACGCATCAAGCGGGCTGGCTCGTCCACCAACCTGAACTGGATATACAAGCGCAACTTTCATGTCAAGTTCATCGATGATAATGGCGAGAAGATGGACGTTTCATTCTTCGGATTGCGCAGCGACAATCACTGGCGCCTGGATGCTGGTACCAGGGACATGATACGTTTCCGCAGCTATGCCGCCAATGGCCTGTGGGCTGACTTCGGCACCAAGTCCTACTATGCTGACAAGGAGCCTAAGGCACGCTCCTATATCCGTGGCTCACATGTCGAGGTGTTCATGAATGGCGCTTATCATGGCTTCTATAATTTCTCGGAGTACCTTGACCGCAAGCAGATGAAGCTCAAAAAGTATGAGGAGGTAGTGATTCCGGGCGTGGATGGCGGTGAGAGCCAGACGGCAATAAACCTGCATGGTTTTATGTGGAAGTCCAAGGAAAGCGGTATCGAATCGCTTTTCAGGTCGGCTGCACGCCCCTATGACAATACTGAGGGCTCATGGGGTAACTTTGAACTGGAATATCCCGAGATCGAGGACGTGGGAGCAACCGATTACACCATGCTGCATGATGCCGTGAAATTTGTCGCCCAGAGTAGTAACATCATCTTTGTCAACCATGTAGATGAATACTTCGATTTGCCCGTGCTGGCCGATTACTATTTGTTCCTGAATGTGATACAGGCTATTGATAACGCCAGCAACAATCTGATATTGGCTTGCTATGACAGCAAGGTAGACAAGAAAATCACCTTCGCCGTCTGGGATCTCGATGCGACGGCAGGGCAGCATTACCTCGACACCGAGGGCTACTACCATGCCGATAGTATCCAGCCCGAGATTGACCTGGAGGAAGTCCCGCAACGCTGGTGTGGATTCACCAAGAGCAGGCTTTTCATGCGCATCAAGACCGTGCCCTCGTTCTATCGTAGGGTGGTCAACCGTTACTGGCAGTTGAGGGAAACGATTCTGCAACCCGATAGCCTTGTGGCGCGTTATCGGGCTATCTATGACCGCCTGGACAACTGCGGTGCTCTGGACCGTGAGTCCGCTAGGTGGTCGGGCACCGACGAGATAGACTATCGCACACTTGATTTTGAGGGAGAATGGGACTACCTGTCCGATTGGCTGCGGCGACGCATCGCATTCTTGGACACCCACACCTTTGCTTGCCTCAGGGGGGATGCTGACGACGATGGCGACCTCACCATAGACGATATCACCACCCTCATCAGTTATCTGTTGACTGGCAAATTGACCCCGGATTTCAATCAAGTGAATGCCGACGTTGATGCCAATGACCTTATCAATATCGATGATGTCACTTCGCTCATCAGCATCCTACTTCAAGGCCCCTCAGGGAGTTGATGAATCTCTTCATTAATAAAAAAACGGAAAAAAGTATTGCCAGTTCGGGAAATTGTAGTACCTTTGCCCCGCTTTTCGTAATCTCTGGCAAGAAATAGAGTGGCTTGTGTATATTGCGAAGTGATTATTAACAGATTAAATGATATAAAAATGGACTTGATTAAAGTTGCAGAACAAGCATTTGCTACAAACAAGCAGCACCCGCAGTTTTTCCCGGGTGACACAATCACGGTAGC
>JBGUJU010000201.1:0-2358 GCA_045114065.1 Sodaliphilus sp.
TGGTCTCATTTCGACCTCAACGGAAAATCGGAAGGAGACCGACATGCAAAGACACAGCAGAGAATTTTGGGAAGCGCAACTCCGAGAATACTGGGGTAGCGGCTTCACAGTTTCGGAGTACAGCGAACTGATCGGACAGCCACACATGACCGTCAAGCGTTGGATTCGGAAACTTCGCTCCGAACATGAATCCAGTGAAATCATCGAGCCGGAACAGGAATGCCCTGTCCGAATGATAGAGATTGTTCCGAAGCAAATCGAGGAAGATGCGGAAGCCCGCTCCCGGGACAGCGGAGTCCAGCTTCGCATTGGCGACATGGAGATCAGCCTGACAAGCGGATACGACCGCGAAGTCCTTCGCAGCGTTCTGGAAATGCTGAGGTGATCCCATGATGAGCCCAGAGCAGTCGGGGCGGGAACGGATATTTATCTGTGAGCGAGCAGTGAATTTGCGGAAGTCGTTTGACGGGCTGAGCGGCGTAGTGGAGGGCATCATGGGGGAGGATCCTGAAGCTGGCGACCTCTTTGTTTTCTTCAATCGGACACATAGACAGATCAAGGTTCTGCAATGGCAGTGCGACGGATTTGCAATCTGGATGAAGCGATTGGAACAGGGAAGCTTCCATCTTCCCGAACCGAAAGGGGATCGCGCGAAGATCGAGGTCAACGCCCGTGAGTTTGCTGCGATTTTGAACGGAATCAAGCCGGAGAAATATTACAAACGATATTTTCGAAAGAAAAATTGATTTTTCTCGAATCTTTAAACAATAAAATCAACCTCGTGAGCGTTAATTGAGGGAAAGGAAAACAACGAACCAACTACCAGTCGAAAACACGTCATGAGCCCTGCGGAAACAAACATAATGGCCTCGTTAACGAGGGAGAACAAGGAGCTTTGTGCGGAAAATGAAAGACTGAAGTTGGAGAACGCCTGGTTGCGACGCAAACTGTTCGGGGTATCCAGCGAACGTTTGCTTCCAGAGAAAGATGAAACACCGTTTCTTGATGGTTTCGCTCCGCATGCACCTGCTCCTGAACCGGAGAAGGAAGTTCAAACCGTTGCAGCCCATGAGCGGAAGAAAGCGCAGCCATTCGAATATGAGGTTATTCCTGCCGATGCCCCGGTCAAAGAAATCATCATAACGGATCCGGAATGCGAAAAGAAGGGGTTGAAGCCGTTCGGCTTTATTGAATCGGAACGCGTAGCCGTTCAACGTTCCTTGCTTGTTCTGCGATACAAGCGCATGAAGTATAATGACCCGGACAGAGGTTTGGTTGTCGGACCTGCTCCTGGAGATTTCTTCGACACTCCGAGTGGAAAGACGAAATACGACGCCAGTTTCCTTGCAAAGGTCGTTTCCGACAAATGCGAATTCAGTATCCCGTTGGAACGTCAGGCCAAGATGCTTGCATCATCGGGATTTCATATTGCTCCATCCACGCTCGGGTATATTGTTTCGATGACAGTATCCTCGACCTTGAAGATTCTTTATGAGCGAATGGTCTCGTTAATCCGGCATTGCGAAATTCTTCATGCGGACGAAACACATATCAAGCTCGTCGAAAAAGGCCGAAAAAAATGCAGGCAGGCTTATTTCTGGTGTCAAATGGCTGGTGTCGGACCGCCGATGGTCACGTTCCATTTTGCCCCAACACGATCCAAAGATGTTGCTGAACTTCTACTCGGCAATTATTCCGGAACCATCATCAGAGATTCTTATGTCGGCTACAGCGGCCTTGCTTGCGAGGCAGCCTGTTGCTGGGCGCATGTCCGTCGCAAATTTTTCGATGCGCGAGAGGCCGGCTATCTTCATGCGGAAGAATTTTTGAAATTGATTGGCAATCTCTACAGAATCGAGCAGGTGGCGAAAACACGGGCCGAAGAGAAAAATACCGAGGCTGCCCTCTTTCAGGAGCGCAGAGTCGCACGCCGTGAATCCCGTATCATCGTGAAGGCGTTTTTTGACCGATGCAGACAAGTCGCCGAAACGGAACGTCCATCGTCCCCTGTGCTGAAGGCGATCAACTATGCCTTGAATATCGAAGAAAATCTGGAAAAGTTCCTGGATAATCCCAAGCTCAATATCGACAACAATCCGGCGGAACGGGCTATCCGCGGAATTGCTATCATGAGGAAGAACTGTCTGTTCGCAGGAAGCGAAACTGGCGGCCAGAATCTCGCAATCATCCTTTCGTTTGTCGAAACCTGCCGGGCAAACAAAATCTCGTTCCGTGTCTGGCTTGAGGATGTCCTCCGCCGATTCTCCTCTACTCCCGCGAAAGAGATTGACTCGCTCCTTCCTCAAAACTGGAAGCCTGTCGCTTCTCCGCTGGATTAATTCCACCCAGTCTGCCGTT
>JBGUJU010000202.1:0-11691 GCA_045114065.1 Sodaliphilus sp.
CGTTGACCTGATGCGCAAGAACGAGACCTCGTTCCCGCACTTCTGCAACTCAAACACCTACAAACTCTTCGAGCCTCCAGTGTTCGAAAACAAAAAGAGAGCAAATGGCTACTGGTTCTAGCTTTTTGTGCTATCTTTGCAAAACTTAGATTTATAAAAATGACAAAAGCCAAGAAACATAATATTATCAGAATTGCTATAAATGTGATTTGTCTATTAGTCGCATTAGGTAGTTCTATTGATTATGTTTATAGAGCAAGGATTGTGCATGATTTTGGCCCTATTCAAGGTTTTGTTGTTGTAGATAGCATTAGAGGAGGTCCTAAGACTTCTTGTGTGATTACTTTAAGATATAATAATAAATTATATAATGTTTGTGTTGATGAGAAGGCATATGATTCAGATTATAAAAGGAATCTTCATTACTTTTATGATGATAAACGAGATATGATATTTGAGGAGCATAGTTTATCAGTTCGATTAATAGTATGGTTTTATATATTATTTGTAATAAGTTTATTGCTTTGGCATCCTAAAGTTTGGAAGTATATGCTACGATAGGTTTGTCTTTTACGTATAGAGGCGGTTACCGTACTTTTGTGGTACGATAACCGCTTTAATTATGCAACAAGACAAAAATACAATCAACCTCACGGTTCCCACGGGGTGGGACCAATTGGACGACCACCAGCTGCGCTACGTGTTCGGCCTGTTGGCCCAGGGCTTTCCCTCGCCGCAGGTCAAGACCTACTGCCTTTTCCGTTGGACAGGCATGCAGGTCATGCACAAGTACGGCAAGGGATGGTGGTGCAAATTCGCTGACGACGAATTTGTCATCATGGCAGAGCAGGTCAATGCGGCCATCGCTGCGCTCGACTGGATTGACTCACTTCCCTCAAAGCCCGTGCGCATCTCACGAATAGGCAAACACCGTGCATTGACTGCAGACTTTCAGGAAGTCCCCTTCGAGACGTTCATCATCTGCGACAACCTCTACCAGGGCTACCTTTCGGCCAAGGAGGACTCGCTGCTTGACGACCTCGCAAGGAAGCTCTATAAGTCCTCCAAGGTAACACCCACCGAGGCGGAACGCATCGGCGTGTTCTACTGGTTTGCCTCACTCAAGGAGATGTTCGCCCGTCAGTTCAAACACTTCTTCAAGCCCATCAGCAACGCAGGCGATGCTGACGGCAACATGTTTGAACAGACAAAATCCCAGTATGAGATCCTTTATGAGGCAGTCAACTCGCAGATCCGCGCCCTTACCAAGGGCGACGTCACCAAGGAGAAAGAGGTGCTCGCCATAGACACCTGGCGGGCCCTCACCGAGCTAAATGCTCTAGCTAAAGAATATGATGACTTCAATAAAAAGTACCCGAACAAATGACCGAGCAATATCCTCAGGGCATCTGGGATGCCTCAGAATATTTTGAACAATTGACTGCGACCAACCGCTTGGCAAAAAGTGAACACTTCACCTTCTGCCATGTCAGCGGCTTGGACGGATTCGAGGAGGCCTTGGCCCACATGCAGCGGACAACCGCCTTCGTGTGCGTCAGCGACATCGCCAACGGCTACACCGAGTTGAACAACACGCCCCACACCCGGCGGGTGAAGACCGTGTTCCTGGCCATGCGCCACAAGATCGACGACATGGCGGCCCGCAACCGCTGCATGGAGACCCTGCGCGAGCTGTTCCGCCAGTTCATGTCGCTGCTGATCCTGGAGAAGACCAAGCTGGAGCAGCACTGCATCTACCTCGACCCGAGGATATCGTTCAACGAAATCGACCGCTATTTCTTCTCAGGCTGCGCCTGCGCCTACTTCCAGATAGCCGTCGATGTCTATACCGATTTGAGATACAACGCCGATGAATGGGAATAAGAAGCCCACCGAACAACAGGCCCAGAAGGAGCGTGAGAAGTTCGTGATGGCCTTCAACGACACGATGCTGCGCATCTGGCAGGAGCAGATTACGCTGCTCGGCGTCATCGACACAGGCGCACTGCTGGCATCGCCCAAGGCGCTGCCGGTGCGCGCCGATGGCCGCTTCTTCGAGGTCGGATTGTCCCAGTCCTTCCTCGAATACGGCCTGTGGCAGGACTACGGCACGGGCAAAGAAACTCCCCGTGGCAACCCCGGCGATCTTGGCAGAGCCAAGAAACGCAAGCGCCGCCGCTGGTTCTCCCGCAAGTATTACGCCTCAGTCATGCGACTGAAGGAGTTCTACGAGGAGAACATCGGAAAGGACTTCGCAGGAATTATGAGTGATTTTGCCCGGCGTTGTAATAGTAAACATTGAAAGTTGTTATTTATATCTTCTTATTAATATGTGTATCGTGCCAGGCCACGCGTGAGCGCCGCCTGCTTTTTTAATAAGAATAGAGGTGCAGAAATTAGGTGAATAAAGCTGAATGAAGTTTTTTATTTTCAAACGGTTGAAATTCAGTGGTTTACAAAAGGAGAAATTAACTGCGATTATTTGCTGGTTTCAGTAATTGTCAGTAACTTTGCAACCAAGGTATATCCGTATTGTTGAACGATTTAACAGGATACAGATATGAAACATCGTTTGTCAAATAAGACATCAATTCTCCATCCAGTTGACTCTAGCCTGGAGGCTCGTTTCATGTCATCAATAGAACCGTCCCTTTTTCTTTAGACTGACCAATTTTGCCGAAGGCAATGACAAAGAACGAAAAAAACATACTTCGCATTGGACTATATTTCATGGTGTTAGGCATCCTTTGTTCTTGCTTAATTCCGATATATTTATCCAATCCATTTGAAGATAGTGGCTTGGATCTTGCGGTGCCTTTTTTCGTGATCCTTGTCTGTGCGCCGAGGCTTTTTTATGACAAGATCTGGGCAAGCCTATTGCTCTTGACTTGTGCCATTTTGACAACATTATGGCTATTATATTTCACAGGAGCGGCTGTCTTACAGACTATTGCCAATTTAGATGTCTTCGACGGATTCATTATCAGTTTCTTGATTATTGTCACATTTATAGCGATGTTAAGCTGTTACCTGTGCTGCCGCCTCTACAAATTGCTTTTCAAGACAAAAGAAACAGTATGAAACAGTTCATCAAAATAGTAAACTCTGTTTTATTGATAGTATCATTATTGTCAATAGTATCATCTTGTTCGACTCTCAATATAAAGAATATTGAGAAAAAGTTGATAACGAAGAACCTTGGCAGCGTGGCCTTAAGTATATCAACCACACATCTGCCAGCAAAGACTGTTTGGTACTACACTGCAGACTCTATCTTTGTCTATAAAAAGACATTGAATAGGAACCAAATTGCTCAAGACAAATATGGTTTGGATAAGTCTATACATAATAGCCTTTTCTTTAAAGAACTTGTTGATTTTGAAGCGTTTGAAAACGATATCTATAAGCACTGTGGTTATGTTTTGGATGGCGATGAGTTAACTTTGACATTGACAAAAGGCTCAAAGATTATTCAGAAATCATTTTTTATAGACATTGATCGTTTCGTATCAACCACCTTTGACCATGATGTATTGAATACCATTAAGAGTGATATTATCACATACTCTCTATGGCCACTTCTGAACGATAACAACAAAGGAGAGACCGATAATGAAGAAAAAAAAGCAACCAAATAAGTCTCAAAAGAAACTGTAATTATCAATGGAGATGTCAAAAAAGAATATATTTAAAACAACGTTAGCTGTTATTATAATGATTTCGGCTCTTGTCTGGTGTTCTCGTTTTGAAATCAGAAAAACATTGTCGATACCATACAGTCAATCTATCCAAGACTCCAAAGACAAAGGCGCATTTCTTTGGTCCTATAAATGCCCAAGAGAAGTGAAAGTGTCTGATTCTATAACTCTTGCCTTTAAAGAAGCATTTGCAGAGTATTATTATCGTTATAAGGATTACGACAGTGATGAATTGGAGATCAGCAAAGACGAGATGCATGTTATTTGTTTTTTTGATAAAAAACATTGTAGTAAGTATGCTCATGATAATTACGCGAAAACATGGATCATTGAGGATGTGTTTGACCATGATGTGCCTTTTTATCAGATGTATCTTTATCGTGATTCCATTGTCGCACCAGATACGGTGAGATTACATATATACAGTGTTGATTCAATCAGCGAAGAGAAGAAATTGCTGAAAATAGTTGAACTCATTAAAGAATAAAGAATCTCGGTAATTGTTATTTATTTAAAAAAAGGAATCTGAACTGCTCATCGATGGAAAAGACTGAAATAATCATACGTTGCATTGGAATTTATTTTCTAGTATTAGGATTCATTTGTGCCTTGCAGATTCCGATGTTTTTTGAAATATCAGATAAAGGCAGTATTGCATGTCAGATTTGTGTCATTCTGATGTGTGTTCCCCGATTATTCTACAAAAACAAGAAGTGGGCGAGCGTGCTTCTCTTGATTTCTTGCATCTTGACGTCATTAGCACTTCTGAATTTTAACGCGTTGGCAATCTTCCTAACTCTAACCTTGAAACAAATGATCTTCACGATATTTGTCACAGCTATCGTATTACTGCATTGTTACCTGTGCTACCGCCTCTACAAGTTGCTTTTCCAAACAAAAGAATTGAAATGAAACAGTTCATAAAAAGAATAAGCATTATCACTTTCTGGAGGCGCTGCTCAAAGATCAATTTTTTGTCATCAAGCTTCTTGATGTTGATGCTTGTCAGTTGTGGAAGCGATGACATTAGAATCAATGAGTTATACACGGATGAGGAGATAAAAGCTAGATTAGGAGCACCAGACAATGAGAAGATGATCACCCTAAAGCCAAACATGTCAATTGACTTGTATGAATACCAGAATGGATTGTATCAATTCATTCCAGAAACTGATAGCCTGATTGTTTTCGAACAAATTTATAATAATGGCCATCACAAGAAAATAATCTGGTTAACAGAATATGGCGAAAAGAAGAAGGTATTGGACGTGTTAGACTACAATACAAAGACAACGCATTTTTAGTGATGCCATTGTATTATTGTTGATGCTTATGTGTAGAATTTTAAAGATTATATTAGGGTTTGTGCTAGCGATTGCTTGCTTTGTCGCATTTGTATATCTATATCAACCGAGGGGGGCGTTCATCTGTGACTTTTCGGGTGATGATGCTACCGAACATTACACCAACGATTCGGTCTTCAATATCTTTCAAGACGTTCCCATTGAAGATGCCAGAGTCTATATTGCTGTGGCTCCTGATGATAGAGACAACCTGCCATTTTTGCAAGGTTACTCTAATGTGATTTATTCATCGCGCCCTGATGTCGTGAAGGAATTTGTCAAATCGGCGGTATTCAAAAAGGCCTCTGGCGATTTGACTACCGTCCAGAGTTGGCTTTACATCACCAATGGCAATAAGGTCGTATTTAAGTCACCAATTGTTATTTCATCGACTTGCGTGGGTCTTCAGAATAGTTCAACAGGTTGGGCCGAAGCACAAAACCCTTCTGCCCTTCTTGAAATACTGGCTCTTTTTGACTCGCCAACCATACCGATCTTTTTGTTTTAGATAACTGATTGAATCGACAATAGTAACTAACTTTGCCGTAATCAAAAAAAGAATTCAAATGAAAACGACGATCAATCCAAGTCGGAAAACAATTCTGAAAATGAAAGGAGGAATGAATGAAAACACAAATAATCTGGAGTTGTCTAGTAATTGCAATTAGCACGATTGAATTTATTTTGTGCATTCGTAGAAAACCAAGAATCAAACCGACTGTATGGTTTGGATGGATTTTGTTTTTTATCATTGGATTTGCATTAGGCGTTTCGGCTTTTATCTTTCCAAAATTAGTGAGTTTTTGTGCGATTTCTTTTGGAATAACTATGATTAAAAGTACCTATTATGATATTAAGCATTTTCCAGCTTCAAAATGGACAAATACTTACCAATCCCAATTAATGGGATATGTTGCGGGTATTGGTGCTTTAGTGTATGGTATTTTAAAGTTATTTTTTTCACCCTAATGATATTTGCGTCAAAACTGCAGTTTTTGATGTGATTTTTCTTGTCTTTTACCACACCGCTCAATCAAAGTAGCTTTGCGAAGTAAAATCGCAAAGCTATTTTGATTATGATTGACATCCAACAATTGACATCGTTGATCTCCGCATTCCGCGTCGAGACCGAGAAAGAAAGCATCTCGCCTGAGACCGTCGGCTCCATCCTCCAGGCCATCGCCGACCTGCTGGCCACCGCCACCAGCGAGACCGAGTACAACATCATCCGCTTCTGGAAGGAAACGCTTCAGCAGTTCCGTTTCCTCTACGACATCCAGCAGCGCAACGTCGATGACCACAGCAACGTCATCCTGCAGCTCATGGCTCGCAGCATGGTCGACGGGGCGACCTCGTCGCTCACGCTCGCCATCGGCCCGGCCACACGCACCCGTGCCGGCGTGCTCACTGCCGAGGACTACATCCGCATCCAGGGCATCGGTGAGACGAACGACGAACTCACCGACACCGTGCTCGAGATGCAGGACATCCTCGACCAGCACACCGCCAGGCTCAACGCCATCGGTGCGGCGGGCAATGTGCTGCAGTTCTTCGCCGAGGGCAACAGCGACGCCAACAAGGTCGTGTTCTCAGCCAGCCGCTACAACCTGTTCAACGGTGCAGGGACCATGGCGACCGCAGCCCTGGTCATCAACGGCGCCACCGACCAGAAGGCCGGCGCGATGACCGCCGCTCATGTCATCTCCTTGACTGCCGCCAAGACCGACATCACCGCCCTGAAGGCCGCCATGCAGAAGGTGCAGGGCAGCGGCGCCTTGGTGGACGACATCCGCCAGCACTACACCGCGGCCGACCGCCTCGGCTTCGAGATCATCGGCTACAACGTCGCCACCGGAGAGCAGAACATCGTGCTGAAACGCCTCTTCCTCACAGGCGCCGACACCCAGAACGCGGGCCTGATGACCTCCGCCATGGTCACCCAGCTGAACCAGCTTCGCCAGGCCGTCTTCGGCAGCGGCGGCTCTACCGCCCAATCCCGCTCGTTCTACGGTCTCGGCATCGAGATCAACAAGGGAACCGGCGCCCTGCACCTGCGCGGCGCTGAGGAACTCATCGCCAAGGGCTACACGCCCTACCTGTTCCGCTACACCCGCAAGCGCAACCGTGTCAACATCAGCGGCGAGAAGTCGCACGGTCCAGTCCGCAAGGGCTGGAACGTGCTGGGCAAGGCCGACACGGTGACCATCGGCAACGACGAGACGGTGCTCATCGATGCCAAGGTCATCCATCGCGGCTATGAGGACGACCAGAGGTACCGCCATGAGGCGCGGTACTTCGTCAAGGAAGGCCGAGACCAATCAGGAAACTTCATGGCCAGTTACGGCAAAATCCGCATCACCATTGCCGAGAGACAGGGCAAGGTGCTTGTGCCCAAGAAAGTGCGCCTGCTGTACGGCATCGCCTTCTCGTCTGCCAAGCCCGACAACCGCAAACTGCTTGACAAGATCAGCCTGGTCACGCCGATTATCCAGTTCCACGTCAGCACACGGATCAACAACGGCAGCTACGCCTGGATCTTTGAGAGGTAAGGACAAAAAAAAGAAAGGCGAGCCGAAGCACACCCTTTCACTCAACTGATGAGCCGAAGCACATCATTATAACAATAAGTGAGCCGAAGCACACCCAAAGTCTTCTTTTCGAGCGCAAAGTTAACTCAAAAATCCCTAATAACCAACAGAAAAACAGTAAAAATGCAGACAATCATCGAAATCCTAAAAAACCTGTCGCTGCACCACACCGCCGTATGGCTCGCACTGACGTACATCGCCGTCATGCTGGCCATGGCCGTGGACTTCGTCGCCGGGCTCCGAAAGGCCAAGCAGGCGGGCATCGCCACCACATCGCGAGGCTTCAAGATGACCGTGGAGAAGGCCACGAAATACTTCCTGCCCATGCTGTGCCTGTCGTGTATCGACATCATCACATCGGTCATTCTACCCGCACCGTTCTTCACGATCCTGATGGGCGGCTTCAATATCTTCTGCGAATGGAAGTCCGTCCTGGAATCGACCCATGACAAGCAGGAACTGCGCGACAAGGCGCACACCTTCAACGTCATCGTCAAGAACAAGGACGACATCGCCGCCATCGTCATGCAGGCCATGGAACTGATGGAGCGCAAGAAGCAGCTGGAATCCAGTGACCAAAACCGTATCAATCAACCATATACTAACACTAACCAAATCGAAGATTATGAAGACTAAGAAAGTTCTGAACATCAAGCCGCAGGAAGTTTGCGAGGGCGACGAGCATTACGTCCGCTACAAGGGCTGCGACGGCCGCATGCACGAGCTGCCCACGCACACCGTCACCCACAACGAGCGCGTCAAGGAGATGTTCATCACCCAGATTGACGAGCTGCACTCCGTGATCATGAGCGCCGAGCTGACCAACCCCGAGGCCCGTGCCGTGTTCCAGGCGTCGTTCCCCAACGCCATCGAGGTAAAGGACATCCAGGTCGCCGGCTGCTTCGTGCGCGACGACTCCCAGCAGAGCGAGCTGCGCTTCGATGCCCCCCTCATCGGCGTGCCGCAGAAACGGTTCCCGCACTACTACGCCATCGACAGCCAGGGCACCATCCGCTTCATCAGCAACGGCGAGCCTGTTGACCAGTCAAGCCTGAGCCTCGCCGAAGACCATGAAGCGAAGCCCGAGCTTGTGGCCTTCTTCCAGCGCACGCTGGACAGCATCGCCGGAGAAATCACCCCCAAGCTGTGGGCGTTCTTCGTGGCCCATGTTACCAGGATGGACTTCAGCTTCTCGTTCACCATGGTCGAGAAGCACCTGTGCGTCATCGACAAGAACAAACAGACCTATGACGCGGGCGTTCTCACCCCCGTCTCGGCCGCTAAAGTCTGACCGCCATGCGAAGCATCGATCAAATCATTGTCCACTGCTCCGCAACGCGGGAAGGGCAGCATGTCACCGTACAGCAGATCCGCCAGTGGCATCTGCAGCGCAAGTTCGCGGACATCGGCTACCACTACGTGGTTTACCTCGACGGGACGGTCCACAAGGGCCGACCCCTCGAGAGAGCCGGTGCCCACTGCAAGGGCCACAATGCCCATTCCATAGGCATCTGCTATGTCGGCGGGCTTGACCGTAACGGCAAGCCCAAGGACACCCGCACCGCCGCCCAGAAGGCAGCGCTGCTGTCGCTGATCCGTGAACTGAGGCAACGCTTCCCGCGTGCCACGGTCTACGGCCATCGTGAGTTCGCCGCCAAAGCGTGCCCCTGCTTTGATGCCAAGAAAGAGTATTCAAACATCTAAAATCCCAAAGTTATGAATGACCAATTCAAGAACCTGTTCAAGGGCATCGTGTTCATCCTGCTGCTGGTAGTGGTGCTGCTGTGCCTCTCCATCACGTTCCACTCCTGTCGAAGCCAGAAGCAGGTCACCACCACAGTGACGGAGAACGTTGAGGTCGCCAAGGCTGCCAGTGCCACCACCGAGACCGCTGCGCGGACTCAGTGGATGAGCAGCCTGAGTATCGACCTCGACAGCTTCGAGCTGATCATGCCCATGCCGTTCGGCACAGACACGGCTCCATCTCTGCCAGCATTTGCCGATCTTACCACAAGCCAACCACGTCTGCATTCTGCAAACATGGTTGTCTTGAAGGGCAAACGCGCGTCCATCGGTAAGGCCGACTTGGCCGAGCGCAACGCTTCGCGGTGCGCCCGCCAGGTCGACAGCGTCGCTTCGCACCGCACAATGGACATGGCAGACCATTACGCCCGTGACACTGTGGGCATCTACAAGCCCCCTAATATCACCTGGTGGCTATGGGCCATCCTCGCTGCGCTCGCGCTCGTGCTCACGGGAAAATACCTTTTGAGGAAATAGTCGATTGGGCAATGGGAAACTCGCTTCGCTCGCTTCCCGTTGCCCAGTCGCCATAAAAAAAGCATCCCGTTTCGCAAAAAAACATCAAAAATGTGTACCAAAATTGCACACATTTAAAAAAAAGGTTATCTTTGCAGGCGAAACCAATAATCAAAGGAACTATGATAATCGTAACAGGTAGAGAGTTTCGCGCAAGTCAAGCTAAGTACTTTGACTTCGCCAATCAAGGGGAGGATGTCATTATCAAGTCCCGTCGTGGGTCATTCCGTATTATTCCGGTGACCAATGAGGACGTTGTGTATAATGACAAACAACTCACCGAGATGATTGACCGCGCTCTAAAGCAGGTACAGGCAGGCGAAGTATATGAGATGAAAGAAGATGAGTCTGCGGAACAGTTCATCAATCGCATGCTTGAAGACAGCGACCAATAATCCAGCTTCATGTATAAGGTCATTTTCACCAAAGATGCTCAAAAGAGCCTTAAGTTGTTGCACAAGAATGCACCGCTGGCCGTGAGCAAATTGGCGACTCTACTTGAGGAACTCAAGGAGCACCCGCGCACCGGGACAGGCAAAGTCGAGATTCTGAAGTATCAGCAGGGTAAAGAAATATGGTCTCGCAGAATCACCCGTGAACATAGGCTTGTTTATACCATTGAAGACATGATTGTTCAAGTCCAGGTGATTTCCGTGTATGGTCACTACGACAAGTGATTTATAAAATCATTTAGCCATTTCAATCTTATAACTTTTATTACGGCAGAGACGAATGCCCGCCCCAGGCCCCGCTGGCGATGGGCCGTTCCGCTCCGTCTGCGTCCGCTCCGAATGACTGACTTATCGGCTGGAGAGTGCCTGTTCAGGCTCACTGGCCGCGCCGAGACCCCGCACAGCTGGCTGCTGCGGTCATTCCCGTTCCGCACTGCGTTTCGCTGCGTCATCGACAGTGCAACACCTGCGGTTCAAGGCGGTCTGCTGACGGCGGGTGCGGGTACGCACCCGGCTCGCTGCACTGGTATCGGGTTCGTCCTCCGTCCTCAACCCGATCCTGTCGTTACGCAAGCCCGATGCTCAATCGGAGATTGCCCCGCAACGCCTGCATCCCGCCTGGCACTCACGATGACTCCACTCATCTTGTGTCTCCACTTCATTCCCTCCGCGCCCCGCTGTTTTCGCTGCGCTCAGGGGTATCGGTGCTGTGAGCCTTGGGCACACTCCAGCCTCTGTCGCCATTCTGCGCTCCCTTGCCTGCGTTTCACCGCCCGTCGCCATCGCCTAAGCAAAAAATCCAGCCTCGAAGCGAGTTCAAGGCAAGATTTTTTCGCAAAAAACAGAGGTAGGCCAAAGTGTAATGCCGAAACCGATACTGCGTGTCGGTTCGTCATCACACATTGGCGATTTTACCGCCCATCCGCTGCATACTATTTTGCATATTCCGCTAATTTTTGAGTCGGTTTTCGTTTTTTGCTCGGCAGGGCAGTCGGGGGGTCCTGTCGGACAGACGAAGGGGAAAAATTCCCCTTCAACCCCTCAAATGGCTGTTTTACAGCCATTTAATTTTTTCAATCCTTTACAAAATTTAATTTTGCGTTAATCGGTTGATAACCAATAAATTACATCAAATTTCGGCAATTTTGCCAAATCTGAATAAATATGTAATAATCCATCGTGGGCAGCGGTGCAAATCCGCCGACGACAGCCGACCGATTTGCACTGTCTTTTACAGCCATTCGGCTGGTTTTTACCTTTGCAGAAAAAAGTCAATACTATGAGCGACATC
>JBGUJU010000203.1:0-2374 GCA_045114065.1 Sodaliphilus sp.
GAAAAAACAGCCGCCTGAGAAATATCACTTTCTCAGACGGTTGATTTGCAAAGAGGGTGAGCCATAACTGAATTATGACACACCCTCGCAATTGATATCAAGCTGATTGTTACTTCACGCCCATGACCTCAAACTTGTACAGGATATCATCCAGCACGTTCTTGGCCTTGTTGTCATCGGGATTGAGCTGGGTAGCTTTCTCCAGGTAAGGAATGGCCTCGTCATAGATGGGCTTGATCTTGGGAACCAACTCCTTGTTGGTGGCGTTGGGATTATCATCGATAATCTTCTGGGCCTGCAGGTAGAGGCAGCGACCAACATCGAAGTAAGCGTTAGCATAGGTGGGATCAACCTCAACAGCCTTGCGGTAGAAGGGCAGGGCAGCATCAACACCATTCTGCAACTCGATGGTAAAGCCCTTGATGTCATGCAGGGTACCATTCATGGGGTCAGCCTTCAGAGCGTTGTCAATGAAGTTGTTGGCCTTGTCATAATCGTTGTTATTGAGCATTTCCTGTACCATGTTGGCCAGAGAAGAGGTCTGGAAGTCAACGATGTTGTTCTCGGTGTAACCCAGCTTGCGGGCCTTGGTGAAGCTGTCGAAGGCCTTGGTAAAATTCTGGACCTGATACAGTGAGTAGCCCTCAAAGAAGCGAACCTGGCTGATTGTGCTGTCGGCAGCTGCCACACCGTTCTTGATGGCGAAGTCTGACGTAGCGATGTCAGCATAGGTACCAAAAGCATCAGCAGCATTCTGCCAGTCACTGTTCTGCAGGTAAATGTTACCGGCATTGGCGATGTCATTCATGTGAGCGGTGAGGACGCCAATGATATCCTTGCTATATTTGGTCTTCACCTTCTTGGTGCCGTCGCTGTTCAGTTTGGGCATACCGGTTTTCTTGTCCACCTCAACAACTGAGTCCAAGGGCAGAGCCTTGAAGTAGTAAGCATAACCAGCAGTCAGCAACTGGTTCATCGCGTTATCATCGACAGGCTGTCCCAGCGATTTGGCTCCGTACATCGTGTCAAAGAGGCTGAATGCGGCCTTGCCGGCGGTGTACCAAGTCAGCACATCGTTGGCACTCTCAGGGTTGGTAAAGGCAGGCACAATGTTCTGCAATACTTCACCAAGCGCTTGAGGATTGCCCGAAGAAGCCTTCTTGGCAAGATCTTTCACGAGGCTCATCTGAGCCGATGCGCCGAATGCCATCATGATAGCTGCGGCGAAAAGAATCATCTTTTTCATTTTTCTTAACAATTAAAACTGGTTTATAATGTTTATTCGTTTTCGTTTTGTTGGTTATCTGAGTTTTCGGAATTCTCTGAGTCTTCGATATTCTCGTTATTCTCGATGTTCTCGTTGGGCATTTCAGAGACATTCTCCTGGAAGGCGTCGCGAACGCTCTCTTCGTCGGTCGTCTCGGGCTCGGTATCTACCTTGCAAACGCTTGCTATCTCGTCGTTCTTCTTCTCAAGGTTGATGAGCCTTACGCCCTGGGTTGCGCGTCCCACGACACGCAGCGAGCTAACTCGTAGCCTGATGGCGATGCCGCTCTTGTTGATGATGACAAGGTCGTTATCGTCGTTCACATTCTTAATTGCAATTAGCTTGCCAGTCTTGGGCGTAATGTTAATAGTTTTAACACCTTTACCGCCACGGTTGGTCACGCGATAGTCCTCAAGGGCGCTGCGTTTGCCCATACCCTGCTCTGAAACGACGAGCACGTCGTCGCGGGTGCCGGCACGCATGCAGATCATGCCGATGACCTCATCGCCCTCGCTTAATGCCATGCCCTTCACGCCGGTAGCAGTGCGTCCCATGGCGCGAACCTTGGTCTCGGGGAAGCGGATGGCGTATCCCTTGCTGTTGGCAAGGATGACTTCGCTATCGCCCTCGGTGAGGATGGCGCCCACGAGCTGGTCGTCGTCGGCAATATTCAAGGCGCGCACACCGTTGGCACGGGGACGAGAGTAAGCACTCAGGCTCGTGCGCTTGACGATACCGTTCTTGGTGGCAAATACAATATAATGTGACTGGTTGTACTCGGGGTCGGTCAATGCCGTTGCACGGACAAATGCCATGATGCGGTTCTCGGCATCCAGGTTGAGAAGGTTCTGGATAGCACGACCCTTGCTATTCTTGGTGCCCTCGGGGATCTCGAACACACGCAGCCAGAAGCAGCGTCCCGTGGCGGTGAAGAATAACATATAATTGTGGTTGGTGGCTTCATAGACATACTCGATGAAGTCCTCATCGCGTGTGTCACTGCCCTTGGCGCCCACGCCTCCACGTGCCTGGGCACGGTATTCCTTGAGCGGGGTGCGCTTGATATAACCGAAGTGGGAGATGGTGATGATCATGGGATCGTCGCTG
>JBGUJU010000204.1:0-4748 GCA_045114065.1 Sodaliphilus sp.
AAACCAACACCAATGGCGCCATCAACGGTCGCAGCCAGCCCTTCACACTCCACAGTCGACGGTTGATCGCATCAGTGACCAGCAGCAACACTATGGCGAATAAGACGAGAATAGAGGCAAAAAGGACAAGCTTCAACATCCTAAGGCTATTGACATCTATCTTGTTGATCATAACCAGTGTTGCCAATAAGTCGACGGCAACGACAATCGAGACAACAACCACCATCAAGCGCCACACCGTTCCCCACCAACCGTAACCGAACAATTGCCTGTAATCGACAACAACGATGACCGGAATGAGACACAACGAACCCACCACCGCCAAGTCCTCATACTGTGAACTGCCGGCAGAACAGACCGAATCCACCCCCATGAGCTTAGCACAAGATGAAAGCAAGAACAGCCAGAGGATGAACTGTGTTGTCGCGAACACTTGGATAAAGAATCCCTGAGGCAACGTGTGCCGCGGATTGCGCGGCGAGTGCCTGAACACCAGCCATGTGGGCAATATCATCAACGAGAAGACAAACAAGAATGCCCACTCGAGATGATAATTCATCCACAGGGAGACATAGTCAATGTAATACTGCCAACCAGTTGAAGTGATAGCCATTGATTCCTCATCAACCATCACATTCCAGTAGTCGGGATAGATGATCCTACCGATGAGCACAACAAACACGGTCACAAGCACGAGCATCTTGATGGGCGGGAAACTGGATTGCCACTTGCCGTTAATGTAGTCACTGATGAAGTACCCCGGTCGCCACAACAGTTGCCACAGCGAGTAGGGTAACGACCGTCCCCCCAGCCCCCACACGTCCATCACACCTTGACGCACGACGCGCCAAGTGATGCGTCCGGCCGTGGCACGCTGACCGCACTGGGGACAGAATCGCCCCTCGTAGTCATGGCCACAGTTGTTGCAATGCTGTGGCTGCTTGACGACCTGATAACCGGCAGGGCAGACTTGCCAAGCCTTGAAACGATGATATAATGCCTTGACACTAAACATCGTCGCTCACGGGTGCCGGTTGAACTGCAACAGTAGCATTGCGCCCGCGGCGCTCGGCAAGGTATTCCTGCAGGCTCGTGAAGTTGAACAGCAACAGACAGATGCCCGTGAGTAAAACCACAAGCGAGTCATTATTGCGCAAAGCAGGCAGCGCGAGAGACAGCACACCGCACAGCACCACCAACACAGGAGCCAGGTAATACCATCCCTTGATTTTCAGGCTCTTGCCGGACAGTAACAGGTAGATGACATGAAACAGTCCCAGCACCACCAGCAGCAAGCCCATGAACATCTGCAGGATGCCGTCGAACAGATTGGCCTTGATGATCATCACCAGACCGAAGCACAAGCCACCCACCGCAGGCAACACGCCCATATAGTCGGCGCTGGTGCGGGCATCGGCGTGGCGCACAGCGACCATCACCAGATAAATGACAGCCGGCAACATGAACATGGCCCCCATCACACGGCAGCCCCACAACATGATGCTGGGGACACCATGAAAGATGATGAGAATGATGCCTGCAAGTAATAGAACCACATTGGTGAGCAGATTGATACTAACCTTTTTCATTAGTTTTTTAGCGTTGAACAGGTAGGTGTTAATAATTTTTCCACAAAAATATCTCAAAAATGATTATTTCCAAAAAAATCACACAAAAAAGTATTATCTTTGCGGGTAATGGAAGAGAACCATCGGCACATACTCGCCATCATCAACCCTGTGTCGGGCACCGGCAGCAAGGACAAGATACCACGCCTTATCGACACCGTGGTCAACCTCGAGAAGAATGACGTGAGCATCGTCATGACCGAATACCCCGGCCATGCCCGTGAAATTGCCCAGCAAGCAGTCTGCGACGGTTTTGATGTGGTAGTAGCCATCGGTGGTGACGGCACCGTCAACGAGGTGGGCAGTGCACTGGTGGACACCGACACCGCTCTAGCTATCGTACCCAGCGGGTCGGGCAACGGCCTAGCACGCCACCTGCGCATCTCGATGAATGCGAGCCGAGCCCTTCAAGTGCTCAACAACGGCATGGTAAATCAGTTTGACTACTGCACCATCAATGGCAAGCCTTTCTTCTGCACCTGTGGCATGGGGTTTGACGCCGAAGTGAGCTACAGGTTCTCCAACGAGGGTACGCGTGGATTCATCACCTACATCAAGACTGCCCTCGCCGAATACATCAAGTACAAGCCACAGGAATACCTCATCGACATTGACGGAGCAAAGCTTAAAGAGAAAGCCTTTGTCATTGCGTGCTGCAATGCAGCCCAATATGGCAATAACGCCTATATAGCCCCTAGGGCCACCATGCAAGACGCCCTGGTCGACGTGACTGTGATGCACCCCTTCAACATTGCCGCGAGTCCCATCATCGGAGCACGCCTGTTCCTGAAGCAACTCAATCACGACCATCACGTGAGCATCTATCGTGGTAAAAAGGTGATCATCGAACGGCGCAGCAATGGCCTGGTCCACATCGACGGAGATCCCATCGACATGCCCGCAAGACTGGTCATCGAGAACAAACCCAAGGGCATCCGCATCCTTGTGCCTCCATCACTACCTGTTGATGTGTGATCCTTTTCCCTACTGCCTTAAAAAGGAAAAAACCAAATAACCGAAATATTATAAACATAATGAGTTACCTGAAATTTGACAAAAATTTGATGATCAACCTGGAGCAGTCGCTGCCCAAGGAGATGCTGCGCACCAATCAGTCGGGCGCCTACCATTGCACGACGATTGTGGGTTGCAACACCCGCAAGCAGCACGGCCTGTTGGTCATCCCGGTGCCTGAACTCGACGACAACAACCACGTGCTGTTGTCCACGCTTGATGAGACCGTTATCCAACACGGCGCACCGTTCAACCTGGGATTACATCGTTACAAGGGAGACACCTACAGCCCCAACGGTCACAAGTACATCCGCGAATATGATTGCGAGCGCGTACCCACAACGACCTATCGCGTGGGCGGTGTAATCCTCAAGAAGGAGAAAATCTTTATTACTCACGAGAACCGTATCCTCATCCGTTACACGCTGGTGGATGCCCACTCGGCCACGACGCTGCAGTTCAGGCCCTTCCTGGCCTTCCGCAACGCCAACGACCTGTGTGTGGAGAATGCTGTAGCCAGCCGTGATTACTACGAGGTTGCTAACGGCATCGCCACCTGCATGTATAACGGCTACCCGACCCTGTTCATGCAGATGAACCACAAGCCCAAGTTCGTGTTTGACCCCCACTGGTACAAAAACATCGAGTACACCAAGGACCAGGAACGCGGTATCCCCTATAGCGAGGATCTGTATGTGCCCGGCTACTTCGAGGTCGAAATCAAGAAGGGCGAACCGCTTATCTTCTCGGCTGGCATCGAGGAAGTGAACACCAGGACGCTGACCAAGATGTATGAGGACGAGATCAAGCCGCGCACACCGCGCACGAGCTTCTACAACTGCATGAAGAACAGCGCCAAGCAG
The DNA here is from genome assembly GCA_045114065.1 of Sodaliphilus sp. Lineage (GTDB taxonomy): Bacteria > Bacteroidota > Bacteroidia > Bacteroidales > Muribaculaceae > Sodaliphilus. The sequence continues at coordinate 3,506 of JBGUJU010000204.1, forward strand.
TTCTACATCACCAACAAGGAAGGTCACTACCTGCTGGCAGGTTATCCCTGGTTCAAGATCCGTGCCCGCGATGAGTTCATCGCATTGCCCGGTTGTACGCTTTCAGTACACCATCGTCAGGACTTCGAGCTCATCATGGATACTGCCCAACGCGCCCTCAACGACTGGATGCGTGACGGTACCCTGGACAAGCACCTGGACGGACTGGAATTGCCCGACATCCCCCTGTGGGCCATCTGGGCTGTTCAGCGCTATGCCCATGACCTGAACGCTGATGCCGCCCGCGAGCGTTACGGCAAACTGGTCAAGGACCTCATCAACTTCATTGCCGATGGACATCATCCCAACCTCAAGCTCGACAGCAATGGCCTGGTTGCCACCGACGGCACCAAGCGCCCTGTCTCGTGGATGAACAGTACCCACCCCGACGGCACGCCGCTCATTCCCCGCACGGGCTATCTGGTTGAGTTCAATGCCCTGTGGTACAACGCCCTAAGGTTTGCCGTGGAAGAGCTGTTCGCAGGACATGACGAGGAGAAGGATTTCATGGCTCGCTGCACCGAGATTGCCGACAAGTGCAAACCCGCCTTCATTGAGACCTTCATGACCGACTACGGCTACCTGTACGACTATGTGAACGGCAGTTACACCGACCTGAGCGTGCGACCCAATATGATTATCGCCGCCGCTACCGACTACAGTCCTCTGGACCGCCGTCAGCGCAAACGCGTGCTGGATATCACCACCCGCGAGCTACTGACGCCTAAGGGACTGCGCACCCTGAGTCCTAACAGCTATGGCTATATACCCTGGTACCTGGGCACCCCCGAGGAGCGCCAGACGGCTTACTATGCCGGTAGCGCCCGTCCCTGGCTGATGGACTTCTACAGCAAGGCCTACATCCGCGTGTTCGGCCTGAACAGCATCTCTTTCATTGAGCGCATGATGATCGGCTTTGAAGACGAGATGAAGGAAGGCTGCATCGGCTCGCTGAGCGAACTGTATGACGGCAACCCGCCCTTTATCGGCCGTGGTGCCGTGAGCTTCGCTCCCAATGTGGGCGGCATCCTGCGCGTGCTGCGCACCTTCAAGAACCTGCACATTATTGACGAATAAACTATAGAGGAGGAAACAAGATATGAAAGCATTAATGTTTGGCTGGGAATTTCCGCCTCACATCCTGGGTGGACTGGGAACAGCAAGTTACGGCTTGACCAAGGGCATGTGGCAGAACGGCGACATG
>JBGUJU010000205.1:0-50894 GCA_045114065.1 Sodaliphilus sp.
AATCATGTGCTGGATGGGCTGGTTGCCGTGGGCATAGTTGCCCATGTTCATGATCTGCATCTCGCGTATCTCGTGGATGGTGAAGCCGTAGTAACTGTCGTCAAACACGGGCGGCACGGCAAATACCGAGTCCAGCATCTGGCAGAACACGTTCTTGTCGCCCATCAGGTCGATGAGGCCCTGCGGGTCGTGGAACACGCTCCAGGTGTAGTGCCAACTGTTGCCCTCGGTGAAGGCGTCGCCCCACTTGAGCGGGCTGAAGGGCTTCTGGAAAGATCCGTCTTGGAGCTTGCCACGCATCAGTTTGGTCTCAGGGTCAAACACCTTGCGGTAGTTCGTGGCGCGGTCGGCAAAAACCTTGATCTCCTCCTCGGGCTTGCCAAGGGCTTTGCCCAGGCGGTAGATGCACCAGTCGTCGTAGGCGTACTCCAGCGTCCTTGCGATGCTCTCCTTAATGCCGACATCGTAGGGGACATAGCCCAAGTCATTGTAATACTCATAACCCAGACGACCTGTGGATTTGACCTCGGGGTGGACTGCTCCAGTGCCGTGCACTACGGCAGCCCACAACTGCTCGACGTCATAGCCGCGCAGGCCCTTGAGATAGGCGTCGGCGACCACCGATGCGCTGTTGTTGCCCACCATGCAGTTGCGGTGTCCCGGGCTCGCCCACTCGGGCAGGAAGCCGCTCTCGAGCCAGGTGTTCACCAGGCCCTCCTGCATCCACTGGCCCATCGTGGGATACATCAGGTCGACAAAGGGCATCAGGGCACGGAAGGTGTCCCAGAAGCCCGTGTCGGTAAACATGCGTCCCGGCAGCACCTTGCCGTTATAGGGGCTGTAGTGGACAGGCTGCCCCTTGGCATCGATCTCGTAGAAACTGCGGGGGAACAACACCGAGCGGTAGAGGCACGAGTAGAAGGTGCGCAGGTGGTCGATATTGTTGTCCTCGACGGCGATACGGCCCAAGATTTCGTTCCAGCGCTGACGGCCTTTCATCTTGACCGTCTCCAGGTTGTCGCGGCCCAGTTCGCGCAGGTTGAGCAGGGCCTGCTCCGGGCTGATGAACGAGGAGGCGACGCGGGCATTGACCTGCTCGCCACGACGCGTCTTGAAGGACACGATGGCTCCCGCGTGGCTGCTGGTGATGTGGGTCTCGCCCTCGTTGAAGATGCTGTCATTGACCGTGTAAAAGACGGTGAATGGCTTGTCAAACTCGATGACGAAGTAATTCTTGAACCCCTCGGGCACGCCGCTGCTATTGCGCGTCGAGTAGCCGATGATGCGATGCTTGTCAGGCAGGATGGTAACCTCAGAGCCCTTGTCAAAGGCATCCACCACAACGTTGGCGCGGTCGGTCTCGGGGAAGGTGAAGCGCAGGATGGCGGCACGTTCGGTCGGGGCGACCTCGGTGGTCACGTCGTGGTCGGCAAGATAGACCTTATAGTAATAGGGAGTTGCCACTTCGGCCTTGTGAGAGAACCAGCTGGCACGCTCGTTCTGGTCAAACACGGGCTCGCCCACGGTGGGCATCAGCGAGAACTGGCCGTAGTCGTTGATCCACGGGCTGGGCTGATGGGTCTGCTTGAAGCCGCGAATCTTGGTGGCCCCATAGGTGTACTGCCAGCCGTCGCCGTTTTTGCCCGTCTGCGGCACCCAGAAGTTCATGCCCCAGGGCATCGCGATGGCCGGGTAGGTGTTGCCGGTAGATAATTGGAAATCAGACTGAGTTCCCACCAGCGTACTCACATAGTCCACCGGCTCCATCGGTGCAGCATTGCCTGTCGCACACCAAGCCAAGACTATCAAGAATAACAAAATCCTCTTCATCATATCTAAAAGTTATTACTCCTGCTCGCGAAGCCATCGCTTGAGCAGGAAAGTGAGAAAATATGGGAAAGTATACAAATTGCCATTGAAACCAATATTGGCTAAACACAGTTTGATGCCGTGTTTGATGTCCGTTCCTGCCTTTCTGTTGGCTGGGTCAGTCAATTTCTTGAGTGACGCAGTAGCCGTATTATTGGCTTTGACTTCGACAGGCCACAGGTGGTTGGCGCTCCTGACAAAGAAGTCCATTTCTATAGATGACTTATCATCGCGATAGTAAAACAGGTTATAACCTTGCTTGACAAGCATATCGGCAACGATGTTCTCATAGATGGCAACTTTATAGGTGGAGAAGTTTCTATTCTTGCGCAGGTCTTCTTGTGCCTCTTCATCTAGTGATGCTATGAGCATTCCTGTGTCGCGATAATAGATTTTATATAGTTTCGGGTCATAATTGCCCTTGAGCGGCAGTGCGAGTTCGTGCAGGCAGTAACAAACGTTGATGATGCCTGCATTGTCTAGCCATTCCACGGCACCTGCATATTGTCTGTTGCGGGCGCTATGGGCGAGTTTGGTGATTTGGAAGCGTTTGTTCTCCTGGGCAAGGAATGTGGAGATGTGGCGATAGATAGCAAGAACTTTGGCCTTCTCCATACCTACGGCATATTTGGTGATGTCTTCCTCGTAGTCCAGCAATAGCTGTCGCTGTAGCTGCAGGACGCCCTCAAAGTTTTTTTGTGTGACAAATGTGTTGACAACTTCAGGCATACCTCCCAGTACCATATAGTCTCTGAAAAGTTCAGTCATCCGTTGCATCATTAATGAGGATAGTGGCTTGAGCTCAACCATGTGCTGATATAGATCATCTACAAGGCTCTGGTCATATCCGCATGCCCATAGGAACTCTTCAAAGTCCAAGGAATGCATGATGTAGTCCTCCTTGTAGCCAACACTGTTGGACTCAATCTGCTGATAATAGACACCCATCAGCGAGCCGGAGCAGATAACGTCATAACGGCCGTCTTGCTTAAAAGATTTCAGGCTTGTGGCACAATCTGGACATGCTTGCAACTCATCAAAGAAGATGAGCGTCTCGCCTGGCACAAAGTTGAATTGAGGGTTAAGGAGGGTGATGTTCTTGATAATGGAATCTACGTCATAGCCGTCTTCAAAGATGTTGCGGTACTGGCTTTGAAGCACAAAATTGATTTCAACAACATGCTTGTAATGTTGTTCGGCAAAGTGACTTATGGACATCGTTTTGCCCACTTGGCGGGCACCCTTGACGATGAGTGGTTTTCTCTCTGCCTTTTTCTTCCACTCAATCAGGACGTTATCTATCTTTCGTTTGAGCATAGCAAGACCAATTAATCACATTATCGGCAACAAAGATAGTGAAAAAATCACATAATTGGCAAGTTTTTGGTCTGAAAAATCACATAATCGGCAATTTTATGGTTCAAAAAATCACGTAATTGGCGCTTTTCTGACCCCAAAAATCACATTATCGGCATTTTTTTATTACCTCGATGACCTTCTTGACGATGGCTGCTCCCTTGGTTAGCTTGTGCTGGCAGGTCGTGAGCAGATAGTCAGGATAGTCAAACGTCGAGAATTCATAGGCCGAGGTGTCCTCCAGCATGTGGGCAATGTCGCCGCCATGGTCATCGCCCGTGAGTTTGTAGAGGCTCTCTTTCATCGTCCACAGGCGGGTGAATGCCACCGCTGGACGTGGCGAGGAGAGGATGTCGCGTATCTCCTCATCGTTCATGACTGTGCGCGCCACCTCCTCGCTGTAATGGTCATAATTCTCGATGTCGATGCCCACGGGCCTGTCGTCGATGGCGAGGGCGGCAGCATCGTGGCAATGGCTCAGGCTGAAGTGGATGTCGGGATGATCTTTCAGCAGCGGTTTGCCCTTGTCATTATAGATGAACTCGGGCTTCACCCCCTTGATGCCATATTCCGAATTTAATGCGTCTTGTAGCAGCCGATAGGCAGCGAGGCTCAGGCGCTGGTCACGTTCCTGACGATAGCGCAAGGCCTTCTCGCGGCGTTCTGGGCTGGCGTTGTCCAGAGCTATCTGCAGGTCAAAACTATAGATGTCCGGACACAGGTAAATCATGACTTGAGCTCAAACTGGATGTGCCGTCCCTTGTGGAGGGCGAAGATGACGACAGCCTCAATCAGATAGGCGATGAGGTAACTGTACCAGATGTGCTGTGGCATGTACTTGGCCATGACCCACAACACGGGAATGACCGTGAGCGACAGGGCGAACGAGATGAACAGCGCCATGCGGTGCTGGCTGTAGAGCTTATAGACGATCATCAGCACGTAGATGTAGCAGAACGGGATGAAGCTCAAGGCGAACACGCGCAGGGCAGGCGCACTCTGGCTCAACATTTCGGGCTCGTCGCAACCGAACAAATGTGCGATGCCCTGTGGGTAAATCCACACGAGCAGGCAGGTGACAACCATGGCAACCGTAATGAAACGGAAGCCACGCTTGATGACGGTGCGGACACCCTCGTTGTTGCCTTGACCCACCTGGATGGCGCCTAACGACTGCAGCGTCTGACACGTGCCCGAGAGGAATAGGTTATAGACCTGCAGCAGGTTCATACACAAGGCGAATACAAAGATACCCGTGCGGCCGGTTGTCGTGAGGACGATTTTGTTGGCGCTGAACAACAACAGCGTCAAGCAGATAGACGCCACGGCCAACGGGGCGCCCTGTGAGATAATCTGCTTCCACGATGCCACCAGTCCGTCGGTAGAGAATACGGGTGACAGGCGGCGGTTTTCGGGATTGCGCCAGTGGGTGAGCAGGATGGCGATGCCCACCAGATGACCAATCACCGTTGCTGCCGAAGAACCCGTGATGCCCCAGCCGAACCACTTGATGAAAACGATGTCAAGACACAGGTTCACCGCGTTGTCGATGATTACAGCCAGCGATACTAGCCGCGGACTACCGTTCACGCCCACCATGGTCGAGAGCCCCCACATGAGGATGAAGGCCGGACAGCCGATGAGCAGTACCCGCATATAGTCCTCGGCCAGCGGCAAAATCTGCTCGTTGCTGCACAGCATGCGTGCCGTCTGGCTTGGGAATATCAGACCGCCGACAATCGCCAGCAGCAGTCCCAGACCCACCGTCAGCGACAGCGAACGGGTGAAGAAACGCTTGGCGTCATCAATCTTTTTCTGGCCCAAGGCATAGGCCACCAGCATGCCCGCACCCGCATTGATGAGCAGATGCATGGTGAAGATGAACTGGGTGATGGGCGTGGACAGGTTGATGGCGCTCACGCCATCCTCGCTGATGAGGTTGCCCACGATGATGCCGTCCACCACGGTACCCAGGCAGCCCGACAGTGCCACCAGGATATAAGCCCACAAGAAGCGGTAAAACTGTTTGTTGATATCGTTCTCCATTATTCTAATATTGTCTAGATGGTCTAGATTCTCTAGATTTACTAGATATTCTAGACCATCTAGAACGTTACCTTAGTTACAAATCAAAGAAGCCCAGCGTGCCGATGGCTGTCAACATGCGCTCCACATAGTCCCACGATGTGGGTGACCAGTCGAAGCCCAGACGGTACAGCACTTGGGTCGTGTAGTTATTTTCGCGCTTGACGTCGGCGGTCTTCTGCCCATGTGCCATGTCTTGATAGGCGAGCAGACTCGACATCGTCCTAGCCTTAACGGGATCGTCCTTGGCGGCATTCATTGCCTCCTCAAACTCTTCCTGCTCGACGAACTTCACGCCTTCGCCCACCGAAGTCAGCCCTGTGAGCACATCACCCATGAACTGGCCATGGATGTTGTAGGGATGGAAGACGGTGCACTCCTTGGGCGTAGAGCTCAGCAGCACGATGGCGTGAGCCACCTCGTTGATGGGCGAGAACTCTACCTGTACGTTACGCACGCTGTGAGGACAGCAGCCCAGCATGTTATAGACCTTGATGCGGCCCATGAACGAGTTGGTCTGGAAGTTGGCCTGGAACTCACCATCGGTAGAGCGTGCTGCCAGGTTACCCACACGCATGATCTTGGCCTTGAGCCCGTGCAGGGCTACGGCATTCAGGATCAGACGCTCGGCCAGGAACTTGGAATAGATGTACTTGTTGCCCAAGAACTGGCCCATGTACAGGCACTGCTCGGTGAAGATGTCACCCTTGATCTCGCCAGCCCACAGACCGCGCGTGCTCGCTGTGGATACATGGACTAGTTTGGCACCAGTCTTGACGCAGTAATCGACGCAGCGCTGAGCACCGCCGATGTTCACGTCCTCAATCTCGGTGCCCTCGCTGAAGTGCTTGACGATGGCGGCGCAGTTGAATACCGTGTCCACCTTGAGTCCCTCGCTGAAGTCGCTCGTCACGTCGCCAAGGACGATGTGCAGACGCTTGCCGAACAGGTCCTTGAAGGCATCGGAGAAGTAGTAGAACAGCAGGGTGCGCAGGCGGTTGGCGGCAGCCTCCTCGCTCTTGCCACGCACGAGGCAGTAGATGTTCTCGGCATCCGAGTCGATGAGCTCGCGCAAGATATGGATACCCAGGTAGCCCGTGGCACCTGTCAGCAGCACATCGCCCAACTGCTGGCGTTCGCCGTTGCGGAAGCTGGCCAGCGTGTTCTTCATCAGCAGGTTGTTGATGGCGGTGTAGTCAAATCCAGTGATCTCGTCATTCCCCTCGTCGTCGCCCTCACCAGTGATGAGTCGAGCGAGTTTGCGGGGCGTCGGGTTGGCAAACACATCGCCATAGGCAACATGCAGGCCAGCCTTGTCGGCCTCGATGATGACGCGGGTCACAACCAGCGAGGTGCCGCCCAACTCAAAGAAGTTGTCGGTAGCACCCACCTTGTCCATCTGCAGGATGTCGGCAAAGATGTCGCAGAAGGTGCGTTCCGTGTCATTGGCGGGCTCGACATAGGCCGAGCTGATGGCCAGTTCGGGCTCGGGCAGTGCCTTGACGTCGGTCTTGCCGTTGGGTGTCATGGGCATCTCCTTCAATTGCAGGTAGGCCGTGGGCACCATGTATTGCGTCAGGCTCTTGGAGATCTCTGTCTTGAGGGCATCGGGCGCAATCTCGCGGTCGGCGGTATAATAAGCACACAGGTGCTCCTTGTCATTGATCTTGCGGATGAGGATGACCACCTTCTTCAGACCATCGACCTTGAGCATCACGTTCTCGATCTCGCCCAACTCGATGCGCAGACCACGCAGCTTGATCTGGTGGTCGGTGCGGCCCAGGATGACGACATCGCCATCGGGCAGCCACTTGGCATAGTCGCCCGACTTGTAGATGCGTTCGCCGTGATAGTCCACAAAGCGCTCGCGCGTCATCTCGTCGAGGTTGTTATAGCCGTGAGCCACGCCGCGTCCGCCGATGTACAGCTCGCCGACGACGCCCACAGGCAACTCGTTGCCGTCCTGGTCCACAATATATTCCTTGACATTCAACTGCGGCTTGCCCACGGTCACGATGTCGGCGTGGGTCAGTTCCTTGTTATTGGAAGCCACAGTGGTCTCGGTGGGACCGTAGCAGTTGAAGATGCGAGCCTTGGTCACATTCCTCAACATGCCGAGCAACTGGTCGGAGAACTTCTCACCGCCGGCACGCACGATGCTGATGCGGCTGATGGCATCGCAGAAGTCCTCGCTCGTGAGCCAGGTCATCCAGCGCGACGGCGTACCCGATACCATATTGATGTGTTGCTCGTTGATGAGACGTGCCAGGTCAAGCGGGTTGTTGGCCTGCTCCTCGGTGGCGACGATGAGCGTCTTGCCGTTGAAATAGGCGGTGCCGATGTCCTGCAGTGCGGCGTCAAACGAGATGGTCGTCACGCTCAGCATGCGCTTGGCATCGGTCATCACACCGTTGGCAAACACGTTGGCGGGATGGCCATACAGGTAGTTGCAGATACCACGGTGGTGCAGCATCACACCCTTGGGACGGCCCGTCGAGCCGCTGGTATAAATCAGGTAGGCCAGGTCATCGGGATTGATGTCGGTCACGATGGTGCCGTCATTGTCGTCGCTGATGAGGTCTTCCACGTCAATTGCCTTGTCGGCGGGAAGGTCTGCCATGCGGTCGGCTGTGGTGATGATGTAGCGTGCCTCACTGTCCTCGAGGATGAGTTTCACACGGTCGGCGGGATACTCGGGGTCACAGGGGATGTAGGCGGCACCCGACTTCAGCACACCGAACAGGGCCAGGATCAGGCGGCTCGTGCGCGGCAGCAACAGGGCTACGCGGTCACGCTCCTGCACGCCACGTTTCCTCAGGGCGGCAGCGATGCGGCTGGTCACCTCGTCCATCTCCTTATAGGTGTACTTGGCATCGATGGCAACCAATGCCTCATGGTCGGGCTGTGTCTGTGCAAAGTGACCGATGCACTCGTGGAAGAAGGTGAAGGGGGCATCGGCGGGAACGTCGCCCGTCTCTACCTCGCGCAGATGGCTCAATTCCTCCTCCTGACAGTCGCTCACGATGGACAGCTGGCGCAACTTGGCCTGCGGCTGTTCCATCATCCTGTTGGCGACTGCCACGATGCTCTCGGCCAGTCCACGGCCCACGCGGTCGCTATAGATGGCGTCGTCATACTCCACGACAACACCGCGCGACTCAATCTTGATGTTGATCTTGAACTTGGGCACGTTAAGCTCCAGCAGCTCTTGGCCGACGGGCTTGCCATTGACCGTGTACTGCGAGAGCACGCCCACCTGATAAGCGTAAGCGATGGCGGGGCGGAAGCCGTAGTCAGTAGCGATGCGGGCAAAGGGATAATCCTCGTGGCGCAGCGTCTGGTCAAACGTGTCGCTGGCGCTCTTCAAGAACTGGCTCACTGTCACGTCGTCGATGTTCATACCCAGGGCGAGCGTGTTGACGAACATGCCCACCGTGTCGGAAATCTTCAGGTTGCTGCGGCCGCTGCTGACGGTACACAGGTAAACGTCGCGGTTGTTGGTATAGCGTGATACTACATAGGAAGTCGCGGCGAGGAAAAGGTGGGCAGGCGTAATCTCCTGCTGGCGGCAGAAGGCCGTCGCTTTCTCCAAGTCGGCAGGGCAGACAGCCTCACCGATGAAGCCCTGCTCGTCGTTCTTGGGCAGGTCGGCGGGAATCTCGCTGGCGCCCTCACAGGTCTGCAGCTTCTCGGCAAAGAACTGCTGTGCGGCCTTGAAGTCGTCGCTTTCTTCGGCTTGCTGCTGGTCGGCAACAAAGTCCAGGTAGTTGTAGGTTTCCTTCTCTACCTCTTTGCCTTCGACGGTAGCATTGATCTGGCGGATTAACAGGTCGGCAGAACCACCGTCAAATACCAGATGGTGCAAATCCATGAGCAGATAAACACCGGCAGGCGTCTTAATGACCTCGGCGCGATAGAGAGGCGCCTTCTGCAGGTTGAAGGGCTGCACAAACTCTTTTTTGTATTTTGCCAACTCATCTTCACTCATCTCGGTCACCTTCACCTCGACAGGAACCGCGCCCTCGAGCGTCTGCACGATGGTGTCGCCCTCGGTGGTAAAGTGGACGCCCAATTCGGGATGGGCCTCGATAACACGCTTGACAACATCGGCAAGGTGGGCGGCATCGGTACCCTCGGGATAGGAGAGGAGATAAGGAATGTTATAGATTGTGGAAACGGGATTCTTGAGGCAGTCAAAGTAGACACCCGTTTGGGCATAGGACAGCGGTGCGCTGTTCCTCGCCTCCTGGGTGGAAGACTCGGGATTTTGCGTCGCTACGGTTCCACCAGCAAGCAGTTGCTTGAGAATCTCGTTCTCGATGGACTGGATGGTGCCGGTTTTCACCAGACTGCGAGAGTCGAGCGTCACGCCATAGTGCTTGTTGACCTGCACAGCCAGCTTGATGGCCGAGATAGAGGTCAGGCCAGCATAGCCCAGCACTGTGGTCACGCCGAAGTCCTTGTTGTTGACAATATCAGCCACGATGTCGTGCAGTTCCTGTTCCAGTACATTCATCGGCACGTTGACATTCTCGGCGGCAGCAGCCTTCTTCTCGGGCTTGGGCAGGGCGCGCTTGTTCACCTTCTGATTCTGGTTCAAGGGGATGGCATCGATCTGCATGGTAACAGCGGGCACCATATAGGGCGGTTTCTCGTCCATGATGAAGTTGTTCAATGCCTCGATGTCCACTTGCTCGTCGCTCACGATGTAGGCAGCGATGAACTTGCCGCCGCCCTCGTCGTCAAAGGCTTGAACCGTGGCATCCTTGATGCCTGGGAACTCGCGGATGATGCTCTCGACCTCCTTGAGCTCGATGCGGAAACCGCGGATCTTCACCTGACCGTCGCGGCGTCCCACAAACTGGATGTCACCCGAGGGCAGGTAGCGGACGATGTCGCCCGTGCGATAGATGCGGGAATAGTTCTCCTCGGTTGAGAACGGATTGGAAATAAAGACTTCGGCCGTCTTCTCGGGTCGGTTCAGGTAGCCGCGGCTCACCTGCGGTCCAGCTACCCACAATTCGCCGGCTGCGCCCACCGGGAGGCGATGACCCTGCGGGTCAACGATATACAAGCGCACGTTCTTCGGTGCTTTGCCAATGGGAATCTCCTTCATCTTCTTGTCTACCAGGAAGTAGGTAATGAATACCGTCGACTCGGTGGGACCATAGAGGTTGAAGAACTTGATGCCCTGCGGTGGCGTTAATGAAGCCAATTTCTCGCCGCCGGTCGAGAGATATTGCAGCGTGTGGTTCTCGACACTGGTGGCAAATTGGTAACACACTTGCGTCGTCATGAACGAGTGGGTGATACCGTTCTGCTCAAAGTATTCATTCAGCGCGATAAGGTCCAGACGCAGTTCCTCGGGAACGATATAGACCGTCGCACCGCAAGTGAGGGCAGGGTAGGTGTCCATCATGTTGGCGTCAAAACCGTAGCTGGCATAGGCCGCAACCTTGTTTCCGGGCTTGAGGTCGAACATCTGATGGTACCAGTGGCAGAATGCCACAAGATTGCGGTGAATCAGCTGGCAGCCCTTGGGCACACCTGTCGAACCCGAGGTGTAAAGCATGATGAACAGCTGGTCGGGCTTGATGTCCACCTGAGGCGCTGCCGCGGCGGGCAGACCCATGATGTCCTTGGTCAACAGCACCTCGCCCTGGTACTCGTCAACGATGGGACGCAGTTCCTCGTCGGCAATAAGCAACTTGGCGCTGGCGTCCTGCATCATGAAGTTGAGGCGCTCCTTGGGGTAGGTCGGGTCGAGCGGCTGATAGCCACAACCGGCCTTGAGCGCACCCAGCGAGGCGATAGGCATCCACTCGCAGCGGGGAATGATTACCGATACCACGTCCTCGGACCCCAGACCCTTGCCGACGATATAGGCCGCGATGCGGTCACTGATCTCGTCAACTTGGGCATAAGTGAACTGCTTGTCGAGATATACTACGGCAATAGCGTCGGGTGTGGCCTTGGCCTGCTGGCGGAACAGCGAGACGATGGTCTGGGTGTCGTCATACTCCAGTTCGCCCGGGTTAAAGCTGTCGACGGTAGCCACCTGGTCGGCTGACGCAATGTCGATGTCACGCAGGTATTCATGGGTGATGAAGCCCTCGAGCACAGCCTCATAGCTCTCCAGAATCTGGGCAACGAGGTCGCTCGAGAATTCGTTGGCTTTATATTCGGCTTCGATCTCTATCTTGCCGTCGTTGATGAAGGCCTTCAGGTAGAACGACTCTTCAAGCGTGTTGTTGGCAATTCTAATCATCTCAGTAGGCTTGCCGTCTATTGTCAGGACGTCAAGCACATTGCCGTGCCAAGCGAAAATAGAGTTAGTCTGCAGGTTCAAGTCTGCCATCAGGTCGGCATAGGAGTATGCGTCGTGTTCGCGGCACCCGCTCATCTGGTCCTGTCCCTGACGCAGCAGTTCAAGCACGGTGGTCTCGTTGGTGAACTTGGCATAAACCGGCAGGGTCTTGACCGTCATTCCTAACGAGCGGTTGAAGCGTTTGTCGGTGCGGCCGTTATAGATGGTGTTGAACAGACTCTCCTGCTCATTGTTGAACTTGGCCAGCAGGAAGGCATAGGCTGTGGTGAACAACGTGCTCTTGAACACACCATTCTTCTTGCAGTATTCATCTACTCGGCCCAAGTCGAGCGACAAGGTGCGCAGCAACTGGCCCTCGCGATACTCGGTCTCTTCCAGATCGGGCACAAACTGGGTGAAGGTGTCGCCACAGTCAAAGTTGGCGGCATACCATTGCTTGGCTTCCTCATAGGCGGGAGTCTTGCGCTTGGCAGCTTCGTCGGTGGCCACATCCATCATCGTCATCTCTTCGGGTGCAATGGTCTCGCCACGATAGGCCCTGTCGATCTCTTGCATCAAGATCTGGAACGATGCGCCGTCCATGATGATGTGGTGATAGTCGACCATGAAGTAATAATGCTCCTTGTCGCGCAGCAGCCTGAAGCGGAACAGGCGGTCGCCATAGATGTTGAACGGCTGCACGAAATGTGCCTTTTCCTGTTCAAGGTCATTGATGTCTTCGATGCTGAGCGACCACTGTTCATTGGCCATGTCGATCGTCTGTAAAGGCTCTCCATCGTCGCCCAACTCGATGCGGGTGAACAGCGTGGGGTGAGCCATAAATGCCGTCTTGACGGCATCAAGCAGCCTCTGGCCATCCAGCGAACGGTCAAGAACATAATAGAAAGGCAAATTATAGCAAGGTTCTCCCTGGTGGTTTACACATTCCACATAGATTCCGTATTGGGAGGTTGATAAGGGTGCAGATAATTTCATTTTGTTTGTTTATAGATTAGAGTTATTACCATTTGGTACTGAAGATGCGCGGGTTGACAACGAGCGTGATGTATCCCCATCGCAGGCTGTTATTTGAAGTGGAACGTTTCAGGCGTTCCATGGTATCGCCGCCCCACATGAAGGAAGCTCCTGCAGACACATTCACGTCGCGATGAATGCTATAGCCGACCCCGAATTCAATCTCGTGACCGAGGGTCTTTTCCATATCGGTGAGGTGAGTGGCTATGGCAAAGTAGTGGTAACTGGCATTGAGCTTCATGTTCTTCAGGGGACTGTAGGTACTGCCGATGTAGGCGTTCTGCAGACCCGGGGTGAATCCGTGATGATAGGCACTCACATAGAAGAAGTCCATTGCTCCGTAGAACTGATGGTGGGAGCCATAGACTGTGCTGAAGCCCTTGATGACATCGTGATGCACCATTCCGATATTGTGCCCCGTGGGCACGGCAAAATACTTGTCACCGCTCAGGTAGTCATAGCCCGCTGTGACATTGAATCTCGGTGATTGAATATAGGTGACCTTACCACTTGCCATCCATGCATCGATCTTGATGCCATGCTCGTTCTTGCCGAACTGCTTGTAGTAGGCCGCCTCGGCCTTCCAGTGATTGGGTTGGAAAGAAGCATATCCACCCGCCAGGTGTTGGAACCATGTTCTGTCACGGTTATTATTCAATTCACTCTGCATGCCGATGTTCATGAACAGCAGTGACACACCCAACGGGAAACGCGGCACATCATAGTGATACCACGCCGTTTGCATGGTTTTGTAGGGCTGTCCACCGTTCTCGTAGATGGAACCGCCGGTAGCCATCACATTAGCATTCTGGTTATAGGCCAGAATGATGTGACCCTTGTGGCCGTGACCTTCATAACCCAGTCGCAAAATGTCGTGGGAAGATGAAGCCATTGCCCAGTCATCAGAGCCGATGATACGTTCGTCATCATAGTTGAGTGCCACACGTCCCACTTGGGCAAACATGCCGAAACGAGTGGTCATCTTCACCCAGGCCTCATGCAGGTTGAAGGAACCTTTGCCCGCTTGTCCCCACACGCCAGAGTGCTGAGGGGTGATGAGGGTTTCGAGCCAGTCCCGCTTGAAGTAGATGGGAAGACGCGCGCGGCTGAGCACGAAATTTGAGGTCGGCACCTTTGGGTTTTCGGTTTCCTCCTCCTCTTCTTCTTTCTCAATGGGCGACTGCGGCATGCCACCATATCGGGCCTCGCCACGTCCCAAGAACTGAAAATCCACGCTGAACTGGTTTTTGGGAGCGGGGGCTACAGTATCGGTAGGGGTCTGACCCGACAGTAGTAGTGCAGGTGTGGCGATGACTGCAAGCAGCCATCGCCTTAAATGCATGTGTTTCATATTATGAAGCAGTTTCACTCGAACTCAAACAAGTTGATGAATCCAGTAATACTAAACACATTCTTGATGTCATCATTCACGTTGCGCAGGGTGACGGTGTTGCCCTTGGCCTTGGCCTTCTTGAGCACGTCGAGCAGAATGCGCAGGCCACTGGATGCGATGTACTCCAGATCCTTACATTCAAACACGATATCCTTGGCAGTGCCTTCGGCAGTGATGGGTTTCAGTGTCTGTTCGGTTTCGATAGCGGCTGCGGTGTCGAGCGAGCCAATCATGGTGACGATAATCTTCTCGTCAAGTTCTTCAATTGTCGTTTTCATTTGTCAGATTGTTATTGATTAATGGTTATTATTTCAAGATTGTATATTCTTCTTTAGCGTGAGCACATTCTTGCCGTCGACGCGCTCATAGTTGATGGTGTCCATCAGCTGCTGCACCAGCAGGATGCCCAGGCCTCCGATGGGCCGCTCCTCGGCATTGAGCGTGATGTCGGCATTGTTGCTTTGTGTCGGGTCAAATGCCTTGCCCTTATCGGTAATGATGAATTTCAGCCATTTCTGTGTCGCTTTAGCATCCACTGTGATATCTCCCGTGCTGCCGATGGGGTAGGCATAGTTCATCACATTGACTACAGCCTCCTCAACCGCCAGCATCAGTTGAGACGAGACAGACGGCTCGAGGTTTAATCGGTGGGCCACAGATTTGACGAATTGGTTCAATTCGGGAACTTGTTTCACGTCGTTAGTCAGTGAGATGCTTTCCTCCATTGTCAGTGGCTCGTCTGGCCGGTGGTAATGGATGGCCAGCATCGTCAAGTCGTCACTCTGCTGTGTGCCGTTAGCAAATCGCAGTGACGCCTCATATTGGCAAGCCATCATTTCTGCCGGTGTGGTCTTGCCCTGTTCCAGACTTTCTTGAGCAGTGTCGATGATGCGCTGCAGTCCGAACAAGTTGTGTGCTGCATTGGCAGTCTCGGTCAAGCCGTCGGTGTATAACAGCAAGGTCGTTTCCTGAGGCAGCTGATATTCCTGCGAGGTAAAGCTGAAGTCATTGAACAAGCCTATAGGCAGATTGGCATTCACTTGCAGGAGGGACACGCCATGGTCGATGATCAGCGGAGCGTCATGGCCGGCATTGCAGTAGCGCAGGCGGCCCGTGGGCAGGTCAAGCACGCCGACGAAAAATGTGACGAACATATTGGTCTCGTTGCCTTCACATGCCATCTCGTTGATGCTCGACATGATGCGAGAGGGATTGCTCTCATGCTTGGCGATGCTGCGGAATTGGGAATGAACGACAGCCATCACCAGCGATGACGGCACGCCCTTGCCGCTCACGTCACCGATGCAGAAGTAAAGCTTCTCGTCGCGGATGAAATAGTCATACAGGTCGCCGCCCACTTCCAGCGCAGAGACTTGTTTGCCGCTCACGTCAATGTCGGGCCGCGTGATGTCGCTGTGGGGCAGCATCTCGCTCTGAATCTTCTGTGCGACGTGCAGTTCGCTGTCGGTGCGCTCCTTGTTCAACCTGGATTCATGCAAGCGTTTCACGTACTGGTGTACGCGGTACAAGATGAATCCTAACAGGGAGAAGGCTCCGAGCATGAGCAGCATCATTCTGCGACGCATGTCACTGAGTTTGCTGTAAACCTCTTTGTCATAGCACACCATCACCACCTGCCAGTGGGGATTGCCTTTGATAAAGGCATGGTAAGCATATCCCGTGCCCTTCTTTTTGTCTTTGAACGTGATGATTTTGCTTCGCCCCGAACTGCTGGGCTCGCGCTCGCAGGTGCTGTCGTTAATCATTTTCACGACAGCCTCTACATCACTTTGCTTGGTATGGCTCGTGTCGGGTTTGGAGATGAGTCTCCCGTCCTCGGTGAGTAGCAGGTAAAAGGTGGAGGGATAATTATGTCTGGTGTTCAAGGTGTCGATGATGCCCTCGGTCGACAGGTCGATGCCGAGTGTGCCAACAGTTTTGCCGTTTTCATCGGTGAGGGGTATGGCATAGGTCGTGACGACCTTGCCGCATCCATCGACATCCAGATAGGGGTCGCTCCATGAGGGTGTATTGTTCAGGACAACGTTCTGGTAATACTCGCGTTGAGTGTAGTCGTGCGACTCACTGGCAACTTGCTTGGTATAAATGCTGTCACCAAGGCGGATGGCCACTGGCTCAAACAGCCGTGAACGGTCGGGATAATAGTCAGGAGTAAATGCTGTAAAACAAGTCATCACGTCATCGTTGGACGAAACGAGTCGTTTGATGACTTTGGGAATAGCATCAGGATTCTTGAGTTGGTGCTGGACGGGCCATAGATAGTTGCGCACCATAGCCTCGTGGGACTTGAGTATACTCTTGACAAGCACCGCCTTTAAGGTCATCTCGTTCTCAGCGCGGTAATCCAGCCCCTCCTCAACCATGTTGTGGGCATAGTTGTATTGCGCTAGCGAAATGAGCTCGATAAGTGCACCCGCAAGCAGGATGAGTGCAATGGCCGATATGGAGTTGCGATAATGGCTCCTCTTGAATTTGTTAAACAGTTGCTTGAACGTCATAACTTGATTTGAATAGATATTCAACGTTGTGAGCAGTTATACATCGAATGTGCAAAGGTATAAAATTTTGATTAATTTTATAATGTGTTTTGGAACTAAAGATATGCATTGTAAATAAAAAAATAGGGTCGCCCAAATGAGCGACTCTATAAATATTTGTTTTAGGTGGGTTTGCTGAGTGTTAGTCCTCGTCCTGACCGTTGGCTTTGGCGATGCGCTTGCGCTCGAGTTCGTCGAGGATGATTTTGCGCATGCGGATGTGGTTGGGAGTGATTTCCACATATTCGTCAGCCTTGATGTACTCGAGGGCTTCCTCGAGGCTGAACACGATGGGAGGCACGATCTTCACCTTGTCATCGGCACCGCTGGCACGCATGTTGGTGAGCTTCTTGGACTTGGTGACGTTGATGACCAGGTCTTTCTCCTTGGTGTGCTCGCCGACGACCTGACCGCCATAGACATCCTCCTGAGGGAAGATGAAGAAGCGGCCGCGGTCCTGCAGCTTGTCGATGGCGTAGGCATAGGCAGTGCCGCCTTCCATGGCGACAAGCGAACCGTTGGTGCGGCGTGCGATGTCACCCTTCCAGGGCTCGTAGGCCAGGAAGCGGTGCGACATGATGGCCTCGCCGGCGCTTGCGGTCAAGACATTGGTCCTCAAGCCGATGATGCCGCGTGACGGAATCTTGAACTGGAGGTGGATACGGTCATTCTGGGTATCCATCATGGTCATCTCGCCCTTGCGGCGGGTGACTAGGTCAATCATCTTGCTGGAGTATTCCTCGGGCACATTGATGCTCAGTTCCTCGATGGGCTCGCACTTCACGCCGTCGATGGTCTTGATGATGACCTGCGGCTGACCCACCTGGAGCTCGTAGCCCTCGCGGCGCATCTCCTCGATGAGCACTGACAGGTGCAGCACGCCACGGCCATAGACGTTCCAGGCATCCTCACCCTCGGTGCGCTCGACACGCAGGGCGAGGTTCTTGTCCAACTCACGCTGCAGGCGGTCCCAGATGTGGCGCGAGGTCACATACTTACCGTCCTTGCCGAAGAAGGGGGAGTCGTTGATGCAGAAACGCATTGACATTGTGGGTTCGTCGATTGCGATGCGGGGCAGCGGCTCGGGGTTGGTGGGCAGGGTGACGGTGTCACCGATCTCGAAGCCCTCCAGGCCGATGATGGCGCAGATGTCGCCACTGCTGACGCTCTCGACGTGTTTCTGTCCCATGCCTTCGAAGGTGCGCAGTTCTTTGATCTTCTGTTTCACTACCTCACCGTCCTTCTTGCACAGTGCTACCTCCATGCCGTCCTTGAGTGTGCCGCGGTGCACTCGGCCCACAGCGATACGGCCGACGTAGCTGCTGTAGTCCAGCGACGTGATGAGCATCTGGGCATCACCCTCGAGCATCTCGGGCTCGGGGATGTACTTGATGATGGCGTCAAGGACTGCTGTGATGTTGTCGGTGGGTTGTTGCCAGTCTTCGCTCATCCAGCCTTCCTTAGCCGAGCCGAAGATGGTGGGGAAGTCCAGCTGCTCCTCGGTAGCGTCGAGGTTGCACATCAGGTCGAAGACCATCTCCTGAACCTCGTCGGGGCGGCAGTTGGGCTTATCGACCTTGTTGATCACCACGATGGGCTTGAGGCCAAGTTGCAGGGCTTTCTGCAGAACAAAGCGAGTCTGTGGCATGGGTCCCTCGAAGGCGTCCACGAGCAGCAAGCAGCCGTCGGCCATGTTGAGCACGCGCTCCACCTCGCCGCCGAAGTCGCTATGCCCCGGGGTGTCGATAATGTTGATTTTGTAGCCGTTATAGGAGATTGACACGTTCTTGGACAGGATGGTGATGCCGCGCTCTCGCTCCAGATCGTTGCTGTCCAGAATCTGAGTGCCCATCTGTTGGTTATCGCGGAACAGGTTACCTGCCGCTAACATCTTGTCTACCAATGTTGTCTTGCCATGATCGACGTGCGCGATGATGGCCACGTTGCGAATATTCTGCATAATGCCTTATCAAATTTGGGTGCAAAGTTAGTGCAATGAGCGCAAAATGCCAAATTTAATTTGTTGATATAAGGAAAATGTGTAAATTTGCAATCCCCAAATGTGAAAAACCTAATTATTTATGAAATCGATACTGTTAAATAAGTATCTGTTGGTGTTCTGCATGGTGGCAATGATGACGTTGCCGCTCGCTGGCGCTGGGGTGAAAAAGAAGCCGGCACCGTTGCCTGACCTGGAATTTTCCTATTATGACCAGACGTTGATCCTGCCCTCACTGAGGCCTGTCAAGCTGAAATCTATTTATCAGAGTGACGTGTCCACGGCATGGCGCGACTATCAGAAGCGTGATGTCGCTCCTGTCTTGTCATCGCTGCAGACCTTGTCCGAGGAAATGGGTTTGAACGACTGGTTCGTGTTTAGGCTGGTGAGGGAATATGCAGACGGGTTGTTGCGTGACGCATCGCCGATGGACAGGGTGTTGCTGGAGCATTTCCTGCTGGTGAAATTGGGCTATGATGTGCGGCTTGCACGCACCGAGACCCAGTTGCTGCTGATGGTGCCCTTTGAGCAGGAGGTGTATGAGCATTTTTTCATCAGGCTGGATGGCAAGGAATACTATCTCTTTTTTGATGAGTTGGAGGGTGATGTGAACGAGCTCTCGGTAATCTTGCCTTGTGACCCCGACAAGAAGTATATCGGCGTGGGAAGGGTTTTCAACTTGTCGTTTGATGACAAGACATTGGCATTCTCGTCAGGAGACAACAACTTGCGTGACTTTGACGACGGCTTGATTCATGTCTCTTGTTCGGTTGATCCGGCTGTCATCAGGATGTTAAGGGATTATCCGCTCTTGAACATGCAGTGCTATGCCGCCTCGGTGGTGCTGCCGCAGTTCCATGACGAGATATTGGGGCAGTTGTCGCCGCAGCTGGCCGACATGAGCCAGTGTGACGCTGCCGACGCGTTGCTGCATTTTGTGCAGCATGTGTTTGGCTACGAGGAAGACGGGGAGCAGTATGGCGAGGAAAAAGTCAACTTTGTCGAGGAGAGTTTCTACTATGACAAGAACGACTGTGAGGACCGCTCCATCCTGTATGCGTTTCTGGTACAGTCATTGCTCGGGTTGGATGTGCAGTTCGTGGAATACCCTGGGCATGAGTGTACAGCAGTGCGATTTACCGATTGCTCGCCATACGGCAACGGCTACTATTATGGACAGGATTATTACTTGATTTGTGACCCTTCGTTTGTGGGTGGAACCATCGGCAGGTGCATGCCCCAATATCGTGGGATGCGACCCGCCGTCAAGACGATGACCACAGTGCTGGCAAGTTCCAAAGACAAATCCCTGCTGCAGCCGCAACTGGATAAGCACATCATCCCGCCCAAAATCTCTGTCGAGATTATGGAAGCCCCCAAGCAGGACACCGTGCCCACTTTCAACAACATCATCATTCCGTCGGGGTTTGTCTACTGACACTCTTTTCTTTTTAAAATGATTTTTTAACCTACAATACTATCAATGACAAGACAATGAACAAGATTGCTTTAGTGACTGGCGCGACTAGTGGCATCGGTGAGGCCTGCGCGCGCAAACTGGCCATGATTGGCTACAACATGATTATTACGGGCCGCAAGGCCGACCGTCTGGATGCCCTTGCCAGGGAATTGTCAGCCTTGGGCGTCGGGGTGATCACGCTAGAGTTTGACGTGCGTGACCGCGAGGCGGCCACCACTGCTATCCAGAGCCTGCCCGAAGAGTGGCAAGAAATCGATGTGCTCGTCAACAACGCCGGTGGCGCCTGGGGTCTCGAGCCCGAGTACGAGGGCAACTATGAAGATTGGGACACGATGATCGACACCAATATCAAGGGCCTGCTGACGATGACCCGCCTCATCGTGCCCGGTATGGTGAAGCGTGACCGAGGCCATGTGGTGAACATCGGCAGCGTGGCCGGCGATGCGGCTTACGGCGGCGGTAACGTGTATTGCGCTACCAAGTCGGCAGTGAAAGCCCTGAGCGACGGCCTGCGCATCGATGTGGCTCATACAAGTGTGCGAGTGACCAACATCAAGCCTGGCCTGGTCGAGACCAACTTCTCGGTCATCCGTTTCCACGGTGACAAGGAGAGGGCAGATAACGTCTATAAGGGCATCCAGCCGTTGACGGGTCAGGATATTGCCGAGTGTGTCGCTTTTGCCGTGAGTGCTCCGCCTCATGTCCAGGTTGCTGAGTTGCTCGTCCTCGCCACCCACCAGGCCAGCGGCAGTGTCATCCACCGCCAGTAATCAAGGGGCGTCAATCTCTACTGGCTGGATTTAATTAACACGAATGACCATGAATATTATTCGTGGCCATTTATGGGACGGGGTGCAAGCCAACGGCTTGCAATACTTGGACAGCCCGTTAAACGGAACGGGGCTGGAGACGATGAAATGAGCTGTAAAACAGAATGGTTGCCAGGGCAGACCTGGCAACCATTCTGTTTTACTTGATCTTTATTCTTGGATTTACTTCTTCATGGCCTTG
The DNA here is from genome assembly GCA_045114065.1 of Sodaliphilus sp. GTDB lineage: Bacteria > Bacteroidota > Bacteroidia > Bacteroidales > Muribaculaceae > Sodaliphilus. The sequence continues at coordinate 21,094 of JBGUJU010000205.1, forward strand.
ACAACCTTGCCGATGTAGAGGGTGTGGTAACCGGCGCTGAACCCGTCGTAGAACTCGCGGGGGACGTCGTCGCTGAAGTTGTCGGGGTCAAACTCCTGGGTGTACATCTTCTTACACTCGATGACGCACTCGGCTTCCTCGTAGTAGGGGGTACCGTTCTCGGTGAATGCCACGTGCAGGCCCAGTGCAGCAGCCTTATCGCCGTCGCGTCCGCTCTTGGTGCCCATGTAGCGCAGTACGTTCATGTCCTTGAAGGTCATGATGGTGAAATAATCGCTGCTCTCCATGAACTCGCGGGTGTAGCGCTTCTCGGCGACATATACGGTGACCGTGTTGGTACCATGTCCCCAGAGGGTGCCCAGGGCGCCCCAACCGATAGTCATGGCGTTGCTCTTGTCGCGGTTGCCGGCACACACGAGCAGACCGCCAGGCTGGGAGAAATAGTTGAACGGATTGAGCATGAAGTCCTCGTTGACGTCAAACTCATGGAAGGCGGGCTCGGGGTCGTTGATGGCGGGTTTGGCACCGCCGTAGGTGTTGTAACTGATGTTGCCCTCATTCCACTTGTCCTTGGGTGCCTGGTAGCGCTCGGGATAGCCGATGACGATGGTGCAGAAGGGGATGATGTGCTCGGGCAGGTTGATGACCTTGGCGACTTTCTCGACACGGTCGGCTACGGGATAGGTGCCCGTCCAAACGGCTCCCAGGCCCATGCCCTGGGCGGCAAGGAGGATGTTCTCGGTAGCGGCGGCGACATCCTGTACCCAGTAGTCGGGAACACGGGTCAACGCCTTGGTCTTGTCACCGCACACGACGATAGCCAGCGGTGCGCGGGCAGCCATCCCGGCATTGGGGTTGGCCTCGGCGAGGCCTTGAAGTACTTGCTTGTCGGTTACCACGACAAAGTGCCAAGGGCGCTTATCGACTGCCGACGGTGCTGCCATGCCTGCGCGCAGCAATTTCTCGATTTTGTCTTGCTCCACCGGGCGGTCCTGATAGGAGCGGATGCTGGTACGAGCCAGGATGTTGTCAAGAACGATTTCTTCCATACCGATTGCGTTTTGTCTTTTGTTCTGTGCTGAAGTCTGCTGCCCGCCGGCAAGGAAAAACGCCAGCAACAAGGCAACGATGGTTAAATGTTGGAATCGCATACTTTTCTTTATCATTGATAATACTATTACTTGGCGTCTTAGTGCCTCGACGTGGTTATTCCTGCGGTGTGATGTTGGGTTGCTCCAGGCCGTAGTGGCGCTTGCGGTCCATCCACAGCAGCAGGCTGGAAGTGACGATGGCGCCCACGCCGATGATGGCGAAGATGATGAGCGAGTTGGTGTAATCGACCTGCTCACCGATGGTGTCGCGCTCCAGCACCTTGCCGATGAGCACGGGGATGAGCATCAGGCCGATGTTCTGGATGTAGTAAATGATGGAGTAGGAGGTGCCGAGTTGCTTCATCGGCACGATTTTGGGCACGGCAGGCCACAGGGCGGCGGGCAGCAGCGAGAAGGCGATACCCAGCACGCACATTAACGTCACGGCGAGCCAGCCGGCACTGCCCGGCATGGCAAACACGATGAGCACGACCGTGAGCATCACGCTGCCGATGAGCATCATCGTGGCGCCGCGGCCTTTCTTGTCGCACCAGCCGCCGAAGAGCGGTGTCAGCACAATCGAGGTGAACGGCAGGATGGCGGGAATCAGACCTGCCAGATGGCTATCGACACCATACTTGGAAATCATCAGCTTGGTGGCGAAGTCCAGGAAGGGGTAAAGGGCAGAATAATAGAACAAGCATAGCAGGGTGATGAGCCAGAATCCCGGATTCTTGATGGTGATCAGCATGTCCGAGAAATGGAACTGCTCGTCGTCGCCTTGAGCCGTTTCTTGTTTGCCCTGTTCCTTGTCGAGGCGGCGGTCCATCGTGCAGTAATAGAGGTAGGCGATAAGGCCCACGCCGACACTGAATACGCCGATGAGGATGGGGCGGGGCAGGCCCCACTTGAGGGCGATGATGGGACTGAAACCTAATGCCAGTGCGGTACCCAGGCGTGCCATTGCCACCTGCAGACCCATCGCCAGCGCCATCTCCTTGCCCGAGAACCAGCGCACGACGACCTTGGATACTGTGATGCCGCACATCTCATAGCCGATGCCGAAGAAGGCGAATCCCAGTGCAGCTAGCGCAACCTGGCGCTTGACGGTACCCAGGAGGGGCACGTTCCACATCGGGTCGGGCGAGGTGTAGGTGATGACACCATAGACGGCGGCTGCACCCGCCAGCATCAGCACACATGAGAGAATGCCCGTGAAGCGCACGCCCATCTTGTCGAGGATGACGCCGCCCACGAAGAGCATCAGCAGGAATACGTTAAAGAATCCGCGTGATCCGGCAAAGATACCGAATTCGCCACTTGTCCAGCCCATGCCACCGTCCTGGACGGCCTTCTCGAGCATGAACTGCAGCGGGGACATCTCCTTGGCGACGACGTAGCCCGCCATCATCGTGAACGACACAATCGCCAGCACGGTCCACCGTGCCCATGACTTGGTTGCGATTGTTTCTTTGATTTGATCTCTCATGGTGTTGTTTCCATTTTGATAAAACAATGGGAGCACTTGCGGCAACAAGTGCCCCCATTAATGTTATTGTTTAAAGGCTATGGCAAAGCCATAGCACAGAGAACCTGTTACTCAGGCTTGATGTTGGGATCCTCGAGGCCGAGGTTCTTCTGGCGGTTAACGACCTTGAGGTACAGACCGATGAGCAGTGCGGCAACACCCAGACCTGCCAGCATCACGAGCGGCCAGGTGTAGTTGTACTGGGTCGGGTCGGTGACACCGGGGTTGGATTTGTCAAGTACCTTGCCGATAGCCAGGGGGAAGAGCCACAGACCGATGTTCTGGATCCAGAAAATCAGTGCGTAGGCACTACCGATAATCTTGGAGTCCACCAGCTTGGGAACGCTGGGCCACAAGGCGGCGGGAACGAGCGAGAACGAAGCTCCCAGAACAAGGATGGTGATATAGGCAATGATGATGCCGCCAGTCGTGTTACCCTTGAACATGGGCAGGATGAAGGCAAAGGTCAAGTGGCAAATAATCAGCAGCAACGAGCCCAACACGAGCATCGATGCGGCTTTGCCCTTATAGTCGACATAGTTGCCCAGGATGGGGGTAATACCTACAGCCAGCAGGGGGAATACGGCGAATACGCTCTCGGCGCTCTGGCGCATGTAACCCATGTAGCAGTAGCAAATCAGTGCGATAACCGACACGCAGAGCAGGCCATACTTGGCACTCTTGTTCTTCTTCATGAAGTTGCTTATAAAAGCGGTGGCAGCTACGATGATCATGATGATGTATTGCCAGATGGCAACTGAGTCTCCAGCCCAGAAAGAACCCTCGGCAGGCTCAACGAGCGTGAGGTTGCACTGCAGCATGTTAACGGCATACTTCTGGAAGGGGAATATGGCGCTGTAGTAGAGCACGCACAGCAGCGATACCAGCCAGAAACCCTTGTTGGTAAGGATCTTGCCAATGTCGCTCACCTTGAACGGATCGTCCTTCTCCTCGGCCTCGCCAGTCTGCTTGTCCAGCTTGCTGTCCATGAAGAAGTAAACGATGAACATGATCAGGGCGATGCACATCAGTACTACACCGAAGGCAACGGCGCGGCTAACGCTGATATTGCCGCCCAACTTGGCGAAGTAGGGCGAGAAGATCATACAGGTGGCAACACCCAGACGGGCCAATGCCATCTCGCTACCCATAGCCAATGCCATCTCACGGCCCTTGAACCACTTCACGATACCACGGCTGACGGTAATACCTGCCATCTCAACACCGCAGCCGAAGAGCATGAAGCCGCAAGCTGCAAGCTTGGCGCTGGCGGGCATGCCCTCATAGAAGGGCGATACACCCAGCTCGTCAAAGATGGGGATGTAGTTCAGGTGGTTGGTGAACCAGGTCTCAAGGCCGGTACCGATAAATGAATCGGTCACGGCATACCACTTGATGATGGCACCGATAAGCATCACGGCACCCGAGAGCAGTGCGGTGAAGCGCACACCCATCTTGTCGAGGATGATACCGGCAAAAATCAGGAAGAATACAAACACATTGAGGAACACCTCGGCGCTCTCCTCGGTACCGAATGCTGTTGAACTCCATGCAAGGTTAGGAGATGACTCCAGCAAGTCCTTGATGGGCGACAGGATGTCCATAAAAATGTAGCTGCAGAACATGCCCAAAGCGAGCAATAACAGCGCTGTCCAGCGCATTGCAGCAGAGTCTCTTAAAGTCTGAATCTTTTCTGACATAAAATTAATTCTGTTTTTAAAATTGTTTGTTGTTTGGTTGATATTAATGGTTTTCTAATTCTTAGTCCTCAACTCCCAGTTGTGGCCGCGACAAAGTCGCGGCACAGTGAACCGGGAGGGTATAACTGATTATCAGGCGATGCCGAGGGACTCGCAGATGCGGTCGATCTTGGCGTCGGCCCACTCGTTCTTGGCGTCGTAGTTCTCCTTCTTGTCGAGGGTGTCATGCACCTCGATGTAGAACTTGATCTTGGGCTCTGTACCCGAGGGACGGATGGATACCTTGGTGCCGTCCTCGGTGTAGTACTGCAGCACGTTGCTGGTGGCGGGCATGACGAGTTTGGTCACCTCGCCGGTCTTCATATCGCGCTGCTCGAGTTTCAAGAAGTCCTTGATGAGCACTACGGGCGAGCCGTCGATGGTCTGCTGCGGGTTCTCGCGGAAGTTGACCATCATCCGTGCAATCTCGTCGGCACCACTCTTGCCGGGGCGAACGACGCTGATGCCGCGCTCCTTGCTGTAACCGTAGTTGATGTAGAGGTCGATAAACAGGTCGTTCAGGGTCATGCCCTTGTCCTTGGCCCATGCGGCGATCTCACACATCAGGGGGATGGACGAAACAGAGTCCTTGTCACGAACGAACGTCTCGGGCAGGAAGCCGTAGCTCTCTTCGCCACCGCCCAGGTAGCGTCCCTTGCCTTCCATCTCGCGCATCACGGTAGCGATCCACTTGAAGCCGGTGAAGCAGTCAAACATCTTGATGTTCTCCTTGCGGGCAATCTTGGCGATGGTCTCGCTGGTAACGATGGTCTTGACGATGTACTCGTTTCCGGTCAGGCGGCCCAACTCACGGTTGCGCACCATCAGGTAGTAGAGGAAGATGATCTGGATCTGGTTACCGTTCACGAGCTCATATTTGCCCTTGGTGTTCTTGATGACCAGGCCGATGCGGTCGGCGTCAGGGTCACTGGCGAGAACCACGTCGGCATCCACTTCCTCGGCCTTCTTGATAGCCATGGCCATGGCACTGGGCATCTCGGGGTTGGGAGAATCCACAGTGGGGAAATCGCCGCTCATCACGTCCTGCTCGGGCACGTGGATGATGTTGTCAAATCCCCAGCGCTCGATCGAGCGGGGCACCATATAGCGTCCAACGCCGTGGATGGGCGTGTAGACGATCTTCATGTCGTGGTACTTCTTGTTGACCTCGGGGCTGAGCGAGAGGGTGTAGATGTCCTCGATGTAGGGACCGTCAACATCCTCGCCGATGATCTGGATCAGGTCGGGGTTGCCTTCAAACTTGATGTCGCGCACGTCCTCGATGGCATTGACGTGGTTGATGATGTTCACGTCGTGAGGAGCAACAACCTGTGCGCCGTCATCCCAGTAGGCCTTGTAGCCGTTGTAGATCTTGGGGTTGTGCGATGCAGTGATGTTCACACCGCTCTGGCAACCCAGGCGACGGATGGCATAGCTGACTTCGGGCGTGGGGCGCGGACCCTCAAACAGGTAGACCTTGATGCCGTTGGCGCTGAAGATGTTGGCTACCGTCTCGGCAAACAGGCGGCTATTGTTGCGCACGTCGTGGCCGACGACAACCGAGATCTGAGGCAGGTCCTTGAACGCCTCTTTCAGGTAGTTGGCCAGACCCTGAGTGGCGCTGCCCACCGTGTAGATGTTCATGCGGTTGCAGCCAGCACCCATGATGCCGCGCAGGCCACCGGTTCCAAACTCGAGAATCTTGTAGAACGACTCTACAAGTTCGGTCTTGTCTTCATTGTCGAGCATCGCCTTTACCTCGGCGCGGGTTTTCTCGTCATAACTGTCGCTGAGCCACGTCTGGGCCTTAGCGGTCACTTCCTGTAATAATTTCTCGTCAAACATACTTGGTTCGGTTTATAAGGTTGATGTTTAGTTGTTTCTTTTCAAACTGACAAAATTAAGGTAAAAATCTGGAATACCCAAGGGAATTGTTTGAAAAAGTTTTTGACTGCGCTTTGAAAACGTGAAGAATAGCGTTGAATAGAACTTCCGAGGTCATAAAAAAAAGCGCCTCGTCTCACGACGAAGCTGCCTTGCTAGGAAAAAAGTATCATATTGCTGCAAAGGTAAAGCCATTTGGCAAATTGTGCAAATTTTTCGGACTTTTTTTTGATTTGGTGAATTGGAAACCAATGATAATGATTGGTTTTGGGAAACTTTTTTGCTGTAACAGTTTGAAAAGTTGCTAAAAACTTGCTGTTATCTAATGTTTTATTTATACCTTTGCCGCTGCAAAAGTTAAAGAAATATCTACGATAGACAATGAAGAAAATGATTTTTAGATTCATCGCGCTGATTGCGCTGATGCTTGCCGCGCCTGCGGCTCATGCGACAGATTGGTTTGACGTTTGGTCGAACGGAGGTGAGACCCTGGCTGTCAATCCTGAGATTTCCACCACTGATAACGGAAAGAGTTACTTGGTATGGGTACGCAATAGTTTTGATGTGCCTGAGGCCCGTGCCTTTTACACGAAGGACCGTGGCTACGACAAGACCGTTGCCTATAAGCTGACCCTTTATAAGTTTACCGACGACTGGAACAATTTTAATATTGTGCAGGTATCGGTCTATGACGAGAATGGAGACATTATCGACCAGTATGCTAATCCCGACATGGCTTCTACCGAGAGCATCATCCCCGCCGGTACGCCCATCGAGACTGTAGCCGAGGCCGCCAAGGTCATCTACGAGGTCAGAACCAATCCCGAGTAAGTTTACTGACAATAGTTTGACTGAAACAAAGTGAATCCCTTCATGACCCAAGCGTTATGAAGGGATTCATTTTGTATAGCAGCATTGCTATGGACAGACTGGCTCAACCGTAATTCTCGATGAGATATTTCACAAACTGTGGGTCACCAAAGTTGATGGTGCCTGTGTCGTGCTGGTTGAGCTGGGCAATCTGTGCCATGTCCTCGTCTGTCAGCGTGAAGTCGAAGAGGTAGAAGTTCTGCGCCATGCGCTCCTTGTGGCTCGACTTGGGGATGGCGACGATGCCGCGCTGGGTGAGCCAACGCAGGGCTACCTGGGCAGCACTCTTATTGTACTTGGCGCCAATAGCAGCCAGTTTCTCGCTCTTGACAATGCCGTCAACGCCCTGTCCGCCCAGCGGTCCCCATGCCATCATGCGCGTGCCGAACTCGGCGTGGATAGCCTCGATGCCCGTCTGCTGGATGAGCGCGTTGCACTGCAATTGGTTCACCATGGGCTTCACATCCACATAGTGGGCGAAATCGAAGAAGCGGCCCGCCTGGAAGTTGCTCACGCCGATGGCGCGCACCTTGCCGTCGCGGTAGGCCTTTTCCATTGCTCGCCACGAGCCGAACACGTCACCGTAGGCCTGATGGATGAGCAGCAGGTCGATGTACTCGGTCTGCAACTTGCGCAGGCTCTCGTCAATGCTCTTCGCAGCCTTTTCCTCGCCTGCATTGGCAATCCACACTTTGGTCACGAGGAACAGGTCCTCGCGCTTAATGCCGCTTTTGCGCCAGGCATTGCCCACGCCTTCTTCGTTCTGGTAGGCCTGAGCCGTATCAATCAGGCGGTAGCCCACACTCAACGCGTCGGTCACGCAACGTTCACACTCATCAGGGCTCACCAGAAAAACACCGTAGCCCAGGGTCGGCATCTCAACGCCGTTGTATAACTTGATGTATTCCATTTTTACTTTTTGCTTAAATATAACTTCTAACCCCTCACTCCTCACTCCTAACTCTTAAAGTCCTTTCAGCCATTTTTCTACTTTGGCTTTGCCGGTGCGCACCTCGTGGCCGTAGATGCTGAAGCCCTTGGTGACATTGGCACCGGGGAAGGCTGCTTTCACGTCCTCGACGCAGTTCGCCAGGCCGTTGCCCTCGTGGGTGGTGAAGGGGATGACGGTCTTGCCTTGCAGGTCATTGCCGTGCTTCTTGAAGAAGGTGAACATCACCTGGGGATAGGTGCCCCACCAAACGGGACCGCCGATGAACACGGTGTCATACTGGCTCAGGTCCACGTCGCCCTCATACTCGGGCAGTTCGCCGTTGTTGGCCTCTTCCTGTGCCAGGTTGATCAGCGGTGTGTAAGCCATGCCGTCATACTTGTGCGTCACGATCTCGAACTGGTTGGCGCCCATGATTTCGCTGATGTAGTCAGCCACAATCTTGGTGTTGCCCACCTCGATGTTTCCTACTGCGTAATTGTCTCCCGCATGCGAGAAGAACACTACCAATGCTTTACCTGATGCTTCCATATTCTTTTCTTGTTTTTGTTTTGCCTGGCCGCTGCATTCCGTCGGGATGAGCAATGCCAGTGCGGCGATAATGATGTTCTTGATGTTCATATTTTTTAGTTTCTAGTCTCTAGTCCCTAGTTTCTAGTTATTAGACGTTAGCCTAATTGATATTCCCCTGTGCGGATAGCAGCGATGGCGCCGCCGTCGATGAGCAGGTCGGTACCTGTGATAAAACGTGCATGCTCGCCGAGCAGGAAGGCGGCAGCCGAGGCAATCTCGTCGCTCGTGCCAGTGCGCTGGGCAGCCGAGGCGTCAATCATGCGCTGGTAGCCCTCGCCGTTGGCGTTGAACTCGTCGTAGGCCAGCGGGGTGACGATGACACCCGGACTGATGGTGTTGATGCGGGCACGACGCTTGCGCCAGCTGGTGGCTGCGGCACGCTGGGCCTGCAGATGGTTCATGCGCTTGGCAATCATGTAGGCAAAGCCGCTGTTCAGCATGGCCACCTCCTGGATGAACTTGACCTCCTTGAGCCCCTCGGTCGGAGTGTTCACGAGTTGCAGTTCGATGTCGTTGGGAATCGGGTACATATAGGCGGCCTGACTTGAGATGATGAGTCCTGCGCCGCCCTCGGCCATCACTTGCCCGAAGGCGTCCACGGCATAGCCCGTGCCCACCATGTCCAGATCAACAATATGCTCGGGATTGGCCTGGTTGGGGGATGCTCCAGCCGTGTCGATGAAGTACATCACGGGACCCAGCTCAGCAGCCTTGCGTGCGAATGCTTCCACGCTGTCTTTCTGTAAGGCATTCACTACCATGGTCTCCGCGTCATAGCCGCTGCGGCGGAAGTCCTCGCCCACGCGCTCCAGCGCCTTCTCGCTGATGTCGCCCAGCAGAATCTTCTTGCCTGCCGCAATGCGGCGCACGATGGAGGTTCCCATACTACCGGCACCCAAGAGTGCCACTACTGCCTTCTGTTCGTTTCTGTCGAAAATCATATTTTGTCCTCCTTATCTTATTACTCGATATTCTTGATCAACTTTGCCGGATTGCCGCCCACGATGGTGTTGGGGGCGACGTCCTTGGTCACCACGGCACCTGCCGCCACCACGGCATTCTCGCCCACGGTCACGCCCGGCAGGATGGTGGCACCTGCACCAATCCAAGCTTTCTTGCCGATGTGCACAGGCTTGCAGATAAGCAACTGGCGGTCGTGCAAGTCATGATTGTTGCTGATGATCTGCACATTGGCGGCTATCATGGCATTATCGTCAATGGTGATACCGCCCCGAGACATCATCAGACAGTCGGGCATAATCATCACATTCTTGCCAATTTTCACCCTATCGAAGCACACGCCCTTGAGCGGTGGCATTACCGTGGCTCCGTCGCCCAGGTTATCGCCAAATAGTTCCTTTACCAAATTGTTATATTCCTCGGTATAGGGCATAGTGTGGTTGATGGTGAAAACGAGTTTCACATCTCGCATGCCGCGCTCCATTTCCTCAGGAGTGGTTTTGCGGGGGTCAACAAAAATTGCTTCCATTTTTCTTCTTTGTATTTTTTGATGTTTTAATTACACTGCAAAATTACATCGGTTTATCCAGGCAATAGTTTCACAAAAAGCACCATGATTTTCACTTTTTGCACAATTCGTTCGTTGGACTCAAAATTATGGTGTATTTTTGCCGAAAAAACATAGTGATATGAAGGTTGATTTCCAATATTCCGATGACTTTTACGGGATGAATGCCCCCGAGTTGAACCACACCTGTATGCACCTGCTCTGCCTAGAGGGTGAGGGCAGTTTTGTGTTCAACGAGCGATGCTACCACATCGTGAAGAACGACCTGGTGGTCATTCCTATGCCCGACCGTGTCAGCAACCTTGCCGCCCATGCCGACATGCGGGTCGAGTGGTTTGCAGCCGACTACAAGTTCCTGCAGAATCTGCTGCCGTCCAACAACTATAGCATCGGCGGCAGCATCTCGCTGAACCAGGACCCCGTGATTACACTCACCGATGAACAGGCACGGCGCATGCTGGACGACTTTCACAGGCTGCGTGACCGATTGGGCGACCGTCACCTGCAATTCTACCCCCAGCTGATGGGCAGCCTGTGCCTGACGATGATGTATGACATCTTTGAGGCCCATGCCCAGCGCGAGGCCACCGACACGCATACCGACCGCACCGCCTATATCGTGAAGCAGCTGATGGCACTGCTCGCCACGGGCATAAGCCGCACCGAGCGCGATGTCAGCTACTTTGCCGAGCGCCTGAATGTGTCGCCCAAATACCTGTCTGCCACCATCAAGCGCGTGACGGGCCACAGTGTCACCTCCTATATCGACCGCCACACCGTGCCCATCCTTAAGGAACTCCTCGATGATGATCGCCTATCGCTCACCCAAATTGCTGAACTGATGAATTTTGCTTCACTCTCTTACTTCAGCCGCTACTGCACCAAGCACCTGGGCGTGTCCCCCAGTATGTACCGCCATAGCCTCCAGCCCAAGCAGACTAAAATCGCCAGACGTGAGGCGGTTGGTATTGAATAAATAATACTTGAAGACAAAATGTGGTAAATGTCAAGAAAAATTGTTATCTTTGCGACAGAATTATCGTATCTATCATTCATCTAACATCAACTACTACTATGAACATCCTGATTTTACAAAGTTCACCCAGAGCGAACGGCAACACCGCCTGGATGGCCGACGAGTACAAGAAGGCTGCCGAGGCAGCAGGTCATGAAGTGGCACTCGTGAACGTGTCAAAGAAGAAGATTGCGGGCTGTCTGGCCTGTGAGTATTGCCATGGCAAGGGCGATGGCGCCTGCATCCAGAAGGACGATATGCAGGAACTCTATCCGCTGATGGCCGAGGCCGAGGTGCTCGTGCTGGCTGCTCCCATCTACTACTTCACGCTCAATGCCCAAATCCAGGCGCCCATCCAGCGCATGTACTGCGTGAACAGTCCTGCCAAGGTGAAGAAGATGGCACTGCTCATGTCCTCCTATTCACCCGGCGTGTATAATGGCGCTATGGCCGAGTACCATGACATCTGCAAATACTGGAATGTCGAGGACACCGGCATCGTGACCGCCACCATCGATGAGCAGAAGACCGATGCTACCAAGCAGAAAATCCAAGAACTCGTGGCCAAGCTGTAAAAGTTTATTATTCTTAATTATACAATTATGGAAATCAAAGCAATCCGCATGTTTGACGGCGGCTTCATGAATCAGCCGTTCGCCTTCGGAGGTGAGGAGGGTAGGGAAGCCTTCGACGACCAAATCATTTACCGCAGCAGCCTGCAGAACTTCCTCATCGACACGGGCGACGAGGTGATACTCATCGACACCGGCTTCAAGGCCGACTTCAAGGCACCCGCCAAGAAGTATGGCGCTCCGCTCTATATGGGCGATAAGGTGGCCGACTATATGGACGCCTTTGCAGCCGCTGGCTACAAACCCGAGCAGGTGACCAAGATCCTCATCACGCACAAGCACCCCGACCACAGCGATTGCATCGGCGAGTTCCCCAATGCCAGGATATACATTGCTCCCGCAGATGCCGACGCGATGAAGCTGGAGGGCGACAACATCGTCCGTGCTGCCTATGGCCAGCCCTATCACAACTTCCCCAACGCGATGCAGGTGGCCGATGGCCTCTGGTTCATCGAGGCGAAGGGCCACACCAACGGCAACAGCATCGCCATTCTGGAGCATGACGGCCTCTACTACATGTTCCACGGCGACGTGACCTACTGCGACGCCGCATTGAAGGCCAACAAGCTCTCGATCATCTTCGAGGACGTGGCAGCCGCCCGCGAGACGCTTGACCGCGTGCGTGAGTTCATCAGCAACAATCCCACCGTCTACCTCTCAACTCATTGCCCCGAGGGCTACGAGAATCTGGAGATGAAGCGTGTGATGAAGCTGTAGGGCTCGCGAAGCGAGAAGGTTTTTGGCCATTAGCCTTTAGGCTTTAGGCTTTAGCCGTTAGTGGGCATCACGCTAAGACGCTAAGGCGCGAAGAATTTATTAAGTATAAAGATGACATCCGCGTTCCTGTCAAGATGGGACGCGGATGCCTCTATAATCGTTAATAGCTAACGGCTAGTAGCTAGCAATAACATTTTTTATCTAAAGTTATATGGTATAAATCAGAGGGTTTCAGTATTTTTGCGGTGCTTTTACTACATTTATTTTTTAATCAACATTAATGCGTTTTTTATGAAAAATTCTTTACGAACCCTATTCGTAGGGTTGATGGTGTTTGCCTCAACAGCAGTGTGGGCAAACCCTGGAGACGTCCTGCTCGAAGAGACCTTCGACACGCAGGAAGCCTTTGACTCCTGGACCATCGTGGATCAGAACGGTGGCCGCACGTGGGAGTTCCTCAACGGCATGGCTGCTTACATGCTCGATTACCAGACCGGCCTTCCAGGCGATGATTATTACATTTCGCCGGAGTTTGAATTGGATGCCAACAACGTGTATGAACTGACGTTCTACATGGGCGTGCTGTCCAAGACCGAGAACCTGCGCGTGCTGCTCGGCACCAGCACCGACCCCGCCTCGTTCACCCAGGTGCTCGCCGACTATCCCGGCGTTGTCAAGAGCGACTCTGGCGACAAGACGGTCAAGGTGTATGCTGCCACCAGCGGCACGTACCGCATTGCTTTCTATGCCTACAGTGACCCTGAGCAGCACCGCGTCGAAATCGACAACGTGAAGCTCATCGAGAAATCGTCCAAGGGTGTTCCCGGCGAGGTGACCGACCTAGTGCTGACGCCTGCCGACCTCGGTAAGGCTGAGGCCACGTTGACCTTCACGGCTCCCGCAGTAACCGCTGCTGGCGAGGCCCTGAGCGAAATCACCGCCATCGATGTCTATGTCAACGGTGTGCTCGAGAAGACATTTGAGCATCCTGCCCCTGGTGAGGCCTTGACCTATCTCGATGCCGAGGTGGAGAACGGCTTCAACACCTACCGTGTCGTTGCCCGCAATGGCGAGGGCGAGGGTAGTGCAGTCGAGGTGACTGCCTTTGTGGGTATGGATATGCCCGTGGCTCCCGCCAATGCTGTTGCCAAGTTGAATAACGACATGAGTATCACCGTGACTTGGGACGCCCCGACGCAGTCGGTCAACGGCGGCTATGTTGACTATAGTGCGATTACCTATCGCGTGGAGCGTAACAGCGAGTCGAGCGGCGTGGTTGCCGAGGGTACCAGCGAGACCTCCTATACCGACAATATCCCCGTTACCGAGGGCCAAGTCAACGCCAGCTACACCATCACGCCGCTCTATAACGGCAATGAGGGTGAGGCCGTGCAGAGTAACAGCGTGGTGACCGGTAAGCCCCTTGACCTGCCCTACAAGGCATCGTTCGCATGGGGCGAGCAGGAGAACTGGACCCAGGACGGCGAGGTGCACGACTTTGACTTCTATGCCACGGGCGACATCTATGACGACTGGACGGGTGAGCCACTGATCGAGGCTCCTGACTATGATGGTGGCTTCCTTGTTGCCGAGAGCCAGTATGCCGACTATGACACCCACAGCCGTATTGTTTCTCCCATGCTGAACCTCAACAGCGTGGCTGTGCCCACGATGAAGTTTATGTTCCACTATGGCCGTAGCGCATGGTACGACCCCGAGTGGGACGGCGAGATCGACGACAACATCCAGGTGCAAGTCTCCTATGACGGCGGCGAGTGGAAGGACGTCGAGAACGCCCAGTTCTTCCTCAATGAGATGACCGACCAGTGGGTAGAGTGCGAAGTGATTCTGCCCAAGAATGCTGACGCCAACTTTGCCAACATCGGTCTGCTGGCATCGGCATTGAGCGACCAGATGGGTGCCCGCCGTGACCTGTATGTGGACAACATCCGCATCGGTGAGGCCAGCGTAGAGAATGACCTCGCCGTTAGCGCCTTCACCATCGACCCGAAGCGCGTCAACGTGGGCGAGAACTTCGAGATGAAGTACGACATCTTGAACCGCGGCTCACAGGAAGCTCAGAACTACACCGTGAACATCTATAAGGATGGCGAACTCTATCAGAGTGTTACCGAGCAATCGCTTGCTGCCGGCTTCACAACTACCGGTATCGCCACCTATACCGCTACTGCAGCCGATGCCGAGATGGAGTCCATCAACTGGCAGGTCGAGCTCGTCTGGGCTGACGACATGATGCCCGAGAACAACCAGAGCGCCACTATCGCCACCTCGGTTCGTCCCAATGAACTGCCCGCACCCGAGTATCTCTCGGCTACTACCAGCGGTAACCATATCACCCTGACGTGGGATGCTTGCCAGTCGGTTGAGCCTGCACAGGGCGAGCTGGAGTATGTGACCGATGACTTTGAGTCCTATCGTGCCTTTGCTATCGACGGCGTGGGCGACTGGACCCTCTATGACGGCGACCAGGCCACGACGCTCGTGACCCCGCGCATCCCCGTTACCTACGAGAACCAGGGCGCTCCTATGGCCTTCCAGGTATTCAACACGACCGAGACCCAGACTTGGGTAGAGGACAACATGGATTATGCGTTCAAGCCTTACAGCGGCGAGCAGTACATGGCTGCTCCCAGTGTGGACTACCCCTACGAGAACGACGACTGGCTGATTACCCCGCGCCTCGACGGCCGCGCACAGACCATCAAGTTCTGGGCTAAGGCTGCCACCTTTGACTCGGAGTGGATCAACGTCTATACCTCGATGACCGACAACCACCACGACAGCTTCGTGAAGTTGAACGACGAGGAACGCATCTACGTCGGTGACGGTTGGCGCGAATACTCGTTTGACGTGCCCGAAGGAACCTACTACTTTGCCGTGCGTTGCATCCGTCGCAGCGTGATGCTGATGGTTGACGACTTTACCTTTGCTCCCGCTGCTACCGACGAGGCACCCCGCACTCTGACGGGTTATAACGTCTATTGTGACGGCGAGGTAATTGCCTTTGTCGCTGCTCCCGAGACGACCTACACGGGTGAGAAGGCCGGCAATGATGCCACCTACTATGTGACCGCCGTTTACGAGCAGGGCGAGAGCTTGCCTAGCAATGAGGTGAACGTTCAGTTTACTGCCATCGAGGAAGTGATGGCCACCATGCCTGCCGATGCTCGCATCTATGACGTGCAGGGTCGCCAGCACAGTGAGCTGCAGCCCGGTGTCAATATCATCCGCTACAGCAACGGCGCCGTTCGCAAAGTCCTCGTGAAGTAATCCTTCCCGACACATGTAAATATAAGCGAGCCTGGTTTTTTCGACCAGGCTCGTTTATTATTGAGCATGAGGCTGTGTCATAACTCTACTGCTGGAATAATAACCGCCCTGCGGGCGGGAAATTAATCAAATTATTAAATTAAGATTAATAATCATTTCATATTAATAAAAATATTTATAGTTAATTTGCTTAATTTGGCTACGCCGAGCTAAAGGTTCCCGTGCGTTAGCACGGTTATTATACCGAGTGGCAATTATGACACACCGTCAAATAACAGATTGGGCGATAGCGGTTTTTCCCCGTCGAATTTACATTATTTATTCTTGGCGGCCTGCACCCAGACGGGTTCGGCATCCATGACGGGCTTGTTGACCGCCATCACGCCCGAGAGGTTGTGTGGCACGTAGGGCTCTTCCAGGTAGCGGATGTCGTCGTCGGTCAGTTGAATGTCAAGTGCGCGGACGGCGCCCTCGATGTGGTGAAGTTTTGTGGCTCCCACGATGGGCGACTCTACCTTGGTCAGCAGCCATGCCAGCGAAATCTGCGTCATCTCCACGCCGTAACGGTCGGCGAGTTCCACGACGCGCTCCACGATGCGGTTGTCTTGCTCGGCGGTGGCGTCATACTTGAAATGCATGAAGGCATCTTTCTCCTGTCGTGCGGAGGTCTCGCCAGGTCGCTTGGCCAGTTTGCCTGACGCCAGGGCGCTGTAGGGTGTCTGTGCGATGTTGTCCTCGCGGCATAGCGGCTGCATCTCGCGTTCCTCCTCGCGCATAATCAGGTTGTAGTGGTTCTGCACGCTGATGAACTTCGCCCAGCCGCGTTTATCGGCCAGCGCGTTCATCTTGGCGAGTTGGTAGGCATAGGCGTTGGCAATGCCGATATAGCGGGCTTTGCCCGTACGGACAGCCTCGTTCATGCCCTCCAAAATCTCCTCGGCAGGCGTTTTGTAGTCCCAGATGTGGTAGATGTACAGGTCAACATAATCCATGCCCAGGTGCTGCAGACTGCTGTCGATGTTGTTCAGCACGTGTTGGCGGCCATCGATGCCAGCAGCAATTTCCTCGTCTGTGCGCGGCAGGAATTTAGTCGCCACGACCACGTCATCGCGCCGTGCCATGTCACGCAGAGCCCGTCCCACATACTGCTCGGAAGTGCCTAGTTGGTAGGCAATGGCGGTGTCAAAGAAGTTCTCGCCCAGGTCAAGCGAGCGGCGGATAATCTCGCGTGTCGGCTCCTCGCCGATGGTCCATGCGTGCTGGCCGATGGTCGGGTCACCGAAGCCCATGCAGCCCAGACAGATGCGCGAAACGCGCAAGTCGGAATTCCCCAGTTTTACGTATTCCATAACCCAAATGATTTATCGTTTGAAAGAAACAAAAATACATAATTTCCTGCAAATCTCTCCAAAAACCGTTGTCATTATTGCGGATTCTGGTCTTTTTATTTGTTTTTCATCAATTAATATGTATATTTGCGGCGAATTATTAAAAGGATTGGATGATGAGACAGTTATTGCTATACATGTTTTTATTGCTAGTCTGCAGTGTAAATGCCGAACAGTTTAAGATCACTGGTAAGGTGGTTGATGCAAGAGACAGCTTGCAATGTATCGGTGCGAGTGTTATGGTTGTGGGTACCAACCGTGGTGTCGCCACTGATGGTGATGGCAATTTCAGCATTGAAGTTGAAAAAGGTGAAATCCTTAAGTTCTCTTATGTGGGATACTATTCAAAGGAAGTAAAGATTATGAATGATTCTTCTCTCGTCATTGAATTAAGAGATAATGGAACCTGCCCTGAGGAAATTTTTTATTTGATAAAAGGTAAGGTGACTGATAAATACAATGAGCCTTTGATTGGTGCGACCGTTGAGATTCAGGGTGAGGGTGCCCAACCACATACTACCACCGATATTGATGGCAATTTCAGCATTCCATGGGGAAAAGGTCAAACCCTTAAGTTTTCTTGTGTGGGATACTATTCAAGGGAAGTAGAGATCTTGAACGATTCATCTCTCATCATTGAATTGGAAGAAGACGAAGAACTATCAGGCTTCGACTACTGTCCGGTGATTTGCCTTTGCGAACGCATAAAACGCGACCCTGGCAGATACCGTTTTGTTCCCATTGAGCGTGATTCTCTGAAACGAGCCCCCAAAAATTAAAGCAGTGTGATAAATCATTTAGTAGTGTGCTCATTCAACTTTTGCGGTGAAATAATTAAAAGATTTGGATGATGAGACAGTTACTGCTATACATATTCATTTTGTTTGTCTGCAGTGTAAGTGCCGAGCAGTTTATGATAACGGGTAAGGTGGTTGATGCAAGAGACAGCTTGCAATGTATCGGTGCGAGTGTTATGGTTGTGGGTACCAACCGTGGCGTCGCCACTGATTTTGATGGCAATTTCAGCATTGAAGTTGAAAAAGGCGCAATCCTTAAGTTCTCTTATTTGGGATACTATGACAAGTTAGTAGAGGTCTTGAATGATTCTTCTCTTGTCGTTGAAATGAAAGAATGGAAAGAATTCTGCTATTGCAGTGAATACGCCAGACATATCATTCTTCCAGACAATCATCTCAAACGTTCACTCAAAGAAATTAAAAGTCTGTATCCTCATTTGAAAAAATGCAAAGGTAATATATATGAGTCGAAACATAGCAATGAAGTCTTTTCTCTGTATAATGGTATAGTTTACAAGCAATATTATTCTTTCAAGCATTATACTTTAAATCTTCCTGAAAATTCAGAAAAAGCTTTGGAAAGAGTATATTATAGTTTTGTGAACAGTTTTAAAGGGTATGACTCATCTGAAGAATGCCAATCTGGAAAAGGGAAGATCTTTTACTATCCAGAATATAGCGTACACATTCAATATGAGCCAAATGAGCGTGTTTCAGTAACCTATGAGCTAAAGCCTGAATACTACAAATAGAATCTGATTTGTTCAAATATTTTGGCGGGCTCCCTGAGAGAGTATAAGACTGAAAAAATGAAAAAACTGGCGGTTCTCTGAACCGCCTATGTCGTTTTTTTGATTACTTTTGGAGCAAGTAATCAATTTAATAATGATATGAAGAGGATATTGACATGGATGCTGGCGCTTGCCGTAGTGGCTGGTGCTGGCGCTAAGACCAAGGCGGTAAAAACGCCGCCGCAATTGAAGTTTGACTCGACCATCGGCGAGACGAGGACCTTGACGATGCCTGACGGCCAGGAGGTGAGCTACACGGCCTATGAGGGCATGTTCTTCGTGACCAACGTGGAAGACTCCGCCTATCAGACCATCAACGTGTATGTGCCCGATGGGGCGACCCAGCAGACCCCGATACTGCTGCGCACCTATGTGGGCGGCTATATGGCAGCACCTGCCCAGCAGCCCGTTGCTGGTGATGCCACGGGCAGGGCATTGCGTGAAGGCTATGTGGTCGCCATTCCCGGTAGTCGTGGCCGCAACTCGACGGTGGTTGCAACCAAAACCGACAAGAAGGCCGGCATCAAGAAGGGACAAACCATCTATACGGGTCGTGCCCCTGCTGCCATCCTGGACCTGAAGGCCGCCATCCGCTACCTGCGCCAGTTTGACGACGTGATGCTCGGTGATGCCGAGAAAATCATCACCGACGGCACCAGCGCCGGTGGAGCGATGTCGAGCCTGATGGGTGCCACGGGCAACAACCCCGCCTACGAACCGATGTTGCGCGCCATGGGCGCCGCCCATCAGCGCGACGATGTGTTCGCGTCGGTGTGCTATTGCCCGATTATCGACCTGGACCATGCCGACATGGCCTACGAGTGGCTCTATAACGGCACCGACAGCCGCCAGCAGGGCGATGCCGCCGTGCTCGCCGTGAGCAACGAATTGAAAGCGCAGTTCCCCGCCTATCTTGAGAGCCTGAACCTGCACACCCCCGACGGCACATTGCTCACTGCCGATAATTACTTGGATTACATCAAGCAAGAACTCATCCGCGCAGCACAAATCGCCAAGAATGCCGGTGCCGACATCCCCGACAGCCTCGGCTTCAAGTTCGACAAGGAAGCAATGGGCGGAATGCCACCCATCAACGGCGGCGTGCGTCAGGGTGGGGGACAGATGCCTCCCATGATGCAACGTGGTGGCCGTGGCGGAGGCAAGCCTGGCGATTACATCATCGACCTGGACATGGCGGCCTACCTCAACTATGTCGTTTCCACCCAACCGCTCAAGACCGCGCCAGCCTTTGACACGCAGGGCGTGGCAGGCGGTCGTGCCTCAGGCGAGAACGATGAGTTCGGTGACAAGAGCGGCAGCAAGGTCAACTTTACCGATTACAGTGCCGCCAAGACCGGCTCGATGGTGACCGATGAAATCCGTGAAAACGTGCGCTTGCTGAACCCGATGTACTTCATCGGCGACGGCGTGACCGACGTGGCGCCGCACTGGTACATCCGTCACGGAGCCCGCGACCGCGACACCTCATTCCTCGTGCCCATCAACCTCGCCCTCAAATTACAGGATGCGGGCAAAGACGTCAACTTCCTGCTGGCATGGAATCGCCCCCACAGTGGTGACTACGCCCTTGACGAACTCTTCGAGTGGATCAGCGGCATCGTGAACGGGAAATAGCCTATTTGGACACTTGCTTGAGATAGGCACTAGGTGACAAGCCAAAGAATTTCTTGAATGCTCGGGTAAAGTGTTGCGGATAGTCGAATCCAAGCAGTTCGGCCGTCTGGGCGATGCTTTCTCCCCTGATGAGGAGTTTCTGTGCACGCTGCATGATGAATCGGCGGATGGCATTGCTGGCTGTGTCATCGGTCATCTGATGAATCAAGTCGCCGAAGTAATTGGGGGACAGAAACAACTCCTGGGCGCAGTATCTCACCGTGGGGAGCCCATGCGTGCGATAAATGCCCTCGTCATAATACCGGTTCAGCAGATTTTCGAACCTTGTCAGCAGGTCATTGGTCTTTGCTGTCTGCAATGAGAGTTGCTTGGCATAGAAACGTGCCACATGTTCAAGCACCAGTTCGATGTAGGACACGATGATATGTTGCCTGTGTTCGTCATCATTGCCACTCAGTTCGTTTCTTAAGGCTTCTAATAGGTTGACGATGATCTGCCGTTGGTCATCACTCATGAGCAGGGCCTCGTTGGTGTTATAGGAGAAAAAACTGTAGGCAGGCATCCGCTTTTCCAGGTCGGTGCCGTGAATCAGCAAGGGGTCGAATAACAACGCCCAGCCCTTGGTCTGAATTTCCTCTCCGATGTCAGCCTTGCCGCCTATCTGCCCAGGCGATACGCACATCAGTGCATGGCGGTGCAGGTCATAGGTTGTGAGGCCGTAGGTCAGTTCCTCTAGCATCTCGTCGGCAATGAATAGTCCGTAGACATCGTAGTTGTTCAGCGAGTGCCGGCAATGCTCCAGCTCGTCGTAGTGGATGACCGAGACGAGCGGATGCAGCACAGGCGCGCCAATGTACCGGGCATAGTCGTTGACGTTGTGTACTTTTAAGATTTTCTCCATCACAGGCACAAAAATAATCATTAATTTTTGAAAATCGGTAAAAAAGGTTGATTTATCAGTAAAACGATTTGGCTCTATGTTTGGATTTCGCCATACCTTTGCATCGAGAAAACAAACATTCATTTTAATCAAGCAAACACTATGATGAAGGAGACAAAGATTGCGTTGGGCACTTGGGCTTGGGGCGCTGGTGCTTTTGGCGGAGATGCCGTGTTCGGTTCCAATACCGATGTTGAGAATCTGAAACCCGTATTCGAGGCAGCGATGAATGCCGGACTGAACCTGTGGGACACTGCCACGGTTTATGGCATGGGCGAATCGGAGCGCATCCTCGGCACGCTTGCCAAGGGCGTGAACCGTGACGATTTGGCGATTTCAACCAAGTTCACTCCGCAGCTTGCCGAGATTAATGACAACAGCGTCGAGAAGATGGCCGATGCCTCCATCGAGCGCATGAACTGTGACTACATCGACATCTACTGGATTCACAATCCGATGGACGTGGAGCGCTGGACGCCAGGTCTTATCCCCTTGTTGCAGAGTGGCAAGGTGAAACGCGTGGGTGTATCCAACCATAATATCCAGGAGATTGAACGCGCTAACGAAATCCTGGGTGAAGCTGGCTTCAAGGTGTCGGCTGTTCAGAACCATTTCTCGTTGCTGTACCGCTCCAGCGAGAAAGGCGGCGTGCTTGACTACTGCAAGAAGAACGGCATCGAATTCTGGGCCTACATGGTGCTGGAGCAAGGTGCGCTCAGTGGCAAGTACAACAAGGAGAACCCGTTGCCCGAGGAGAGTGACCGCGGCAAGAAGTATAATCCCGTGCTGCCCCAGTTGGAGGCCCTGACCAATGAGATGACCGCCATCGGCGAGAAATATGGCGCATCGTGTTCACAGATCGGCATCGCGTGGGCAATCGCCAAGGGAACGTTGCCCCTCATCGGAGCGACCAAGGAGCGTCACGTCATTGAGGCCGCCGAAGCCGCCAAGATTCAGCTGACAGACGAAGAGGTAGCAAGACTGGAAAAACTGGCAGATGCCACTGGCATTGACACCCGTGGCGGCTGGGAACACAGTATGGAATAAGATGAGAATCAAAGTCACATTTCTATTTATAGCTATAGCTTTAAGTGTATTGGCGCAGGGAGTGATGGATGTGCATAGCCACATCATCACCCCTGGCTTTGTCTCTGCACTGGAGGCTGAGGACAGGCTCATGGAGGAGGGATTCCCGTTGCCGAAATATGACGTGGAGAGCCATCTGCGGTGGATGGATGAGGCGGGCGTCGAGACCTCGGTGCTGACACTGGCTGCTCCGCAGCCGTCATCTGCCAAGGTGGTGAGAGCGACCAACGAGGAGGCTGCCCGCATCAAGCGCGAGCATCCGGGGCGATTCCTGTTCTGTGCCGCATTGCCGTTGCCCGATGTGGATGCCGCTATCCGCGAGGTGGCCTATGCCATCGACACGCTGGGAGCCGACGGCATTAAGTTGGCGACAAACGTGCAGGGGCAGTACCTGGGCGCACCTGAACTGGACACGCTTTTTGCCGTGCTCAGTCAGCGCAACGCCGTCATCATTCTGCATCCGCATTGCCCGAATCCCGTCAACCGCGAGGTGATGACACAGACGCCGCTCGCCATGCAGGAATACCTGTCGGAGACAACTCGCGCCGTGACCAACATGATCAGCCGCAATGTGCTGGCCCGCTATCCCAATGTGAAGGTGGTTGTGCCCCATTGCGGAGCTTATCTGCCACTGGCAGTGCCGCGCATGAAGTCGCTCACGCCCGTCATGCAGGCCAACAAGATGGTGGGCGACATCGACTGGGAGGCCAATCTTGCCGCACTCTACTACGACCTGGCGGGCGCCCATTCGCCCGAGACCATCCGCATGATGCTCACCATCACCACGCCCGACCATCTGCTGTATGGCTCGGACTATCCCTACGTCGCCCCTAAGGTGCTCAAGCAGAGCCTGGCGAGGATGAAACAGTACCTCACCGACGAGCCTGACTTGGCGCCGTTCAAGGAGATGTTCCTGTGGAAGAATGCCTCTTGGCTGTTCCATCAGGTAGGGGAGAAACCATCAGCTACAGCAACTGATGAAAAGATGATTGTCCGTATTGCCGAAATTGAGGTCTATCCCGAGTATTTGGAAGAGTATCTGGCGTTTGCCAACGAGGTGGACCGCCTCAGTGTGGAGCGCGAGCCCGGCGTCATCTGCCTGTTCCCGATGCAGAGCGCCGAGGATCCCAACCAGATCCGCATCCTGGAAATCTACGCCTCGGATGCCGCCTACCAAGCGCACCTGAAGACCGAGCATTTCCAGAAGTACAAGCAGGGCACGCTGCACATGGTGAAAAGCCTGAAACTGCCCACCATGCAGCCCCTCGACCCCGAGACGATGCCGCTGATTTTCAAGAAAAAATAAAGATGCTCGCTGTGCGAGCAGTTTAGGGTTTAGAGTTTAGGGTCTAAAGAGGTTTTCTGCGTTACTGGCTTTGGGCTATAGTGTCTAAATCAAGAATGGTAAAAAAGTAAAAATTATAAAAAATGAAGAAAGTTGTTGTTATTTCTACCAGCCTGCGTGCTGGTTCGAACAGCCAAGCGATGGCTGAGCAGTTTGCCCAGGGCGCAAAGGTCGCTGGACATGCAGTGGAATTGATCTCGCTGCGAGGAAAAGAAATCAAGTTCTGTATCGGTTGCCTGTCGTGCCAAAAGACTGGCGCCTGTGTCTTTAAGGACGATGTGCCTGCCATCATGGACAGTGTGCTCAATGCCGACGTGGTGTGCTGGGCGACACCGATCTACTACTATGAGATGTCGGGGCAGATGAAGACGCTCATCGACCGCATGAATGCCATGTACCCCAAGGACTACCGCTTTCGCGATATCTACCTGTTGACCACGGCTGCCGAGGACGAGGAGTTCGTTCCCAAGCGCGCCGAGAGTGGCTTGCAGGGCTGGATTGAATGCTATGCGAAATCTGCATTAAAGGGGCACCTGTTCTGCGGCGGCGTCAACGATGCGCGCGACATCACCGGCAACGCCAAGCTGCAAGAGGCCTTTGAGATGGGTAAAAACATTTGATCCATTGAGGGTGTGTCATAATTTGCCTCGCGATTTTTAATCGGCCTGACGGCCGAGAAATTAAACAAAAATTTTAATTATTTTGTTTGATTTTTCGGGCGTTGTCCGATCAAAGTTTCAGGAGTAAATTATGAAATGGATTCCACGTTGAGGGGGCGTTCGTGCTACTGAGGCAAATGACCATAATCAGTATTATCAACGCCCCCTGGCCTCCTCTAGTCTTAGAGGGGGAGTTGTGCTTGCCTGCTGTTCAACGCCCCCCAGCCCCCTCTAGTCTTAGAGGGGGAGTTGTGCTTGACTGCTGTTCAACGCCCCCCGGCCCCCTCTAGTCTTAGAGGGGGAGTTGTTAACGCATTGATTATCAATGCGTATTTTTATCGCACTTACTTGTAAATGGCATCCCGTAGCTCAGAGAAGCCGATGAGTGTCTTCCACACGTTGTCTTCCTTGTATAGGCGGAATTTTTTCTTCTTCACGGTGCCGTCGCTCAGTGTGATGTCACACACCACCTCGGTGTAGCCGTCACGCACCTTCATCTTCTTGGCAGTGACTTTGAATTTCTTCTGTGTCAGCTGTTTAAAGAATTCGTTCTTCTGGTAGTCACTGAGTTTGTCATTCTCCTTGAACTTAACGGCTTCTTTAAGAAATTTCTTGTCGCTCTTGTTGGGCAGCTCGTTGAAGAGGGCTTCGACGGCTTGCTTGGCATTGCGGTGGTACTTATCCAGGTCAAGCACAGGGCTGTCACAAGAACTGAGCCCGATCAGGCACAGCAGTGCAACGATTGAGAAAAAAGATAAATGTTTCATAATCATATCCTGTTAAATGGTTCTTTACTCGCAAAGGTATGGATTTAAGCTATTAGATAAAAAGCTTAGCGCCTTTGCGTGAGGTTGAACGGCTGAATAGTTACAGATGTACTCCCGTCAGCCTGCAACTGCGGGAGTAGTTGTAATGTAGTGAACCCGAACTGGCTTTACATGTTAGGGCACTCCTCTTTCTCGTCGGTATTGACCTGTTCGCCGTCCTTGACTTCGCGGGCATTGTACTTGATTTTCTCAAAACCCTTGATGATGTTCTCGACGGTAGTCTTGTCGGCGTCATAGGTGATGGTGACCGTCTGGTGCTCGACGTCGGTGACGATTTTCTTGATGCCTTTTTCAAAGCGGATGTTTTCCTTGATGCGCTTCTCGCAGCTCTCGCAGTGCATCTGCGGTTCGGTGGTAAGCACAACAGTCTTGATGTCTTTGGCACCGGCCATTATCATGGTCAGCAACATGGCGGTCAATACAATTAATTTCTTCATTTTTTATTTCTTTTTTAAGTTGATTTTAATCTCTCTAAGTTCTAACCTCTAAACTTCTATTCAGGAAAACTAGAATCACTATCTAAACAGATTGATTCTGATGCCCAAATAGGCCATCGCACCGCTCACGGGTCCCCAAATCATGGTGGGTTCGAACAACTGACTCCAGGGCTGGTCGGCGGCGATGATGGGATTGTGCTGACGGTAGTTGGTCAAGTTCTCACCACCCAGGTAAACGGAAAAATGCCTGAACCAGCGAGTGACTTGGGCATTGAGTTGGCAATGGGCAGGGAAACGGCGGTTCCATGACAGTTGGGTGGGGTCTTCGATATAATAGGGGTCGGGCATGCGGCCGCTGCCGTTGAGTTGCAGCGTCACGTCAAACTCCCAAAGCCCCAGCGGCGTCTTGTAGGACGCTGCTACCAGGCCCTTGTAGCGAGGTGTGAGAGGCTTCTCGCGCAGCTTGCCGTCATAGGTTGTCTTGACGTCGTTGTGACGATAGGCGACGGTCAGTTCCAATCCCTCGACGATGGGATAGGACACGTCTACCTGCCAGGTATGGGAACGGGACTTGCCGTCCAGGTTGTTGATATAGATGATCAACGGGTCGCTGTCCATGTCGATGACCATCTGATGGTTGAAGCGGGTGTAATGGTACTCGGCATTGACCTTCAACAGTTTGCCCCATAGCGGGATATCCCAAGCCGTGGTGAAGCCGTAGTTCCAGGCACTCTCCTGCTGCAGGTCGTTAATCACCAGCCGGCGACCGCTTGCCAGCAGGTAGTGGTTCTCGGCGAGGGCATGTGCCGTGCGGTAGCCCTTGCCCGCCGACAGGCGAACGGTGAGGAACTGGGCCGGATGCAGGCGCAGGTGCAGGCGGGGCGTGACGAACGTGCCGTGCAGGCTGCTGTGGTCCACGCGCACGCCGGCCATCAGGGTCATCACATCGCTAGCGGGCGTGAAGGTGTATTGGCCATAAGCACCCGTGACGGTCTCCTTTTCTACAAGATGCGTCAAGGGTCCTTCGGCGAAATGATTCAGGCGGTAGTCCTGTGACAGGTGGTCGTGGTTGAGGCTCATGCCCAGCGACAGGGTGTGCGGGTCGGTCAGCCTAGTCTCGAACATGAGTTGCCCATAGGCGTTGGTCTCGTTGACGTCATATCGCTTGTAGCCATACGCCCCGTCCATGTCGTGATTGGCGACCGATGCCATCAGTGCGATGTTGGTGCCGCGTTCGGCATTGAGCACGACGGCGTGTTTCATGTAAGCCTGATAGCGGCGCGTCTTCAGGTCGATGGCAAAGGGTACTGCGCCCTCGTGATGAGCCTTAGTTTGCCCGCTATGGCGATTCTCATTGATCATCCCCACGCCGCCGTGGAAGATGTAACGGTCACCCAGCCAGTCCCAGCGGCTCTGCAGATTGACCTGTCGCACGTTGGGTTGGTCAAGGAAATGGTCATGATTGTGGTCCATGTCGGCAAGATTGTCCTCATAATGGGCCAGCACGTTGGCATTGAGGCGAGACGTCAGGTGCAGATTGCCGTCGGCATTGGCCTCGATGCGACCGTCGCTGTTGCCGTACAGGTTGAGTGTCATGCCCGGCTCATCCTCGGGCTTGAGGTACTCCACGTCGATTTGTCCCGTGATGCCCTCATAGCCATTGCGCACCGACGATGCCCCCTTCGACACCTGGATGCTCTTCATCCACGGTCCTGGCACATAGCCCAAGGCGAAGGGTAGGGCAGCGCCGCGCCAATCGGGCAGGTTCTCGGCGAGCATCTGCACATAGGTGCCGCTCAGGCCCAGCAGTTTGATCTGCTTGGCACCTGTGGCAGCATCGCTGTAGTTGACGTCTACCGACGGATTGGTGGTGAAGCTCTCACCCAGGTTGCAGCAAGCTGCCTTGAACAATTCTGCCTTGTTGATGCGCATTGCGTTCTCGGCCCCGGCGACGCGGCTCATGCCAGGCCGGCGTGACGTCACCGTCACCTCGCCGATGGATTGCATGGGAATCGAGTCAACAAACTGGCCCACCGACGTGGTATCTACATCGGTGACGTCCATGTGCACCTGCCCTGTAGCCTGCAATAAGGCTACGGCCATGCCCAGTACCAAGATGACTCTGCGAAACGTCATATCAAAACTAGTATCCTCTAAAAAACCGCAACAAAATTACTACGAATTTGCAAACCAACAACACCGAACCCCAAATAATTACCCCTTTCAGTCGCTGTCAAAAGTGTGCCTATCAGAAAAAACGTTATCTTTGCAGGAGTTAAATCTACATATTATGGGTAAGATAAAGGTTCATGTATTGCGCACAGGCGAAGTAAGGGTTTCGCCCTACCTGCCGTTTGGCGGAGACGATTGCAGCATCATCAAGGCTTCGGGCGTCACGACGCCCAAGAGCAAATGGATTTGGCTGCCTGTGTTCAGTTTTCTCATTGAGCATCCCAAGGGTAAAATCCTCTTTGACACAGGATGGCACCGTGAAATGTCGCCCGACGGTGTGTTTGACAAGAAGGCCCAGATCAAATCCTTGGGCTCATGTTTCTTGTATCAGATTAACCAAGGCCGCATTGCCCCAGGCGAGGCCATCAACGAGCATCTGGAGCGCATGGGCATCAAGACGTCGGAACTGGACTATGTGCTCATATCGCATCTCGACTGTGACCATGCCAACGGCTTGAAACAGGTGGCCGATGCCAAACACATCCTGGTCTCGAAGGCCGAGATGGAAGGTACCACGCGCAAGAACTTCCAGATTCGCATCCGTTTCCAGCGTCGCTGGTGGGAGGGCGTGAGCCTGCAGACCTTCGATTGGAACGGCTCGGAAGGGCCTGTCGGCAAGTCTTATGACGTGCTGGGCGACGGCAGTCTCGTTATGGTGAACATCCCCGGCCACAGCGAGGGTCTGTGTGCCCTGAAAATCAAGAACGCCGAGGGCCGATATGTCCTGTTGTTTGCCGACGGCGGTTATGCCACCAAGTCATGGCGCGACATGATTACCTCGGGCATCACACTTGACAAGAGGCTGCAACGCCAGTCGTTGCAATGGATACGCCAGCAGAGTATGTCGCCCGACTGCGTCGCCTCCCTGGCTACGCACGACACTGAGGTTGAGCCTCATGTCATCGAACTGTAATAGCCGACGGATTTAGTATGATTATTATCAGGGAATATCGGAAACAGGACATGGCTCATGCCATGGAGATATGGAACGAGGTGGTGCGTGAGGGTGTGGCCTTCCCTCAGGTCGAGGAACTGACCGACCAGGAGGCTCACGACTTCTTCGTCAGCCAGTCCTATACCGGTGTTGCCGAAGATCGTGAGACGGGCGAGATTGTCGGTCTCTACATCCTGCACCCCAACAACGTGGGCCGGTGCGGCCACATCGCCAATACCAGCTATGCCGTCAAATCGGGTCGACGCGGGCTGCACATCGGTAAAAAGCTCGTGAAGGACTCGTTGGTCATGGGTGCCCGACTGGGATTCCGGCTCATGCAATTCAATGCCGTCGTGGCTGCCAACGTCCATGCCTTGCACCTCTACGAGCGACTGGGCTTCACTCGCCTAGGACGAATACCCCAAGGCTTCCTCATGAAGGACGGCCACTACGAGGACATCATCCTCCTCTACATCGAGTTGTGATTGTCACCCATGTGACACCATCCGCTGGTAAAAAGCAAACGAGGGTGTGTCATCATTGGCTTCGCCTCGCGATTTTAGTCGGCCTATCGGCCGAGAAATTAAACAGGACGACATTTTTATTTAATTGCATTAATTATTTTGTTTGATTTTTTCGGGCGTTGTCCGATCAAAGTTTCAGGAATAAAACATGAAATGGATCCCACGTTGAGGGGGTGTTCGTGTTACTGAGGCAAATTACCATAATCAGTATCATCAACGCCCCCCGGGAGGGTGTGTCATAATTCAATTGCTAGAATTATAACCGCCCTATGGGCGGGAAATTAAGCAAATTTTTGAATTAAAATTAAAATCTTATTAATATTAATAACTATTTTATAATTAATTTGTTTAATTTCCCGTGCGATAGCACGGTTATATTACTGTGTCGC
>JBGUJU010000206.1:0-9250 GCA_045114065.1 Sodaliphilus sp.
GACCAACTTCCGCA
Source organism: Sodaliphilus sp. (assembly GCA_045114065.1). Classification (GTDB taxonomy): domain Bacteria; phylum Bacteroidota; class Bacteroidia; order Bacteroidales; family Muribaculaceae; genus Sodaliphilus. The sequence goes on from JBGUJU010000206.1 coordinate 15, forward strand.
ACGCGTTCTACAAGAACATCGGTTCGCTGCGCAACACCGGTATCGAGTTCTCGTTGAACTGGAAGGCCATCTCGACCAACGACCTGTTGTGGACCATCGACTATAACCTGACCTACAACAGCAACAAGGTGCTCGAGCTCATCGGCGACGATCCCAGCTACTTCGTGACCACCGGCGGTATCGGTATCAACGGTTCGGCCCAGGCTCACGTGGCAGGTTATCCCTCCAACAGCTTCTACGTTTACCAGCAGGTCTATGGCGAGGATGGCATGCCCATCGAGAACCAGGTTGTTGACCGCAACGGTGACGGTGTGATCAGTGACGCTGACAAGTATCTGTACAAGTCACCGTGGGCTCCCGTGACCATGGGTCTGGCTTCGCGCCTTGACTGGAAGAACTGGGACTTCGGCTTCAGCCTGCGTGCCAGCATCGGCAACTATATGTTCAACAACGTGATGCAGGGTTATCACAATGTGAGCCCCGCAGCCGTATTCGAGGAGGTTTCCGGTTTCTATCTGAACAACCGTCCTAAGGCTCTGGTAGACCTGGGTTGGCAGACCTATGACAACAAGTCTATCTTCAGCGACTTCTGGGTACAGAATGCTTCGTTCCTCAAGTGTGACAACATCACCTTGGGTTACAGCTTCAACAACCTGCTCAAGCATGGCAACTACAACGGTGTCGGCGGCCGTATCTATGGTACCGTCAGCAACGTGTTCTGCATCACCAAGTATGAAGGCATCGATCCCGAGGTCTTCGGTGGTATCGGTGGCGACATCTTCCCGCGTCCCATTTCGTTCATCCTTGGTTTGACCCTGAACTTCTAATTGAGTTGACACATTATACTAATATAAATTAGATCGAATACAATGAATAAGTTTTTCAAATATATATTGTGTGCAGCTGTGGTTCTGTTGACTGGCGGTCTGACCTCCTGTATCAACGACCTGGACGTGGAGCCCATCGATCCCGCATTGCAGAGCGATGTCACTCCCGAGCAGTTGTTCAACAAGTGCTATTCGGTGTTCGCCACCTCGGGTAACAATGGTGGTGACGACAACGTTGACGTTGACGGTCTTGACGGCGGTTTCCAGCACAAGTACCGTCAGCTGTGGAACTCTAACGAGTTGACGACCGATGAGGCCATCTGCGGTTGGGGTGATGAGGGTATTCCTTCCTATTGCCACAACACCTATGACGCCAGCCACCCGATGCTGCGCGGTTACTACTACGGTCTGTGTATCGGTATCACCTTCTGCAACCAGTATCTGGAGGTCTTTCCCGATTACGATGGCACGATGACTGCCGAGGTTCGCTTCCTGCGCGCCTTCCAGTTCTATCTGCTGACCGATGCCTTTGGCAATGTTCCTTTTGCTACCACCATCTCGGGTGAGAATCCCGAGCAGTACACCCGTGCTCAGGTATGCGAGTTCATCGAGACTGAGCTTAAGGACATCATCGGCGAGGGTGAAAGCAATGCCTACACCCTGAATGATCCTAAGCCCAAGAAATATGGCGAGACAGGTTATGGCCGCATCGACAAGGCTGCTGCCTGGATGCTGCTTGCCCGTCTGTACCTCAACAGCGAGGTTTACACTGGCACCGCACGCTGGCAGGAAGCTGCCAACTATGCCAAGAAGGTAATGGATTCCGGTTACAAGCTGCACACCGAGGGTTACAATGCTCCTGGTGCTGATGGTGTTTACCGCGAGTTCACCGCTTATCAGATGCTGTTCATGGGCGACAACGCCAAGACCGATGCTGCCTATGAGGCCGTATTCCCCGTTATCCAAGACGGTCTGCGCACCACTTCGTGGGGTGGCACCAACTTCCTGATGTGCTCCACCGTTGATGCTGATGTACATCCCAACCCCTACGATGAGAGTGAGGTCAATGGTCTGTACAACAACAACACCTGGGGTGGTAACCGTGCACGTCCCGAGTTGATCCGCTTGTTCTTCCCCAATGACGATGCTCCCGAGGGTCATGCCTATGCAGTGGCTTATGCCGCTGGTGATGATCGCGCTCTGTTCGAGACCGAGGGTCGCTTCCTCAACGTGGAGGATGAGTCCAACTTCAAGTATGGTTATGCCATTGCCAAGTTCAACAACTTCAAGTGCGATGGTACCAAGGGCAGTGACAACACCTTTGCTGATTCCCACCTGTTCTACATGCGTGTGGCTGAGGCTTATCTGACCTATGCCGAGGCTCTGACCCGCCTGAATGGCGGTAACGCTCCTGCCGATGCAGTAGCAGCTATCAACGCCATCCGTGGCCGTGCTCACGCTACCCAGCGCTCAAGCTACACCCTCAACCAGATCCTGGATGAGTGGGGTCGTGAGTTCTACTTCGAGGGCCGTCGTCGTGTCGACCTGATCCGCTTTGGCAAGTATGGTGGCTCCACCGACTACCAGTGGCAGTGGAAGGGCGGCGCCTATGCTGGTCGTGACTTCGAGGCATTCCGCAACGTGTTTGCCATCCCGACCGATGACCTGATTGCTAACTCCAAGCTGCAACAGAATCCCGGTTATTGATGCTCCAATAATGTCTAACATTTAATAATGACAATAAGAAAATGAAAAAGATATTTTTATCATCACTGATGCTGCTGTGCATGGCACTCGTGTTCACGGCATGCGAGGATGACCGCGATTCCAATCCCACGCTGACCCAGCCCACGACGTTCACACTCAACAATCCCGTGAACGCACTGGTTGACCTGGCAGAATCTACGGCTATCCCCTTCGCCTGGTCACAGCCCAATTACGGTGGCTGGCCCGCCGCAGTTGAGTATCAACTGCAGGTTTCTCCCACCAATGAGTGGAATTATACTATCGAAGAGGATGAAGCCGACGAGAGCGGTATGACCGTTGCCGACTATGCCGTCCTCCCCACGATCTACTCCTCTTGCTCTGGCAACATGAGTGCAGTAGAGTTGGCAAAGGCTCTGGTGGCTATCTGCGGTTGGGAAGAAACTGCCGTTCCCGAAAAGCAGATCGTCTATGTTCGTGCTTCGGCCAAGACGGCTGGCGCCGATACCATTTACTCCAATGTCGTGAGCTTTGAGGTTAATCCTTACTATATTGAGCTCGCTGACGCTCCTATTGAGCTGTGGTACCTCGTTGGCGAGGGCATCGGCTCGGCTGACTGGGACAACGGCGCAGGTAGTGTTGCTACCGGCGGTCTGGTACCGATGTATCCCATCATGGGCAACGAATATGACACCCGCACTGGCCAGGGTGAAATCCAGTATGCTGGCTTCTTCTATGGCGGCAAGGGCTTCAAGCTCGTTCGCGATCCCGGTAACTGGGATAACCAGTGGGGTATGGGTGACGCTGGCTTCGTCAAGAATGACGGTGGCAGTGGCAACATCACCGTTGAGGCCGACGGCTACTATTGCATCCGTCTGAACACCCTTACCGATGAGCTGGTTATCGAGCCGATCGACAGTCCTGTTGGCGTTTACTCCCAGATTGGTATGCCTGGCAATTATCAGCCTGGCGATGGTTGGGATGTGAATGGCAACCTGATGAATGCCATGAGCACCAGTGTTGAGAACCATGACTGGTACTTGATGAGCGTGACCTATCCCGACGCTGAACTCAAGTTCGCTGCCGACGGTGGCTGGGATGTGAACTGGGGTAAGGGTGACTTCCCCTATGGTATCGGAGAACAGGGTGGAGCCAACATCCCCGTCAAAGCAGGCACCTACAATGTGTTCTTCAACGATATTCTGGGAGCCTATAACTTTATTGCAGTAGAGTAATTGTTAACCAATCGACAGGGTGGGCGAGAGCCCGCAAGCCCATTGCCCACCCCATTAGATATAATATTGAAAAACAGAAATTATGAAGAAGTTTTTATATATTGCTGCAATGACCTTGTTGCTGGCAAGCTGTTCCGAGGATTTCAAGGACTGGGCCAACCCCCAGAGCAATCCCCAGGGCGAGCTGGTAGCCTTCGGTAACGGTTCGGTTGCCGCTGTAGACGTCATCGATCTGGCCGAGGTCCCCGAGGGTAACGATGTGGTCAAGGTGTGCAACATCACCGCTCCCACGTCCAATGATACGACCTACAAACCCGAGTATATCATCTATCTGAATGATAACCCCTTCGTTCTGAATTTGGATGGTACCATGAGCGTGAAGGAACTGTCTGACTATGTGGTATCACTCTTCGGTCAGGCTCCCGAGGTGCGTGAGCTCACCGCTCGCGTGAAGAGCACGATGACCAACGGCTCGACTGCTACTAGCATCATGAGTGGTGAGTTCCCCGTGAAGGTTATCCCCGCTACTCCTATGGTTTCGAGTGCTTACTATTACATCGGTACCAGCAATGGCTGGGCTGCATGTGATCCCACCTATAAGCTGGATAACGGCGGTGGTGATGTGTATGCTAATCCCGTATTCACTGTTGTGGTTCCCGCTACCGGTGAGGACAACTGGTTCAAGATCTATTCTCAGGAGACCATGGACCTCGGTGTAGAAGATTTCTGGACTGGCGACTTCATCGGCTTTGCCGAGAATGGCGCTAACGAGATGAGCGGTAACTTCGTGGAGGGCGCTAACGACGAGATCGCATACGCCTTCAAGATTCCCGCCGACATCCGTGCCGACAAGTATCGTCTGACCTTCGACATGCTGAACCGCACCTTCGAGATCGAGCCCATCATCGAGCTCGGTACTCCCGACCTGTGGTACCTCGTTGGTAGCTGCATCGGTAACGGTTCGTGGGGCAATGCTCCCGATGCCCTTGGCACCGCGCTGATTCCCCTGTATCCCGCTATCGACAACTACTCGATCTTGAGCTATGTGGGCTACTTCCCCGCTGGACAGGGCTTCAAGCTCATCCACACTCCCGGCAACTGGGACGAGCAGTGGGGTATGGCCGGCGGCGTTCTCGTTAAGAACGACGGTAACAGCAGTAACATCGAGGTGGCCGAGGATGGCTACTATCAGATTACCTATGACATGGATTTCGATGCTCTGACCATCACCAAGTACACTGGTCCTGTAGGCGTTTACGGCGCTATGGGTATGCCTGGCGACTATCAGGATTGGAATCCTGCAGGCACGCTGATGACTCCCATGAGCAGTGTGGTTGAGAACCATGACTGGGTGAAGAAGAATGTGACTTACGGTGCTGACACCGACCTCAAGTTCGCTGCCGACGGTAGTTGGGCTGTGAACTGGGGTGCTGCTGGCTTCCCCGTGGGCGTTGGTACCCAGGGTGGTGCTAACATCCATGTTGTAGCCGGTACCTATGATGTCATCTTCAATGACATTATGGGTGCATACTACTTCATTGAGAAGTAATCACGAGCAATCAATTTGAACAATCCCGGCGGGGGCGCGCCAGCAGGCGCGGCCCCGCTGTCGTTTATAGTCACTTTCATTCCCCTGCAAACGATTGCACGATGAATATATGTTGAGTTTTTTTGATCAGATGTTTGGAATTGCCGATATTTTGGTATATTTGTAGGGATTATAGCGAACAATAATAACTGACCAAAAACATATTAGACTATGAAAAAGATTTTTACTTCAGCACTGATGATGATGTTGCCGTTGTTGATGTTGGCTCAGGGATGGCCTGCCAACTACGACGGTGTGATGTTGCAGGGTTTCTATTGGGACTCCTTCAATGAGACACGCTGGACGCGTCTTCAGTCACAGGCCGATGAACTGTCGGAGTTCTTTAAGCTCGTCTGGATTCCCCAGAGTGCCGACTGCGGTGGCACCTCGATGGGTTATGATGACCTGTACTGGTTCACTAACTATAACAGTTCCTTCGGTACCGAGTCGCAGCTGCGCTCGATGATCAACACGTTCAAGGAGAAGGGTATCGGAACCATTGCCGACGTCGTTGTCAATCACCGCAAGAGCAACAATGGCTGGTTCGGTTTCCCGAGCGAGGTTTACAAAGGCGTTACCTACTCAATGTCGTCGACCGATGTCTGTTCAACTGATGACGGTGGCAAGGCCAAGGCCGAGGCCAATCGACTCGGTGTGCAGCTAGGCAACCCTGATACTGGTGAGGACTGGGACGGTATGCGTGACCTGGACCACACGAGTGCCAATGTGCAAAAGTGTGTCAAGGCTTATGTCAAGATGCTGCTTGATGATCTGGGCTATGTCGGTTTCCGCTATGATATGGTCAAGGGCTACTCGGCTTACTATACGGGCATGTATAACGCTCACTCTGGCACTGAGTTCTCTGTTGGCGAGTATTGGGACGGCAACTTGCAGGCTGTCAAGAACTGGGTGGACGGCACCAAGATTGACGGTGTAGTGCAAAGTGGTGCATTTGACTTCCCCTTCCGTTACGTGATCCGTGATGCGGTGAACAACAACCGCTGGACCGGTCTTTCGGCATCAAGCAGCAAGGGCATGAACATGGCTTCTGCCTATAAGCGCTATGCAGTAACCTTTGTTGAGAACCACGACACGCAGTATCGTGATGCCAACAACCAGAATGACCCCATCCGCAACAACATTGAAGCTGCTAACGCCTTTATGTTGGCGATGCCTGGCACGCCCTGTATCTTCCTCAAGCACTGGATTGACTACAAGGAGAGCATCAAGCAGATGATCTATGCACGTCAGCTTGCCGGAATCACCAATACCAGCGCTTCCTATAATCAGGCAAACAGCGCGGTCCAGAACTACTATGCTCAGCGCACCGTGGGCACCCATGGCACATTGATGGCAGCCATGGGCAGTGATGTCTGGACGATTCCCGAGACCTATGTTGTTGTTATGAGTGGCACTAATTATCGTCTGGCATTGAGCAAGGATACCGAGACGGCTTGGGCAAGCAAGCCCAGTGGCGAATATGGCACTGCCTTCAGTGTCAAGCTCACGGCAGTGAGCCAGACCGCAGGCGCCCAACTGATTTATACCACCGACGGCAGCGAGCCTACTCCGTCCAACGGCACAAAGGTTGCCGATGGCGCCTCGATCAACATCAGCAAGACGACCACACTCAAGGTGGGTCTGCTGGCAGGTGGCAAAGTGAGCGGTGTCATCACCCGCAATTATACGTTCGACGAGTTTGAACCCTATGAGATCACGGTCTATCTCAAGGATCCGACGGTGGCTCCCAACAATTGGACTCAAGTGAACTACTTCTCATGGGACAACACTTCATCACCTAACGGCAACTGGCCGGGCGAGACCATTACCGATACCAAGATCATCAATGGCGTCAAGTTCTACTATGACACTTATACCATCAAGTCAAAGGACTACTACGTGAACTTCGTGTTCAACCAGGGCGGCACCACGGCTTCGAGCCATCAGACTGTTGACGTTACCGACGTGAACAAGACGTCCTTCTTTGAAGTGATCACCCAGACCAACAAGTATCAGGTGCGTGATGTGACAGAACAGTATCTGCCCTATTTGGATCATAACGTGTTTGATGTGAATTATGATAACGAGGTGAATATTGCCGATGTTAATGTAATCATTGATTTCATTTTGAGTGGTTCGGCTAGTGCTTCGGGTGATGTGAATGGGGATCGTGAGGTGAACATTGCCGATGTCAACGCCGAGATCGACTATATCATGCAGCATTAATGGTCTCCGGAATGAGTATTACCTTCAAAAATGCAATATTGACATTGGCGCTGGTGTTGACGACACTCGGCGCCAATGCCTCTGTTCACGGTGATGTGAACTTTGACAATGAAGTCAATATTGCCGATGTCAATGCAGTCATTGACATGATACTGGGCGGCAACGTTACCGCTGCCGGCGATGTGAACAATGATGGTGAGGTGAATATTGCTGATGTCAACGTCCTTATCGATATTATTCTGGACAATGGGCAGACACCTGAGCCCTATGACGGTCCCGTGGTGGGTGGTGATATCTCGATGCTGACCAAGTATGAGGCACACCAACGCTTGGCAGCCTCACGTTATGGTATCACGACGGCCCACTATTATGACATCAACGGTCAGGTGATTGACGATGTCATCACTTGGACCAAGCAACAGGGCTGGAATGCGGCGCGTGTTCGCCTGTTTGTCAATCCTGCCAATGCCTCGGCGGCTGATGTAGGGCAGGGCGTTATCCAGAATCTGGATACCGTTATTGTACTAGGACATCGCATCAAGGCAGCAGGTATGCAGTTCATGCTTGACTTCCACTACAGCGACAGCTGGGCCGATCCGGTCAAGCAGTATACACCTGCCGAATGGGCTGGTTTGGATGACGATGCATTGACGCAGCGTGTGTATGAATACACGCGCGACTGCCTGCGGGCACTCAATGCCGCTGGAGCAACACCTGATTACATCCAGACAGGCAACGAAATCAGTTACGGTATGCTGTGGGGCCCAGTGGGTACGTCAGCCAGCCAACTCAAGAAGTGCTATAGCGGTGACGAGACCAATTGGGAGCGATTCACCAATTTGCTCAAGGCTGCAGGACGTGCCTGCCGTGAGGAATGCCCCAATGCTAAAATCATCCTGCACACCGAGCGGGTCGCCAAACCATCTATTCTGCTCAATTTCTACAACCAGATGCGGAATAAACAAGTGGATTATGACATCATCGGCTTGAGCTATTATCCCTACTATCATGGGTTGTTGTCCAATCTGCGTAATGCCATCAACAATTTGTCCAATTCCTATCAGGACAAGGATATCATGATTGTTGAGACTGGCTATTGCTACAAGTATGCTATCTCGGGTGACTATGACCCCTCGAGCACTTGGCCCATTACCCTTGAGGGACAACGCAAATTCACTGCCGACCTGATTGCGTTGCTCTCACCTTACCTGCGCGTCAAGGGCTTGTTCTGGTGGTTCCCCGAGGCTAACGAGTACGGTCTGGGCGGCAGTCATTGGAGCCAGTTGCACGTCAACGACGCTTGGTACAATGCTGGCTTGTGGAGTCATGAAACGGGCCGTGCGACACCGGCACTCTATGAACTCAAGACATTTGTAGAAAGACAGTAGTAACGTATTTACTGAATGAATGTTTCCCCTGAGGCGCAGATCTTTGCATCTCAGGGGAAATGTTATGGATACGGCTCATGGTTGGGGCTATGTCATCATTGCGACGCGGTAAGAGGCTGTGTCATAATTCAATTGCTAGAATTATAACCGCCCTACGGGCGGGAAATTAAGCAAATTTTTGAATTAAAATCTTATTAATATTAATAACTATTTTATAATTAATTTGTTTAATTTCCCGTGCGATAGCACGGTTATATTACTGTGTCGC